>DUZX01000008.1 GCA_013349325.1 Desulfuromonadales bacterium
CGCCCGTCCGCTCCCGCGGGGATACATGATGTGGCCGCTCTTGCGACTGCTGCCAGATTAAACAAAAAGCCGAGTAGCCCCTTCCCATCGTAATCGAAAAAACTACAAACCAAAACGCCCCCCCCCCCCGCCCACTACCAGAACTGCCATGCCCCGGTTCGGATAACATAGACCGCCAGAGCAAGGTTGGTAACAGCATGTGCCAGCACACAGTGAGCCAGACTGCGGGTCCGGTAGAGCAGTAGATTATAAGCGATGCCGGCCATGACACCGGCCAGGATATAGTTATGTTCAAGCCCGAATAAAACTACCGTTATGAGGAAAGATCCCCAGGTAAACGCCCCAACTTTCGCCGTCTCAAAATCTTTATCAATGATATAGCGGATAAGAAATGAACGCCAGAACAGCTCCTCCATCAACGGAACCACCAACACCGCACCGGCTATCCTGAATGCGGTCATCACAACCGGCAGGTTATTTCCCGGAAACTGCTCCGGCTTAAACCCCTGGGGTACGCCCGCAGCGCCAAAAGTCCAATCCATCTTGATCCAGAGCACAAAAACCAGCAAGCCAACTCCGCAGGTAGCCAGCGTAACCGGCAGATTTGCGAGATCTTTCAACCTCAGCTCGCTATAGTGATCTTTAAAAAGATACAGCATCAGCCCGACTGTCAGCGCCTTGACCGGATAGAGGTAAGAGAGCGTATTCGGTTGAAGTATGAAAAAACCTTGCTCAGCCAGAAAGCGGATAAATTCATCAAGTCCAATAAATCCCATAAAAACGGCAAAGGGGAGATAACGATATGCGGCGGAGCCGATGCGCTGATTATTAATCATGGAACGTATTCCTCTTCATATCGTGTTTTCTAACAACCATACCCTAAGAAACCATTCACCGCCACACATAGCTTGTAATTTCGGGACGACAAAGAAACCGAATCGGCAGAGTCTTTGTTCCGATTCCTCGATTAACATACATTGTCGTTTTGCCATCATGGAACACCCCAGACATAAAAGGCCCTCTATTAGCATAATCTGAGCGTTCTATAAGATACGGAATGCCGACTTGCCCACCATGGGTGTGACCAACACACAACATTGAGATCTTAGCCAGAACCGCTTCAACATAAATATCCGGAGAATGCGCCAATAGCAGTATTGGTTCACCGATAGGAACACCTTCCAGTGCCTGATATAATTTATCACGCTTGCCGACTGGGTCATCAACCCCGGCTAACCAGATTGTTTGGCCATTCGGCAGATCAACTCGCCGATTTTCATTCATCAGAAGTGTCATACCTGAGTCCTGAAGCTCTTTTGCCAAACCTTTCGTCCGAAAGAAGTGATGATCGGTATTTCCCAGAACCCCGTAAATACCAACTTTAACTTTGCAACTTCTAATCAACGTAATCATGTCCTGCAGACTCCCCAGATCATCAAGAAAGTCGCCGGTTATGAGCAACAGATCCGGCTGAAGCCGGTTGATCCGCGCAACAAGTAGATTCTCCAGAAAACCCACCTTGTGGCGTAAATGGATATCCGAGATATGCAGAACCGTCAATCCCTTCATTTTGGTCGCGAGCGCTCTATCCACAACTGACACGTTTTCAATTGCCGGAAGATTTGGTTCGATCCAGTACATATCAGCCAGGACAAGAAAACCGGTCACGACAAGACCGGCCAATAGACGAGAAACGAGGGAAAGGTGCTTTCGAAACCAGTATTCGAAAATGAGAGCTATAGAAGTAAAACAAGCACCAACAAGAAAAGCATATCGGACTAAATCAAATTTTTTCAAAGCTTTGCTCCTGAAATATCATCCTGCCATCCAAAGCAGATCAGATAGTAGGCTAGCTTAATAAGTTCAAGGGCAATATCCGAAATAAGTGCTGCAGATGAATGGGATGGATTAATAGTGACTACGACCGGAAGAGACTGCAGAACGCGTCGGAAGATCCAGAGCGATCGACGCGCATGATAGTCAGACGTTACCAGCAAAACAGAGCCAGATTTATGTTTGTGAATATATTCTCTGACCGCCATGGCATCATAAACCGTACCGCTTTTGAAAAAAGGGAGTGAAATGACGGATTTGCGGGGTACGCCGAGTTGAACCAGTAACTCCGTACTACGTTCATTCGAATAGAGATTTCTTTGATGTTCGCGAGACCAACCTCTCCTGACGCCGTCATTCGTAAGTAAGATAGTGTTAGCATATCCTGCAGAAAAGAGCGCCGCCGCGTGTGGCACACGCTCTTCATAATTGCCAGCCAGAATTACGATAGCATCCGCTTTTGTAAGCGGCATATTTACAGATAGAAACAAGCGACCGGCAATAACAATTACCAGAATAAAAAACACACTCAACCCAGCAACGGAAAACAAGAGACAACGCATGACATGCCCTGAAGTCGATACAAAAAAGCCCTGCAGGAGAAGTAACACTTCCAAGTAGGGCTTAATAAAAACAGCGAAAGCTGGTTATTAGTTGGCAGGGGTACCTGGATTCGAACCAAGAGATGACGGCGTCAGAGGCCGTTGCCTTACCGTTTGGCTATACCCCTAAAAGATAGATCGTCTGTATAGCAAAACAGATCCAATACGTCAAGTTATTTTAAGTTCTCACCGATTCCGCACCACACTCAATTGCTTTGATATTTGCAGGAATTAGGGGATGATTTCGTACGGGCAAGGTATTTTCGAGAGCGGCGACTAAAGAATCAATACTCAGTAAGCCAGTTTTCTGGGCATACGCACCACACGCTATCATATTCAACACCCGGCTATCGCCTAACTCATTTGCTAAGCGACTCATAGGAACTTCAACCAAAACAATTGATGGGCTTAGTGATTCTGAGTTAATTACTAAATCTGAGTTTATTATACAGAAGCCACCCCTGCATACGTTATTTGCATACGTGTCAAAAGAACGCTGATTGAGAATCACTGCAACAGAAGGATGACCAACAACGGGTGAACCGGTATCACCATCAGAATAAACTACGGTGCACATGGCAGATCCTCCACGTTTTTCAACACCGTAGGATGGAAGATATGTAACATTATACCCTTGGTAAATGGCAGCAAAGGATAGTAGGTTACCAGCAAGCATAACACCTTGACCACCATACCCGGATAAGAACACATTGTACCGCATAGAAAAACGCCTTCAGATTAGAATTCAGCAGTATTTTTGAAAATTCCGAGAGGAAAATAAGGGATTAAGTCCTGAGCAACACGCTCATTCGCTTTGAGTGGAGTCACCCCCCAATTGGTAGGACATGCCGCCAGCACTTCAACAAAAGCAAAACCCTTTCTCTCTACTTGATAACGAAAACTGTTAAGAATTGCATTTTTTGCTAATAAAACATTTTTGGGCGTATTAAGGGCAACTCGTGCCGAAAAAGCAACACCATCAAAATTGGAAAGCAGTTCAGCCATTTTGAATGGAGATCCGTCTTTTGAAATATCTCGACCATACGGAGATGTGGAGGTTTTTTGCCCCGAAAGCGTCGTAGGGGCCATTTGACCGCCAGTCATACCGAATGTTGTATTGTTTACAAAAATAACCGTTATGTCTTCACCGCGATTAGATGCGTGAATAATTTCAGACATTCCGATAGCTGCCAAGTCACCATCACCCTGATACGTAAATATAATTCGATCAGGCCTTGCACGTTTAGCACCTGTGGCGACAGCCGGAGCTCTACCATGCGGAGATTCGATCACATCGATATCGAAATATTCATACAGAAAGACAGAACAGCCGACTGAAGCCACACCAATAGTAATTGCACTAAGCCCGAGATCATCAAGGGCCTCTGCGACAAGACGATGTGCAGACCCATGCTGACAACCGGGGCAAAAGTGAGATTGTACGTATTTGAGACTTTTGGGTCTTTTGAAAACCTGATTCATATACTTAGACCTGAACTGGTAGCTGCCACAAGGTAGATTTAATGTGCTGAAAGAGTTCTTCAGGATCAGGAAGTGAACCTGTACCGGGAGGACGACCATAAAAAAAGACTTCTGTATCACGAGCAACAGATAGTTTTACATCGTTAATCATCTGTCCTGTAGAAAGCTCGATATCCAGAAAGTTTTTACATCGCTCAGACAACGAACGATAGGCAGCTTGCGGAAAGGGATACAACGATATTGGCCGCATGAGACCAATTTTAAGACCACTATCACGGGCCATCTCTACGGCAGATTTGGCAATACGAGCAGCAGAACCAAAAGCAGTAACAATCAATTCAGCGTCGGAAGTTAGATATTCTTCCCATCTACATTCATTCAATGACAGTGATTGATAGCGTGCATGCATTTTCCAGTGAAAAGCCTCCATTTCACCATCACCCAGCTGAAGAGACTTGACAATATTTTGAGACTGCCCCTCCTCCTTTCCACGAACAGCCCATGACTTCTCAGGCAGGAGAGTCGCAGGGCGAGGATGCGCAACTATTGATTCTTTCATTTGCCCAATGACAGCGTCAGCAAGAACCATCGCCGGAATTCGATAGATATCAGAAAGATCAAAAGCCAGCATAGTCAAATCATACATTTCCTGAACTGAGCATGGAGCAAGAACAATTATATGATAGCCGCCATGACCACCACCATGTGTAGCCTGAAAATAATCAGCCTGCGATGCATCAATACCACCAAGTCCCGGTCCAGAGCGCATTACATCGACAATCACCCCCGGCAATTCCGAACCGGCCATATAGGATATTCCCTCCTGCATCAGAGATATTCCAGGCCCTGATGAAGAGGTCATAGAACGGACACCGGTGGCAGATGCACCCAGTAGCATATTGATAGCGGCAGTTTCACTTTCGGCTTGAAGAAACTGACCACCAATCTTAGGGAGTTCTCGTGCAAGATATTCCGGTATTTCACTCTGAGGGGTTATAGGATAACCGAAATAATGAACACAACCAGCTTCGATGGCAGCGAGTGCAACCGCTTCATTTCCTTTTATAAATAGTTTACCAGATTGCATATCCGTCACTGATTAAACACCGTAATAGCAACATCAGGACACATTTGAGCACATAATGCGCATCCACTACAAAGAGTATCACCACTAAATGTTGCAAGAGAATAACCATTAGACGAAGATAGATCACGTAAAGAAATAAGATTATGGGGGCACGCAGCAGTGCAGAGGCCACACCCTTTACATATAAAATCATCAATACAAATAAATGACATAAAAACCGCCTTGAAACGGAACACAACATAGTAAGCTAAATACAGACACATAAACCTAAAAGAACGGCAAAGAGTTATCTTTGCCGTTCTTTTAGGTTTATAAAAAAATCAGGTATATATGAAACTATCCTACGAGTTCTAAGAGAGATAGTGATGCCGTATCACCTTGACGAATTCCTAATTTGATAATGCGTGTGTAACCACCAGCTCTGTCTTTATAACGTGGAGCTATTGTAGTAAACAACTTTGAAATGATGGCTTTTTCTCGAATAATCGAAGCAGCCTGACGGAGAGCATGAAGGTCACCACGCTTACCCAAAGTTATCATCTTTTCGGCTACAATACGAATTTCTTTCGCCTTTTGATCGGTAGTAGTTATTTTTTCGTGATTTAACAAAGATGTAACCATATTACGAAACATTGCTTCACGATGACTCGTTTTTTTGCCAAAACGTCTTCCAGATTTTCCATGACGCATATATTATCCCTTTCCAAACTTCAATAAAATAACTTACTCTTCTTCTTTTTGCTCACCGCGTAAACGTATCATTAATTCAGGATCTGGAAAACTATCTATTTTCATACCGAAGGTAAGGCCCATATCTGTAAGGATATCCTTGATCTCATTCAGAGATTTACGACCAAAGTTCTGAGTTTTAAGCATCTCTGACTCAGATTTTGTAACCAGTTCACCAATAAGCTTAATACCGGCATTCTTCAAACAGTTTGCAGAACGCACTGACAACTCAAGTTCATCAACAGTACGATACAGATTCTCATTGACTTTATCTTTATCTTCTTGAGTTTCTTCACCAAATTCAGGTTCAGTCTCTTCATCAAAGTTAATAAAGATAGTCAGTTGATCTTTCAGTATTTTGGCTGAATATGCAACAGCATCTTCAGGCTTAACACTTCCATCGGTCCATACTTCGATATTAAGTTTATCATAATCTGTCATCTGACCAATCCGAGCATTAGTGACAGAGAAGTTAACCTTTTTAATAGGGGTGAAAATCGAGTCAATTGGAATAGTTCCAACAGGAGCCTTATCATCACGATTACGCTCAGCAGGTACATACCCTTTCCCAATCCTGACAGTCATTTCAACGTCAAGATTTGCATCTTTACCGCATGTCGCAATGTAGTGATCGGGATTCATAACTTCGACATTATGACTTACGGCAAAACTACCTGCTGTAATAATGCCAACACCTTTATGTTTAATGTGAATAGTGGCCTGATCAGAGGAATGTAATTTCAGCCTGACACCTTTTAAGTTAAGAATTATATCAGTGACATCCTCTGTTACACCTTGAATGGCGGAAAACTCGTGTAAAACACCTTTTATACGAACTGAAGTAATAGCAGCGCCCTGGAGTGATGAAAGAAGTATTCTTCTTAGTGAATTTCCAAGCGTTGTACCAAATCCACGTTCAAAGGGCTCAGCAAAAAAACGACCGTATGTATCTGTAAGAGTATCTTTTTCAACCTGTATCTGCTTAGGCTTGATAAGATCTCGCCAGTTTTTATACATTAAAACCTCCTCCGGAAAATAAACCCGGTTGTCATTCAGAGAAACCAATCAGTACTTGATTACTTGGAGTAAAGTTCAACGATCAATTGTTCCTGGATTGGCGTCGTAATATCCTCACGCACAGGAACACCTTTGAGGGTACCTTTAAATCCATCTTTATCAAGTTCGAGCCACTGTGGAATCCCACGGCGAACAACCGCTTCCAGAGCCTCATTCACAGAAACTATTTTTTTACTCTTTTCCCGTAATTCAATTACATCACCTGATTTTAATTGAATTGAAGGAATATCAACTTTTTTACCATTAATATTGAAATGTCCATGCCGAACAAGTTGACGGGATTCCGAACGTGATGTTGCAAATCCTAAACGGTACACAACATTATCAAGTCGTCGTTCCAAGAGTGACAGGAGATTTTCACCCGTTACACCTTTCATACGGTCAGCTAACTGAAAGTAACTACGAAACTGTTTTTCTAAGATGCAATAGATACGTCTAACTTTTTGCTTTTCACGAAGCTGAACACCATACGCAGAAACCTTAACTCTGCCCTGACCATGTTGGCCTGGAGGGTAATTACGCCGCTTGATAGCACATTTATCAGTGTAGCATCGATCACCTTTTAGAAATAATTCAATATTTTCTCTTCTGCACAAACGGCATGAAGGTCCTGTATATCGAGCCAATGAAAACCTCCTAAATAATAGTTATAACTAAGTTGTTTAAACTCTTCTTCGTTTCGGGGGACGACAACCATTATGAGGAATTGGTGTAACATCCTTTATGAAGCTAATACTAAAGCCTGCCGCCTGTAGTGCACGGAGGGCAGATTCACGTCCCGACCCCGGTCCCTTAACATAGACCTCTACAGAACGCATGCCATGCTCCTGTGCTTTTTTTGCACAATCTTCTGCAGCGATTTGAGCAGCAAATGGAGTACTCTTACGAGATCCTTTGAAACCCTTTGCGCCAGCTGTAGACCACGCAAGTACATTACCAACCGGGTCAGTTATAGTAATTATCGTGTTATTAAAAGTAGCTTGAATATGCGCTACTCCGTTTGAAATATTTTTACGTTCTTTCTTCTTACGGACTACTTTCTTAGATGGACTTGCCATTCGTATTCTCCGGGGCTAGGTTATGTTATTTCTTTTTACCTGCAACAGTACGTGCTGGACCTTTTCTTGTACGCGCATTGGTCTTAGTACGCTGTCCGTTACATGGAAGACCTTTACGGTGCCGTAAGCCACGGTAACAGCCAAGATCCATTAGACGCTTAATATTCATGGATATCTCACGCCTGAGATCACCTTCGACCTTGCAGTTGCGATCAATCTCTTCACGAAGACGGGCAACCTCTGCCTCGGTTAATTTATCAGTACGAGTATCAGGGTCAATCTTTGTTGTAGAAAGAATATGTTCAGCAGAAGAATTACCTATGCCGTAGATATATGTTAGTGCAATTACAATCCGTTTGTTTCTTGGTAAATCAATACCTGCTATTCGTGCCAATGGTAATACCCCCTTTAATTACTCATCCCTGACGCTGAGAATGCTTAGGGATGTCGCATATAACACGAACAATTCCCTTACGCTTAACAATTTTACATTTATCACATATTTTTTTTACAGATGCTCTTACTTTCATAAAAATCCTTTCAGATGAGGAACTTAAACTAGTGTTAATATTTCGGGACCTTTATCAGTTATAGCGACAGTGTGTTCAAAATGTGCAGACAGTCCACCATCACATGTAACTACAGTCCATTTATCTTTTAGAACTTTCACTTCATGTGATTTTTCGTTTATCATCGGTTCAATGGCGAGAACCATTCCCGGCTTCAATACAACACCTTTGCCGGATTGCCCATAATTAGGAACTTGAGGGTCTTCATGTAAATTCCTACCAATGCCATGTCCTACAAAGTCACGTACAACAGAATAGCCTTTATCTTCAACATATGACTGAACCGCGAAAGACACATCTCCAAGTCTATTGCCTGGATAAGCCATACTAATCCCGGCTTGAAGTGACTGTTCTGTAACTTTTAAAAGAGCATCCGCTGACTTGGATATCTCCCCAACCGGAAATGTAGCCGCAGCATCACCAAAGAAATCATCAAAGTAAATGCCGAAATCCAAACTTATGATATCACCCTGAACTAAAGGGGTTTTAGTTGGAATACCATGAACAACTTGATCATTTAAAGAACAACAGAGAGAACTGGGATAATTATGGTATCCAAGAAAAGCACATTTTGAATTTCTTTTTTTCGCCTCATTAGAAGCAAATTTATCAAGTTCGTACGTTGTAATACCAGGCTGAATCATCGTTCTTAACTCGTTAAGTATGTCTGCAACAATCTTGCTAGCCACCCTCATACGATTGATTTCTTGTGGAGATTTAAGAATGATCAATTGAACCCATATTTAAAACATTAATAATACTGGTGCGTATAGATTCGATAGAGCCTTCACCGGAAACATGACGTAAAAGGTTTTTATTCTTGAAATAAGCCTTTAAAGGTGATGTCTGCTGGTTATATACGCTAAGCCGATTGATAACTACTGATTCGCTATCATCACCACGCTGGACTAAAGCTGAACCACATATATTGCATACATCAGCAGTAACAGGCGGGTCATAGAGAACATGGAAACCTCTTCCACATGCAGAACATGTTCTACGACCAGATATTCTTTTAATCAGTTCCTCGTCTGCAACATCAAGAGAGATAACGTGATCAATGTCTTTTTTTATACCTTTTAGCAGCAGAATAAGTGAATCAGCTTGAGCAACAGTACGAGGAAAGCCATCTAAGATAAAGCCGTTTTTACAGTCTGAATCAAGTAAACGCTGGCGAACTAACTCAAGAACAATCTCATCAGAAACTAGCCCTCCGGAATCCATAATTGATTTAGCCTGCAAACCAATTTCGCTTCCGGATACAACGGCAGACCGCAACATATCACCAGTAGATATTTGTGGAATTCCATACGTATCGGCAATAAAATGTGCTTGAGTTCCTTTTCCTGCACCAGGAGGACCAAAGAAAACAATATTCACTTAACGCCTCCCCTTAATTCGAACACCCTTTAAAAAGCCTTCGTAATTACGGGTTATCAAGTGAGACTCAATCTGAGCCACAGTATCCATACCAACGCCAACAGCAATTAAAAGAGCAGTACCACCAAAATAAAAAGGTAAATTAAACTTACCGATTAAAATGGTAGGCAACACACAAACGAGAGAAATATATATGGCTCCAGCAAAAGTCAGTCTACTGAGAACAGAATCCATAAATTCAGAAGTTTCTTTACCAGGCCTGATCCCCGGAATGTACCCACCCTGCTTTTTGATGTTTTCTGCAACATCAATAGGGTTGAATGTTACAGCCGTATAGAAATAACAGAAGAATACGATGAAAGCAACAAAAAATACGTTATAGACCCAATTTCCTGGAGTTAAATACTTGGAAGCACTTTGAACCCAAGGAATATTAATAAAGTTAGCAATAGTTGCCGGAAACATAATTATGGAAGAAGCGAATATTGGAGGAATGACACCAGCCATATTGATCTTCAAGGGCAAGTGCGAAGTCTGTGTGTTGAATGTCTTCAGGCCAACAACGCGTTTGGCATAATGTATAGGCAACCTGCGCTGCCCTCTTTCGACAAAAACAATCGCTGCGATAACGAGAAACATGAGTGCTGCAACAAAGATAATAACAAATAAAGAAAGCTGACCTGCATTTAATAATTTAGCGGTATTACCAAGAGCAGAAGGAACGCGAACAACAATACCTGCGAAAATAATCAGAGAAATACCATTTCCAATGCCTTTCTCAGACATTTGCTCGCCAAGCCACATAATAAATGCAGTACCAGCTGTAAGAGTTATGACCGTCATCAAGCGAAAGCCCCAACCAGGAACCGGTACAACAAGTTCGCCTGCAGGGCCCCGCATGCTTTCAAGTCCGATAGCAATCCCCATTCCTTGTACAACACTCAAAACAATCGTCCCGTAGCGTGTATACTGAACAATTTTTTTGCGGCCGGACTCTCCTTCTTTTGACAGTTTCTCAATAGCAGGAACAACAACGGTGAGGAGTTGAAAGATGATTGACGAAGAGATGTACGGCATAATACCGAGCGCGAATACAGTCAGACGTTCAAGAGCACCACCTGAAAACATATCAAAAAGACCAAGCAATGTTCCTTGAGCTTGTTTAAAAAAATGTGAAAGAGCAATCCTATCAATACCTGGAGTCGGGATATGGCATCCTATACGGTAAACTGCCAACATACCGAGTGAAAAAAGAACTCGTTTTTTCAGTTCAGGAATTTTGAATATGTTTTGAAAAGCTTCTAGCACTAGACAGTCTCCTCAACAATTCCACCTGCGGCTACGATTTTAGCACGTGCCGACTGGCTGAACTTGAAGGCTGATATTGTAACTGACTTTGTAATATCACCATCACCAAGCACTTTAACATTCGCAGAGATGGATTTAACTAAACCATGTGCAACAAGCAACTCAGAAGTGATAACAGTACCAGCCTCAAAGACTTCAAGTTGACCTACATTCACTAAAGAATATTCAATATGAGTCAGTGGAGTAAATCCACGCTTGGGCAAACGGCGCTGCAAAGGCATCTGGCCACCCTCGAAACCGGCTTTAATACTACCACCCGAACGGGCTTTCTGACCTTTATGGCCTTTAGTAGCGGTCTTTCCGTGACCTGAACCCGTACCACGACCAATCCGTTTTCTGTTTTTAGTTGACCCTAAAGAAGGTCGTAAAGTATTTAATTCCATCCAGACACCCCTTTATCTATTCAACACTCAGTAAATGAGAAATTTTTGAAATCATACCCCTGATTTGAGGAGTGTCTTGTCGTTCTACAGACTGATTCAGCTTTTTAAGACCTAAGCCCAAAACAACATCACGATGTTTTTTTGGAGTACATATCATACTTTTAACAAGTTTTATCTTAATTGAAGAACTCATAGTGACCTCTAGGGTGATTTATTCAGATATACCGCGCCGAGCAGCGATATCTTCTGGTGTTTTGAGCCGTTTAAGTCCTTCAAAAGCAGCTTTAATAACATTATGGGGGTTATTAGAGCCAAGACATTTTGAAAGGATATTGTTAATACCAGCTGCTTCAAAAATCGCTCTAGCAGCACCACCGGCAATTACACCGGTACCAGCTGAAGCAGGCTTCATTAGTAAACGACCAGCGCCGAATTTCCCTTCAATTTCAAAAGGAATTGTCTGGTTTTTGTTAACTGGAACACGAATGATGTTCTTTTTGGCCTGTTCAACACCTTTCCTAATAGCCTCAGGAACTTCGTTAGCTTTACCGAGTCCGTATCCCACATAACCATTACCATCACCAACAACTACGAGTGCCGAAAAACTAAACCTCCGTCCACCCTTCACAACTTTAGCAACACGATTTATGTGCACAACACGATCATTAAGATTAAGTTCTGCAGGATTAATACGACTCAAAGAAAACCTCCCTGTACTATTAAAAGTTCAAACCAGCTTCACGGGCAGCATCGGCAAGCGCCTTGATTCTTCCGTGATAAAGAAATCCATTTCGATCAAAAACAACTGATGTGATACCTTTGGTAATTGAAAGATCGGCTATTTTTTTACCAACAAATATTGCAGCAGCAATATTACCCTTACTAACAGTTCCGTCGATGGAAACTGATAATGTAGAAGTAGCAACGAGAGTTGAGCCCGTAGTATCATCAATGATTTGTGCGTATATATGGCGTGCACTTTTAAAAACACTCAGCCGGGGTCGTGACGTAGTTCCTCGTATTTTCTTTCTTACGCGAACTTGACGTTTCATACGGATTATTTTTTTAATTGCTGTTTTTGACACAAAGAACTCCTTATAAAGACTATTTCTTGCCTGTTTTACCGGCTTTTCTCAATATAGTCTCGTCAGCATATTTAATCCCTTTACCCTTGTAAGGTTCAGGGCTTCGGAAAGAACGAATTTTAGCGGCAGTTTGACCGACTAATTCTTTATCATAACCTTTAACAGAAAGTTTTGTCATTTTATCAACAACAATAGAGATTCCGGTAGGGATCGGAAAGTTAACAGGATGGGAATAACCCAAAGCAAGCACTAAGTCAGAGCCCTTAACTTCGGCCCTATAACCAACACCATTAATTTCTAGATCTGTCTGGAAGCCTTTTGTAACACCAACAACCATGTTATTAATAAGTGTACGTGAAAGACCATGCGCTGAACGAGATGAAGACGTGTCACCAATACGACTGACATTTATTACCGTATCAGTGATATCCAGCGTAACATTAGACATAATCTGAAGTGTAAGGTTGCCGTTAGCACCCTTCACTGACAATATACTGTCAGTAAAGTCAATTTTCACTCCGCTAGGGATTTCTATTGGAAGTTTTCCAATTCTTGACATCTTGATGTGCTCCTTGTACTGAAATTACCAGACCGTACAGATAAATTCACCACCAACGCCAGCTTTACGAGCCGTATTGTCGGTAATGATTCCTTTAGACGTGGAGAGTATTCCTATACCGAGGCCACTTTTAATCAAAGGAATATCCTCTGATTTTACGTAGACTCTTCCTCCTGGCTTACTAACGCGCTTAATTTCGTTAATTACCGGATCCTTTTCGTCAATATATTTTAAATATACACGAAGGACACCTTGGAGGTTATCCGATATAACTTTATAGTTTTTAATAAAGCCTTCCTGTTTAAGAACATTTGCAATGCTGATTTTCATATTAGAAGATGGAATATCAACCTTCTGGTGTCTCACTATATTAGCATTGCGAATTCTTGTTAACATGTCAGCTATTGGATCTGTCATTGACATTGTCTTGTGCTCCTGTCTGTTTGCTCAATTAAACTGAAATTAGTTACCAACTGGATTTGATCACGCCTGGAATTTGTCCGGACGATGCATACTTACGGAGGCAAATCCTGCACATTTCAAATTTACGGTAAAAAGCTTTCGGCCTACCGCATACAGGGCAACGGTTATGCTGACGAACCTTGAACTTTGGATCACGTTGAGACTTGATTATCATTGAAACTTTTGCCACTGAATCCTCCAGATGTCTTAGTTCCTGAACGGCATGCCCAGGTACTTGAGTAGTGCTTTACCTTCTTCATCCGTCTTTGCACTAGTCACGATAGTTATATTCATACCTTTAATTTTATCAACATTATCATAATTAATTTCTGGGAAAATAAGTTGATCCTTAATTCCAAGAGTATAATTGCCTTTACCATCGAACGCTTTGCCAGATACACCCTTAAAATCACGAACCCTGGCAAGAGAAATATTAATAAGACGATCAAGGAATTCATACATATGATCACGGCGTAGGGTAACCATACACCCGATAGGCATACCTTCACGGAGTTTGAAGGTTGCGATAGATTTCTTTGCTTTCGTGATTACGGGCTTCTGACCAGTAATTAATCCAAGTTCAGTTACAGCTGAATCGAGAATTTTAACATTCTGTATCGCTTCTCCAAGACCCATATTAACTACAACTTTCTTAATTTCCGGGACTTGCATTGTCGATTTATAACTATAATCATTCCGTAACTTAGGGATGATTTCTGAGACATAAATATCTTTTAAACGCGACATGAATTGAATCCTCCGAGTGATTCTACAGCACAGTTCCGCACTTTACACAGATACGCTGTTTTTCATTATTTTCGAGAAGTTTTTTAGCAGTTCTTACTGGCTTTGCGCACTTCGTACAGTAGTACATGACATTGGATAGATGAATAGGAGCTTCTTTTTCTTTAACTTCTCCTGATTCATTTCCACGTGCTTTTACGTGGCGCTTAACAATGTTAAGACCTTCAATAATTACACTGTCTTTTTTAGGGAGAAATTGCAAAACTTTACCTGTTTTGCTCTTTTCCTTACCGGCAATAACCATTACAGTATCGCCTTTATTAACATGATATTTCGTAGCTTGCATTGTAGCTTCTCCGATTCTTTTATAGTACTTCGGGTGCTAAAGAAATAATTTTCATAAATTTCTTAGCGCGTAACTCCCTGGCAACCGGACCAAATATACGAGTACCTACAGGCTCCTTAGCATTGTTTATTACAACACCGGAGTTATCGTCAAAACGTATATATGAACCATCAGGGCGGCCTAAAGATTTAGCAGTTCTCACAATAACAGCCTTTACGACATCACCCTTTTTAACTTTAGAGTTTGGTAAAGCCTCGCGTACAGAGGCAACGATAATGTCGCCAATACCTGCGTACTTGCGTTTAGAACCACCCAATACCTTAATGCAAAATAACTTTTTTGCACCGGAATTGTCGGCTACATCTAGGACTGTTTGCATTTGAATCATTACACAATACTCCTATGCTAAGAAATACTTTCAATTATCGACTTAAGGCTCCAACGTTTATCTTTGCTCATAGGACGGCATTCAATGATTTGTACACGATCGCCTATCTTAGAACTGCTCTGTTCATCATGAACTTTATATTTAACACTACGTTTAATGTACTTGCTATAAACTTTGTGTTTAACAAGACGGTCAACTCTTACGACGACCGTCTTTTCCATTTTATCGCTAACAACAACACCTACTTGAGTTTTTCTGTGACCGCGCTCACTCATTTTGAAACTCCCTCTGAACTGCTCTCGGCAAGAATGGTTTTAATTCGTGCAATATCCTTGCGCACAGTTTTGAGTTTAGATGTATTTTCAAGCCTACCTGTGTGAAGCTGAAACTTCAGATTAAACAGTTCTTTTACGCTTTCGGACTGTTTGGACTGCAGATCAGTTGCAGGTATATTTCTTAATTCTTTAGCCTTCATTGATGTCCCCCCTTGCTATAAACTTTGTGGAAAGGGGTAATTTATGAGCAGCTAACCGGAGAGCTTCGCGTGCGATCTCTTCAGTAACACCTTCCATTTCGTAAAGAATAGCACCTGGCTTAATTACACATACCCATGAATCAGGTGAACCTTTACCTTTACCCATTCGAGTTTCAGCAGGCTTTGCAGTAAGAGGTTTATCGGGGAAAATACGAATCCATATTTTACCGCCCCTCTTTATATAACGAGTCATTGCTATACGTGCAGCTTCAATCTGGCGAGAATCAAGCCAACCACACTCCGTGGCCTGTAAACCGAATTCCCCAAAAGAAAGCTCAATGCCGCGACAGGGTTTACCTGACATACGACCTTTCATCTGTTTCCTATGTTTTACCCGTTTAGGCATTAACATTGATACATGCTCCTGTAGTGCAGAATAAATATTTACTTGCCAGGTAGAATTTCACCCTTAAATATGAGTACTTTGATTCCAATAAGTCCGTACGTTGTTTTTGCTTCAGCAAAACCGTAATCTATATCAGCACGCAAAGTGTGGAGAGGTACGCGACCTTCACGGTACCATTCAGTACGTGACATTTCAGCTCCGCCTAATCGACCAGAGCAGGTAATTCTAATGCCCTTAGCGCCAAACTTCAGAGTTGATGTAACACTCTTTTTCATTGCGCGCCTGAAAGCAATACGTCTTTCGAGCTGTAAGGCAACATTTTCAGCAACAAGTTGAGCATCTAATTCAGGCTTACGAACTTCAGTAATGCTGATAAAGATCTCTTTAGTCGAGATTAAACTAAGCTCTTTTTTGATAGTTTCTACTTCTGACCCTTTCTTACCGATAATAAGACCTGGTCTGGCAGTGAAAATATTGATTTTGCATTTATTAGCAGCACGTTCAATCTCTATTTTAGAGACACCTGAACTATAGAGTCTCTTTTTCAGAAATTTACGTATTGCAAGGTCTTCATGCAGTAACTTGGCATACTCAGCTTCTGCATACCACTTGGAATCCCAAGTTTTAGTTACGCCAAGCCTGAAGCCTATTGGATTAATTTTTTGTCCCAAACTACACCTCCACGAAATAAAACTACTTCAGATCGGATAAAGTTACTGCAATATGACTGGTAGGCTTACGAATTTTACTTGCGCGGCCCATTGCACGAGGAACAAATCTTTTCAGAGAAGCTCCACCATCAACATAAATAGTTTTCACCATAAGGCGATCAATATCTGAAACGCCTTTCTGCTCAGCATTTGCTACAGCTGACTTAAGCAACTTTGAAACAAGCTTTGCTGAAGGTTGTGGCATAAACTGCAATGTATTAAGTGCATCTTGAATACCTTTACCACGAACAAGATCGACAATTAAACGTGTCTTACGCGGTGAAAGGCGAACAGATGAGAGTTTAGCACTTGATTCCATAATAAGCTCCCTTGCTACTTCTTGACTTTACTTTTTTTATCTGCTGCATGACCATGGAAAGTACGTGTAGGTGAAAACTCACCCATTTTATGGCCAACCATATTTTCTGTCACAAAGACTGGAATGAATTTACGGCCGTTGTGTACTGCAAAACTACAACCGATAAAGTCAGGGCTGATCGTTGAGCGGCGTGACCATGTTTTGATTATTTTCTTAGAATTCGGACCTTCTTCAAGAACTTTCTTAAGAAGATGACCATCTATGAATGGACCTTTTTTTATTGAACGTGCCATGGTTTATCAGCCTCTCAACTATTATTTAGTACGCTTTTTAACAATAAAGCGATCTGATGTTTTATTTGTACGAGTCTTGTATCCTTTGGTTGGTATACCCCAAGGAGTTACAGGGTGACGTCCTCCGGATGTACGGCCTTCACCACCACCATGCGGATGGTCAACAGGGTTCATAGCAACACCACGAACTTTAGGACGCTTACCCAACCATCTAGATCGACCAGCTTTTCCGATGTTTACATTTTCATGATCAGTATTACCAACCTGACCAATAGTTGCATAACAGTCCTGAAGAACTAGACGAACTTCACCAGAAGGAAGCTTTACTTGTGAATACTTGCCTTCTTTTGACATAAGCTGAGCAAAAGTGCCTGCACTTCGTGCTAACTGTGCGCCTTTACCAATCTTGAGTTCAATATTATGAATAATAGTACCAAGTGGTATGGCTCTCAGTGGCAAGGAGTTACCTGGCTTAATATCGGCTTCAGGACCACTGATTACTTTATCTCCAACTTTAAGATCAAGCGGAGCTAGAATATAACGTTTTTCACCATCAGCATAGTTTAACAGTGCAATACGTGCACTACGGTTCGGGTCATACTCAATGCTTGCGACCGTAGCTGGTATACTGCGTTTATCGCGTCTAAAATCAATGATACGATATTTTTGCTTATGTCCGCCGCCCTGATGACGCGATGTAATTCTACCGTTGCTGTTACGACCACCTGTTTTTTTAAGTACAACAAGCAGTGATTTTTCAGGAGTAGAAGTTGTTATTTCATCGAACGTAGAACATGTCTGATGTCTACGTCCGGCTGAAGTTGGATTATAGCTTTTAATTGCCATTGCGAACCCCAAACGTATTAGTTAGACTTCAAAGAAATCTATTGATTGCCCATCCTGAAGAGTAACGTAAGCTTTTTTCCAGTTAGACCGCTTGCCATAAGACTTACCAGCACGTTTAACTTTACCAGCAACGTTCACTGTACGCACACAAGAAACACTTACACTGAACAACGACTCTACGGCTTGCTTAATTTCAATCTTGTTCGCATTTTTATCAACAACAAGTGCGACAGTATTGGTGTTATCTGAACCGAGTGATGTTTTTTCAGTTACATGCGGCTTTTTAATGATCGAATAAAGATTCATTTCTGTAATGCTCCTTCGGCAGACTGAACAGAGCCTTGCGTAAATATAATGTTCTTGTATTTAAGCATATCGTGAACATTCAGTGCATCATGCTTGATCATTTTGACATATGGAACATTTCGAGCTGATAAATAGAGATTATTATTAAACTCATCTGTAACAATCAAAGATCTGTCAAGGTCAAAACGCTTGGTGAAAGCAACAAAATCCTGAGTTGAAACTTTGTTGATATCGAAATTATCAAGAACTGTAATATTACCTGTACCCAGCTTATACGTGAGCACTGAGCAGAGTGCTGCAACTCTAGCTTTTTTATTCATACTAAGATTGTACGTTTTGGGTTGGGGTCCGAAAGCAACACCACCACCAGGGTACTGAGGAGCACGGCTACAACCCTGACGAGCATTACCGGTACCCTTCTGCTTGAAAGGTTTTTTTCCGCCGCCAGAAACAGCAGATCGATTTTTAACTGCAACAGTTCCAGCTCTGCGATTTGCAAGTTGAACGCGAAGTGCTTGATGAATAAGACTTTCCCTGACTTCAACACCGAATACATCATCGGAAAGTTTTACTTCACCAACCTGTTGCCTGCTCATATTATAGACAGCTATCGAAGGCATACTAAACTCCCAAAAATACTAAGCTTTAACACTCTGTTTAATTGTTACTATAGAATTCTTGTGCCCTGGAACTGCTCCTTTAATAAGAAGCAGGTTATCAGATGCATCAACACGGACAATTTTAAGACGCTGAATGGTTACTTTGCAGTTACCCATTTGGCCTGGCATTTTTTTATTCTTTAATACTCTTGATGGAGTAGCAGATGCACCGATTGAACCGGGAGCTCGGTGAAAACGCGACCCGTGCGATGCACGTCCACCCTTAAAGTTCCAGCGTTTAATAACGCCCTGGAAACCTTTACCAATGCTTGTTCCCGAAACATCGATGAGATCATTAGGAGAAAACTGCTCAGCAGTAATGACATCACCAACATTTAACTCCGTGATCTGCTCACCTTTAAATTCACGGAGGTACCTGAAAGCACCATGACCGGATTTAGTACAGTGACCAAGTGACGGCTTATTGACGTTGGCAGATGCTACAGACTCAAAACCGATTTGTATGGCGGAGTAACCGTCTACGGATGCAGTCTTTTTCTGAACGACATAACATGGGCCGGCTTGAACAACGGTGACCGGAACGCGTGTCCCGTCTTCAAGAAATATCTGGGTCATGCCCAGTTTTTTACCAATGATACCTTTCATCATAATCAATCCTATTCAGTCGTAGTAACAGTTACAGTTTGATTTCTACGTCAACACCGGCTGACAAATCGAGTTTCATCAAGGCATCAACAGTCTGTTGCGTTGGATCTAAAATATCAATGAGTCGCTTGTGAGTTCTGATCTCAAACTGATCACGAGATTTTTTGTCGACATGCGGTCCACGTAGTACGCAATACTTATTGATTACAGTCGGCAGCGGAATTGGGCCGGCAACACGTGCACCAGTTCTCTTTGCGGTGTCGACAATTTCCCCTACTGATACATCCAGTAACTTGTGATCGTAGGCTTTAAGACGAATTCTTATCTTCTGATTCTGCATTGGTGTCCTCGTTGCGTATCAGTATTATTGAACTATTGAAGCTACTACGCCTGCGCCGACGGTACGGCCACCTTCGCGGATGGCGAAGCGGAGACCTTCGTCCATGGCGATCGGAGTGATCAGGTTAATGGTCATAGCAACGTTGTCGCCTGGCATTACCATTTCAATGCCGGCTGGAAGTTCGGCAATCCCGGTTACGTCAGTTGTACGGAAGTAGAACTGTGGACGGTAGCCGTTAAAGAATGGAGTATGACGTCCACCCTCTTCTTTTGTAAGAACATAGGCTTCAGCCTTGAATTTAGTGTGTGGCGTGATGGAACCCGGTTTGGCAAGAACCTGACCGCGTTCGATATCTTCACGTTTAACGCCGCGCAGCAGTGCTCCGATGTTATCACCGGCACGGCCTTCGTCGAGCAGCTTGCGGAACATTTCGACACCGGTTACGGTTGTCTTGGCAGTGTTCTTGATGCCGACGATTTCAACTTCTTCGCCAACTTTAACGATGCCGCGCTCTACACGTCCGGTAGCAACTGTTCCGCGACCGGAGATGGAGAATACGTCTTCAACAGGCATCAGGAATGGGCGGTCAATAGCGCGTTCCGGATCAGGGATATAAGAATCAACGGCGTCCATAAGTGCATTGATTGCCTGTTCGCCCAGTTCACCTTTGTCGCCTTCAAGGCCTTTCAGTGCGGAACCTTTGATGATTGGAATATCGTCGCCGGGGAAATCGTAGCTGGAGAGAAGTTCACGAACTTCAAGCTCAACCAGTTCGAGCAGTTCTGCATCATCAACCATATCGGCTTTGTTCAAAAAGACGACTATGTACGGTACACCTACCTGACGGGCAAGCAGGATGTGCTCACGAGTCTGCGGCATAGGGCCGTCAGCTGCGGATACAACCAGGATCGCGCCGTCCATCTGAGCAGCACCGGTAATCATGTTTTTAACATAGTCAGCATGGCCCGGGCAGTCAACGTGAGCATAGTGACGTTTGTCAGTTTCGTATTCAACGTGAGCAGTTGCGATAGTAATACCGCGTTCACGTTCTTCAGGAGCGTTATCAATCTGATCAAACGCTTTATATTCAGCCTGACCTTTACCAGCCAGAACTTTCGTGATGGCAGCAGTCAAGGTAGTCTTGCCATGGTCAACGTGACCGATTGTACCGATGTTTACGTGGGTTTTGTTACGTTCAAATTTTGCTTTTGCCATGATAAAGGCCCTCCTGAAACAGATTTGAGTTTAATTAACCCTTTACTTTTGCGACTATTTCTTCAGACACAGACTTCGGTACCGGTTCGTAATGGTCAAATGTCATTGCGTATGTAGCACGCCCCTGAGTTGCTGAGCGCAAATCAGTTGAGTAACCAAACATGGATGCCAGTGGGACCATTGCGCTGACAATTTGTGCTCCTGCGCGTGAATCCATTCCCATAATACGGCCACGCTTGGAGTTAAGGTCTCCAATAACATCACCCATATATTCTTCTGGTACAACAACTTCTACTGACATAATAGGTTCAAGAATAATCGGACCCGCTTTCGCACAGCCTTCTTTAAAGCCCATAGATCCGGCGATTTTGAAAGCCATTTCTGAGGAGTCAACTTCGTGGTATGATCCGTCAATCAAAGTAGCTTTTATATCAACTACCGGGAAGCCGGCCATTACACCATTGTCAGTCGCTTCTAAAATTCCTTTGCCGACTGCAGGGATATATTCGCGGGGAACAACACCGCCTTTGATAGCGTCAACAAACTCGAAACCTTTACCGGCTTCCTGTGGCTCGATCTCAAGCCATACATGACCGTACTGACCACGACCACCCGACTGACGAACGAATTTACCTTCAACCTTAACCTTCTTGGTAATCGTTTCACGGTAGGCAACCTGAGGCTTGCCGACATTTGCTTCAACTTTGAATTCACGTTTGAGACGATCAACGATAATTTCAAGATGCAACTCGCCCATACCGGATATTATAGTCTGACCGGTTTCCTCATCAGTTTTAACCCGGAATGAAGGGTCTTCACTGGCAAGTTTCTGCAGACCGAAGCCGAGTTTTTCCTGTTCAGCTTTCGTCTTAGGTTCGATCGCAATAGAAATAACCGGTTCAGGGAACTCGATCGACTCAAGAATGACCTGTTTTTCTTCTTCGCACAGCGTATCGCCAGTAGTCGTATATTTAAGCCCTACTGCGGCGGCAATATCACCGGCGTAAACTTCTTTAATTTCTTCACGTTTATTGGCGTGCATCTTAAGGATACGTCCAATACGCTCTTTCTTGCCTTTGGTTGAGTTGTACACATACGAACCAGCTGCAACAACACCGGAATAAACACGGAAGAAGGTAAGCTGACCAACAAAGGGGTCTGTCATGATCTTGAAACCGAGAGCTGAAAATGGCTCCGAATCAGCTGCCTGGCGCTCTACTTCTGCGCCGGAGTCAACATCGATTCCTTTAATAGCAGGAATATCGAGCGGAGAAGGCATATAATCAACAACAGCATCTAATAAGTTCTGAACGCCTTTATTCTTAAAAGAAGAGCCGCAAATTACCGGACAGAACTTAATCGCAATCGTACCTGTACGAATTGCAGACATAACTTCTTCTTCTGTTAAAACTTCACCTGACAGATACTTATCCATCAGCGCATCATCGTGACTGGAGATTTCTTCAATCATCTTTTCACGATATTCAGTAGCTTCATCGAGTAATTCAGCAGGAATCTCTTCGGTGCGGAACGTTGCGCCGAGATTTTCGTCGTCCCACAGAATTGCTTTCATGGTTACAAGATCGATAATACCTTTGAAGTTCTCTTCTTTACCGACCGGAATCTGGATCGGAAGCGGATTCGCTTTCAGACGATCTTTGATCATCTGCACGCCGCGGAAGAAGTCGGCTCCAACACGGTCCATTTTATTAATAAAGGCAAGGCGCGGAACACCATACTTATCTGCCTGACGCCAAACCGTCTCAGACTGTGGCTCAACACCACCAACTGAACAAAATACTGCAACGGCACCGTCAAGAACCCTCAGCGAACGCTCAACTTCAATCGTGAAGTCAACATGGCCGGGAGTATCTATAATATTGATGTTATAATCTCTCCAACTACAGGTAGTAGCGGCAGACGTGATTGTAATACCACGCTCCTGCTCCTGCTCCATCCAGTCCATTGTAGCGGTGCCTTCATGTACTTCGCCGATTTTGTGAGACACACCGGTGTAATAAAGAATACGCTCTGTAGTTGTGGTTTTACCTGCATCAATGTGAGCCATGATGCCGATATTTCTATATTTTGCAAGAGGTGTTAAACGGGGCACTGAATCCTCCAAAAACTTTTATACTTCTACCAGCGATAGTGGGCAAATGCACGGTTGGCCTCTGCCATTTTGTGTACATCTTCACGCTTTTTGACTGCGGCACCACGATTATTAAAAGCATCCATGATTTCGCCGGCCAACTTGTCTTTCATCGTTTTTTCACTGCGTGCAGTTGAATACTTAATCAACCAGCGCATCGCCAGCGACATGCGTCTTTCAGGACGAACTTCGATAGGCACCTGATACGTAGAACCACCAACACGACGGGATTTAACTTCCAGAAGAGGCTTAATGTTATCAAGACTTTTCTTGAGAACTTTTACCGCTTCATCATTTGCACGTTGAGCAACTAGGTCAAGCGCTCCGTACATGATCGATTCAGCGACACTCTTCTTACCAGCCAACATCAATGTGTTAATAAGTTTGGCAACAACCTTATCGTTAAACTTCGGATCCGGCAGAATAATTCTTTTGGGCACTTCTCTTCTTCTTGGCATATCTATCCCCTCAACGATACAGGCTAAGTATTATTTTGGACGCTTGGCGCCGTATTTAGAGCGACTCTTCAAACGCCCTTTCACACCAACCGAATCGAGCGTTCCACGAACGATATGATAACGAACACCCGGAAGGTCTTTTACCCTGCCGCCACGAATCAGAACGACTGAATGCTCCTGAAGATTGTGGCCAACACCCGGGATATACGAAGTAACTTCGATTCCGTTTGTTAAACGCACCCTTGCGACTTTACGGAGCGCGGAGTTAGGTTTTTTGGGTGTTGTTGTATAAACCCTTGTACATACGCCGCGCTTCTGCGGACATGACTTCAGAGCGGGCGCAGTTGACTTGTCGTTTTTACTTTCCCTGCCTGAACGAATCAGCTGGTTAATTGTTGGCATAGTCGTTACATCTCCAGATACAAAATATCAATCGGCTCCAAGCTGGAGCGAATCCGCAAACTACCAAAACTTAAGAATGCTTGTCAATCTATTTTATGTACATTGCACTAAAAATGTGTGAACCGTTGCAATCCAACGGAAAGATATGAGTAGCTGCGCACAATCTGTGAACAGCGGGTGCTACTTCTTGGTCGCTCTGACAATTTAAGGACGGGAATGGAATAGTTGTAGGGTCGGAATTTCACCGACATCTCCATTCGGGTCAGTAGCGTTTACAGCTCCTCCGTATGAGGAATCGTTTTAATACTCTTTTTATTATCTTCGTGTCAATAAAAAAATACGCCTGCATCATTTTTTTCATGACCGTTGTGATCTACTCCGAAATACTCATTACGGGACTATGCAGAATAGCGTCTACCGTCGCCTGAGCGACCTGCTCCAACCCTGCCAGCAAAGCAACAGCCGAAGTCAACTGTTCGTCTCTCGCAGCGGTCTCCATACGCATGGCGACGTCCTGAAGTCGTGGCGTACTGATATTTGCCGCCATACCTTTCAGGGTGTGTGCCTGATTGCGTATGCAAGCGCAATCTCCACCCTGACATATTTGCTGTAGCTCTTCCAGAATCCGTGGTATCTCATGTAGTGATTCTTCCAGGATTGATTGCGTAAATTCTGAATCGTTATCAAAGCGTTCAAGAAGGTCCGCTTCATCAAACAGGAGTAGCGATGTATCGGAAGTATCTGTTGTATTGTTCAGCATATGTGTGTACCCACCTTTCAGAAGTCTTATTATTCTGATTCACTCTTCTCTGACCATTTTTCCAGCATTTCAGCAAGCTCATCCTTCTTGACCGGTTTTGACAGATAATCATTCATGCCGCCCTTCAGGCAGCGCTCGCGGTCTTCCTGCAGGGCGTTGGCGGTCAGGGCGATGATCGGCACGTCGTGGTTGAAGACGCGCGATTGTTTGTCGCGGATAATGGCGGTGGCTTCAAAGCCGTCCAGTTCGGGCATCTGGCAATCCATCAGTACCAGGTCGTAGTTGATCAGCTCCAGGGCACGCACGGCTTCGCGGCCATCGGCGACGATGTCTGCTTTGTAGCCGAGGGTTTTCAGCATGTGCTGGGCTACTTTCTGGTTGATGGCGTTATCTTCGGCCAGCAGGATACGGATTTTCCGGGCTGCTGCTTTGGCGATGGTGTGCCGGGTGACAATGTCCTGTTCTTTTGGTTGGGTGCTGCTGCTCTTTGTTTCCAGGTCCTGGGCCAGAACGAGTTTGAGGCAATCGTGCAGTTGCAGCTGTCGTACCGGCTTGGGGAGGTAGCCGACAAAACCGATCTGTTTCAACACAGTAACGTCGCCTCTGCGGGCCAGGGAGGTGATCATGACCAGCAGGGTGGCGGCCAGTTGCCGGTCGGCTCTGACGCGGCGGCCAAGTTCACTGCCGTCCATGCCGGGCATTTCCTGATCGAGCAGGGCTATCCGGAAGGGGTCACCAGCCTGGGCCGCTGCAAGCATGAGTTGTAGTGCCTGACGACCGTCTGAAGCGACTTCGTAGCTGCAGCCCCACTGGTCAAGCAGAGTAGTGATCAGCTTGCGGTTAGTGGCGTTGTCGTCAACTACGAGGATCTTTACTGCTCCAAGATCGACGTGAGCGTGCGGATGGGGAGCACTATCGCTATGCGCCTGTACTTCTGTGAGTGCCTGTTTTTCAAAACGACAGGTAAACCAGAAGGTTGAGCCGCTCCCTTCCTGGCTCGTGACACCGATTTCGCCCCCCATCAGGTGTGAGAGCTGTTTGCAGATTGAGAGACCGAGGCCGGTGCCACCGTATTTGCGGGTTGTGCTGCCGTCGGCCTGGGTGAAGGGCTCAAAGACGGCGGCGCAGCGTGAGGCGGGTATGCCGATGCCGGTGTCATGGATTTCAAAGAGGATGGTTACAAAGCCGCCCTGATCATTTTTCAGAGATGCGCTGATGACGACTTCGCCGTTCTTGGTGAATTTGATAGCGTTACCGATCAGGTTGGTGATGATCTGGCGCAGTCGGCCGGGGTCGCCTTTGAGGTATGACGGTACAGCGGGGTCGATGCGGCAGATCAGTTCCAGTCCGGCCTCGTCAGCTCGGAAAGCGAGCAGTTCGGCGGTATCTTCCAGGGTGACTCGCAGATCGAAGTCGATCAGCTCCAATTCCATTTTACCGGCTTCGATCTTGGAGAAGTCGAGGATTTCGTTGATCTGGGTCAGCAGGTTTTCACCGCTCTTGCGGACGATGTCGGCATATTCGCGCTGTTCGTCGTCCAGGTCGGTTTCCAGCAAAAGGCCGGTCATACCGATAACGCCGTTCATCGGGGTCCGGATTTCGTGGCTCATGGTGGCCAAAAACTGGCTCTTGGCAATACTGGCCCCTTCTGCCTGCTCTTTGGCAATTGTCAACTGTTCCAGAATGCTGCGCTTTTCAGTAATATTTTCCTTGACCGCCAGATAGTGGGTGATGGCGCCACTGTTATCTCGCAGAGCGGATATGGTTGCGTGCTCCCAGAACATCCTGCCGTCTTTACTCATGTTATGAAAATCACCTTCCCAGGTTTCACCCCGTGTGATTGTCAACCATAAATCTTCATAAACCTCTGGAGGGGTCTGGCCCGACTGGAGTATACGCGGGTTCTTCCCAACAGCCTCTTCAGTAGAATAACCGGTCAACTTGACAAACATCGGGTTTACAAATTCGATTATTCCGTGGATATCGGTAATGACAATGGTAACCGGGCTCTGGTCAACTATTCGGTAGAATTTTCGCAGCTCAATTTCATCTCGCTGTATTTCATCCAGCATTGCATTGAAAGAGCCGGCCAACTGCCCCAACTCATCGTTGTGTTCCGTTTCAAGCCGTAACGTCTTGTCGGAACCGGAGGTTGCCAGGGTATTGATCCGTTGAATGAAGGAAAGCAGCGGTTTACTGATCCAGTTCCCAAGTAGTATGGACAGGAAAACGGTCGCGACAAGAACGGCAAACATGCCGATCATAAAAATGTAGCTGAAGTTGGTGATCGACCGGTACGCTTCAGCCAGCGGATAATTGATTGCCAGTATCCACCCGGTAGTATGCAACCGCTCGAACGAGGAGAGAACAGGATGACCGCTACTGTCAATCGTTTCACCGGAACCTTCATAACCATCCAGCACCCGCTGCAGCAATCGATCACCATCAGGGAGTTTAAAAGGTTTCATGACCAGTGACGAATCGGGGTGCCTGATCAAGGTTCGATCAGGCGCCACCAGATACAGATACCCCTTGACGCCAACGCTGATTTCATTCAGCAGTGCAAAGAGCCCATCTTTGCTGTCTTCCAGGTTCAAAGCGCCACACAGAAACCCCCTTATCGACCCGTCTGCGGCCAACAGAGGTGCCGTCATCATAATTATCGGGCGGTTATCATCCTGATCAATAAAAGGGTCAGAAATAACAGGCTTGCTGCTACGCATACTTTTTTTAAAAAAATCATGGTCGGCAAATAACTTCCCCTGCAGGTTGATGCGGACCGGATTCGAAGCGATTACAACTCCATTCGTATCCAGAATCAGCATATCATGATCAAATAACACCCGTGAAACCACGCGGCTTTCCAGCAACTGTTGGGCACTTTCACTGCTGCGCATGATTTCAGGACTCATAGAGTTGGCGACGCGGATCAGCGTCTTCTGGATTGAGTCCAGCTTGTTATCAAGTCCACGGGCCAGACTCCTGACCAGGTCAAACTGCTGCTCAAAAACCATCTGGCGGGTCGAATGCCGGAAATAGATCAGTGTCCCGCCCGCAATCGCAGTCAGACCGATGAACGCCAGCAGGCTGAGAATAACAAGGATTTTGACTTTGATACTTTTAAACATCATGACAGGCTCCTAAGCGCCCCAAATCTGTGACTGTCTGATAACATCCAGCGTTCGCCGGGTACATTCCTCAAGTTCAGACTGCAACTTTTTGGCCGCCGCAAAGTCACCTTCCAAAGCGGCAGCCTCCATTGCCTGGGCAGAATTCTTCAGGGCAAAGGCGCTGATGTTTGCAGCCAGTCCACGCAGTGTATGGGCTTCCAGCCGGATAACCTTTATCTCGTCACTGCTACCTATTTCTTGCAATCGCGTAATGTGCCGCGGGATTTCCTGCAAAGACTCTTCCAGAACACTCTGTATGAATTCGAGGTCATGATCGAGGCGTTCCAGAAGATCATCTTCGTTAAAAAGATCGATGGCCGGAATATCGGGGACAGAAGTATCTCCGTCAACAGGTGCCGGTGCCACAGCTGCGGCAGCATCACGACTGACCTGCAGCCATTTCGCTATCGTTTTCGCCAACTCATCCCTGTTTACCGGCTTGGCCAGATAATCACTCATGCCGGCGTCCAGGCAACGCTCGCGATCCCCCTTCATGGCGTTGGCTGTCATGGCGATAACCGGCACGTTATGGTTGAGAACTTTCGACTCTGGATTCCGGATGTTTGTTGTCGCCTCGAATCCGTCCATTTCCGGCATCTGGCAGTCCATAAACACCAGCTGATAATCGGTCTGCTCCAGAGCCTTGAGCGCTTCCAGACCGTTGCAGGCCACGTCGGCCTTATACCCCAACCTGTTCAGCTGCCCCAGTGCGACCTTCTGGTTGACGAGATTATCCTCAACCAGCAGTATCCGGGTAGTCTGTTGTGGCGAAACACCGGGTTCGGATGATATTGCATGAGCATTGGAATCAATTTCGGCCTTTTCAGGCCGTATTTCAAAGCGGCCGGTAAACCAGAATTTCGATCCACGACCCTCTTCGCTCTCCACACCGATCGCGCCCCCCATCAACCCGGCCAACTGTTTGCAGATTGCCAACCCCAGGCCGGTGCCGCCGTATTTGCGGGTCGTTGATTCATCAACCTGTGTAAACGGGTCAAAGATGGCCGCCCGACGCGCTTCCGGGATGCCGATACCTGAATCCTGCACCGAAAAACGGACCTCTGCCTGCCCCTGCGCTATGGAGACAAGCTCGACAGCAATAGTTATCGTTCCAGCCGCCGTAAACTTGATGGCGTTACCCAGCAGATTGATAATGACCTGCCGGAGCCTGCCGGGATCCCCTTTAAAATGGCGTGGCAGGTAAATATCCAGGCGAACGATCAACTCCAGGCCACCTGCAACAGCCCGTGACATCTGCATGTCAACACACTCTTGCACGACGGTGCGCAGCTCAAAATCTCGCAGTTCCAGCTCAAGCCGACCGGCCTCGATCTTGGAAAAATCAAGGATATCGTTGATCAATCCCAGCAGATTATTACCGCTCTTCCTGATCATCTCCAGATATTCGTGCTGTTGGGGGTTCAGATCGGAATCGAGCAGCAGATCGGTAATGCCTATGACACCGTTCATCGGGGTCCGGATCTCGTGACTCATCGTGGCCAGAAAATCCCGTTTGGCGCGCGTGGCCGCTTCGGCAGCGATCAGTGCAATACCCAGTTCGCTGTTTTTCTGTTCCATCAGATCATGGACACGGGAAAGTTCAATCTCGCGACGGCGGGATTCATCCAGCAGCAGCTTCATACGGGCATGATTCTGCACCCGCAGCCTGAGCTCTTCCGGATTGCATGGTTTGGAGAGAAAATCATTGGCACCCAGAGCCAGCGTTCGTAGCGCTTCGCCCTTGTCGCCGGTCATGGCAATTACCGGAATCGCGCACAGCTGCGGATGCCCTTTCAAAATCACCAGCGTCTCATAACCGTCCATAACCGGCATGAGCAGATCAAGCAGAATGACATCCACTTCAGTCTCGCCATCTTCCAGAAGATCGAGCGCCTCCCGGCCGTTGAAGGCGCGTAACAGGGCAACGTTCTGCAAGCCATCAGGACCGCTGAGCATCCCCTCGATCAGCTCAAGATTCATCTCAATGTCGTCAACGACAAGGATCGTGATGGCAGCTTCTGCAGTATTAATCTTCGTTGTAGACATATACCCACACCCCCCCGATAATCTGCTTCATCCGGCAGTTACTTCGTATCAATGAGATACCGGAGACGTCCAGCTTCTCACCCTTCTGGAGCAGCAGCATCCTGGCTTCATTGTTGACATCCCTTGAAAGCCGCATACCGGAAACAAGCTCATTGGGAGGGACTTCAACTTCCTTGTTTGTCAGCGTTTTTTTAGGATCAAAATAGAGCGTACGGGAAATCAGGTTAAAGTGCCGGATCAAGGTCGGATCCAGAACAATCGGGGCATACAGGCGCGCCTTCATCATGGCGAATTCAGAGCAGTTATCGCTGACGGAATTTGCAGCACGCTCGATTACGTCGGCAACCGCTATCAATCGGGCGCCGAGCGGAATGGCCTCCCCCTGTAATCCGTCCGGAAATCCGCCCCCCCCGTACAGCTCATGATGGCCACGCACCATCAGACCGACGTCCTGCAGATCTTCAATCGACGTGAACAGATCCTCGCCTCGCAGTGGATGGGCGTGATACGCCTCCACCTCGTTAGCGGTCATTTCAGATTCGTTTTTATCCTCTCTGATCAGGTCCTTTACCTTTCCCAGCGTCCCGACATCGTGCAGAAGACCGGCCAGCCTGATCTTGGCAACTTCCAGGCCCGATAGTTTCATCTGACGGGCGGCATCACCCGCCAGTTCGCTGATAGCCCGAGCCCGGATACCGAAGCGGTCTTCCATCAATTCAAAAACCCCGGAGAGCAGATCCAGTGTCATTGAGTATCCGCGCAGGTCGGAAGCCTTTTCCTCTGCCGACATAAGCTCATCAGTCTTGACGCGAATGGTCTTGATACTCTGTAACAGGCGTGTTTTCAGGCTGTTGTTCCACTCTGCCAGTTCGTCCTGGGCCGCCTTGAGCGCCAGATGAGCCCTGACCCGGGCACGCACAACATCGCCGACAATCGGCTTGGTGATAAAATCAACGGCGCCCACTTCAAAGCCCTTGGTTTCATCGCCCGGTTCAAGCAATGCCGTCACAAAGAGGACCGGTATCTTTTCTGTCGCGGCATCGGCCTTAAGCGCCTGACATACTTCATAGCCATCCATCTCCGGCATCATGATATCAAGCAGTATCAGGTCGGGCAGCGTTGTCCGGGCAATTTCAAGTGCCTCTTTCCCGCTTGAAGCGGTACTGATGGCGTACTCCTTTTTGAGTAATCCTTTCAGGAGCATCACATTCGCCGCAATGTCATCAACAATAAGAATAGTTGTCGTTTTTTCCTGCGATTCCATTGTCAGTTTCCCTTCGGTGGCAGCACCTTTACACACGGTATCAGGCATTCCGGGCAGCACACTACCATGCTTGCCGGTCTCTGGCAAGAACCCGTTAACTAATCATAATTTTTTATCCGGAGACACCGGATCTCTCTCTTCTTCACCATACCTGCCGGTGTTCACTACCTGGTTAGCAGTTTTTTATGGCGCAGCTCACGGTTTTTTGATAGAACAGCCGGGTCACTGGTGAACAATATTTCATGGGCAAAAAAGGAGAGTTTGTTATGCCAACCGTTCTGATCGTTGATGATTCATCCACCATGCGTAAGATTATTTCCCGCTCGCTCCGCCAGGCAGGCCTGGTTGTAGATGAAGTTATTGAGGCGGCCGACGGCATTGAGGGGCTGAATGCCATGGCTTCAGGCAAGAAAATCGACCTGATTCTCTCCGACATCAATATGCCCAACATGGACGGACTCGAATTCGTCAAGGCGCTGCATGCGAAAGGGAACAAGGTGCCGATCGTCATGGTCACCACCGAGGGTGGCGAAGCGGTCATCGAAGAGGCCTTGAACAGCGGTGCCAGCAACAGCATTAAAAAACCGTTTACCCCCGAGCAGCTCATGGAAAAACTGGGACGCTACCTATGAGTAGTGCCGGCGATACACATGCTGCCGTCAAGCTCACGGAAGAGCAGTTGAGCAGTTTCGTTATTAATTCAACCCGCGATGTGTTCTCAACCATGATCATGATGGAACTCCGCGACGAAAGTCCGCTCACGGAAACAGTTGATCATTTTCACGACAGTATCTCCGGTATGGTCGGCTTTGCCGGTATCTATTCCGGCGCTCTCTCGATTCACTGCCCGTTTTCGCTGGCCCGCAAGATTACCTCCAACATGTTGGGTATGGAGTGCGAAGAGATCGATGATGACGTCAATGATGCCCTGGGTGAGATTGCCAATATGCTCGGGGGGGGCATCAAACACATGCTCTCCACGAGCGGACTGGATGTCAAGCTTTCCACACCGACCGTCATTTCAGGAGAAAATTACAAGGTCAAATCCCTTTCAGACAGCAATACGGTTGTTATCCCCTTTTACCGTGACGACGAGCGGCTTCTGGTCGGCCTTACCCTGACGAGGGAAGATACCTGAGATCAGGTCCCCTTCCGTATCCAGCTTCCGGATGCGCCGCCCACACAGAGTGGGAGCTATGACCCCCTTTAGAAACAGGCTCAAGACCCCTGAAGAAATTGAACTGGATCACAAGTACCGGCAGCTGTCGCGACTTAAGTCCGAACTTCAACAGCGTGAGCTGGATTATCGCCGACTGAAAGGCGAAATCCGGCTTTTTGAGCAGATCTATGAAGACATCCTCGGCGTCAGAATTTCCGAACTGGAAGAGCTGGAATGGCAGCTGAAAGGACTGATCTCTTCTGATCAGAGAGCGTCCACCGAACCGGCCACGCAATCATCGGTCTACACGCATTTTGATCATACGACCGATCTCCTCGACGATGAACCGCTGCCCGGTTCGGCAGACCTGAGTCTCAAATCCCTCTACCGTGGCGTTGCCAAGGCCGTCCACCCCGATCTGGCGGTCGATGCTGAAGATCAGCAGCGCCGGCAGGAATTGATGGCACTTGCCAATCAAGCCTACCAGTCCGGAAACCGTCAGATACTGATTGATCTTTTAAGCGAATGGGAACAGGCGCCGCTCTCGTTCAGCTCGGAAACCGATATCGCACTTGAGCTGGTTCGGGTTATCCGCCAGATCGCAGCCGTCAACCAGAACATTCATGCGCTGGTTCGCCAGACGGAAGAGTTGCAGCATTCCGACATTTACCATTTCAAACTGCGCGTTGATGATGCGCTGGCCGATGGAGCCGACCTTCTGGCAGAAATGGCCGCTACGGTTGAGCATGACATCGAGAAGGTGCGCCGACGACTGGCGCTGCTGAGGAACGAAACACCGGATTCACCTTCAGCCACGCCCCACCACGCCGAAACGCGCATAGTCCGCTTCCCGGTCGACAAAAACTGTGGCACGCTCCACCTTCGTAAGGTGACATCCGTTGATTTTCGTGACTGGCACAGCATCGGAATTGCCCGGGGGGCCCGGGAGATATTTCTTGATACAGCGCTGCGGCTTGACGTCAGAGGCGCCACCGGCAACGACATGACGTTTCTTGCGGAACTTCAGCAGAATGATCTGCAGGCCCTGTTTCTGTACGCCTGTGACGACGCTGCGCTCTCTCATATAACCCACCTGAGCGGACTGCAGGAGCTGTGTCTCTCGGACACAAGCATCACCGATCAGGGACTGGCAGTTCTCCAGCACCTGCACGCTCTGCAACGGATTTCTATCTACAACACGCCGGTCGGGGATCGCGGCCTTGCCAACCTGGTCGCGATCAAAAGCCTGCAATGGCTGACCTGCAGCGGCACCGCAATCTCGGATGATGGCTTCAACCAGTTCCGCCGGATTAAACCGTTCTGCAAAACCGTCAACTTCGCATGGCAGTATCGCTGAGACAAAACAGCAGATTAACAATTACTTTTATTGCATTGACACAGTTTTTTTTCAGCGGTATACAAAACCCGTGGTAGACTCACTAACGTCCCGTTTTCGCCGCTCAGACATCCAGAGTCGTAAGGAGCACAACGATGCCGATTAGTCCCGAAACATTACACAATCTCAACATCACTGAACTTCAACTGACTGAAGCGCTTATCAAAGACGTGCAGGACGTTTTTTCTACCATGCTGGGGGTAGATGACATTACTCCCATTCCGGTTCAAACTGAATTACCGCATCCTGGCTGCGACTGCCTGACCGCCATGGTCGGCCTGGTCGGAAGGTACAACGGCCTGGTCTGCATCAAGCTCCCCTTGCCGCTGGCACTCGCATTCACCTCACTGATGCTTGATATGGAGGTCACCGAAATCAACGACGACGTTCATGATGCCATGGGCGAAATTGCCAACATGATTGGCGGTTCTTTCAAGCAGCACCTTTCCCGTGCCGGAGATGATGTCAAACTCTCGACCCCCTCGGTGGTGTGCGGTTCGGACTACACCGTTTCGGCAGGCAGCAAAATGGACGACTTCACGCTGTACCTGAAAGCGGGCCAGGAGATGTTTGCAATTTCGGTCACCATCGAAAATTGATCCGTACAAAAAGGAAGAGTTATGAATGTTTTTGTTGATCTCTACCTCACGCTCAACGTTCGTACCCGCATCTTTCTGCTCTGTTTCTGCTACAGCGGCTGCATTATTTTTGCCGTCATAGCCGGACGGACATTTTCAGCGCAGCTGTCAGTTGTCACTACTTCTCTCTTTGTCCTCCTCGGTATTTTCTTCAGCTGCCTGCTGTTCTGGTCAATAAACCGGGCGCTGAAACGTATCGACCTCTATCTGACAAAGATGGCTGATGGTAACCTGGAACAGGCCATCGCTCCCACCCGTATGTTTTCCGACACACAAAAGTGAATTCTGGTGCCCCATGATACAAGCAAGTTTAAATCGTAAAATCATCTTCATCATCGCTGTAACGCTCTTCGTCGGCTTTGCCGGTCTCGGACTCCTCTCCATCTACCTCGAATATACCGCCACCGTCGACCTGCAGAGACAGAACGCCCGTCAACTGGTTACAGCTGTTACCCACGATATTCTCAACCAGATGTCCAAAGGCGAGGACATGAAGAATTTCGGTGAGTATATCGCCGGCATCAAGAACAAGGGAGGTATCGCCGGAGTCAGGCTTTTTAACGCCGATGGCAAGGAGTGGGGGACCGGTGCGATCAGCGAAGAATTTCGTGCCGCCATTGCCGCCGGAGCGACACAGGAATTTTCGCTCACCAAGGATGGATCACGCGTTCTTGACCTGGCTGTTCCATTTGCCAACGAAGAACGCTGTAAAGGATGTCACAAATCAGATGCGAAGTTTCTGGGCGGCGTTATTCTGACTACCTCTCTTGAGGCCGGTTTCAGTGCGGCTTTACGCCTGACTCTTGTCATGAGTGCCGTCGGTTTTCTGTTCTTCTTCGGGATACTTGCGACACTTTACGTCTTTTTCAATCGGACTGTAATCAAGCAGATTTCAGAGCTGTACCAGCAGGTCAGTGATCTGGCCGGCAGCGAAGGCGACCTGACCAGGGTAGTGCAGATCCGCACATCCTGTGAAATTGGTCGATTGGGGCAGGCGATCAACAAGCTGACCGAAAAAATCCGCATCTCGTTCGTCGATCTGTATTCGCAGACCTGCCTGATCGGAACAAACGTGTGTGAGCTGGCAGTTGGCACCGAGCAAACGCTAAAGATGACCCAGAGCCAGAAGGATCAGGCCTTCACCGTTGCTTCATCGTCTGAAGAGATGTCCCAGACGCTTAGTGATGTTACCGAAAACACGCACCGTGCGGCATCCCTGTCTAATGCGGTCGACAATGCTGCCAGCGTCGGTATGGCTGTTGTGGAAGAGACCTGGAACTGTATGCAGCAGATCAGCGGCAGCGTCAGCAAGACCCTCCTCATCGTCAACGAACTGGAAGCCGCATCCACACGAATCGGGGAAATGGTTGTCCTGATTGAAGACATTGCTGACCAGACCAACCTTCTGGCTCTGAACGCCTCGATCGAGGCTGCCAGGGCTGGTGATGCCGGCAAAGGTTTTGCGGTTGTGGCCAGCGAGGTCAAAAATCTGGCCGAAAAAACCACCTGTTCCACTCGCGAAATCGAGAAGGTGGTAGCCAGCATCCAGAAGACCAGCCGCAATGCCGCAGCTATGATTACCATTGAAAGTACACTGGTCAGGACCGGTCTTGGCAAGGCGGAGGAGGCCCGCAGCAGTCTGGAAAACATCAAAAAGCATGCTTCTGAATCCAATCAAATGATCGAACAGATCGCGACCGCTTCCGAAGAACAGAACGCTACAATAAACCATATAACCGAGATGATTCAGCTGGTATCGCAGAGCGCCGAAGAGACCAACTCAATGATGCAGAAAACAAATTCAGCATTTGTCACGTTTGCCGACGCTATCGAGCATATTTACGGGACTGTCGGCAAGTTTTCCGTCGGTAACTATCATGACATGGTGAAAACGTATATCAAGGAGATGGAGAGCCAGGTTCTCGCTGCGATAGAAAAGGCTCTTCTCGACCGCAGCTTGACCATGGAGGCACTCTTTGACCGGAATTATCAGCCGATTGCCGGTACGTCACCACAGAAATTCACTACCAAATTCGATATTTTTTTTGACCGGGTCATCCTGCCGATCCAGGAGCAGATCATCAACCGTGACAGCAAGGTTCACTACGCCATCTGTATCGACAACAACGGCTACTGTCCCTGCCATAACCTGCGCTATACCAAGGCGCTGACCGGGAATCCGGAAGTCGACAAAAACAATAACCGCACGAAACGTATTTTTGACGACAAGACCGGCATCCGTTGCGCCCGCAACACCAACGGCTTCCTGCTGCAGACCTACCGACGCGATACGGGTGAAATTCTGAACGACATGTCAAAAGCGCTGATGATTAATGGCAGGCATTGGGGTGGAATCCGCGTCGGCTATCCGGCACCGAAGTAGATGAAGCTATTTATCCGAGGTCATTTCGTCGACGACCCGCACGAGATTGGGAAGGTCAGGTTTGGAGAGGATGTGGTCGGCTCCCAGGCTCAGCCATCTGCGCTTGTTGTCTTCTGAAGCCAGAGAGGAGAAGATCGCCAGCGGCAGATCTTTGAGAGTATTTTCCGTGCGAACCAGATGTGTCAGCCGCAGGCCATCAATCTGCGGCATCTCGATATCGGTGATAATCATGCTGATGTGCGATTTGAAGTCCGTTCCATCCTCGAGACAGAGCCGGATCCTCTCCTGAATGATATCCCAGGCCACGGCGCCATTTTCGGCCTCAATAACCGTATAGCCGGCACTGCGCAGTACGGTACAGAGCGCTGAACGAATGAACAGCGAATCGTCGGCCACCAGAACGCATCGGCTACGGCGCGCATTGCATTCAATCGCTCCTGCCAGTGTTGTGATATCTTCAATCGGCTTGAGGGCACTTTCGTTACAGAGCTCACCGATTATCTTTTCAAAATCAAGCACCAGAATAATGCGGTCATCCATCTTGACCAGACCGGTCACCTGTTCGCTATGCACCGATCGGGACGGCGGCTCGACATTTTTCCAGGATATGCGGTAGATGCGCGACACCGATTGCACCAGGACTCCGACCGTCAGATTGTTGAATTCCAGTATCACGATCCGGTCGGCCACCATTTCGCCGGTATTTTTGCCCAGCACCTGGGCCAGGTTGATGATGGTGATAACCTTTTCGCGCAGCTTGATCATCCCCTCGACACCCGGCCGGGAGTTAACCATCCGTGAAATCTGCGGCATACGGATAATTTCGCGCACCTTGGCGACATTAACGCCGTAGTAGCAAGGTATCATTTCACCATGATTATCCACTTCGTCTATCCTGAACTCGACGATTTCAAGTTCATTGGTAGTGCTTTCCAGAAGGATATTGGTATTATTGTTCATGGTGTTGTGCCCTTCCCGTTCGCGGCAATCATGCCAGCCTGAATTTCCGTACCAGATCCTGCAGTTCGTGGGCATTGTCAGCCAGCTGTGACGATGCGATTGCGGTCTCGTTGGCGCCGCGTGCAGTCATGTTTGAAATCATACGGTTGACCCCCGGAAGATAAGACGCGGAGACTGAATCACCCGGCGAATTTTGCTATTTCAAAACCAATCTGCCCAAGCGGCAGGACTTCATCAGCTAGGCCCCCTTCGACACAGGCTTTCGGCATACCGTAAATAGTCGAACTGGCCTCATCCTGTACGATGGTAACGCCGCCAGACTGTTTCAACAGCTGCATCCCTTTAAAACCATCATTTCCCATTCCGGTCAGAATCACCCCTAACATCGAACCGGCGGTGGCTTCGGCCATACTGGACATCAGCAGATCGACTGAAGGAATGTAGACATACTGCGGATAGATACTGGTCGGACAGACCTTGACGACGACATTCCCGCCGCGCTTGACCAGAGTGGTGTGCATCCCCCCCGGAGCGATCAGGGCCAGGCCGGGCTTGAGGATATCGCCGTCAACCGCTTCACGGATGTTCAGCGAGCATTTGGCATTGAGACGCTCTGCATACGGTCCGGTAAATGCCTTGGGCATATGGATGCCGACCATGATGCCATAGGGAAACGTCGCCGGAATCCGGGACAGGACCTCCTGCAATGCCACCGGGCCACCGGTAGAAGCACCGATGCCGACATAACTGATTTTTTTACCGGATAACTTTGACGAGAGACGGGCCGGAGCCGAAGATGAGTGCAGTCGTGGCGCTGCAGCCGGAGATGCAATGACAGAAGCACTTGGTGAAACCGGACGGTTGAAGCGTGTTCGTACCGCATCTTTGACCTTGCGAAGCAGCTCCTCGCGAAAGATGCCCTGCGCTTCGGGTGAGTCGGTAACATTTTTGGGAATATAGTCGACTGCGCCGGCTTCAAGCGCTTCAAAGGTAGACTTTGCACCATCGTTCGTCAGTGTCGAGACCATCAGCACCTTGGTGGGTGCTTTCGCCATGATCTGCTTGAGAGCCGCAATGCCGTCCATACGCGGCATTTCGACATCCATCGTAATCACATCCGGCTTGAGCAGAATCGCCTTTTCCACACCGTCAATGCCGTCGACCGCCGTACCGACGATATCAATAGTGGCTTCCTTGGAGAGTACGCTACGAATCGCCATACGCATGAAGGACGAATCATCGACAATCAAGACTCTCGTTTTTGATGATGGCGGGGTAAGCATCAGGCCTCCGGGGGGCGCTTGGCGCCAAAAAGGGATGTGACCAGTGCCGTTATGTCGTTGATGGCATCATCAAGCTCGTAGCAGAAACGCTCAATATCCATCTCTTCAAGATGGGGCGCCAGTTTTTTGAGTATCTGCCAGGCCTCTTCCTCCTGCAGGTTGAAGCTGATCCACTCCTGGCCGCCGTAATCAAGCCCGCGCACGCAGCAGAAAAGATCGGCAAGGTTGACTATGGCACACAGAACCGGTTCAAGGGGTGCTCCAGCAGGCGCGTGGTGCCGTGCGATCACTTCGCAATAGGCTGCGGGGAAATTCCATTTGCGGGCCATGCAGAAACCGATCTCACAATGACTGGTGCCCAGCTGCATGATTTCGGCATCCACCAATCTGGTCGGCCGGTTTTTAATGCTGGCAAGCAGAGTACCGAACGGTTCCAGCATGTAGGTACTCAGCAACACTTCTCCAATATCATGTATGATTCCAGATATATAGGCTTTTTCAAGATCCTTGTAGCCAACATTCCTGGCAATGATTTTAGAAACCATCCCCACGCCAAAGGAGTGTTCCCAGAACGCGTTAAGCCTCAGTGCCCCCGTATCGTCGCCAAAAGCTTCAATCAGGGAGGTCGTCAGAGCAACTTCCCGAATATGGCTCAGCCCCATATAAACAAGCGCCATCTTGAGTGAGGTAATTTCGTGTTCCGGCTTGAAGACCGGCGAGTTAATCAGCTTCAGAACACGGGCCGTCATGACCGGATCACTGAGCATCAGGTCGGCCACCGCTTCGATCTCGACATCCGGCTGGTCAAGCAGCTGCAGCACCTGTGTCGCCACAGCAGGAATCGTCGGCAGATCGTCGATCTGTGCCACCATCAGCCGCGCTTTTTCCATCAAAGCATTTCTATCCATGAGATCTGACCTTTTGCACTATTTCTTGTAGGTAAAACCACCGGGAAAGTGGACGGTCTTGAATTTGTCGTTGACCCCGTGCAGCGATTCGGATTGTCCGACGAAAAAATAACCGTACGGCTGCAGGTTATTATAAAAGTGCTGGACTACTTTTGACTTTGAAGCGGTATCGAAATAGATCAGAACATTGGCGCAGAAGATGACATCAAACGTCTTCATGAATATCATTTTACTATCATCGTACAAGTTGAGTTTGCTGAAGGTGACAAATTTTTTGACATCCGGCGAAAGAATGAAGCTGCCATTCTCTTCGCGAATATATTTTCTTTTGTACATTTCGGGGATATTGCGAACAGAGTAGGCGTTATAAATCCCCTGTTTGGCCTGGGCAATAACGGTCTCATTGATGTCGGTACCGACGATTTCGATGATCCAGTCTTTCAGCAGGGTCGTCCGCTTTTCCAGCAGAATCATGGCCAGGGTGTAGGCCTCTTCACCAGAAGACGAGGCCGCGCTCCAGATGCGCAACTTGCGGAAACCCATTTTATTTTTTACTTCGACGATTTCCGGCAACAGCTTCGTTTCAAGAGCGTTAAGTTGAGGGACATTGCGAAAAAAATAGGTCTCATTGGTGGTGATTTCGTCCATCAGATACTTTAATTCTTCAGCTCCGCGCATTGACTTGAGCAGTTGATAATAGTCGCTACAGGTTTTTGCCCCGGTAGCTTCCATCCGTCTGACGAGTCGACTCTCGAGAAAAAATTTCTTTGACGAATGGAAGTACATTCCACAGATCGTGTAGATAAAGTCCCTGAGACGTTCAAAATCTGTATCAGAAATAGCCATGAGACATGAGTTCCTTAGGTAGACAGACGGTGCTGGTAATGCTAGCGGCCGGCACCGTCTCCCTCTTCAATAAGACTGACAGGATCAATGATGAGTGCGACACGACCATCGCCCAGAATGGTAGAACCGGCAATTCCCGGGATATCGGCCAAATATCTGCCGAGTGATTTGATGGCTACCTCCTGCTGTCCCACCAGACGGGTAACGACAAGTCCGATGCGTTTTTCAACAGTCCCGACCACAACCACATAGCAGAAATCGTTCAGCTCTTCACGCCGTTCGACGCCAAAAACCCGTTCAAGCCTGACGAGCGGCAGCACCATATCGCGCAATTTCAGAATTTCACGATTGCCGATCAGGTGAAACTGGCGCTGGTCCACCTTCAGAGACTCCAGTACCGACGAAAGCGGAATCGAATAGACCTCACCCTCCACATCGACCAGCAGCGACTGGATAATGGCAAGCGTCAGCGGCAGGCGCAGGATAAACTCCGACCCCTTCCCCTTCTCACTTTTGATCTCAATCAGCCCGTTAAGTTTCTTGATGTTGGTTTTGACAACGTCCATCCCGACCCCGCGACCGGAGAGATCGGAGGCTTTATCTTTTGTCGAGAAACCGGGCAGAAAGATCAGGTCGAACAGCTCCCGCTGGCTCATCGACGCCAGCTGTTCTTCCGAGAGCAGCCCCTTCTCGACCGCTTTACGCCCGACCCGGTCAGTATCGATACGTTACCGTCATCTTTTATACTGATGATGATCTGGTTGCCTTCATGGGCTGCTGACAGCACCAGAGTGCCGCCGCGCGGTTTGCCGGCTGCGATACGAACATCAGGTGTTTCCAGACCGTGATCCAGAGCGTTCCTGATCAGATGGATAAGGGGATCGCCGATTTCATCAACTACGGAGCGGTCAAGCTCCGTCTCTTCACCATGAATAAGTAGATTGACCTCTTTACCGAGATCGCGGGCCATGGTGCGGACAATACGCGGAAACTTCTTGAAGACCTTGTCCACCGGCAGCATTCGCATTTTAAGAACCTGCATCTGCAGCTCGGACGTAACGAAATTCATACGTTTGGTCAGCTTGCCGAATTCATCATTAAACTCTCCCCGCCTGGCTTCCCCCTGCTGCAGGTCCTGATTGATCTGGATCATGCGATTGCGCTCAAGGACGAGCTCGCCAACCTGGTTCATCAGATCGTCAAGGCGCTTTACATCGACCCTGATGGTCGTATTATCGGAGAGATCGTCGCCCCCTTTTGCTTCAAGCGGTTTCGGAGGTAACGGGGCTTTTTTGGCCGGCATACTTTCAACGGATTTTTGCGGAACGGTTGCAGCAGTTTCTTTCGGGAGCGACGGCGGGACGGCATCAGCCTCGGCAGGAGATTCGGGGGCAGAGAAAGGCACGGGGGGCTCGGCACTGCTCTCGGCGCCTTCTGTCGCTGCAGAGACGATCTCAACAACAGGTTCCGGCTGCGCAGCGACAGGGACCGGAGCGGGAATGACCTGGGCTTGGACTTGTGCATTTTCAGCCAGCAGCGGCAGCAGTTTGTCGATCGTAGTTTCAACTTCACGTTCCTGAATTTCACCCGCCTTGATGTCACTGACCAGCAGCTTGACCAGTTCGGTCGCTTCCAGAATGGTATCCATGAATTCCGGAGTGACCGTCAGCTCACCTTTGCGGAGTCGGTTAAGGACGTCTTCGGTTTTGTGTGTCACTCTGACCAGCAGATCGAAACCAAGAAAGCTGGAAGCGCCCTTGACAGTATGTATGGAGCGGAATATACGGTTGAGCAGCTCAGTATCGTCCGAAGATTTTTCAAGCGCGACGAGATCATCATCGAGCTTTTCCAAAAGCTCGGTCGTTTCGGCAAGAAAACCTTCCAGCAGTTCCTGGTCCTCGCAGTCAATCGGCGGCATCTGCATGCTCCTTTAATCGTGACAATTCAGAACATTAAAACATCTTCTCAAGGTCAAGCAGTACCAGCAGACGCTCGGCCTGATTAATAACGCCGGTGATACATTCCTGATCAACGCCGCTGGCGGCAACCGTCGGTGATGGCTGAATTTCACTACTGGAAATCCTGATTACTTCAGAAACCGAATCGACGATGAAGCCCTTCAGCTCACCATCGACCTCCATAACGATGATGCGGGTCTGTTTGTCATATTCAGAAACCATGATACCAAACTTTTTCCGAAGCGATATGATCGGAATAACTTTTCCGCGAAGATTTATGACACCTTCAACATGCGGCGGCGGATTCGGAACCCTGGTAACGACCGGCATGCGAATTATTTCACGGACACGCAGCACTTCAACACCATATTCTTCTTTGCCGAGACTGAAACTCACCAACTGGATCAGCTCACCGCGAGATTCATCGGCCTTTACCGGCACAAGAGCATTGCTCATGATTTCGACTCTCCTTGTCTTGGATGGAATAGTGAGCGGCATGAGTTAGATAACCGCAGCAAAACGGAAGAACTGCTTGCGCAACCGTGTACGTAAATCGCTGGTACCCTACCACGCGAAAATAGTTTAATCAAGCACGATAGAAATGAGTATTGACAATTTTGCCTAATGATGATTTTTTTAGCGCATGAGAACTGAAAAACAGGGTCGCTATACTCGTGTCACCATTGAACCGGGAGAATATTTTTCATGCGGCAACGCCACGGTCATATCGACACTGCTCGGGTCATGCGTTGCCGCCTGCTTGTACGACCCGATCCGCAAGATCATCGGTATGAACCACTTCATGCTCAGCAGTCAGCGCTATTCCCAGGAGTTACCGATCTATGAGTCTGAAGCGGGTCGCTACGGCATCAACGCTATGGAGCTGCTGATTAACGACATGCTGGACAAGGGTGCCAAACGCAGCTCGCTCCGCGCCAAGGTTTTCGGGGGCGCCAGCATATTCAGAAAATCCGAATCCGCTGACAATTTTCTCTGTGTTGGGCAGGTGAATTCCCGTTTCATAAAAGCTTTCCTTATAAACGAAGGAATTCCACTTGAAGCGGAAAATCTGATGGGTGAGTATGGCCGGGTAATCCATTTTTCCAATGGCGACTTTTCAGTATATCAGCGCAAGATCGGCCTGAACAAAAGTCACCAGCTCGCCATGCGCGATCGAGAATGCTGGCAGCGGGCTATTAAAATACAAGAGACGACCCTGCCGGAAATCGAACTGTGGTTATAATTTATTTAAATATTTATACCGGAGAAACTTGACAGCCTGAATTTGCACGGTAGTATTCAATTTTAACTCGCATCCTCACCTCTATCGGCACTCCAAGAGCGTTCATGTCACATGATCCGGAAGAAAAGTTTGCTGCCGCTGAAGCGACATCCCCCCCGGCCAGTATTGCCGGAGTAGAGACCAGGCGTCCCGGCTACAGCATATATGTCTGGCTGTCCGGCGACAAGCTGGAATGCCGCTGCAGCTATGTGCCGCATGACCAGGGGGACATGATCAGCCGTGATGAGCTGAATGCTTTGCTGAAAATATCCGGCGTCAGAGAGGGCTTTCTCGAAGAAGCTCTGGAAGATTTTATCGCCAAAGCCACTGCCGGACAGCCGCTGAGCATGCTGCTGCTGGCTTCCGGAACAGCTGCTGTTGCCGGCATGGACGGTGTTTTGATATACACCGCCCCGCCTTCCGTTGTCGCCACCCATGTTGTAGACGAATCCACCGACGTCGATATGCACAACGTGCAGACCTTTATCAACGTCATGCCGAAAGACGAGATCGGCCGCATTGTACCGGCTGATCCGGGTGTGCCCGGCAGAACCGTCACCGGCGTGACCATACCGGCCAAACCGGGCAAACCGCTCAACCTCGCAGTCGGTAAAAACATTGAGGTGCAGGCTGACGGTCTGCTGATTGCCACAGCAGCCGGCAGAGTCTGTGTCGTCTCCCATGAAATATCGGTGGCGCAGCAGTATGTCGTTTCCGGAGATGTCAATTTCCGGGTCGGCTCGGTCGTATTCAACGGTTTTGTTGAGGTGCGCGGCGATATTCTGGACGGATTCAACGTCACCGCCGTCAAAGGGTTGCGTGTCAATGGAAATATCGGTGCCTGCCATATTAAAAGTGACGGTGATATCACTTTTTGCGGGATGGATGGCCAGGAAAAAGGAACTATCGAGTGCGGAGGAGCGCTGACGGCCAATTTTATCCATGAAGCGACCGTCACAGCTGCCGGCAGTGTCAATGTCGCTGTCGAGCTGCATAACTGCCACATAAACACTCTCGGGCGAATCGTCGTTAACAGGGGTGCCATTGTCGGCGGGAGTTACACGGCACTGGCGGGCATTGAAACACGGAAAGCGGGGTCGGCGTCATCGGTCAAAACAATGCTCAGAGCCGGCTTCGATTATCGGGATATACCGGAACTGGAGCGCGTATCGGCCGAATTGGACACGATCAACTCTTTACTGGCGCAGGAATCCTCTTTAGGGAAGAGTGACCGGCTTCGAACACTGCAAACCGAACTCTCTGAGGAGTTGAAGACCATCTACCAACACTCGCACGAGTTTTCAAACCCCAAACTCAACGTCACATCGATACTGTACGACAACACCTTTCTGCGCCTGGGGAAGAGCGGCAAACAGAAACTCGATGAGCGCACTGGTCCTTTCAGCGTTATAGAGAACAGCGTTGAAGGTGGCCTCCGTTTTCTGCCACTGACCAGTCTCGACCTGCACGCACAGGATATAGAAACGTCACGTGTTAAGGACGTACCATGACCATGGAATCAGAATACCCGGCAGACAGCTCGGTTCTTAATGAGTGGCGCACCGTTATCGGTTCTGTACAGGAAACCGTACAGATACTTGCCGGTACGACCGAGGATGAATTTCTTCAGATCGGCTCCCAGCTGTAGGAATTCTACCAGCGCTCATCCGAAATCACCTCTCTGGCCAACAGATTGATTGATTCGGTTTCGGGTGAGCAGCTTCAAACGCTGATCGATCATCTGCGCAGCATGATTGCAGACATGGAAGAATATCTGAAAAATGCCCGCAACCAGAGCACGGTAAGCTGCGCGATCCTGGAACGTATTCTGGGGCTGCTTGATCAGGTTTCCGTCCCGCTGGAAGGTTTCCATAAGATGACCAAGACCCTGCGTATGCTCGGGATTTCGACCAAGATCGAAAGTTCGCGCATGGGTGAAACGGGACTCGGTTTCCTGACACTGGCTCAGGATGTAGAGAAGCTCTCACAGCTTGTCAGTGAAAAATCATCCAACATCCTCAGCCATCGTCAGATGCTATTCCAGATGATCACCGACAACCTGCGGTTTGTCCGCAACAGTGAGAGGTTGCAGGACGAGCAGTTGGGCAGCGTACTGATCAGCACCTCCGGCAATATCGAAGAGCTGGTCTCCGTTAACAGTCGCTGCAGCAGCTTTGGCTCCCTGATTGCTGCAGTTTCCGGCGAGGTGAGCGTCAATATCAGCGAAGTGGTTTCTTCGATGCAAATGCACGATATGACCCGCCAGCAGTTCGAGCATGTCATTGAGGCGCTGGAGCGTCTCTCGGGCAAATTTCCTCCTTCGACAGGGCCTGCTCCAGACCGGGAGAACTTTCGCCGGTTAATCGTTGAGGCGGGCGATGTATGCGAACTGCAGTCTGCCCAGGTGCGTTTTGCCGCTTCGGAATTGAGCGGCGCCGTGAAATCCATCGTGGACAATCTGCGCGATGTCGCCGACAAGCAGATGCAGATGGCTTCAGAATCGCACGCGACCACCGGATCTGCAGATTCAGCGGGCGGCTCCTTTATGGATGCCATCAGCCGTGGCATGGATATTGTGACCGGGGTGCTGGCGGCATGTACCCAATCGGACCGCGAGACATCGGTAACACTGGCAAAAGTCGCCGTCACGATGCAGAAGGTTTCCGGTTTTGTCACCGATATTGAAGATATCGGAACAGAGATCGATCTGATTGCGCTCAACTCCCAGATCAAAGCCGCCCAAACCGGCACGGATGGTGCCGCTCTCGGTGTACTGGCTGAAGCGATCAAGCGGCTTTCGGACGAGGCAATCCGCCAGACGGAACAGCTATCTCACGCCTTGACACAGATCAATGAATCGACCGAGCAGCTCTTCCATGAGGCTACGCTGGAGACAGAACAGCTGGGAGCACAGATTTCCGTCATGGAGCTGGAAACGTCCGGTATTCTTAGGTCCTTGGGCGACATGAACAACAAACTGATTAATACGCTCGCCACACTTGGTCAGTCGGTCGGCCACTTGAGTGACGATATCGAACGCGCGACCAGAGCCATCGATGTCCATGAACGTGTTGAGCAGATGGCCAGTGAGGTCATGACCAATCTCGACCGGATTGTCGCAGCGGCACGGGAGTTTGAACCGGCCAGCTCGGAATTCAAGGATAATCTGCGTCATATGGAAGAGCGCTACACCATGCAGAGTGAACGGCACATCCACGAGGCCATCGCACGCAAACGTGCCGGCGGCGCTGCAGCGATATCTGTAGTGCCGGTTAAGGAAGTTGCCGCCGATGACTCCGAGTTTGGCGATAATGTGGATCTTTTTTAGGAGTCAGACGTCAGAAGTCAGGAGAGGGGGCAGCCATGAATAACTATTCCATTAATAAACACGCCAATCCTGACGGTTCCATCACCGTTACACTGGCAGGAGCACTATCGATTGAAACGTGTGCAGAGCTGCATAAAGCCCTGTCGACGTCACTTGACGAGTCACAGCAGGTAACGCTGGATCTCCGGGCGGTTGAATCTATTGACATGACCGGCCTGCAGGCGATCTGCTCCGGCTGCAAGACGGCCGCTAAAATGGGACGCAGATACGACTGCGAACCCGGTGCGATGCCTGACTGCATGATTTCATACGGCACCAGCCTGGGTGGCCCCAAAGGGCTGATCTGCGATCAGAACGACAACAAACCATGTATCTGGTATGGAGGAATACGGTAATGCCAAAATTGATCATGACGGCAGATGATTCGGCCAGTGTGAGACAGATGGTGAGCTTCACACTCAAACAAAACGGCTACGATGTTGTCGAGGCGGTAGACGGTCGAGATGCGCTCACCAAGCTCGGCAGCCAGAAAGTCGATATGCTGATTACCGACCTTAACATGCCCAACCTGGACGGCCTCGGCCTCATCAGGGGGGTCCGGGCCGGTTCTTTGAATAAATTCATCCCGATCGTCATGCTGACGACTGAATCCCAGGAAGCCAAAAAGGGTGAAGGCAAGGCCGCCGGGGCCACCGGCTGGATCGTCAAACCATTTAAACCGGAGCAGCTGATTGCGGTTATCAAGAAGGTTCTGGGGTAACGCATGATCGAAGCACACATAATTACCTACCGTGAAGAGGCGAACGAGCTGTTGACCGAGCTGGAGACATCTCTGCTGGAGCTGGAGGAAACTCCGGAGGACAGCGAGTTGATCGGTCGCGTATTCCGTGCCATGCACACCATCAAAGGTTCGGGGGCCATGTTCGGCTTCGATGAAATCGCCGGTTTCACCCATGAGGTCGAGACGGTTTTCGATATGGTACGCAACGGTAAAATGGCCGTTACAAAAGAACTGCTCAACCTGACACTGCGGGCTCGTGATCATATCAAATCTCTCCTGGATGCCTCCGTCTCCGGCGAAGCAATCGATTGCGCCAGAGGAGATGCCATCATTTCCGGCCTCAGATTGCTGTTGCCGGAAGATGTATCGATGGAAGTGGTGCAGAGTGTCAAAGTCAACGTTCCTGCCGTTGAACTGCCATCCGGTGACAACAAAATATGGCGCATCCGACTCAAACCGATTCCCGAGATTTTTCTCTCCGGCACCAACCCGCTGGCCTTGATCAACGAGCTGCGCAATCTGGGAAACTGCAGCGTGATCGCCCACACTGACCTGATTCCGCACCTGAGTGAGATGAATCCGGAGCATTGCTATCTCTACTGGGATATCATCCTGACGACCAATCGCGGGCTGGATGCCATCAAGGACGTCTTCATTTTTTGCGAGGATGACTGCGAATTAAAAATAGATCTCGTTGATGACGGCGAGTCGGACACCGACCAATCGCCACGGAAACTGGGCGATATTCTGATTGAGCGCGGCGATCTGAACCCGGCCGAAATGAACAGGATTCTCGGCATGCAGAAGCGCTTTGGCGAACTGGCTGTGGCGGTAGGCGCCGTGACGCCCGACAAGATCCAGTCGGCACTGGTGGAACAGCAGCAGATCAAGAATATCCGCCAGGAACGCGCTGCCCAGGATGCTGCCGTCAGTATCCGCGTCCCGGCTGAAAAGCTCGATCAGCTGGTAAATCTGGTCGGTGAACTGGTGACGGTTCAGGCCCATCTCAGCCAGACCGCCGCGTTCCAGAACAGTGCTGATGTGACCGCCATTGCCGAGGAGATTGAACGGCTGACCGAATCGCTGCGCGACACGGCGCTCAATATCCGCATGCTGCCGATCGGCTCTACATTCACCAAGTTCAAACGACTGGTGCGCGATCTTTCCCAGGAGTTGGGCAAAGAGATCGAGATGGTGACCGAGGGGGCTGAAACCGAACTGGACAAGACCGTCATCGAGCGACTTAACGACCCGCTGGTACACCTGATCCGCAACAGTATCGATCATGGCATCGAAATTCCCGGCGTGCGCCGTGCCGCCGGCAAACCGGCCCAGGGGACCATCCATCTGGGCGCTGTTCACTCCGGCGACAGCGTCCTGATTACCATTCGTGATGACGGCGCCGGACTCGACCGTGACAGAATCAGGGAAAAAGCGATCGAGCGCGGGCTGATGTCCGCCACTGCCGATCTACCGGACAAGGATATCTACAACATGATCTTTGCGCCCGGTTTCTCTACAGCGGCCAAAGTCACCAGCGTTTCCGGGCGCGGCGTCGGTATGGATGTCGTCAAGAAGGGGATCGAGTCACTGCGCGGTTCGATCAGCATCAGCAGCAATCGTGGCATCGGCAGCACAATCACGCTGCGAATTCCTCTGACGCTGGCTATCATCGAAAGCCTGCTGGTGCGCATTGACAGCAGCTATTTCGTACTGCCGCTCTCTCACGTCGAGGAGTGTGTCGAACTGACCCGCGAAGATATCAAAAATGCCCATGGGCGCAACCTGGCACATGTGCGCGGCAACCTGATTCCCTATATCCCGCTGCGTGAACAGTTTGAAATCAGCGGCAACCGTCCCGATATCGAGCAGATCGTCATAACCGCTATCAACGGCAGCAAGGTCGGTTTCGTGGTGGACAGTGTTATTGGTGAACATCAGACCGTCATCAAAACGCTGGGCAGGGTGTATCGCGATGTAAAAGGAATATCGGGCGCCACCATTCTGGGGGATGGGACGGTGGCGCTGATTCTTGATATGGGAATGCTGCTGCAAACAATCTCAAACGAAAAGGAGACAGTATGAGCTGGTACTACGATCTGAAAATCAGTGTGAAACTTTTGTCGGCATTTATTATTGTGGCCGCAATCGCCGGCATCATCGGCACAATCGGAGTTGTCGAGATTGGCAAAATCGACACGGCCGACAGTACACTGTACGAAAAGGTAACTATCCCTATCGGACAGTTGCAGGATGTTTCAACGTTTTTTCAACGTATCCGGGTCAACACGCGTGACCTGATCCTTGCCGAAAACAAAACTGACGAAATGAAATGTGTTGCAAATATTAAGGAATTGCGATCCGGGATCGACAAAGCGGCTGGAGAGTTCGAAAAGACCATTCTTACTGATGAAGGGCGTAAACTTTTTGAAGAGTTCAAGAAAACCCGTGCTGCGTATGGCGCGATCCTGGACAGAATCGTAGTACTCATTGAACAGAATCAGGAAAAAGAGGCGGTCCTCTTCATGAAAACAGCAGCTGCCGGTCAAGCAGCTGCCGATGAACAGAAAGCCATTGATGCACTGGTTGATGCCAAGCTCAAGCAGGCCAAGCTCACCGCCGATGGTAACGATGCCCTTGCAAAAGAGGCAACCAGACTCATGATCGGACTTGCGGTTGGTGGCATTTTAATCGCGATTCTGTTCGGCTTTTTCATTGCAAACAGCATCAGCACCCCGCTGCGTACCGGCGTGCTCTTTGCTCAGGCTGTCGCCTCGGGCGACTTGACTCAGAAAATCGATCTGAAGCAGAAGGACGAAGTCGGGCAACTGGCCACGGCCTTGAATGAGATGGTGGCAAAGCTGAGCAGTATCGTCGGTGAAGTCATGGCCGCCTCGGATAACGTTGCCTCCGGCAGTCAGGAGCTTTCCTCCACGGCGCAGCAGATGAGTCAGGGGGCCACCGAACAGGCCGCTTCAGCCGAAGAAATCTCTTCCAGCATGGAAGAGATGGCCTCCAGCATCCGCCAGAATACCGATAACGCCATGCAGACCGAGAAAATCTCGATCAAGAGCTCTGTCGATGCCCGGGATGGCGGCAAAGCGGTGGTCGAGACGGTCGCGGCCATGAAAGAGATCGCCACCAAGATCAGCATCATCGAAGAGATCGCCCGCCAGACAAACCTGCTGGCACTGAATGCCGCCATCGAAGCGGCCCGGGCCGGTGAGCATGGCAAAGGCTTTGCGGTGGTTGCCTCTGAAGTGCGCAAGCTGGCAGAACGGAGCCAGTCGGCAGCCGGCGAGATTTCGAGCCTCTCCACCCGTAGTGTGGCGATTGCCGAGCAGGCCGGCGATATGCTGACCAAGATGGTGCCGGACATTCAGAAAACTGCCGAACTGGTGCAGGAAATCACCGCCTCCAGTAAAGAGCAGGATACCGGCGCCGAACAGATCAACAAGGCCATTCAGCAGCTTGATCAGGTTATTCAGCAGAACGCCTCGGCGTCTGAAGAGATGGCTTCCACCTCGGAAGAGCTCTCCAGCCAGGCCGAACAGCTTCAGCACTCAATCAGCTTCTTTGATATCGGCACTGCCGGTCGCCGTGCATCTGCTGCTGCCCCGACCTCGCGCAAACCGCTTCACAAGACACAGATTGCCCACGCCAGAAGCGGAATATCTGCGCACTCGCCGACTAAACGGACATCTAGCGGCGGTGTTCATCTGCAGCTCGGACAGGCCGGTCCAGATCATCTCGATGATGAGTTTGAAAAATTTTAGAAACAGGGAAAAAATCAGGGTCAAGGGGCAAGGGTCAAGGAATTTCAAAATCTATTTTCCATGATCCTTGACCCATCCATGCCCCTTGCCCCTTGACCCTTGCCCCTTAACTTGACCCTCCAAAGGAGCCTCTATGAGCGTCGCGGGAATAACCGAAACGGTTCAATATCTGACTTTCAAATTATCTGAAGAAGTTTTTGCAGTGGACGTTGCCAAGGTGCGTGAGATCCTCGAGATAACCACCATAACCAAAGTGCCGCAAACGCCCGATTTCATGCGCGGTGTCATCAATCTGCGCGGCAGCGTGGTACCGGTCATCGACATGCGTCTCAAATTCGGCATGAGTGCAACCGAGCAGACCGTCAACACCTGCATCATTGTGGTTGAAATCAACATGGATGGCGACATCACCGTACTGGGCGCCCTGGCTGATTCGGTGCAGGAGGTTGTCGAACTGGAGCCTGAGAGCATTGAGTCGGCACCGCATATCGGTACGAAACTGAATACCGATTTTATCAAAGGTATGGGGAAGCACAATGGATCCTTCATCATCATCCTCGATATCGACAAAGTATTTTCAAGCGACGAGATTTCACTGGTACGTGAAAACGAACGGCATGCAGCATAATAATTCCGGAATGTGGGACCGCGAGTTCACCCGCTTCAGCAGTTTTATTTATGAGCAGGTCGGCATCAAGCTGCCCCCCTCAAAAAAAACCATGCTGGAAGGGCGCCTTCACAAACGGCTCAAGTCCCTCAATATCAAGACCTATGAGGAGTATGCCACCTACGTTATCAGTTCGGAAAACAAACATGTCGAACTTATTCATCTGATCGACGCCGTAACAACCAATAAAACCGACTTCTTCCGTGAACCCCACCACTTCGAATACCTCGTCAGAAATGTTCTCCCGGCTCTGGCCGCTCAAGGCAGCGGCAGCTCCCTCAACATCTGGAGCGCCGGCTGCTCTTCCGGTGAAGAGCCCTACACGATGGCCATGGTGCTGGCTGACAAACTGCCCGCCTACCCCGGTTTACGGGTTTCAATTCTGGCCTCGGATATCTGCACGGATGTGCTTAAAAAAGCACGCGACGGCATCTATCCGGAAGAGCGCATCAATACCATCCCGCTCTATTACAAGAAGAAATTTCTGCTCAAGAGCCGCGAGCGGACCCGTTCGCTGGTTCGGGTTGTGCCGGAGTTGCGTTCACTGATCACCTTCCGCCGGATAAACTTCATGGACGATGACTTCGGCCTGACCAATAAAATGGACGTCATCTTCTGTCGTAATGTGGTCATCTACTTTGACAAACCGACCCAGAAAGCTCTGATGCTGAAGTTTCATCAGCAGCTGAAACCGGGCGGATATCTCTTCATCGGTCATTCGGAATCACTCAATGGGCTTGACCTCCCCTTCAAGCCGGTCGCAAACACCATCTTCCAAAAGGTATGAAGGTGCCGCTATGAACAAGATCAAGGTTCTCATCGTCGATGATTCGGCGCTGGTCAGACAGACTCTGGCGGCGATCCTCTCGTCGGATCCCCAGTTAGAAATCTGCGGTATGGCTGCCGACCCGTTCGCCGCTGCCGAACGGATGAAGGAGTGCATCCCGGACGTCATCACGCTGGATGTGGAAATGCCCAAGATGGACGGCATCACCTTCCTGCAGAAAATCATGACACAGCACCCGATTCCGGTGGTCATGTGCTCGACGTTGACAGTGGCGGGCAGCGAAACGGCTCTCAAGGCTCTTGAGTACGGCGCCGTCGACATCATCGTCAAACCGAAGCTGGGCACCAAGCAGTTCATCGAAGAATCCCGCATACTGATCTGCGACACCGTTAAAGCGGCATCCCATGCGCGCCCAGGGAAAATTTCTCCAATGCGTCAGGTGGCACCCAAATACACTGCCGATGTCATTATGGAAAAACCTTTGTCACAAGCCATGATTCAGACAACGGAGAAGGTCGTTGTGGTGGGTGCTTCCACGGGGGGGACCGAGGCGCTCAGAATATTTCTTGAAATGCTGCCCGAAGATACTCCCGGCATTGTCATCGTTCAACATATGCCGGAGAATTTCACCGCCGCCTTTGCCAAACGCCTGGATACACTCTGCCGGGTCACCGTCAAGGAAGCGGCGCATAATGACACGGTCGTGCGGGGGCGCGCTCTGATCGCGCCGGGTAATCATCACCTGCTGCTGAAACGGAGCGGTGCGCGCTATTACATCGAAATCAAGGAGGGCCCGCTCGTCTCACGCCATCGCCCGTCGGTGGACGTGCTCTTTCGCTCTGCCGCCCGCTATGCCGGTAAAAATGCCGTAGGTGTCATCATGACCGGCATGGGTGATGACGGCGCTCGCGGCATGAAAGAGCTGTTCGACGCCGGTTCCTATACGATTGCTCAGGATGAAGCCAGCTGCATCGTCTACGGTATGCCGCACGAAGCGGTTAAACTGGGGGGGGTTCACCGTAGTATGGCTTTGCAGAATATTGCCGCCGAGGTGGTGCGGCACGGCAATTGATCCTAAAAACGGCCGTTCATGAAACACAGAGCAACTGAGCAACAGAGAAATCAGGCAGTTACATCAACAACTGACATAACCAAAATGGTGAGTGACTTTTTCTCGTTTTATCCTGAAATTTTCTTTGTTTTTGCTCAGTTGCTCAGTTGCTCTGTGTTTCAAATGCTTTTTCTAGGTTGATTGGTTAAAACATAAAGCGCCGCATGCTGATATTCTGCAGCAGACCGATGCCGACCATTGACGTAATCATTGAGGTGCCGCCATAGGAGAAGAATGGCAACGGCACACCGACTACCGGAAACAATCCGATCACCATGCCCATATTTATGACGATATGCCAGAACAGCATGGCTGTCACGCCGACCGCCAGCAGCCCGCCAAAACGGTCGTTGCAGCGTCTGGCAATGTTGAGCCCCCATAATACCAGAAACAGGTAGAGAATCATCAGCAGCAGGCAGCCGAGAAAACCCCACTCTTCCGCAAAAACAGAAAACGCAAAATCGGTATGCTGCTCCGGCAGAAAACGGAGCTGAGACTGGGTCCCCTTGATGTAGCCCTTGCCCGAAAACCCACCTGAGCCGACAGCAATCTTGCTCTGGATGATGTGATAACCGCTCCCCAGGCGGGAACGCTCCGGATCGAGAAAATCGAGAACCCGGTTTTTCTGGTATGGTCGCAGCAACCTGGCCCAGGCGAACCAGACCATCGGAATCGTAATGCAGGTGAAGGTCACGACGGTTGACCAGCGCACACCGATGTAGAACGTCATCGAAAGCACGATCAGGATTACGAGGACAGCCGTCCCGAGATCGGGCTGTTTCATGATCAGTGCCGCCGGTAAGGCCAGCAGGGCCAGCGGGGTCAGCACATCCTTGACGGTCAGTCCGCCGGTCGAATGGAAGTTGTTGTAGAAACGTGCAAAGGTAATGATGATCCCGATTTTCATCAACTCGGAAGGTTGGACAGAAAACAGACCGAGATTCAACCAGCGGGTGGCCCCCATTGAGCGACGGCCTATCAGCAGAACGGCAACCAGAAGCAGTACCAGAAAACCGTACAGCCAGTACGAGAAATCCTCCATGATATGATAGTCAATACTGGAGACCATCAGAGAAATCGTAATGCCGGCCAGTAGCCAGTAGCACTGCTTCAGATAGTAGGCGGTACCGATAATTTTATATGGTGTCGTGGCGCTGTAGATATTTATGATACCAAGCAGACTGACGACCAGGACCAGACCGAGCAGGATCCAGTCAAAATTGAGTAACAGACGGCGATCGATCATCGATTCACACCACTTTCCCGTTCCGGTGTCTTTACATCGACTGCCGGCGTAACCTCTTCAGCATCATTCTCGTTTTTAGCCGGTGCGGGGTGTACGGCTTCTTTTACGACCGGTTTCTTGCCGTCAAAATAGGCCCGCAGGATCCGGCCGACAATCGGTGCCGCCGCCGAACCGCCATGCTCGCCATGCTCGACAACCACCGCTACGGCAATTTCGGGATTTTCAAACGGCGCAAAGGCGACAAACAAGGCATGATCGCGAAATTTATAGGCCGTACTGTTTTTACTGTCACGCATCTTGACAACCTGGGATGACCCGGTTTTCCCCGCAACACGCACATCGTACAGCCTGGCCATGGCGCCGGTACCGCCCGGTTCGTTGACAACAGCCGACAAGCCCTGCTTTACGAGACGATAGGTTTCTTTTGAAAATGCGGTGGTTTTGCTTAGAATCTCCGGTTTTGTCTCCCGGAGCGTTTTACCGTCGGCATCAACCACCTTCTTGACGAGGTGCGGACGAAACACGGTCCCTTCATTGGCAACCGTCGCAATCATCGAAGCCAACTGAATCGGCGTCATCAGCACATAGCCCTGGCCGATTGAGACCGGCAGCGTCTCACCACGGTACCAACGCTGACCAAGACGCTTCTGCTTCCACTCAGTCGTCGGGATCAATCCGACTTTCTCGTTCTGCAGTTCAACCCCCAGAGCGGTACCCAGCCTGAATTCTCTGGCAGCGGCAGCTATTTTGTCGACTCCCAGCTTTTCACCGAGCTGGTAATAGTAGACATCGCACGATTCACGTAACGATTTTTTCAGACTGGTGGTCCCGTGTCCCCGCTTGTTCCAACATTTAAAGGTCGATGTTCCCATACTGTAGGAACCGCTACAGTTGACGGATGTAGCATCATTGATCGTCCCCTCCTGCAAACCTGCCAGCGCGGTAATGACCTTGAACGTCGATCCGGGAGGATACTGGCCGCTGAGCGCCTTGTTCTCCAGTGGTCGGCGGACATCCTCAAGGTATCCTTTCCAGATATCAGCAGGCAGCTTGCCACTGAAGAGCGCCGGGTCAAATCCGGGATTACTGACAAAAGCAAGAATTTCGCCGTTGGAGACATCCATGGCAACAGCTGCACCGGCCTGATCGCCAAAGGCCTGTTCGGCCTGTTTCTGAACCGCCATATCGATCGTCAGAACGATGCTGTTCCCAACCGTCGGGCGGCTTTCTGAAATGGTCCGCAACACCCGGCCGCGCGCATCAACCTCCAGCTGTCTGCCGCCGTCGGACCCGTGCAGTTCACGCTCAAGCGCACGTTCGATACCATTCTTGCCGACGTAATCGCCCGGATTGTACTCTTCAAGCCCGGCGCTATCCAACTCCTTCTCGGAAATCTCTCCGATATACCCGAGCAGATGGGCTGCCAGTACGCCATGGGAATACTCACGTACCGGTTTCATCTCGATTTCGACGCCCGGCAGGCGCAGGCGGTTTTCCTCGACAATCTCAACCTGATCGCGACTTATATTTGAAGAGAGTACAATTGGGAAATATTTAGCCCGACCATGGTTTTTTTGCCAGTTTTCGGACATCTCTTTCCGATCAAGCCCCAGCAGGTCGGCCAGCTGCGTCAGCAGCAGCTCTTTGTCTTGTACCTCCTGCGGAATAACCGCCAGACTGAACGAGGGGCGGTTACTGACGATTACCGCGCCTTTACGGTCAAGGATGGCGCCCCGTGATGCCGCTACCGGGACGAAGCGGAGGCGATTGTTTTCCGAGCGGGCCTGGTAATCTTCGGCGTTCAGGATCTGGAGATGCCACAGCCGCAGCACAAGCAGCAGAAAGACAAACGCTACAACAAACGAGAGCCCAACGATCCGCTGTTTTGACTCCATCAATTCACGGACAAAGCGCCGCTCTTTCATGCGATTTCCAGATTTCTGTCAAAGCCGGGCAGAAGGGTGACAAGCGATGCAACAAAGCAGTTAACGAGCAGGCGGGGAACGATATCGGTAAACATTGAATACGCAATGCCGGGTGTCGCGGTAAACATCAGCAGCAGAATCATATTCAGCGTAAAAACCGCCAGCGTGACGCCAGCGGTTGTCAGCACAAACAGCAGCGCACTCTCTGCGTACAAGCGATCGGAGACACCTTTGATGACCAGAAAAACGACCAGGTAGGTAACCGCATTCAGGCCGAGATACAGGCCGCTGAAAACATCACTCAGCGCACCCAGCAGCCATGACAGGAGGGCGCCCGATCCGGTGGGTCCACGCAGCGCCATGAAGATCATTAAAACCAGCAGCAGATCCGGTTTGAAGGCGGGCAGCAGGAAAACCGGCAGAACCGTGACCTGCAGGACGACAGCGGCAGCGAGCACAGGAATGAACAGCAGCATGGCACGATTATTCATAGCCACCCCGTTGTACGATCAGCACCTCTTCCAGGTGGGCAAGGTTAACAATAGGTCGAATCGATACCGTCTGAAAGATGCCGTATTCACCACGCTTGACCATGGTTACTTCGCCGATCGGCACCCCTTTGGGAAAGACGCCGCCAATTCCGGAGGTTATCACCAGATCACCAACCTTGACATCTTCCTCCCGGGTTGTAAATTCGAGCGAGCAGAGCATTTCACCCTTCCCCTTAACGACGCCCCGGGCGCGCGAACGCTGGATGGTCGCAGATATACCGCTGGCATGGTCTGTCAGCAGCAGAACCCGCGAACTTTCTCCGGCCACCTTGACGGTCTGGCCGACAACTCCATCGGCAGCCACAACGGCCATCCCCTCACGCAACAAACTGCTGCGACCCCGGTCAATCACCAGCGTCCTGAACCAGGAAGAGCCATCCTCACCAATAACGGACGCAGCTACGGTCGGAGGTGTTAAACTCTTTTTCATCTCCAGAAGTCGTTCAAGCCTCTGACGTGCCAGCAAAGCTTCGTTCGCCGCCACCAACCGTGCATTCAGAGAGCGGATATCTTCACGCAGGCGCAGATTTTCACCACGGGTATCTATCAGCTGTATATAGTTGTCCCAGACGTCTTCAATACTTCCACTTACATGGGATAACGGGCGCAGTAACGGAGCCATCAGCGAAAGAACGCCCCGTTCCATAAAGTTTGCTTCTCGATTACGCGGAATATTCAAAGAGAAGATAATCAGGGCGACCAGGACACCGAAGCCGACCAGCAGAACCAGCAGATATTTTTTCAGTATTCCCATAAGTTACATCTGTTCCGATCAGGGACGCCCACACAGTTCAGTTTCGTTGAATACCCGCTGAAGATAATCTCGGTAGGAAGAAGAAGGGGTGGCGTTTATAATCTGCTCCATCTTTTGACAGCTGATAAATCCACGGCGCAGTGCAATCTCTTCCAGGCAGGCGATCTTGAGCCCCTGGCGCGATTCAATCGTCTCGATGAAGTTGCTGGCCTCCAGCAGACTTTTGTGCGTACCGGTATCCAGCCAGGCGATACCGCGGCCCAGGCGTTCAACCATCAATTTCCCTCGTCGCAGGTATTCAAGGTTCACATCCGTGATTTCCAATTCACCGCGTGGTGAAGGTTTGATCGCTTTGGCTATATCGACGATATGTTCATCATACAAGTAGAGGCCGGGTACGGCATAATACGACTTCGGACAGAGCGGTTTTTCCTCGATACTCAGCACCTTTCCCTGTGGATCATATTCGACCACCCCGTAGCGTTCCGGGTCGGTAACCTGGTACCCGAACACGCGTGCGCCACCGTCAAACTCAGAAAAGATGCGGTCCAGATTCATTTTCCCATAAAAAATATTATCGCCCAGGATAAGGGAAACCGGTTGATGAGCAATGAACTCTTCACCCACCAGGAAAGCTTGGGCAATCCCTTTTGGTTCAGGTTGAACCTTATAGGAAATGGTGATACCCCAGCGGGAACCGTCTCCCAGCAGCGCCTCAAAGCGGGGTGTATCATGCGGCGTGGATATCAGCAGAACATCCTGAATGCCGGCCGCCATCAGTGTTGCCAGCGGATAGTAGATCATCGGCTTGTCATAGACCGGCTGCAGCTGTTTGCTGGCTACCAGTGTCAGCGGATAGAGACGACTACCAGCCCCTCCTGCCAGAATGATTCCCTTGGTAATTGCCTGAGTCATACAACGCTCCTCGTTCGTGAGTAAAAAACGTTATGTAGGTAACATGATACACATTCGCCTGTCAAATTGGATCAAAGCCGGTCGGGCTGGAAATCAGACTATCTACCGCTTCCGGCAGTGAATTGCTGACCGCTGAAGCTGCAGTGCCCCGCCGTTCCTCCTCGACCCCATACCCGGTGCGGACCAGAATAGTGCGGCATCCAACCGCCTGACCGGCAGCGATGTCGGCGTACTTGTCACCGATCATAATCGACGACGGAAGGTCAAGGTCATAGCGGCGGGCAGCTTCAATCAACATCCCCGGCAGCGGTTTACGGCACGTGCAGGGGAGCGCATAACTGCCGCGACCGTCCGGGTGATGCGGACAGTACAACCAGGCATCCACGCGGGCACCAATTTTGTCCAGTTCACGGGCGATATGTCGATGCAGGTTTTCTACATCCTCTTCGGTATAGTACCCGCGAGCCACACCGGACTGGTTGGTGACCACAACAACAAAAAATCCGGCCCGGTTCAGGCTCTGTATGGCTTCCGGCACACCGGCAATAAACTCGAAGTCATCAATCCGAAACAGATAATCTTTTTCAACGTTGATGGTGCCATCTCTGTCCAGAAAAACCGCTCGTGTCATATCACCCTCCGCGCTTTTGTAATCATCAAATTCAACCTGCTGATTTATTGAGATATTAGACCAGAGAAGCATTGACAACTACGCATCAAAGACTCTATAACAATGGTCACTTTACCCAGGGAGAGCTGTCCATGATCAAGACAAACAATCTGAAAGTAACCGGGATCACACCGATAATCGCACCCACAGACCTGCGCCAGGTATTCCCGGTTTCCGATAAAGAGCGAGCCTTTATCAGCACAAGCCGTGAGCAGATCAAAAACATTATTCACCGGCGCGACAAACGGTTGATGGTAATTGTCGGTCCCTGCTCCATCCACGACACGAAAGCAGCGCTTGAGTATGCCGAGCGCCTGACGATTCTCTCGCGCCGTGTCGAAGATCAGTTACTGCTGATCATGCGGGTCTATTTTGAAAAGCCGCGTACAACGGTCGGCTGGAAGGGACTGATCAACGATCCCGACATGAACGGCAGTCACCTGATCTCTAAAGGTCTCGGCATTGCCCGTGGGCTTTTAAGTCGCATGACCGCTCTGGAAGTTCCGGTTGCCAACGAAATGCTCGATCCGATCACCCCGGAATACGTTGCTGATCTGATAAGCTGGGGAGCCATAGGAGCCCGCACGACCGAATCCCAGACCCACCGTGAAATGTCGAGCGGGCTCTCATTCCCGGTCGGCTTCAAAAATGGCACCGACGGCAACCTGCAGATTGCGATGGACGCCATGAAAGCGGCTCAGCACCCGCACAGCTTTCTTGGCATCAACAGCGAAGGTCGTGCATCGATCGTTCAGACTATTGGCAACCCTGACGTACACATTGTGCTGCGCGGCGGTTCCAAAAAAGCCAATTACCATCCCGAGGATATTGCCCACACTGAGGAGTGCCTCAGAAAGCACGGACTGGTACCGACTATCATGGTCGATTGCAGCCATGGTAATTCCAACAAGGACTTCAACAAGCAGCCCGAAGTTCTGGCAAGCGTGGTTGAACAGATCCTTGCCGGCAATACCTCCATCTCGGGCGTTATGATCGAAAGTAACCTCCAGCCGGGCAACCAGAAAATTTCCGAAGACCGTAGCCTTATGAAATACGGTGTTTCAATAACGGATGCCTGCATTGACTGGGCTACAACCGAAGAGGTACTGCTGAACACTCATCGTCAGCTGCAAAAGAGAAACTGATAACGCGGGGAGCCATTACAGGCGCCCCGTTTTATTTCACTCATACATCATGCGCAGCCCTCCGGCAGCTCTGCCGAGCGGCCCCTGAAAGGCTCCTTCGGCACCGTCAACCAGCACATCCATATAGTTGACCTTTTTCTTCGGCGGGAGCAGGATCTCCGGTTCTCCGCTGATACCGGCCAATGTGCCGGCTTCCTCAAGCGCATCCTGCAGAGTACCCAATCGATCCACCAGTTGTAACTTCATAGCCTGCTCACCGGAAAGAATGCGTCCGTCAGCTATCGCACGAACACTTTCTATCGGAAGCTTACGACCGGTCGCTACGGCGGCAACAAACTGTTCATGGGTATTGTCGATAACCGCCTGCAGCATGGCCCGATCTTCAGCAGACAACTCGCGCAGCGGCGAACCGGAGTCTTTGAATTTCCCGGTTTTAAGCGTATGCGATTTGATGCCGATCTTGTCCATCAGGATCTCGATATTGGAGAGTTTCAAAATCACGCCGATACTGGCCGTAATGGTACCGGGATTTGCATAGATAACGGAAGCCGGGGCGGAAATATAATACCCCCCTGATGCGGCCAGACTCCCCATCGAGACGATGATCTTCTTTTTAGCGGCAAACTTTTTCACCTCGGCATAGATCTCCTGTGAAGGCGCCACAATTCCGCCCGGAGAATCAACACGCAGCACGACCGCCTTGACGTCTTCCTTCTTCAGAAAATAACGCAGCTGGCGGATCGTTTCTTTTGAATCGAGAATCATCCCCTTGACTTCAACCAGGCCAACGCCCTGTTTTCCGGTCAGTGTCGTTTCATCCCCCCCGATCAGCATCGAAGCGATTTTGACTGAAACGGCAAACAGCGCCGTCACTGAACACAGTATGACCAGACCGATTACGATTACTTTTTTTGACATATTTGCGTACCTGCTCCTGATTTAGACTGTAATGATGGCGACACTTCTGCTAAAGTTGCCGCATGAAAGTACTCGTAATTTCCGATACTCACGGTAATTTTCCGTCTGCCCTGACAGCCTGCGACCTGGCGGAACCGTTCGATGCACTCATTCATCTGGGGGATGGGTGCGGCGATGCTGATCTGTTGCGGTCAGCCCTGGATATTCCGGTTATTGCCGTATCCGGTAATTGCGACGTCGGTATAAACGCCCCGAGAGAATTGTTGTGGGAATGTGAAGGGAAGAAGTTTCTGCTGGTTCACGGGGATATCTATCGGGTTAAATCAGGCCTTGCTCTTCTGGAACAGCGAGCCAGGGAACTGGGTGCTGATGCAGTTCTGTATGGACATACCCACGTGGCCATGCAGGAAGAGCGATCCGGCTTGCTGATACTGAACCCCGGCACGCTGATCAAGAGTGGCCGGTTCCAGAGCTACGCCATCCTTACCGTTGATACAGACAGCATCTCCGCCCGAATCTTAGAGATTTAAAGCGCCCCTTCCCTGCCGGCACCCTCACGTCCCTTGTGTACCGCTTTTTCCAGTCTGCGTCGCCGTGGCCAGGTGAGTACAAAATCCACCGGTCCGGAAAATACATACAGCAGCAGAATCGAGAATGTCATCAGCACCGGTTCTGCCGCCACGACGATCAGCAGCACCACTGCCAAAAGCAGAAAGCCGAACGGCTGACGCTTGATCAGCGCCGGATCCTTGAATGAGTAGTAGCGGAAGTTGGAAACCATCAGGAAGGCCAGCAGATAGATCAACGCAATGATAGCCAGTTTTTTGTAAGAACTGGGCCAGCCGAAATGTGTGAAGAGCAGAACAGTGGATGCGATCATACAGGCCGCAGCCGGAATCGGCAGACCAACAAAGCGTTTGCTTTCAACCGTTTCAACCTGAACGTTAAAACGCGCCAGACGCAGGGCACCGCAGACCACAAACAGAAACGCCGCCAACCAGCCCAGCCTGCCGAACGGGCGCAGAGCCCAGGCGTACATCATCAAGCCAGGCGTTACACCGAATGCTACCAGATCGGCCAGGGAGTCGAATTCGACGCCGAATTTACTGGTCGTTCCGGTCATACGGGCAACCTTACCGTCAAGTCCGTCGCAGACCGCCGAGATAAAGATCCAGGCCGCAGCAGAAGAGTAGTTACCGTTCAGCGTGGCAACCATACTGTAAAAACCGGCAAACAGGCTTGCGGCCGTTACAAGGTTGGGCAGGATGTAGATACCCCGCTTCATGCTTTCGCGTCGGTTACCGGATTCCTGTGGTGTCTCTAGGTTCATTCGGTTGTCCCCACCTATGCAACTCTGGCCAGTATGGTTTCACCGGCAACAGCCGAGTCGCCCAACTTGACCAGCAACTCCATATTCAGCGGCAGATAGATATCGACGCGCGAACCGAAACGAATCAGCCCATAGCGCTCGCCGCGCGTAAGCTTGTCGCCGCTACGTGCGTAGCAGATAATACGTCGCGCTATCAGTCCGGCAATCTGGACAAAAGCGATGCGGGCACCGCCCGGCGTTTCCAGCACGACACCGTTGCGTTCATTCTCGCAGGAAGCACGACCGTCACGGGCATCAAAAAAAGTGCCGCGATGATAGAACACATCCCGTACTGTGCCGTCAAACGGCACCCGGTTGACATGAACACTGAACACTGACATGAAGACGCTTACTTTGAGTGCCTCGCACCCCAGAGGTGTGTCCGTAACCACATCGGCGACAATCACGGTACCATCAGCCGGAGAGACGATTGCACGCGGATCTGCCGGCGGAGTACGCTCGGGATTTCGGAAAAAATAGAGGACAAACAGGGCCAGCACGAGGGAGAGAGCGAATGGCACTGCCAGAACAATCGAACAGAGCATCCAGGCTGCGCATCCCAAAAGAAGCGTTACAACGAGGGACCAGGCGATAAATGGATAGCCTTCTCTGGCAATTGGTGATGAGTTATTCATGTACCTGCCTAATGCGCAGACACCCCTGCCCGAGAGCGGGAAGGGGTGTCTGGTTGCGCGGATGGATAATTAGTTTTTGGCCTTATCAACGATTTTCTTGATCCAGGGCATCATGCTGCGCAGCTTCTCACCGACCACCTCGATCTGATGAGCGGCATTAAGACGACGGCGTGATGTCATTTCGGGGTAGTTTGTCATCCCTTCGAGCACAAACTGTTTGGCATAACTGCCGTTCTGGATGTTGTTCAGGCACTCTTTCATGGCGGCCCGGCTCTGTTCGTTAATAACTTTCGGTCCGGTGACATACTCTCCATATTCAGCGTTGTTGGAGATGGAGTAGTTCATATTGGCAATGCCACCCTCAAAAATCAGGTCCACAATAAGTTTCATCTCATGCAGACACTCAAAATATGCCATTTCAGGGGCGTATCCGGCTTCTACCAACGTTTCAAAACCAGCTTTTATCAGCTCAACAGCACCACCGCAGAGCACTGCCTGCTCGCCGAACAGATCTGTCTCGGTTTCGTCCTTGAAGGTTGTCTCGATGATGCCGGTACGGCCGCCGCCGATGCCGCTGGCATAGGAGAGTGCCAATTCACGGGCTTTACCGGATGCATTCTGGAAAACAGCAATCAGGTCGGGAATCCCGCCACCCCTGACAAACTCTGAACGAACCGTATGACCGGGTGCCTTGGGGGCGATCATGATGACATCAAGATCTTCGCGCGGTACGATCTGTTTATAGTGGATAGCGAAACCATGGGCGAAGGCCAGAGCGGCACCTTTTTTGAGTTGAGGCGCGATTTCGTCACGATAGAGCTGTGATTGAAATTCGTCTGGAGTCAGAATCATGACAAGATCAGCCGTTGCAACAGCATCAGCAACGCTTGCGACTTTGAGGCCGGCATTCTGTGCCTTAATAGCGGAGGTTGAGCCTTCGCGCAGAGCGACCGTTACATCAACACCGGAATCCATGAGATTACAAGCGTGTGCATGTCCCTGGGAACCATAACCCACAATGGTGACCTTCTTTGCCTTAATTAACGAAAGATCACAATCCTTATCATAATAAATATTCATTCTGGTAAATCCTCCACACAATTTTATCCGGAAAACCGGTCTTACCTAACATGCAAAGAGCATCTGATACTACATTCAAGCAGGGGCGTCAACGTAAATAGCCGTTTTGACCTCTCTCACAGCAGCAGGTCATTCAAACGTAACGAAATGTGTTCACCACTGCGCGAAAGCCAGGAAGCAACCTCTCTGACTAACCGTTCCACCCTTTTGCGCCACGACCGATTGCAACCGCTCCGGTACGTACCAGCTCCTTGAGTCCCAGAGGACGCAGCAATTCGAGAATAGCATCAATCTTGTTCGGGTTGCCGGTCGCCTCAATGGTGTACGATTTGGGAGTTACATCGATAATCTTGGCGCGGAAGATATCGGCAATCCGCAGAACCTCAGCCCGGCTGTCATCCTCGGCAGAAACTTTGATCAATGCCAGCTCGCGTTCAAGAGCACTGCCGTCACTAAAGTCAAGAACCTTGAGAACATCAATCAGTTTGTAGAGCTGTTTGTTGATCTGCTCAAGGACCTGCTCATCACCACGTGTGACAATCGTTATGCGCGACAAACCCTCTTCGTTGGTAGGAGCAACCGAGAGCGAATCGATATTGAACCCGCGCCCCGAGAAGAGCGTTGCAACACGTGACAGTACGCCAAAATCATTTTCAACTATAACCGACAGTGTGTGTTGTGTATGGTGCATGCCTAATCCCTCCCTTTTATGCGTTCAGTACCATCTCATTCAGCGACGCTCCGGCCGGAACCATCGGCAGCACTTTCTCTTCACGGGAAATCTTGAACTCCATGATTACCGGGCCACTGTGTTGCAATCCTTGGCGGATAACATCCTCAACCTCTTCCGGCTTGGTGGCCAGAAAGCCCTTGGCACCAAAGGCGTCAGCCAGTTTGATGTAGTCAATCGGCAATTCCATGCAGGTTGATGAATATCGCTTATCAAAAAACAGCTCCTGCCACTGACGTACCATGCCAAGAAAATTGTTGTTCAGGATCACAATTTTTACCGGCAGACCATTCTGGACCAGAGTCGCCATCTCCTGAATATTCATCTGCACGCCGCCGTCACCGCAGATCGTAATAACCTGACGTTCGGGAAAAGCGGCCTGAGCTCCCATGGCGGCCGGGAGGCCGTACCCCATGGTACCGAGTCCGCCGGAGGTCAGCAGCGTGCGTGGCTTGTTGAACTGGAAGAACTGCGCCGTCCACATCTGGTGCTGGCCGACATCGGTAGAAATGATCGCGTCATCATCGGAGAGTTCACGCAGTTTCTGGATCACGAATTGCGGTTTTATAGTCGCGGTGCTCTGTACATAATCAATCGGATGCTTCTTTTTCCAGGTGCTTATTTCTAAATGCCATGGTTCTACGGCAGCAGAAAATTCGGCCAGCTTTTCGCTGTTCTTATCCGCCTGCACAATCATTTTGGTAAGAACGTCCTTGACGTCACCCACTATCGGCAGGTCGACCCGGACATTTTTCTTGATCGAGGTCGGGTCTACGTCGATATGAATGATTTTGGCATGCGGCGCAAATGTTGAAAGTTTACCGGTAACGCGGTCATCAAAGCGTGCCGCAACGGCAATAATCAGATCTGAATTGGTCATGGCCATGTTGGCACAGTAGGAGCCATGCATGCCGAGCATACCCAGTGAGAGCGGATCGCTCTCCGGAAAAGCCCCCAGACCCATCAGCGTTGTCGTTACCGGTACCGTCAGTTTGCGGGCCAGTAACGTCAACTCATCGGAAGCCCCTCCCAGCACTGCGCCACCACCGACATACATGACCGGACGCTTGGCCGCGAGGATCATGGTGACAGCTTTTTCCACCTGGCGGGGATGACCGGAGAGGTTCGGTTTGTAGCCACGAATTTCGACTTCTTCCGGATAATGAAACTCACCCTGCGACATCTGCACATCTTTAGGGAAATCGACCAGTACGGGACCGGGACGACCGCTGCGGGCGATGTAAAATGCCTTCTTCATCGTCAAGGCGATATCCTTGACATCCCGAATCAGAAAACTGTGCTTGGTACAGGGGCGGGTTATGCCGATGATATCAACTTCCTGGAAGGCATCGTTGCCGATCAGCGCCGTCGGCACCTGACCGGTGATAATCACCATCGGAATTGAATCCATATAGGCGGTTGCTATGCCGGTTACCGTATTGGTTGCACCGGGACCGGAGGTGGCAATCGCAACCCCGACCCGGCCGGTTGCTCGGGCATAACCGTCAGCAGCATGGGTACCGGCCTGCTCATGACGCGGCAGGATGTGGCGAATTTCCTTGAAGTTGAACAGTTCGTCATACAGATTTATGACAGTCCCCCCCGGATACCCGAAGACGGTCGTAACACCTTCCTTTTTCAAACACTCCAGCATGATTCGTGCGCCGTTCATTTTCATGGTTTACCTCTAAGTGAAAATATTTTTTCAGCCCGGTCAGCCCTGTCAGACTCGTCTGAAGGCCTTGTTTTAATCGGCAGTTGTTACTGCCCCGGTATGCGCTGATGTTACTACCTTGGCATAGCGGGCCAGCCAGCCGGTCTTGATTTTCGGCGGCGGCGCCTGCCAGCGGGAGCGACGCTCAGCCAATGTTGCTTCATCTACCAGCAGTTCCAGGCGACGGGCCGGGATATCAAGCAGAATCCGGTCGCCATCCTCCACCAGAGCAATCGGCCCGCCTTCAGCCGCTTCAGGTGAAATGTGGCCAATGCAGGGCCCGCGTGTGCCGCCTGAGAAACGTCCGTCAGTAATCAACGCCACGCTGTCACCCAGACCGAGTCCCATTATAGCGGCGGTCGGGGCCAGCATCTCGCGCATGCCAGGCCCGCCTTTGGGCCCTTCATAGCGGATTACGACCACATTTCCGGCGGTGATTTTCCCCTCCATAATGGCAGCCATCGCCAACTCCTCAGCGTCGAAACAGCGGGCCGTACCTTCAAACTGCATCATGGCCGTGGAAACACCGGACTGTTTGACGACAGCGCCTTTGGGGGCGATATTTCCGAACAGAATGGCAATGCCACCCTCTTTTTTGATCGGGTTATCCCGTGAACGAATTACCTCATCATCCACGTTCTGAACGCTTTCAGCCAGCTGATGCGTTGTCAGTCCGAAAAGAGTCCGAGTATCCTTGATCTTGCTCCCCAGCTGTTTGAGAACGCCGCCGACGCCGCCGGCAATATCCAGATCTTCCATAAAATGCTCACCGGCCGGATTCATCGAAGCCAGCTGCGGCGTATCTTTGCCCAGTTCATCGAACAGCTCCAGCGGCAGATCGACACCCGTTTCCCGGGCTATCGCCAGAAGATGCAGAACCGTATTGGAAGAGCCTCCCAGCGCCAGGTCAACGCGAATGGCATTTTCAAAGGCAGCGCGGGTCATGATGCTGCGCGGGGTGACATTGTTCAGTACCAGTTCAACGATTTTTTCGCCGGAAGCAAAGGCAATCCGCCGTTTGAGAGCGGAAACTGCCAGTGCCGTACCACAACGCGGCAGACTCATCCCCATAGCTTCGGTCAAAATCGCCATGGTGTTGGCGGTAAAAAGGCCCTGACAGGAGCCCATACCGGGACAGGCGTTATCTTCGCAGACCTGTAGCTCTTTGGCATTAATTACACCGGCCTTGTAGCGGGCCATAGCCTCAAAGGTGTCCGTTACAAACGAATATTTACGACCGACCTGACCACGCCCGCTCATCATCGGACCGGCAGTCACAACAATACAGGGAATATCAAGCCGGGCTGCCGCCATCAGCATACCGGGCGTAATCTTGTCACAGTTAGTCAGCAGAACCAGCCCGTCCAGACGATGCGCTTCGGCGACGGATTCAACCATATCGGCGATCAGCTCACGGGTCGGCAGGGAATAATGCATCCCTTTGTGTCCCATGGCGATTCCGTCACAGACGCCGGGAATACCAAAGAAAAAGGCTTGACCACCACCGGAATGAACACCCTTTTCAATAAAGCGTTCCAGATCACGCATGCCAGAATGTCCAGGGATCAGGTCCGTAAAGCTGGTAGCAATGCCGATAAACGGCTTATCCATCTGACTCTGCGGGACTCCGGTCCCTTTCAGGAGGGCGCGATGCGGTGTCCGCTCCAACCCCTCTTTTATCATATCACTGCGCATAACAATGTTCCTTACGTAGTAGCCATTCGGTTTGAAGCCGCCAAACCCTTCAACTACGGGGCATGGGGGGGAACGAAGATAATATAGATCAGCGGATGTGTCAATCGGAATGCCTCAGGCAAAGAGCCGGTATGCTGCAAATGGTGCATTCTTCAGAAGAGAGAAGGCCGGTCTTAAGCTGTTACGTCAGCGTAGTAGCTGAGGGTTTGCTGTGTATAGTGATTTGAAACGGGACGTTTTTCTGAATCACGCAGCAGTCGCTCGACCTCATCAGCCGGAAGCGGCTTGCTGAAGAAGAATCCCTGCATCTCGTCACAGCCCAGTTCCTGCAGCTTCCGAAGCTGATAGTTCGTTTCAACTCCTTCTGCCAGAAGGTGCAGGCCAAAACCGCGCGCAATGCCGATGATCGCGTTAATAATCGGCGTAGAGCTGTGATGTTCATCCAGGTCGCGGATGAAAGATTTGTCAATTTTTATGGTATTGACCGGAAAGCGGCGCAGGTAATTGAGCGACGAATAGCGGGTACCGAAATCGTCAATCGAAATCCGGATTCCTCGTTCTCGCAAACGCCGAAGTTTGTCGATAACGCCGGAATCGTCATGCATGAGCAAATTTTCCGTTATCTCAATATCCAGAACCTCTTCGGGGAGGTTGTATCTGTTCAGCTGCGAAACAATGCGTTCAACAACATCGTCATTGTTAAACTCCTGCGGGGAGACATTGACTGCAACACGAAGTTCATTCAAACCCGTGGCGCGCCAGCGGACAAGCTGCCGGCAGGCCTCCCCAAGCACCCAGTCGGTTATTGAGTTGATAAGGCCAAGCTCTTCGGCCATATCGATAAAGCTGCTCGGATTCAACAGACCATGGAGTGGATGGCGCCAACGAATCAAGGCTTCCACACCGACAATCCGGTTACTGATCAGATTGACCTGAGGCTGATAGTGCAGCTCAAACTCGCAATTCTGAATGGCCTGGTGCAACTCGTTTTCGAGGCTGATGCGCTCCTGATAGCTGGAATTCATCTCGCGGGTAAAAAATGTATAGCCGTTTTTGCCGCTGGATTTGACCTTATACATGGCGATATCGGCGTTTTTGAGAAGCAGTTCCGCTGTCTCGCCGTCTCGCGGAAAAACCGATATCCCGATGCTGGCTGTCGCGCGAAACTCCTGACCGGCAACGATAAACGGGGTCGCAAACAGTTCCAGAATCTTTTTGGCGATCAGGGTTGCGTCTTCGGCGTGCACGAGATCCGGAAGCAGTATCGTGAACTCATCGCCCCCCTGACGTGCCAGTGTATCACTGGTACGCACGCAGCGTAACAGCCGTTGGGCGACACTTTTCAGCAATTCATCACCTTCGGCGTGGCCATAGGTATCATTAACCAGCTTGAAACGATCGAGATCGATGAACATGACGCCGATCCCGCCACCCTTGCGAACAGTTTGCGCCATCGCCAGTTCCAGTCGATCCTTGAACAGTCTCCGGTTGGGCAGATGAGTGAGATGGTCGTGCAGCGCCTGAAAGCTGATGGTCTCTTCAGCCAGCTTTCGTTCGGTAACGTCGCGGGCAACGCCGTAGGTACCCATAAAACGCCGCGTCTGCTCTTCCTCACCGTTATCGGGCGTATCGTAAATGCCCATTGCGCTGAGCATGGCGACTATGTAGCGGCTTTCAAAATGGCGATAGTGGTTGTCTTTGCATTTAAGTCGAATTTCAATATTGGAGGTAGCCCGGTCATCACTGCGGCGCTCGGTGAAGGCGTAGATGGCGTGTTCAAGGTCCTCTTCATGAACGATGAGGGTGTAATAATTTCCGATCAGCTCGTCGCGCGAATAGCCAAGCAGTGACTCCACGCGACTGTTGACAAAAATGAAGCGACCTTCATGATCGAGCGTATAAATGAGATCAGGTGAGCTTTCAACCAGGAAACGATGCAGACGTTCCGACTGCTCAAGCCGGGCAGTCATCAGGACGTGCCGTCGCTCAAGACTGCGCCGCTGTAGGATATTTGCAACCTTATGCTCTATTTTGTCGAGCTCTTGCGGTTTGCGGACAAAATCCACGGCACCGCTGCGGGTGGCGCGAATGGCAGTATCGATATGGGAATCGGCACTGACCATGATCACGCTGGTCAGAATATGATTACTCGCTATCCACTCCATCACCTCCAGCCCGGAAATATCAGGAAGGTTGACATCAAGCAGTATCAGTTCAACATCCTGCGACTTCAGGATCGTTAAGGCTCCACCACCGGTGGCGGACTCCAGTATCTGTCGTCCGTCGGCCTCAAGCAGCAGACGCAGACTGGAACGGATTCGTGGTTCATCGTCAACAATCAGAATGCGCTGGGGAGTCTGCTGCCATTCGTCAGCTGCCTCCAAATATGCCCTGGTCTTGTTGATCATTTTTTCTGTCCACTGTCGTGAGGCAGCAGGATACTGAATGTGGTTCCGTTGCCGACTTCGCTCTGGCATGAAATATGTCCACCGAGATGTGCAACCAGCATCGCTACAATTGAAAGCCCTAATCCTGAATGTCCGGGACGCCTGTCAGGCTCCAACTGCTGAAAAAGGCGTTGCCTGACATCGGTCGGCAAACCAGGCCCGCTATCGCTCAGCAGGATTTCGACAAACAGGTGGCCGTTTTTGGGAACGTTGTCTTTCGTGCAGATGGCAATACGTCCACCGTCCGGCATCGCCTCGGCGGCGTTCTTCCAGATATTCAGCAGAATCTGCTTGACTCCGTCCTGATCACAGTTGATGGGAACAAGTGCCGGGTCGAGTGTTTTTTCGACTTTTATGCGGTTCACCGAAAAGAGCGAGTCGCTGTAAAGTGACAGCATGCCTTCAATCACGCCGTTTATGTCAACCGTACCGGGCTTCGGCGATAGTGCATTTGCCGAGTCAAGATGCAGTAAAATGTGCGAGACCCGATCTATCTCTTCTCTGAGTATATCGAGCTCGTGATGAATCTCGTTTTCACCGGGTATCTTCAACGATACGATTTTGAGATAATTTTTGATTATGCTGAGCGGGTTTCCCGCCTCATGAATAACACGGCGGGCCTGAAGTTCGTACCTGTCGGCGACCTCCGCCGCAATCTGCTTTTCGGTATTGCGCAGCCCTCGCCAGGCGTCGATACTGGTCGCTGCCAGATGAGCAAAACGAGTCATCCAGGGGAGTTGTTTCCGGGAGAGAGCATGCTGTGATTCGGAGATTCCATAGACCATGACGCCGATACCGCGGTCATCAATCCGCATCGGGACATACAGCAGGCCGTCACTACAGAGGATTCGAGTGATTTGAATATCAACCAGTGATATTTCGGCCGGACGGACTTTGTCAAACGTGGAACAGGGTTCTGTATCCGACGCCACAGCAGCGACCAGACTGTTGCTGGTATCCAGCTGGATTTCAAGCCGTTTCAGCATGCCTGATTGTCCGGAAAAATGAGCGCCGGAAAGGGTATTTTCATCAGAATTGACAATCAGGAACGCGATGTGGCTGAGACTGAAAAGAATTTTGGCAGATTCCCGGATGGCGATAAAGATATCTTCTTCACTGTGCAAAACCGCCAGATTATGCTGTAGCGATTGCATTAAAGCCATGTCTCTGACCATTTCATCCATGTGAGCATGCACAGGATCGGGATCAGCGAGGCGCAAACGCTCGTGTTCGGAGGCAAGGAGTGGTGAGGGCAGGATTCTGGAATTTTCTGATTCTACAACACCAAGCGCGTCGGCAAGTTGGGCGACCTGACTCGATGTCTGTTCAAGGATGGCAGCAATATCAGCCATTTCGATTCCGAGTATCGATGCAACGGCAACGAGATCGGGCGTATGCAGCATGCGGGTACGATCGATGCGGCTCGTATAGCCGCTCATGATATGTGCGGACCAGACAATCTGGCTCAACGTGTCGGCAGTAACAATCTCGGTTGAGGGTTTATGATGAAACAGGATCGCATCTGACATGAACGATGACAGCTTCCAATGATCTACCAACCATGACCCGACTGCCGCATGGTCCGTGCCGATCATCGGTTTTTCTATGTCACTTAAGACCGACTCATCGATACTCAGCTTGAGAAGATCTCCATAGCGCACCCCCCTGTTCCCGAGGAGCAGTAACAGACCGACATCATGCAAGAGTCCTGTCAGATAGGCTTCTTCGACATCACAATAGTTTTTTTTGGCCGCCAGTGCGCGGGACAATTCAGCCACTCTCAGGGAATGCCCCCAAAAGCCCTTCAATTCGTACTGTATTTCTCCGGCAGAGCGTGAAAACACGGTCTGAACGGCTAAACACGCAGCCAGAGTGCGCGTCAGACAGGTACCCAGAGTGATCATGCATCGTTCGAGGCTGAGTATTTCCCGGTCACGGCGCAACGCCGGAGAGTTGGCTACCGTCAGGAACCGTGCGCTCAAAGCGGGGTCCTGCCCGACCAGTTTCGCCAGATCGGCAATCCGGGAGTTATCGTCTTCGACCACCTTCAAAAACTGCAACAAAACGTGCGGAATAGAAGGAAAGTTTATGGACTCTATTTCATCACTGATAGCCAGCGGTATCTGCGACATAACACTCTCGAATGTTCGTATAATATTGAGAAGTTCTGATAACAATTAAAACATGAACCGTCAAGTTAAAACGATAGGATTTGTCAAGATTCATGATCGCTCATGATTTCTGTTTCATATCAATGATTAGGCTGAAATCAGTGTCCTTTAAAAACGGGACGCCGCTTCTCACAGAATGCGTTTTTCCCCTCCAGGTAATCGTCGCTGTCATACGCCCGACGTCGCAATCCCTGTATCCGCTCGAACGTTTCTGGACTGAGAGGATGAGAATTACCGAGCAGGCGCAGCTGCTCTTTTATGACCGCAATCGCCAGCGGTGAATTTTCAGCAATCTGTAGTGCCATGGCGTTCGTAAATCCCTCCAGCTCTTCGGCAGAAACCAGGTGATTGAGAATCCCGACCTGCAAGGCGCGTTCGGCAGGTATCGGGTGGGCGGTAAAGAACATTTCACGGGCGATGCGTGGGCCGACGACATTGATAAAGTGCAGGATTCCGGTGGACGTGTACGGCACGCCGATTTTGGCGGGGGTAATCGCAAACGCGCAACTCGGGCAACCGATGACGATATCGCAAATAAATGCCAGATCGCAGGCCCCGCCCCAGACACTCCCCTCAACCATGGCCAGGACCGGTGCCGGAAAAAGTTGAATCATACGAAGCGCCTCCTCCAAAGGGTCGTTATAGGAAAGGGGGTCACGACCCGGCGTCGGAAGCAGCTTGATATCAAATCCTGATGACCAGACTTTGACGCCCGGCTTGGCACGGATGATGACGGCCCTCGCCTTGTGCTGTTCAAAGATGTGCAGCGCTTTGATCATCTCGTTTAACAGCTCATTAGAAAGACTGTTACGGGTTTCGTCGTGGTTGAAGGTAATCGTGCCGATGCAATCATTGTAAGATGTAAGAATAAGCGACATGTATGTTCCTCCAAAACTGTGTGATTTTAATGTGCTACAACTCCGGGGCGGTTGCGGATTGTCGTCCCTTTCAGGAAATTTCTGAGAAACTGGTCACCACACTCCTTGAAATGCTTATGCCCGTTGTTCCGAAAGAGCGCCGTCAGTTCTGATTTTGAAATCGAGATCCCGGCCAGCCCCATAATGGCAATCATATCCTCCTCTTTCAGGTTCAGGGCGATACGCAGCTTTTTCAGGATAACGTTATTGTTCAGTGAAGCAACGGCAGCAGTTGTCAGAACATCCCCGGATTCACGGGGGCCACGCAGATGAATGATCAAACCGTCCAGAAAAAACGTCATCAGCGGATTACTGCATTCAATAAACTCGTCTTCCTCCTCCCTTTTAAGGAGTTTGAGCAGTGTCGGCTCTGTCATGCTGCAACCGGCCAGCTTGAAAATTTCAACCATTTTGGGATTACTGATATCCAGAGCGTAACGTACCCGCCGCAGTATGTCGTTATTGTTCATGTCGTTGTTCTCCTCGAATGCTGATCTGTCTATCTAAAGGCTGCCACCTGCGCCTGATAGAGTGTTACCGGAACATAACGAACGGCAAACTCACTGCTGCATTTGCTACATGCCACAAAAAACGGTTTGCCGTTTTTACCCTTTTCAAACGGAAGCTCATGCCTGGTGCTGCAGTAGGGACAGGCGGCCGCTACCGTTTCCTGGAGGATTCTGGCCGGCTTTGCGTCCGCAGCGGGACGAGATAAGGCTGCTTTTTTTGGCGCTGTAGGCCGCAGCGGTGCTGCTGATGGCATTTCTTCAGAACGTGCCGTTTCTGATATGTTTTCCTTGAGCATTTTTGTGCGCTCCTTTTTTGTCGGTATTGTGACGGGCAGGTTTTCATCTTCGGGGTGAATGATGGCAACGCTGGCTGGCGGCAGGATGCCCAGCATGGCCTTCTTCCAGATAGTCGGCAGCGTGGTTTTTGAAAAATGCAGCGGCCTGACGCCTCGCATCCGGGCAGCGCCACGTTCGACCAGATAATATTTTTCCCGGTAGAGCACCAGGGACTGACTGCCGATCTCAGCCAGCTTGATTCCCGATGATATTTTGTTATCAAGCCAGAACGTTACCGCTTCTTCCATCTGCAGACCTCCACTGAGTAGAATTACGCCAGACTCTTCTGGACAACTTCATAGACATCCCGGGGTAGATCGGCGCTTCCCTGTATCTTCAAAAGCTCGTGCTGCATCAGCGTACTTCGACCACTTTCAAAACGGCGCCAAGTGGTCAGCGGGGCCAAAAGGCGGGCCGACACCTGCGGGTTGATCGGAATCAGGCGCAGCAGCTGATCGGTGAGAAACCGGTAGCCGGAACCATCCGGCGCATGAAAACGGACTTGATTACCCTGACTGAATGCCCCCACTAAAGAGCGGAAGCGGTTCGGGTTGGCGAGTTCAAAATCGTGATGTCCCAGAAGTGCCGTGACCTCTACCAAGACAGACGGAAGCGTCGAGGTGGCCTGCAGCGTGAACCATTTATCGATAACCAGCCGATCATCCTGCCAGCGTTCATAGAAATGATCCAGCGCCGCGCGACGTTGCGGGCAATCGCAGGAGACCAGCAGCGCCAGCGCAGCACAGGCATCGGTCATGTTATCTGCTGACAGGTACTGGTCAAAGCAGATTTCAATGATATCAAGTTCTTCAGACTGCATCAGATAGGCCAGCGTGAGGTTGGCCAGGCGTCTCTGGCCGGAACGGCCATCATCGGGAGAGTACGGCTTCCCGCTCCGACAACGTTCGCGCACGTCCAGCAGTTCGTCTTTAAAAAGCGTTCCCAACGATCTGAGTACAAACTGACGGGCTTCATGAATAGCCACGGGATCAATCACCGCGACCTGTTCTGCCAGATATTTTTCTGACGGGGGTGTCAGCATCTCCGCCAGGAAAGCGGGATCATCCAGCCCGCTCGTCAAACTTTTCCGGAAAGCGTCGGCAAAACAGGCGTCCAGCACAAGCTTATTTCCCTGCTGCCTGTCTGCCATTAAACCTAACACCGTCTGTGAAGCCATGCGCTGACTGGCCTCCCAGCGACAGAACGGATCTGGCTCATGCGCCATCAGCAGCGCAAGTTCTCCTGCCCGGTATGGATACTCCAGCCGGACCGGCGCCGAAAAACCGCGCAGCAGTGCCGGGACCGGTTGTTCTGTAAGGCCGCAAAAGCAAAAACTCTGTTCGGCCTCTGTCAGGTGCAGGACGCGGGTCGTCGCTCCGGTTCCGCATTCTCCGCCCAGCACCAGCGGAAGCTGACGACCATCGTGCCCCAAAAGCCCCAGCGCCAACGGCAGATGCAGCGGTTTCTTTTCAGGCTGTCCCGGTGTCGGCGGACAGGACTGCCGCACTGTCAGAGTGTAGGTTGCGGCGTCGGGATCGTAGAGGCTGCTGACCTGTAGCTGCGGCGTACCGGCCTGACTGTACCAGAGAGAAAATTGTTCCAGATCAAACCCGCCGGCATCGGCCATGGCCTTTACAAAATCGTCAACCGCCACCGCCCGGCCGTCATGTCGTTCAAAGTAGAGGTCCGTACCGCGACGGAATAGCTCAGGACCGAGCAGGGTATGCAGCATGCGCACGACTTCGGCCCCTTTTTCATAGACCGTTACGGTGTAGAAATTGTTGATCTCGATATAGGAATCGGGCCGAACCGGGTGAGCCATCGGACCGCCGTCCTCTGCAAACTGAACTGTCCGCAGGGTACGAACATCCACAATGCGCTGCACGCCGCGCGAGCCCATATCGGACGAGAATTCCTGGTCACGAAAGACGGTAAAACCTTCTTTCAGCGACAGCTGGAACCAATCGCGACAGGTCACACGATTGCCGCTCCAGTTGTGAAAATACTCGTGCCCGATGACCCCCTCAATAGCATGGTAATCATCGTCCGTGGCGGTTTCCGGGCTGGCCAGGACATAACGCGAGTTAAAGATATTCAGCCCCTTGTTCTCCATGGCCCCCATATTAAAATCATCGACCGCCACGATCATGAAGCAATCGAGGTCATACTCCCTGCCATAGGTCTCTTCATCCCAGCGCATCGCCTTTTTGAGTGAGCGCATGGCATGTTCGCATTTGGTGCGGTTATGCTCGTGAACATAAATATGCAGTGCCACGTTCCGTCCCGAGCAGGTGCGAAAACTGTCTGAAATACAGGCCAGGTTTCCCGCCACCATTGCAAATAGATAGCTCGGCTTGGGAAAGGGATCGTGCCACGCGGCAAAATGGCGACCATCCGGTAAATCCCCCGCTTGCATCAGATTTCCATTTGCAAGCAGCACCGGATATTTTTCTTTATCTGCCACGATAGTGACCGTAAAGACCGCTAAAACATCCGGACGGTCCGGGTAATAGCTGATCGAGCGGAATCCCTGCGCTTCGCACTGGGTACAGAACATGCCATTCGAGCAGTAGAGCCCTTCCAGAAAGGTATTGTCCTGAGGGCGCAGCTCGGTTATCACCTCCAGCGTAAACAGAAATGGAACCATGGGGACAACCAGCTGTTCCGTCGTAACGCTGTAGGCGTCCGGCGGCAACACCAGACCATCCATCGACACTGAAATCAGCCTGAAGCGATGCCCGTCCAGCAGCAGCGGGCGTTGCCCCTGCGCGGCATCATGGTTCGCTCTCAGAACCATACGAGAAACAACGCGGGTCGTCTCTACACCAGGCTCAATACGAAGGTCGATGCTGTCAACAATGTAATCCGGGGGCGTGTAATCGCTGCGATAGACAGGAGCAGGTACAACTATGGTCATGGGAAAATCCTCAATCATAAAATAGCGCTTCAGAGCAGATCGGGATACTGTCGCTGAAGTTTTCGGAAAAATACCACACTTCGCGTCGTACCTGACAGTATTAAATCATTATATTGCATTTGTTTTCAGAGGGTCTTATTGTGTTTTCTAAATTTCCCGTTTTTCACCACCAATCAGGAGTTGTCCAATGAAAAAGACCTGTTGCAAGCTGTTATGTTCGGCAGTACTCCTTTCCGTACCGTTACCTGCTCTGGCTGCCGAAATAAGTGTTGATGCCAGCACCCTGTTCGGCATCGGCCAGCGAGATGTTTCCGGAGGAAAAAAAGAGTCCTTGCTGCCGGCCACGCAATTTTTGGGTCTTGATGTTGACAGACTCGCAGATGGCAATCTCTCTTTGCACACCTACGGCTGGGGGCGGGCTGATCTGGCTGACAAAAGCTATAATGGTAAAAACGAAGATGGCAGCCTTACCTACGGCTACCTGCAGTACCGTTTCAAACAGGCTAACGCAAACATCCGAGCCGGGCGGACTTTTATTCACGAAGGGATTGTCAATGAGCAGCTTGATGGCCTCTCTGTCCGCACCGATCTTCCCGCCGGTTTCGGAGTGTCGGCCTTCGGTGGGGCGGTCGTGCATGGTAAAAATCTCTCCGGCGAAAACAGCGACGGCAAAGGTGCTTCACTCTTTGGTGGTCGTGCCAGCTACCGTTATGGCAGCATGCTGGAGTTGGGAATTTCCGGTCTCTACGAAGCCAAAGCCCCCACATTAAACAGCTATACACATGGCAGCCACCGCCTGACAGGTATCGACCTCTGGCTTGCCCCCCACAAAATGGTTTCACTTTCGGGACAGAGCAGCTACAACCCGGAAACAAAGTCGGTTGCCGAACACAGCTACCTGCTTACTGTTACGCCGCTTCAGCAGCTGATCGTCAGCGCTGAATTTAATGAATACCATAGTCAGAACTATTTCAATTCATCCGCACTGTTTACCAGCAAACACATGCTTACCTATAACCCCTCCGAAAGATCCCGCTCCATCGGCAGCAGCGTTTCGTATCAGCTCACCAAGGAGCTGGAGCTGGTTGCAGATTACAAGCACTACTCCCGACAACTCGGGGGCGCAGACCGCTACGGCGCTGAAACGCGCTTTACGCTGACACGTCCCGCCTACCAGAGCGACTCTATCCGCTATGGAGTTGGCTATCACTACCTGCATGCCGGTCAGGAATTCGCCTCGGCACCATACACGACCGCTTCTTATCACGAACTGCGCGGTTATCTGATGCACGACACCAAAGGATATTTCGCAGCTCTTGATGCTCTGGGTTTCTTCTTTAAGGGGAGAAAGAGCGCCTGGGAAGGAACTGTTTCACTCGGCTATCACTTCACACCTGCCCTGGCCCTGTCCGGCGACATCAGCTATGGTAAAAACCCCGAATTTTCTGATGAGTCCAAAGGACTGCTGCGCCTGACCTACAACACGACTTTTGCACAGAATGGAGTGAAAAAATGACCCGATTCAAACTGACCATCTCGGTTCTGACACGTATCGGATTGTTACTCTTTCTTGCGGCTTGCGCGCAGATGGGTACCCTGCCGAGTCTGCCCGCATCCCATCCGGAAGCTTTGGCTATCGGCCAGCAGGTTAATTGTGCCGAGTGTCACGAAGACCAGCAGAAGGGTACCCTGAAGCCCTACAAAGCCTTCAACCACTCACCCGTTTTTGTCAAAAGTCACCGCTTTTATGCTGCCTCTGATGACCGACTCTGCAGTACCTGCCACAAAAGCTCCTTCTGCAATGACTGTCATACCAACAAAGTCCAGATTAAACCATCCACAAAGTTCGGCAATCGTCCCGACCGTGAGATGCAGCATCGCGGCAACTTCATGACCATGCACAAGATAGAAGGTAAACTCGATCCCGCCAGTTGCTATCGCTGTCATGGCCGCGCCAACAACGAACGCTGTATACAGTGCCACCACTAAGGAGGAGAAAAACGTGATCATGTGCAAAAGTGTTCTCATTATATTTATACTTATGGCTCTCTTTGGATGCTCGAACGGCAGCAACACTTCTATAGTACTTGACTCGACCGGTAAACACCCGGCCAACTGGCTTGTCCCTCTCGACGGTGGAAACCATCCGGTAACCTATCTGACCAGTCCGGAGAAATGTTTGGAATGTCACGGTACCGATTTAAAGGGGGGCGTCAGTAATGTCAGCTGTTTCAGTGCAGACAGAAATGGCATAACATGTCACGCTCAGGGACCTTCCGGGCACCCGACTGGCTGGAACAATCCCTCTGCGCACGGAGCGCATGCCAAGGCTGCGGCAACCGGGGCCAATGGGATCGCCTTCTGTAAGAACTGTCATGGCGCGGATTATTCAAAGGTGCTCGGCACAAAATCCTGTACCGGATGCCATGGTGTCGCCGCTCCACACCCACCCAAACCCTGGTTTGGCAGTGCCTCGACACATAAAAACACCGATACGAGCAACGCACCGGCTTGTGCCGCCTGTCACACAAATCGCGCCAATCTGAGTATCGCCGGAGCAGCTACACTGCCTGCTACTGCTATGCTCGGCACAACAGGCTGTTTTAATAACACCTTGTGCCATGGCGCCATGGGACATAGCAGTGATCCGCAACCATGGAGTTCGCCTGCCAATCATGGTGCCAGGGCGATAGCTGAACCCGGTGCTGCCGGAAATTACGGCCTGGCGACCTGTCAGCAATGTCACGGAACGGACTTCAGTGGGGGGAACGTCAAACAGTCCTGTTTCCCCTGCCACGGTGTCCCGGCACCCCACCCGAAACGTGCCGACTGGACTTTGAAAGCCGGAGTACTCAGTCACGTGGCGGCAGGCGAAGGAAATATAAGCGTCTGTGTCTCCTGCCATACCACGGGCACTAAAAACCTGGCTGAGCCCTATCTGACCCGCTTTGCCAGCTCACCAGCCGGTTCGTTCGTCAGCACCGTCACACCCGGCTGTTTCAATACATCCACCTGCCACGGTGACGTGAGAAAGACTACAAATTGCGACGCCTGCCACAGTACTGCCACCTCGGTTCCCTTCAAATCGATGGTCGGCGCTACTGCTGCAAGCGACACCAAAGTGGGCGCGCATGTTAAACACCTGAACGCATCGACTCAGGCACCTGCGTATTCATCCAATATCGCCTGTTCGGAGTGTCACGCCGTTCCTGGCACACCTGCTATTTCCGGGGCCCACCGCAACGGTACTAATGATATCGCTTTTGGAACAGTGGCAAAAACCGGCTCTTTAATACCGACCTATGCTGCCTCAACCGGCGTCTGCGCCAATACCTACTGCCATGGCACAACCCTGACCGGAGGCGGCTCAAACAAATCACCAGTCTGGAATCAGACTAATTATCTGGTAGCAGGATGCGCAACCTGTCATGGGTATCCACCGACTTCGGTTCGCAATGGGGCAGCGACACATTCAACCAGCAGTTCCTGTTCGGGATGTCATGCCCACGTCAACGCGACCAATAACGGCTTCAGCGATCCGAGTAAACATATTAACGGCACCATTGAGGCTTCCGGTGCTGCGTCACACGTTTTTCCAAATCCCGGTTCCTCACACAAAGGATCATCAAACGGTACCGGATGTCTGGGATGTCACGCCTTTGGAAGCAGCACCAGCGGCTATCCTGTCACCTCCGGCACACCTCCTGACTGTCGTGCTTGCCACCTGAACGCCAACCCCGGCACCGACCCGCAATGTTCAGACTGCCACGGCTCTGCAGCTAACAATAACAGTGCAACGCTTGCAGGCCGACCGGTTGCAGGTGGCGCAACATTCCCCAACCGACCGGGGCAGCACAACAGAAGTGAACATGTCGGTCGCGCCTGCACGGTCTGTCACCCTTTTACATCAGGAAGTCCGCTTCATGGCTGGTCAAACAGAACAAAAAGTACAGCTGCACAGGTTGGTGGTGCAGGCACAAGCATCAATAGCTGGAATCCTGTGACCAAAAGCTGTTCTCCCGTGTGTCATGGCTCTGAAAAATGGTAGCAGGGTGAGATCAGCGCTGCCAGTTGATACTCCAACGGCCTGCCTCATTGATTCGGGGCGGGCTGTTTACGGACAATTTTCAGGTGTGACAAGAGATCAAAATGCATATCAATAAAATCAAACTCACATTCGCACAGGCAAACGAATTCAAGGAGGGCGACCTTCAGGTTGGCGGAACAATTGATGAACAAATCAGGTCGGATGCGAGAAAAGAAATTTCTGCCCTGCGAATCAGCGAGATTTCAAAGCTCGTTTTTGTTGAAGACGCCATCACAGAAGCGCTTTTCCGCTCACTCAACCGGCAGCTGCTGAGTGAAATTTCCCACCTGACAATCGGCGAAATGAAGAGCATCGTTATAGGCGAATCCGGCGCTTCATGGGTTAAAAAATTCTCTGCCGGATTGTCGAGCGAAGTTATTGCGGCACTCGTAAAAACAATGAACAACGAAGAGCTTTCTTCCGTTTCCCGTTCAATCTTCAATAGCCTGCCTGATGCAACCCAAAAAGGTCCGGTTGTTGTCGGCTCGGCCAATCATTTTGGCAGCCGTATCCAGCCGAACAGCCCCGGTGATTCTGAAGAAGAGATTCTCCTGTCTGTCCTTGAGGGCCTTGCCTTTGGCTGCGGCGATGTCATCATCGGGCTCAATCCCGCCAGCGACGATATTGAAACAATTATCAGAACTGAAAAACTTTTGCAGCGAATTGTCGAACGACTGCAACTCCCAACCCGCTTTTGCGTCCTCTCCGATATGGCAAAACAGTCTGCCGCCCGTTCACTGACCAAAGTAGACGTCGGATTCCAGAGTCTGGCAGGGACCTCAACAACGCTCGTAGGCATGCTGGGTCTTGATGTTGACGGACTGCTGGAATTATCGCACGGTTTCAGCGGCCTGTATTTTGAAACCGGTCAGGGTTCCGAAATAACCAACGGCACGGCTGAAGGCGTCGACATGGTGACACTTGAGTCACGCTGTTATGGTCTGGCGCGCTCTGTACAACAGCAGTGCAGCGGAAAATGGATGATCGTCAACGATGTGGCCGGATTCATCGGCCCGGAAGTGTTTCGAAGCGGGCACCAACTTGTACGGGCATGCCTTGAAGACACCGTCATGGCCAAGCTGCACGGCATCACCATGGGTCTGGATGTCTGCTCAACGTTCCACATGGGCATATCCCCGTCGGAGCTTCAGAACCTGACTGAGGAGCTGGCCACAACAGCCGCTCCTGCCTATCTGATGTCAGTTGCCGGAAAAGCCGACCCGATGCTCGGCTATCTGACCACATCCTATCGGGAACACCCGCGACTCAGAATAAAAACCGGCAAACAGTTTTCCAGCGTCATGCAGGAACGGCTATCAACACTCGGCGTGATTGATGCTGATGGCCTCGCCACAGGCGCCCCCGAATGTACGGCCATGCTGTACGCGCGATATATGAAAGCAGGGGGAGATTCCCGGGCTATTGAGGCCATCATGGAAGAATGTTTCAGAAAAATTACAGCACTGCAGGAAAAAGGGTGTGATCTCGGGTATGGCTTCGGGCCTGATTTCAGCGACCCGCCCTCTGTCTCCACACGGCTTGCGGCCATCTACCGGCATGCCAGGAGTGCCCTGTACGCCACGCTTGACGCGGCTGTTATTCGGGACTGCTCTCCTCGGCATATCGACATAGCCTCCCAATCAAGCGACCGGGAGGAGTATCTTGTACATCCGGCTTCGGGGGAACGAATCTGCTTGACAGATTACGCCGCCCTCTTCGAACTCTCGGCATGTTTTAAAGTTGCCCCGCAGATTTTGATCGTTGTTTCTGACGGTCTTAACGCCGATGCCGTCAATGAGAATCTGCGTAGCATCCTGCCCGGCCTGAAATGGTCATTACAAGAAGCGGGCTATCATGTATCAGAAATGGACATTGTCATACGGAACGGTCGCGTACGGGCCGGATATCACGTAGCGCAGTTGCTTGAGCCTGAAATCCTGATCCACCTGATCGGCGAGCGGCCGGGCTCGGGCCTGAATCTGCTTTCAGCGTACATGACCTACGGAAAACTACCAAGTGGTCTACTCCGCTGGAGCCCAGACATGGATCATTCGTGCACAACAGCACTATGCAGCATACATCCCAAAGGGAAATCAACGGAATCGGCAATAGCCGATATGGTCACAACCGTCAGACGCATGTTCGAATCGAAATGTTCCGGTGTTTCCCTCGGCGCGCTGACATAAAATTTATCCTTGATATCGTCTGCCAGTTGCCGATAAGCTTTTTTAGGAGCTACCAGAATCACCCGGAGGTGCATCAATGACACTATCACCGATTTCATCCAGTACCCTGACGGCGGCATACGCGACACCTGCTCCGGCCCAACAGCAGCAGATAAAATCACCTCAGAAGGCTCCTGGCGCAGACGTGGTAACCATATCAAAACAGGCACTGCAGATGGCGACTGACGGGGACCCGAAATCAAAAGAGACGAGTGAAAGCGGAGCTCAGAAAGTCTCCGAAACGATGCGCGGCAGGATATAATTCCAATTCCAGATCAAGGATGATATCAAGGCGGCGAGGATTGAGGCTGCGAGGCGTGCATGTCCGTACGTTGAGCAGCCGAAGACGAGCCAACGAAGAGAGGGCCTTGATATGGAATTGGTGTAACAAAAAAAATTCCATAACGTCAATTCATCCAAAAAGGGTATGGAGACAAACACTCCATACCCTTTTTGCATAAAAACACCCCGCAACATCAAAGATCAATTATCGTTATTGTCACCCCAGAGTGCCATCCACTGCTGCTGCGGAGTGCGACTGTCACCATACTGGACGATGACACCATCCTCCCTTTGATAGGAGCAGGACCAGCCCGGTTTATCGGCAGCAGAAAAAACCGGATACTCGCCTGAGTGATCAAGTGCTTTGTACGGAGCAGAATATGTACCGTCGTCCTTGGGGGGTGGACAGCGCACATCCCCTTGATACCATGTATATTCTTCGCAATGAACCGCTGTCGCAATCAATATCAGTAAAAAAACGACAATACAGCCTGTTTTCATACGCTCCTCCCTGAAAAAGAATAAATATCTCAATCCCGCAGCAGCTTAAAGCGCCCCTTCGCCTCTAGTTTATCCGTACTCAGTACCGGACTTTGCGACACATTCTGTCCCTTTGCGGTATCCTCCACCAGCGGTTTCAGGTAACGGTAGACCGCATCGATGTCACCTTTTCCCTCTTTGATGGCTTTGAGGAAATAGTACGTGAAGACACCATGTTCTTTTTCCTCGAACGAGGTTGAAATCTGGGATCCCTGAGTCGAGGCGAGAATAGCCATTCCAGGCGGAACGACCAGGGTGTCCGCCATCAACACCAGCGGTCGGGCCCCCTTGGCCAGAACACTTCGGCCGCCACTTCCCGAAAAGCATGAATCCATTACCACAATCACTTCGGCCGCTTTGGCTGCACCGAGCTTTTCATACAACCGCTTGATCGGATAGCCGGTATCATTCAGATATGACGGATCACCGTCATAGGGAACGATAGAGGCTTCGCCGGTGGCCGGATCCGGGGCGCCATGACCGGAGTAGTAGAAGAAAATGCGTGACCCCGACTTGACCCTGTTCGGCAGCCAGCTTTCAACCGATTTCCTGATGGCCGAAAGCGTAGCGCGTTCGTCAGCCAGAAACTCGATATTGCGCTCGGCAAAGCCGAGCGAGAGCAAATAGGCTTTAATCGAACGGGCATCATTATAGGCAAAATCGGACTTCGGCACATTCTGGTAGCGCTCTATTCCAATCACCAGCGCCAGATCCCGATCATTAAACGCGCGCCGGGTAACGGCCAGCAGCGGAACCATGCCAATGTCATCCTGTGCTGCGGCGACGGGTGCTGTCTCACGCTCTTTTACGGTGACTAGTCGGACCTCAGGCGCCTCCTTGTTGAGCACCAGCTGCAACTGCGGCTTAATGTTAAATTGAGATCGCTCCTCGGTTATCTGGAATGCCACCGGGAGTATTTTTGGCCCCTTGTAACGCTGGGTAACGGCCATCGTAAAGCTTGCCCGCTTGCTCTCACCCGGCTTAAGCAGCCCCAAAGCGATCTCACTCTCTCCAAAAAGTTTCACCTGTGGGTCACTGCTGTCGAGCCGTACCACAACGCCACGAGCAAAACCTTTACCGATATTTTGAACCGTGAGGGTTACGTTACTTTCTTTGCCTTTGGCAACAACCCGTTTTCCCTCTGCGTCACTTATCTCAATGCGCGCAACCTGCAAATCCGGCGGGATCAGCGCTTTGAGACTGAAGTCCATCAGAACCGGTTGCGCATCGAAGCCACCCGCTTCCAGAGCGGCTATCTGCAACCGTATTTCTCGTCCCGGCACCCCTTCTGCTGCAGAAATCGGTACATCAACGCTTCGGCTCTGGTTCGGACCAATATCACCGACCGGCATTCGCTCAACGAACGAAAGTGTCGTCGACAGAGCAGTTGTTCCCTCAGCGCGCAGAGCAAGCGCAACGCCTTCAGCGCTACCACTGCCGGAGTTTCGCACGACCGCCCGAATGCTGCCCTGCTCACCAGCATCAAGTGCATTATTACCTGACGGTTCAACGAGCGTCACCGAGACTATCTCCAGATTAGGCGCGGCTGTGCGCTTGCTGGCGACCACGGGGAGAGCCGGCTGCAGCAGCGGTGATTCGGTCTGCAGCGCAACGCCCGCTACCTGCCTGCCGAACGGAAAACGTCCACCGCTGACCCGGTCCACCAGCGTCCCGTTCACCAGCTCTCCCCGCTGCGGGTCGTGATAGCGCAGCAAGCCATTGAACTGCAGTGATTCCCGGCGAGCTGCCAACTCCTGTGCCATCCGCTGGGGGACCGGTATCGAAATCGGTACTCCTCCCAGAGTCGCGTGAAAAACGTGCCGGTCAGCGTCATAGCGCCCCAGATCTCCCGTCGCACGAAACGGATAATACTGCCGCTTCATTTTTTCTTCCTGCTGTTCAAGCTCTGTCGCCAGCGCCGAGCGCCTGACCGCATATTCTCTGCGCAGCGCCTGCGCTTCACTCTTGGCCAGCCTCAGACGCTCGGCATATTCGCGACTGTTTTCGAACTCGCTCTTTTGCGGATAGAGAGCCTTGATGCGCTCATCGCGCTCCTGATCAACCGTTTTGAGTGCATCACCGTGAGCACCGCCGGATGCAGCCAGGGAGATAATGCCCGGCAGATTCCAGAGGTGCACCTGTTTGTCTTCGCCGGCAATCGCAAGACCGGTATTGTCCGGGCTGCATTGAACAGCCAGCGGTTCATTCTTTTCATCACTGATAGCATACAGCTCGCGATTTGAACGACTGCTCCAGAATGCGGTCCGTTTTTTACCGGCTGAGACAAGAAGCGCTCCATCGGCGCTAAAGGCCAGACCGACTATGTCATCCTGCTCTCGGGGCAACTGCCGCAGCTGAGATTTCCCGAACAGGTCCCAGATCAGGATGGTCTGTTTATCTTCAACAGCCGCCAGGCGTGAACCATCCGGACTGAAGGCCAGCATACGAATTTCCTTCTGAAAACCTTCCAGCGATTTCGTACGAATCCACTGCCGCACATCCCAAATAGCGACCTGTCGATCTTTACCGGCCAGAGCCAGTTGATCGCCATTCACGCTAAAAGCAATGCTGAGAACATCATGATCGCCACCCGATAGCGTTTTAATCACCGCTCTGTCAGCACGAGTCTGATCCTCGTTCTTTTTTGAATCGTCCTTGCGCTTCAACCAGCTGAAATAGCCACTGCTGTCCCCGGGTTTTTCGGATGTGGCTGTTGTCGATACGTTCAGACTGTCCAGATTCCAGACCACAACACCCTTATCTACCGCAGCGGCCAGGACGTGCCCTCTGCGGCTGCACGCCAGCGACTGGACATCTTTTTTAGCACGGAAACCGGTTATGTACGAGCCGGTTGCTGCGTTAACCAGATGAATATTCTCCCCCTTGGTCGTCAAAGCCAAAACATCCCCACTACCACAAAAAGAGAGATTCGTAACCCGATCAGGCAGATTTTTGATCGACCAGGCCTGCTCCCCGCTCTGAAGATCCCAGGCGATCAGCGACTTGTCGTCACCGCCACTGATCAGACGTTTACCGTCCGGTGAATAGGCCAGCGCCAGAATTTTTGAAGTGTGACCGCTTAAGGTTTTGTTCTCCGTGATCAATTGTTCGTAGGCAAGCGGAATCAGCAGTGCTGCGGAGGAAGCGGGGGAATTGGTCAATTTCTTTTTACCCGGCCTCTCTGCGGATACTCCCGAGTTTGGCAGAAATGAGATCAGCAGTACAGCCAGCAGTATCTGTTTCAGTATCATCGCAATCTCCCACGTACAACAATGTTTCTGTAAACCTCTTACTTCACCTTCTGGAGCTTCGGCTCGATACTATAAACCGCCACCGCCTCGCCCCAGTCAACCGGATCGAGCTGATTGAGTTTACGCGCCAGATCACCTACCAATCCAGTGGAACGGGCATCAAAAACCTTGAACATCCCTTCCGAAAAGCCCCGTTCCAGCAAGATCTCCTTATGCCGGGTGGCGATGATTTTAATTTTTTCACTGGAACGGGTTTCCGTCATGCCGGGTAATGCCTGCGCTCGCAGTTTTACCGGAAAAGTATCCGGCGGGAACACTCGGCCTACATCACCTTTAACAAAGTTATTCTGCTCAAGCGAGTTGGGGAAGAGCAGTGTGACCGAATTATCGGCGCCGATCGAAAAAATGTGCACATAGCAATCTACATTCGTCTGATACAGGATCCTGACTTCGTCACCATCCTGCAGAATTGGTTTGGAGATATCCAGCTTGATGTTGATCCCCTCCCCTTCCTGCGGGTAGACCGGTTGCACGAGGGCCTTCAGTTTGACCCGATAGAGATTGGGGTCATTCCTGTCGCGCTCCTCCTGTAGAATCTGTACTTTGTCAATCCAACCCCGCACGCGGGCGTAGGTAAATTCTTCGGCCAGTTCATTGTTGATCACCAGAGAGCTGGATCGGACAAAAGTGCCGACCGCCTCTTCGACCGCCTTGCGTTTGGCCTCGTTGCGGGCCCGCTCCATGACCTCTTTGGGAGGATCATACTCACTACCAGCCGCCTCGCCAATGGCTTCGACCCAGACCGGAGCGTTGGTTACGGGAACATCCAAAGCTTTGGCAACAGTTGGCACTGTTGCCATGAGTACGAACGAGACATAGATGACACTATTTTTCAGAAAGCCAGACATACTTTGCTCCCATCAATCGGCAGGTATTTATACCATCGGAACAACGCAGAGATAATAAGCTACCGCACAATCACTACCCGCCCTTTTTCCAGATAATTATTGCCGTAACGGAGGGTTTCCTCAAGCGTGGCCGCATCCTGGGGAGCGATCATAATCCGGTTGTCTGCGGTAACCGCCTCGGCTGAAATTATGACCGGATTTGCCCCAGCAGTTTCCGTAATTCTGGCCTGCTCCAGAGAATCGGCATAGCGCACGATGCCGTAGGTCCTTACTATTTCCGGTGCAACCCGTCTGACACCGTACACCAGAACGCTTTCCCCTTTTTGAACAGAGACGACCACCGGCAATAGCACCCGTTCAAAGCGCTGACCGCTCAGCAGCAGAATAGTAGCGGTCGCCGGACGAGCTCTGTCGAAGAACGCCTGTTCCCGTGGCGACGAAAATGTTGGCATGGAGCCTGTGGAACGGCCATCATTCTGGCTCGCGAAGCGATCAAGACCGAAGGCTGAAACCAGCGCCCCCTTGCCGCTGCACTCTGCCGAACGTCCATCAAGACAGAGCCGCATAACCACCGTCGCTACGGGAGAGCCATCGACCATATTTACATCCTGTTTTACAATCAAAGCGCCCCTGACAACCCCCTCAATCCGTGTTCTGCTGGCAACATCCCGTTGCAGCGAACCGTCAATGGTCGTCTGCGTGTCAATATGAATCCCTTTAATGGTTTCCAAAAGAGCGCGCTGGGCATCAATTTCGGCGGCACGTCTGGCATTCAGCAGTGCCTTATTTGGCGCCATTCCCCGGGGAGCCGTACCATAACCGGTTGAGGTGATAAAACCACTACTCCAGTCTACACTTCCCTGACCGGCTAAGACCGACGACGGTGCAGCACAGCAGACCAGCATCAGAACAATAAATAGCATTTTGAGCATCCGGATCAGTTTCACAAAGATTCCTTTCACAGATCACCAGATGTTACATTTGTCACACCGAACGATTCGTCAATCAAGGTTACACGGGCATCAAAAACCTTGGGCTGCAGGAAATCGGTAACATCGGCATCAACAAGAGTCATGTTCACCTTCTGGCGGATAACCCTGTCTGTACGGGCATCTATGCGTGAGTAGATCACCCTGCTGAAACCCTGGCAATCATCAATCCGAGGCAGAGCCGGAAATCCGATAGTCAGCGACTTCCGTTTCGGATCGGTCGACTTTATATCAACAATCCAGGCTGCCACCATGTTGCGGCTCTGGGCATCAGCTTTTTGACAAGCCCAGAGGATACTGCGCGGCAGTGATTTTCCTGAGCCGGGCTCAATCGTGAGTAACCGTGCCTTGATCAACAGACCGTCCGATGGCACTTCAAGGAGTTTTTCCAGGCCGAACGGCAGAGCGCCTGAGTCCTTACGCTCATAGGTACTGCGATTGATCTTTTGAAGTTTATAGGCAACAACCAAGCCGTCCCCCTCCGTTCCACGACGGGCCTGAGAGCCGGCTTCCGCTACTGAAGTTGCCGTACCAACCGCATGGCTGGCTCCCACATTAATACTGGCTTTATTGTTTTTTTCATCACTGATTTTGAAGTTCGCCAGCCGTAAGGCCTCTGTGACATAGGGGACATCCAGCTCGAATGGAATATCGGCAAATGTTACCGGTGAAATAATTTCAAGACCGGCCAGCTTTGCTTTTTCAATACTGCCCCCCTGAATACCGAATTCACCCTTTAAAGGCAGGGCGGTCGGCGTTGCTCCCAGCGCCAGGCCAAGGTTATAGGCGTAATCCTGTTGTACGTTACTGAAAGAGCGGTCTTTTTTAACCCTGATTTCATCGGCCCCTGCCTCTTCAACCGGTCCGAATTGCTTTGACCAGGCAGCGCCAATAAAATGCCGGTCAATCGGCTTTTTTGCAGGTACATAATCGTTTTCCGTAAGCCCGGAAAGTCCCTTGTTGTGCGTTTCAATGGCACTACCGCCGGTGCTGACACAACCGCTAATACTCATTATGAGCACCGCAGCAAGCGCTGTTTTTTGCAACATTATGATTTTCATCAGGAACTCCATCCATTTCCGTTTATTGATTCAGCGTGAATTAGTAGCTACTGGACCGGCTGTTGATACTGTTGCGTTGGCACCTGATACTGCGACGGTTGCGATGGATCCGGTGGAACCGACTGCTGATACGGTGACGATTGTGTCGGATATGTCACCGGTGGCGGCTGTTGATACTGTTGAGGCGGCACATGATACTGTGACGGCTGCGATGGATCCGGGGGAATCGACTGCTGATACGGCGACGATTGTGTCGGATACGTTACCGGTGGCGGCTGCTGATACTGCTGAGGCGGCACCTGATACTGTGACGGCTGCGATGGATCCAGGGGAACCGACTGCTGATACGGCGACGACTGATCCGAAGGAGGGGGCGATTCCTGCAGCATCAGCGGCTGATCAAAAACAGAGGGATCTTCCTGTGGCGGAAGAGCAGCCGATGGCTGTTGATCCGTTGCTGCTGGCATGCTGTTCTGCAGTTCCTGAATTTGAGCGAGTTCTCTCGGTGCACCCTTGAGAACACAGGAAGCACTCTGCTCTTTCGAGGTATTGCCGGCAGAATCAACCGCTTGGGCAATCACCCGAAAGGTGCCGCCACCGAGATCAAATGACTGGCTGGTCCCCTCCCACACCTTACCGAGACCATTCAGTGACTGCAAACCGACCAGCATTCCCCGGCTGTCAAAAACCCTGAATTTCACCTCACGCAGCCCTTTGTCATCAGTTGCTTTGGTCGAGAATGTGACACTTTCGGGCCCCATCACATTCACCTTTAGTGCGCCGATACTCGGTGCAATATCGATCCGATCCATGACCACCAGCAGTTTGTCGATCATGTCTCCTGCCCGGGCAACACCTGACGGCTGCGGCCCTAACGCCATACCGGTCTTGAGATTTTCCCGACCCCAGTTGTCGTCACTTCGTACCGGCTGGCTACCTGCAAACGCCGAACCGGCTGCCGGCGTAACAGAAACCTTGCCACTGAAAGCTGCACTTTTCTGCCTGAGCTCATCTTCCAGCTGAACAACATAGGGGATACCGTTCTGGGAATAATGCTGTTCAGCCTGCAGCTGAACCGTGACGGCACCCTGATAACCTCCGGGATTCCGATGGTTGTCAAATTCATCGACCGCCACCTCTTTTGTTTCACGTCCGGCAGATATCACAACTTTCAGCACCGGGTTAAGTGACTGCCACTCCACCGTAAAGTTTATGAAACGATCGAGGTACAGGGCGTCCAGTCTGGTTACATCCATCTGGCCGGCCGCAAGCGCACAGCCTGATGTTGCAAACAAAAAACAGACCGTAAAAATACAGTATTTTAGTGTATAAAGTGACATTTTTCGCACGACACGAGAGGAGAAAGTCGTGACACCATGACGTATTCCAACCATATCAACGTTATCAAAGCTAATAAAATAAAACATTTATGTCTCCATAAAATAAAATTCCTATTTGCTACCATTTTTATAAATTACTGATAGCATAAAATTAATAAAAAAGGTATATACATTTGGAATGGCACACAATTGAATTGTGTACAGCTGTTCTACTAAATTTGCAGCACACTAAAGGAGAGAATATCATGAGAAAAAGTACGGCCCTGATTCTGGCACTTTCCGTCTTTATTGCAGCAAGCTGCGTAAATGAATCATATGCATGGAAACCTTCACCACCGCCACCACCGCCTATTACTATTCCGACACCTCCGCCCCCACCGCCACCGCCCGTTATTCCACTGCCGCCATTCCAGATAAACAATGCATCGTTCCTCAAACATCCGGGCACATCAATTGAGTCTGCTCGCAGTACCGGCTGTATCTCAAACAGCGATGTTTTACAAATTCGCGGTACAAACGTTAACCTTGCAAAAAGCTTTAACGTTGACGGTGGTCAGGTAACTGCTGCGCGTTTACCCGGTACAAGCGATTGCAACCTGAACAATTGTTTTGCTCTCAGCGTCACAACCGTACCCGGGACATCTCCCGGTCAGCGCACGGTTGCACTCACCGCTATAGATGGTCGTGTAATCCGGACAAATTTTCAGGTCACTCCGGCCGGTAACCGCTGTGACGTACCTGCGCCAAATGTTCCCGGAGTACCGGTGACACAACAAATCCCGCCGCCTCCAATGCAATTACCGCCGATTAAGACACCGCCTCCGATACAATTACCGCCGATCAAGACTCCGCCTCCGATAGTACTCCCACTGCCGCCGCCCGCACCGCGCAAGTGCACAACAGGGTGCGACGTGAACAGAAATGACCGGGCTCTGATCTTCCTGAACAATACTGCAGCAGCCGGTGACAGGAACTACCAGCTTTTGTATCAGTTTCTGGAACGGAGCGGCAAAGCGGTTGTATCTGCAGAGCTAGGCCCCATGTATAAGAACATCATCGCACTTGAAGGTGCCAATGCAACATCCGGCAACTTCAAACAGAGACTGGCAGAACTTGAGAATGATCCCAAAGTCAAGGCAATTGACCTTGTTATCTCTTTGCATGGTAATCCCAATAACATTTTGTTCCAGGACACAGAGATGCCAGTGAGTAATCTCGCTGCAGACATAACTAATGAGCGGGTGCGGACCTGCCGTGGCGACCAGGCATGCATCAATCAGAAGAAGCAGAAGTTGAGGGTTGTCTACTCAGCAGCCTGCTTCGGCGAATCGCATTTGGATGGATGGCTGGCGGCAGGATTTGATGCTGCTGCTGGTTCTCATGACGTCCATACTGACAGTGCTGCAAGTTTTCCGACCTTTATGAATACCTGGAGGAGCGGCTATTCGTTCGCAGAATCGGTCAACAGAGCTAACAGCGCCGACAGACAGCGAAAGTACGATGCCTGGGCACGGTCGATAAACCGGGACTGGTCAAGCGCAAACAGCCAGAAAAGCGTCAAGGGCAACTCCAATGTTGACCCCGGTCGCTTGATGATCTGGACAAAATAACGCCGGAAAAGGAATGCTAAATGAATAAAGCAACTATACTCTTTTATACACTTATGGCCGGTGTGCTCGTGACCGGTGTCTGCGAATCACACGCATGGAGACCGCCCTCACCGCCGCCGCCTCCACCAATTAACATTCCGGCACCTCCGCCGCTGCCGCCACCGCCTGTTATTCCACTGCCGCCATTTAGAATTGACAGCACCTCGTTCCTCAGACACCCCGGCGCCTCGATCGAGTCTGCACCAAACGGGTCACAATGCTATGCCAACATTGACTGGCTCAGGATCCGCGGAACGAATGTGAATCTCGCAACTGACGTCAGAATCGAAGGTGGTCCTGCTCAGTTTGAGCGCCAGATGACGTCAGGTGATTGCAGCCTGAACAACTGCCTCGGACTGTATGTAACCATTTATCCGGGAACACCTCCCGGTCAGCGTACCGTATCACTCAAAGCACTAGACGGCCGCGTGATCCGGACGACGTTTCAGATCACCCCGCCAACCGGTCGTTGCGACGTGCCTGATACGCGTCAGGGTGGCGGTAACTATCAGCAACGTTCCGTAGGAGCACCAACGCCGACACCAGTGCCAATAGCACCCCCGCCAGTAACCCAAACGGTAACAACGGCATACAAAGGGTGTCAATACGGCCAGACGACACTGACAGGTCAACCAAATTTTACCATCAGCAGCACTCAGAGCCTCAAGGTGTCAGTTTCTTTTAACTCAAACTCATCACCCTGCTATTGCCCGAGCGGAATGTGTACACCACCGGCATCCGGTAGTCGCACATGGACCTTACGCAACAGAAATGGATCGGCAATTTCAGTCCCCTGGAAGATCGGCGACACAACTGTTCCCAACGTCCCGCCGGGATCGTGGAAGATCGAACTGAACGAAGGCGCCACCCCGCCGGGCAGTTATTCGGTTTTCTATACACCCTGACATACTGATGAATGCAGGCTACATGCACATGGGGGCGGGACGTAAAATCCCACCCCCATTTATATGTTTGTATGTAAGCTGAATATCCGCCTTCAATCAACTCGCCTTCACGTCCTCACATATCTCATGGGTTTCCGACCAGGTTCCCCCAACGCGGTTCGATGCAGATGCCTGGCAGGTCAATATGTTTGGTAGCACATTTCGCGTTCGGGACTCCTCCGGTATTCGGACCAAAACCCCGCTGCCGACACGCGATCGAGAACTCGGGGCGCGTCAAATCTACCTTGACTGAACCGAGTGAGTTTACTTTGGGCCCTTTCCATGAAACGGTGCCACTGGAAGGATCCGGTACCGTAAGAGTCCTGCTGACCGGCACGAGCCCAAAAGGCGGGTTTGCACAACCGATTTCGCTCTTCTGCGTGCAGTATGGTCCCAAGGTCCAGGCGAGATTAAGTGGAAGAACAGCCGGAATAGCGACCGAATTTACAACGCTTGAGCACAACACGGCTGGCTGACTGCACGACGCAGCCGGCTCTACCGAGAAATACGCAACATTTTGACGGGCGGTACTTATCGTGACGTTCGGTGACTGTATGCTTGGAGGCACCAATTTAAACTCTTTGAGTTTCGGGAGTAGCAGGTTGACATCCCATGAGGTGCAGACATCGCCCGGGATGTTAACGGTGCGGTTACATTTTGGAAATCTGATATCAACCCCAGCCTGGACTCCGGCCGGGCCTGGATTCCAGATCGGCGTAAATGCCCCCGGGTTCCAATCGACACAAACATCGAAATTGTTGACGGGAAGCGGAATACCGGCTGGTGCGGCCGCCATACGGGCACTCTGAGCGACCTTGGCGGATTGAGCACTATTTGAAGAGACATTTACAATCGGCGATACACCCACACTGCACGACGGGTAATCGACACCAGCGGTCCGGTTACACCCCGAGATGCACTTCAGCGCCTTAAGCCCGTTCATCGACGTATTGAGCGCATTGATTGATGCCTGCGCTCCATTGGCAATTCCTTTGAACGGCAAACCGGTATAGCTGGCTCGACAGGCACTGGGGGGAAATCCGTTTGGACCGTCCGGCCAGACCCTCAGGCAGTTGCCGAGCGCAGCGTCCGCATCCCTGACAGCCTGATTGGCCTGATCACGCGTTGCAGTCAAACTGTCCCGTTTGTTTTTAAGATCGTTGTAGAGGTTCTGCGCGTCGGGACTCGGACAGCTGGAAAAATCGGCGGACTTTTTGCGCGCAGCCGCAGCCGCATCGTTGCCCCATTGATTAATATTTTGAGCCCCTGCGATGGTTCGATTCTTCACTTCAGAAAAAAATGAATCGACCGTTTTTTTCGTTGAGTCAACTACCTGCTGCACTGGGTTCGGAACATTAAACGCCCACGCCGGCAGTGCCGCCACTAACAAGACCAACACTGAAAAAAGAATCTGACACTGCATGGCTTTCTTCATGTACAGCCTCCCTTTCCCTGCAATTCTGTTCAGGGAATGTTTATTTACCATCTCTGTCAAATTCATTGCTCTCATAAACGTATTCTGTCAAATTATATTTTATTTCACAGAGTTTTTTTTATAAAAGAAATGCAAACGCCCCTCCCGTTTGCTACGGGAGAGGCGTTTGTAAAACCATAAACAGTGAGACACTATTTTATTCAGGTAAGATTCCAGATCATCATTTCAAGAATGTCTTTCCAGCTTTTACCTATCTCGTTAACAACCGTCGGCTCAAATCCACAGTGCATCATGCACTGGGCGCAGCGAGGGTCCTTCCCTACCCCGTATTTATCCCACTCAGTCTTCTCCATCATCTCTTTAAAAGTCGGATAGTGGGCGTCGGTGATCAGATAACAGGGCGCCTTCCACCCCTGCGGATTGCGGGTTGGATTGCCCCAGGGGGTACACTCCAGCTTTTTTTCACCTTTCAGAAAGCGCAGGTACATCGGCGTTGAAAAGAAACGATGCTTCTTGCTCATTTCGTAGACATCCGCAAATTTATTCTGAATATCGCGACGTTCGAGGAAATGATTCTCGCCGACCGAATCGTAGCCGAAACCGGGCGCAACCAACAACCCGTCAACGCCCATTTCTTCGAGATGTGTAAAGAGCATCTCGACTTCCACGAGATCGGTTTCCTTGAAGATCGTGGTATTTGTGCAGACCCGGAACCCCTTCTGCTTGGCCTTTTGAATGGCCTCCATGGCAATTTTGAAAGCACCTTTCCGCTCCAGAATCCGGTCGTGAGTTTCTTCCAGACCATCCACATGGATATTGATGGTGAAGTTGGGATGCGGCGTCATCACATCAAGCGCTTTTTCGAGGAGCAGCGCATTGGTACAGAGATAGATATGTTTGCCGCGCTGCAGCGTACCGGCGATCAATTCATGAATGTGCGGGTAGAGAAACGGTTCGCCCCCCGTAATCGTGACAACCGGTGCCGGACATTCATCCACCGATCGCAGACACTCTTCGAGACTCATCATCTCCTGGATTGTGTCGGCATATTCGCGGATACGCCCACAGCCTGAACAGGCCAGGTTGCAGAGGTGTGTCGGTTCCAGCATCAGCACCAGCGGATATTTTTCGACCTTATTCATCTTGTTGCTCATGATGTATTTGGTCAGGTCATAGTTAAGTCGCATTGGAAAACGCATTGATCAGTTCCTTTCACGTGCTGCTGAAGTACAAAAATGCAAACGATCACCATACACGAAGATACGAATAATCGCACATACTATTTTATTCCGGAGTGGATCGGCATCTAGCGACTCCTACCGTTCCCACACATCCTTCTTCTCTTTGCCGAGATAGGCGCGTTTCACCTCGGCATTCTCAAGAAGTTCTTCCGCCGTGCCTTCCAAAATTACTTTGCCGGTTTCCAGTACATAACCCCGGTCAGCAAGCTTGAGAGCGGCTTTGGCGTTCTGTTCAACCAGCAGAATGGTCGTACCGTTTTCCTGCCGCAATCGTTCCAGAACGCGGAAAATTTCCTGAACGACCAAGGGCGCCAGCCCCATCGAAGGCTCGTCAAGCAGCAGGATACGGGGGTTCGCCATCAGGGCCCGTCCGATAGCCAGCATCTGCTGCTCACCACCTGACATAGTTCCAGCCAACTGTCTGCGCCGTTCCAGCAGGCGAGGAAACAGCGTAAAGACCTGCTCCATATCCTTATGAATGGCACTCTTCGCCTCGCGGTTGCGATAGCGCAGATACGCACCCAGTTCCAGATTATCTTCGACCGAAAGCGGTTTGAATACCTGCCGCCCTTCTGGCACCTGGGAGATTCCGCGCTGCACGATCTTATCCGGTGAGAGTGCTGTAACCGGCACTTTGTCGCAGAGAATTTCACCAACTGTAGCGGGTGTCACCCCGGAGATAGTATTCAGAATGGTGGTCTTGCCGGCACCATTGGCACCGATCAGCGTCACAATTTCTCCCTTGTCCAGATGCAGGGAAACATTTTTAAGCGCGTGAATTTTACCGTAATACGTATTTATATTTTTCAGGCGCAGCATCAGTCGCCATCCCCCAGATATGCAGCGATAACTTCATGGCTCTCCTGAATCTCACGCGGTGTTCCCTCAGCCAGTTTCCTGCCCAGATTCAGAACAACAATACGATCACAAATATCCATGACCAGCTCCATATCATGTTCCACCAATACGACCGTAACACCCAGATCACGGATCTGCTTGATCAGTTTTGCCAGAGCGACTGTTTCCTGACTATTCAGACCGGCAGCCGGTTCATCCATCAGCATGATGCGCGGCTCGACGGCCAGCGCGCGCGCGATTTCAAGTAAACGCCCCTTACCGAAGGGGAGATTACCGGCGACCGTATCAGCATACGCAACCATATCGGTAAACTCGAGCCACTTCATGGCGGCGCTACGGATACGGCGCTCTTCAGAAATACTCCACGGCATTTTAAGCGCACAGGCCAAAAGGCCGCTGGTACTTTTGGTATGCATACCAACCATGACATTTTCCAGCACCGTCATACCGCTAAACAGTTCAATATTCTGGAATGTGCGCACCATGGCCAGGCGGGCAAGTTTCTCCGGCGGGTAACCGGAAACGTCACGCCCTTCCAACTGAACGGTGCCGCTCGTCTGACGGTATATACCGGTGATAATGTTGAACAGTGTCGTTTTACCGGCTCCATTCGGTCCGATTACGCCGGTAATATCACCTTGTGCTATAGAGAAAGAAACCGCTTCGAGCGCAGTCACTCCTCCGAATATCTGTGTAATGCCGGATACTTCAAGCATGATCGCGTACCTCTTTCCGCCGGACCACCTTTCTGAAAGCTGCCGGGATGCCACGCACCATTCCGCCCGGCATGAACATCACCATCACAACCAACAGTCCTCCGTAAATAATAATGTCATAGTCATTGGCACCACGCAGAAATTCCGGCAGCAGCGTCAGCAGTGCCGCACCGAGAAACGAGCCGTAAATACTCCCTAAACCACCGATAACCACCATCGTCAGCAGCTCAATCGAGAAGTTGAAGCCAAAGGAAGTTGGCGAAATAAAGGTCATGGTGTGGGCATAGAGACTGCCGGCCAGCGAGGAGATCACTGCGGAGAGAGCAAATATCTGCACTTTCAGCAATCGGGCGTTGACCCCCAGCACCTGGGCCGCTACCTCGGAGTCATGCACCGCCCGCAGGGCGCGACCAACGCGCGAATTGGCAAGATTGATCGAGAACAGCATCACTGCCAGCGCCATTCCCCAGATCAGATAGTAGTTCTTCACATCAGAATCGAAACTGATGCCGGCCAGTTTCAGATTCGGAATACCCGATAATCCGGACGGGCCGCCGGTCAATTCAATTGTCTCGTTGAAAACGATGTAGATGATAATGCCAAGGCCGAGGGTGGCCATCGCAAGATAATGCCCTTTCAGCTTCAGGATCGGAAACCCGATCGTACCGGCCAGACAACCGACAATAATCGCTGCCAGCGGCATGGCCAGCCAGGGGTTAAGATTTGCGGTGGTAGTCAGTATGCCGGAGAGATATGCCCCCAGGCCAAAGAAACCGGCATGTCCAAGTGAAATCTGTCCGGCGTAACCGAGCAGCAGATTAAGGGCGATCGCCAGCATGGTATTGATACCGACAAAAACCAGCACGTTCATCAGGTAGCCGCCTTTGAACAGCTGCGGCGCCAGCATCACCAGCAGGGAAAATCCTGAAAAGAACAGCAGATCTCGTCTCATGACCTAGACCCTCTCCGAATCGGCTTTGCCGAACAGACCCTGCGGTCTGATAAACAGAATCAGCAGCAGAATGATAAAAGCGATCGCATCCTTGTAACCGGAGGAAATCAGACCGGCGCCGAGTGATTCCAGTACACCCAGTATAAGTCCGCCGATTACCGTGGAAATTCCGCTGCTCATGCCGCCGATGATGGCCGCGCAAAACCCTTTCAGACCCAACATGACGCCAACATCGTAGGCGGTCATGGTTAACGGCGCAACGATGATCCCGGCAACAGCTCCCATGGCGGAGCTGATGATAAACGAAAACAGCACCATACGACGGACATCGATGCCGACTAGTCCGGCAGCTCGCCGGTTGTAAGCACAAGCCCGCATGGCCTTGCCGCTGATCGTGTGGTAGAAATAGAGTTTGTTGGCAAGAATAATGATCAGGGTGATTGCCAAAATCCAGAGATGCTGCGGAAGGATGGTGGCCCCCCCGATAGCGATCGGAGCGTCACCTGAAAAAGCAGGAATCGAGTGGGTATCCTTACCCCACACCAGCATGGCCAGGCCACGGATAAGAATGCTGCCGCCGATGGTGATAATCACCAGATTGATCGGAGTCGGCTGCCGGAGCGGGCGGATAGCCAGACGTTCGAACAGAATACCGACCACGGTAGAAGCCGAGACGGCACACGGAATCGCAGCCCAGAGCGGCAGGTTAAAGATCTGCAGACATGACAGTGTCAGCAGGCCGCCCAGCATGACAAACTCACCCTGAGCAAAATTGATGATGCCGGTAGCGTTGTAAATGATCGAAAAACCGATCCCAATCAAAGCATAGATGGCACCGGTGGAGAATCCGGACAAAACATATTGAAGAATCTGATCGAACTGCATTCTGCCTCATAAAAGAGGGGCGAACGATCGTTCGCCCCTGCGAAATTAATTATTGCACGCTACGTTATTTTACAATCACCCAGTCTTTATTTTTGATCTCGACCAGCACAAATGCATCTTTCCTGAGACCGGCATGGTCCTGTGCACTGTAGGTAAATGTACCGCCAATACCGCAGAAATTAGTAGTTCTTTCAAGTTGATCCCGAATAGATGAAGGTTTATCGCCACCATGCTCAATGGCATTTTTTAGAAGCATGACGGCATCCCAGGCATGACCTCCGAAATGATCACCCTCAGCTTTGTAGTGATTCTGATAATCCTTTACAAATGATACGAGAGACTTTTTCTGTGACTCAGTTTTTGGAAGCAGGTCACAGACCAAGACCTTTCCAGAAGGAAGTTTAACGCCTTCAGCAGCCTCACCGGCCAGTTCGATGAACTTTTTGGAAGACACACCATGGCTCATGAAGAGAGGTGTCTTAATACCGAGTTGACGAACATTTTTTGCGACCAGCGCCGGACCGGGATTGGTGCCCCAACAGATAATAGCGTGGGAGTGAGAACCACGAATCTTAGTCAACTGAGCTGTCATGTCAGTATCTTTGGGGCCATAGGTGTCGTCAGAAACAATGGTAATCCCGTATTTAGCGGCCTGACTTTTCAGCTGTTCACGACCTGATGCCCCAAATCCATCCGAAACGGTCAGAATTGAAACGCTGGTCTGCTTTGTCTTCTGCAGATGTTCATAAATTCTGCCGACTGCCAATGCATCATTCTGCGCAGTTTTGAACACCCATTTTTTGACCGGATCGGTGATTTTGCTGCCGGCTGAGCAGGAAATCAGCGGGACCTGTTCTTTTTCTGCCACCGGTATAACGGCCATAGTCTCACCGGTCGTACTTGGCCCGATAATGGCGACAACCTTATCGTCCTTGATCAGTTTTGTAGCCAACTGGACCGCTTTTGTAGCATCGCCGGTCGTATCATAAACCACCAACTCCAGTTTACGACCCTTGACGCCACCTGCCTTGTTGATCTCGTCGACCACCATTTTGGCAGTGTTGCGTTCCGGTTCACCCAAAAAGGCAGCCGGACCGGTAACCGCAAACAGGGCGCCGATTTTGATTGGCGCTGCGGCAAAAGAAGTGGCAGAGAACAGAACGGTAATGGCCATAATTACGAAACTCATACATGCAAAGTTCATAGAGGGTCTCCCTGTAATTCGTTTAAATTATTTGAGCAGCGCCCAGTCGCCTTTGACAACCTTGACCATTTCGAATGCTGAAAGATCGAGTCCGTTATGATCCTTGCCGGACATTGTGCAAATACCGGAAATACATACCAGCTTCTGAGACTGTTCGATGCCGTTCCTGATAAGCTCAGGCGTTGCACCAGACTTCTTTATCGCACTGGTGACAAGCAGAAAGGCATCATATGCATAGCCACCAAAGGTAGATGCTTCTACACCATAAGCCTTCTTATACGACTGGTCATAACTTTTCAGCAGTTTGTACTGAGGGTCATTTTTGGGGAGCATGTCATAGATTGCCAATTTTCCAGCTGGCAACATCACACCTTCAGCAGCATCAGCACCGGCAAGTTCGATATATTTTTTGGAAGCGACACCATGGCTCATATAGAGCGGCGTTTTAAGACCGAGCTGTTTAACGTTCTTGGTGATAACCGCCGGCCCCGGATTGGTACCCCAGCAGATGATCGCATCCGGTTTGATCCCGCGTATTTTAGTGAGCTGTGCGGTCATGTCGGTATCTTTCGGCCCATAAACTTCATCCGCCACAACGGTGAAACCCTTCTGCTTGGCCAGAACCTTGATCTGTTCACGACCTGAAGCGCCAAAACCGTCAGTTACCGTCAAGAGCGCAATACTCTTCTGATTCTTCGTTGCCATATAGTTGAGGATCTTTTCGGCAGCAACATGGTCATTGGCCGGTGTCTTGAAAACCCAGTGTTTAGCCGGATCGGTAATTTTGATGCCAGCTGCGCATGAGATCAGAGGAATTTTCTCTTTTTCAACGACCGGAATAACCGCCATGCTTTCGCCGGTCGTGCTTGGCCCGATGATGACACTGACCTTGTCATCCTTGATCAGTTTTGTGGCGAGCTGAACAGCCTTGGTGGCATCGCCGCCGGTATCATAGATAACAGCTTCCAGCTTCTGGCCGTTGATGCCCCCTTTTCCGTTAGCCTCTTTCACCAGCAGTTCAAGGGTCTTTTTTTCCGGCTCACCGAGAAAAGAGGCCGGACCGGTGACGGCAAACAGGGCACCGATCTTGATGGTTCCGGAAGCACACGCCACATTTGCAAACAGGAGACAGAGACAGAAGCTGCTGAACAGTAACGACATTTTTTTCATTTCACCCTCCGGTAATTTTTTAGTCCTCATGAACGACACTACAGTGCATACAAACGACTTCCTTCAAGCATCGTAAAATCATGCGCCTTCAGCACAGCAATCGCCTTTTCCGTATCGTCAAAACGGAAGATGATAACCGCATTGCCTCCACAGCGTTCAACAAAGGCGTACATATATTCAACGTTGATCCCGGCACTGTCAAGCGTGTGCAAAATGGTTGACAGGCCGCCCGGCCGGTCGGACACTTCGACCGCAACGACTTCGGTCATATTGACGGTAAAGCCGCTCTCTTTCAGCACTGAAGTGGCTTTCGTACCGTCATTGACAATTAAGCGCAATATGCCGAAATCAGAGGTATCGGCCAGCGAGAGTGCCCGAATGTTCACTCCGGCTTCGCCGAGAATACGCGTGATTTCTGCCAGTCGGCCGGACTTGTTTTCGATGAAAATGGATATTTGTTCGACTTTCATAGTTCCCCCTACAATTTCCGGTTATCAATCACCCGCGTAGCCTTACCCTCACTGCGCTGAATCGTCCTCGGCTCTACCAGTTTGACTGTGCAGGTGACCCCCAGCATATCTTTAATCTCTTTTTCCACCCGCCGGGAGAGTGCCTGCAAGACCTTGATCTCGTCTGAGAAAAGGTGCTGACTGACCTCAACCTGCACCGTCAGCGTATCCAGCGTCCCCTGACGATCAACAATCAGCATATAGTGAGGCTCAATGCCTTCAATTCTCACCAGGACAGCTTCAATCTGCGACGGGAAAACATTAACACCCCGGATAATGAGCATATCGTCGGAGCGACCACTCATGCGGGCTATACGGGCATGAGTTCTTCCGCACACGCATGGTTCATAGCTGATGCTGGTGATGTCGCGGGTCCGGTAACGAATCAGCGGGATGCCCTGCTTGGTGATCGTCGTGATGACCAACTCCCCCCGCTCACCTTCAGCGACCTGCTCTCCTGTCTCCGGGTTGATAATTTCAGGAATGAAATGATCCTCCCAGATATGCAGTCCTTTTTGGGCCTCGATACACTCGATGGCAACGCCAGGACCCATAATTTCAGACAGGCCGTAAATATCGATCGCCGCCAGATTAAGCTTCTGTTCAATCTCGGCGCGCATCGCCTCTGACCATGGTTCTGCGCCGAAGATACCGACCCGCAACTTCAGATTTTTGAAATCAACACCTTCAGCCCTGGCCTCTTCAGCCAGGAAAAGCGAATATGACGGCGTGCATGTCAGCACAGTCGAACCAAAATCTTTCATGATCATGATCTGACGCTTGGTATTGCCGCCCGATATTGGAATGACAGACGCACCCAACTGCTCGGCACCATAGTGAGCACCCAGACCGCCGGTAAAGAGACCGTAACCGTAGGCATTATGAATGATATCGCCTCTATGTGCTCCGGCTGAGACAAACGAGCGCGCCATCAGTTCCGACCAGACCTCGATGTCCTTTTTAGTATAGCCGACCACCGTCGGTTTACCGGTTGTACCGCTGGAAGCATGGATCCTGACAATCTCCTCCATCGGAACGGCAAACAGGCCGTACGGGTAGGAATCCCGCATATCCTGTTTGTAGGTAAACGGAAGTTTCCGTAGATCATCTAGACATGTTACAGAAGCTGGTGTAATGCCGACAGCGTTAAACGAAGTCTTATAAAACGGGACACTGGCGTACACTCTCTCAAGAGTCGACTGCAGCCGTTTCAGTTGCAACGCCTCCAGAGCGGGGCGCGGTAAAGTTTCAAATTCCTCATTAAAAAACATGCCGTATTACCTCATATCCTTACGATGTTACCTTCTGCGCTCCGGTTCGCTGCTGGAGGAATTTCCAGGACAACTCATCCCATTCGATAACCAGCTTGGCGTTACTCGCTTCGTGCTGTTTCTCCCAACTGCTCAGCAGGTCAAGACAAGCGTAATCTATATAAATCGAGATTTTCAAAGTGTACGTGCACCTCGCTGCCCCGCTGTACCTGTTCCAAGGCGGCAGCCAGCATGGGGAGGCGAATCAGCGTGGCGGAGCCGGACAGCCGCAGATGGGTATAATTGTTGGCTGCATCATCTTCCTGCACAATATCGAGCTGTGAAAACACATACAAAAGCTTAAACAGCGACGACAAGAGTCCAAATACCACCCCTTTCAGCAGGTCGGTGGCAACAATGACGACCACCGTGGCAATGTAGATAGCCACTTCGCTCTTTCCGAACTCCAGTAACTTGGGTACCGCCTTGGGGTAGGCCAGTTTGTAACCGGTAAAAACCAGTACCGCAACCAGACAGGAGACCGGAATATAGCGCAGCGTAAAGAGGAGTACCGAGGCGAAAGTAGCAGCCATAAACCATGATAAACAGCGGGGGCACGGGTCTTTGCACCCGATTCGATGTTGGCTCCTGAACGAACGATAACGCCGGTCATCGGCAACACGTCAAACAGTCCGCAAACAGTATTACCAACACCTTGGGCGGTCAATTCCCGGTCATACTTGGTGCGCTGTCCCTGGTGCCTCTGATCGACCGCACTGGCACTGAGCAGCGTTTCGGCACTAGCTATAAAAGCAACCGAAATAGCGGCCACAAATATAGGGGTCTCGAAGACATGCTTGAAACTTTCCATTGTCGGAAACTGGATCACCGACCAGATGTTGTCGGGAACACTGACGAATTTGATATTCAGCTTCAGGGTTGACGCCACGATTACTGTGATGATGACCGCAATCAGCGGCGCCGGCAGTATCTTAAGCTTTTTGGGGGCATATGCCCCCCACAGCGCCATCACCGCAATACTCAATACGCCGATGCCCAGTGCCTGGAGCGGTGAACCGCCGCCGTTGACGGCATTAATCAGTGCATCCGGAATGGCAACCAGATTTTCGATGCCATGGCCGAGCGATTTGCCGTCCAGCATGACGTGGAACTGACCGGTCAGAATCAAAAGGCCGATCCCTCTCTGCATGCCGTGGATAACAGCAGGCGAAACGTCGCGAAACCATTGTCCCAGCTTGAGCAGACCGGCCGCAATCTGGATGATGCCGGCCAAGAGGATAATCACACCCAGCATCGGCAGGCCGTGTTGCTGTACCAGTTGCCAAACCAGAACCGTCAATCCGGCTGCCGGACCACTTACCTGAAACGGCGAACCGGCAATACAGCCGACAACAAGACCACCGACAATACCGGTAATGAGACCTGAGGTGGGCGGAACCCTCGACGCTATTGAAACACCCATGCAGAGCGGCAGGGACACCAGAAAAACGACAACAGACGCCATGGGGTCTTTAGCGAGCCATTCTTTGATACTTAATTGCTGTGCTGAAGCAAGATTGGACACGTATCCGGCTCTCCCTGGATTACTAGGTGTTATAGTTCTCGTCCCATCAAAAAAGCTTTCTTGTTTACGTCCACAGCTTTCCGTGGCACCATCTTTTCCAGCGCTTTCATCCAGAACTCTTCGGGTATGTTAAGACGCCGTGAAACCACCCCCAAAAGGACGGTATTGGCGGCTTTGACGTTTCCGGCCTCTGCCGCCAAATGTTGTCCGTCTACCGACAGAAAATCGGCAAACTGCCCCTTGATGCGATTGGCCAGCCCGGCAGGGTATGTTTCCTGGCCCATTAAAACAGATGGCGGTGATATCTGCAGATCGTTGGCAACAACCGTTCCACCCGGCTTGAGCAGCGGCAGCGAACGGGCGGTCTCCATCAGTTCGAAACCGAACAGGATGTCCCCCTCCCCTTCCGGCACGATCGGAGAGAAAACTTCCGTGCCGTAACGGACATGCGAAACAACGCTGCCGCCACGCTGGGACATGCCGTGTATTTCACTTTTTTTAACGTCAAAACCGGCCAGCATGGCCGCTTCGGAAAGTATTTCAGACGCCAGCAGAATGCCCTGACCACCAACACCTACCAGCAGTATATTTTTAATATCGTGGCTCATTTCGTGCTCCCGATTGCGTTGAACTTGCAGAGTTGGCGACAGACATCGCAGCCGGTACAGAGCAGCGGGTCGATGAAGGCCTTCCCCTTTTTGCTGCCGTCTCCGGCCGGACGCCACTCGATAGCGGGGCAGCCGATCTTCAGACAGGCTCGGCACCCGGTACAGGCCTCTGTCTCAACCGCATAGACCGGACCTTTTTGAAAAACGTCTTCGCGCTTGATCAGCACGCACGGCTTATCGGTAATGACCACAGAGGTTTCAGACCGCTCCATCTCCTCGGCAATCACCCGTTTGGTCTCTTCCAGATCCAGCGGATTGACAATACGAATATGCTTGACCCCCAGCGCCTTGCAGAGCAGAGGAATATTGACGGCGTGCGCCGGATCATCCATCAGGGTATATCCGGTGGCCGGATTATCCTGACGGCCGGTCATAGCGGTAATGCTGTTGTCGAGGATGATCACGGTAGCGGGAGAGTTGTTGTAGACCATATCCATCAAACCATTGATACCGGTGTGCAGAAAGGTAGAATCACCGATGACCGCTACGACTTTTTTCTTCTCTTCGCCGGAGACAACCTTGGCAACGCCGGTAGCCATGCCGATCGAGGCCCCCATGCAGACACAGGTATCCATGGCGGAGAGCGGAGGCATGAAGCCGAGTGTATAACAGCCGATATCACCGGTTACGTAGGCTTTCAATTGATTGAGCGCAAAGAACACGCCGCGATGCGGACAGCCGGGGCACATATTAGGCGGACGGCCCGGCATTTTTTCCATCTCAATGACTGTCGGCTGCGGCAGGCCGAAAGCGGTCCGCAGACGACCGGGGGTTAGCTCACCACACAGTGAGATGATCTGTTTGCCGATAACCGCGATCCCCATGGCTTTGACCTGCTCTTCAATGAACGGATCGAGCTCTTCGATGACATACAGTGTTTCAACCTGTGCAGCAAACTCGCGAATCAGGTCATGCGGAAGCGGATGCACGAGACCCAGCTTAAGAGTCGAGGCCTGCGGCAACACCTCACGAACGTATTGGTAGCAGATACCGGCCGATATAATGCCGATTTTGCTGTCACGCAGTTCCATCCGGTTGAGCGACAGAGTTGCAGCCGCTTTGGAAAGATCGACCAGACTCTGTTCTACCAGAGGATGTCGGACACGGGCGTTGCCAGGCAACATGACCAGTTTGGCCGGATTTTTTTCCAGTTTCGGCGCCGGCAAGCCGGTCACCCGCTCACCCAGCTCAACAACCGATTTGCCATGCGAAATACGGGTGCTGCTTCTGAGCATAACCGGCGTGTCGTACTGCTCGGACAGCTCAAACGCCAGTCGGGTGAACTCCCTGCATTCGCGCGAATCAGACGGTTCCAGCATCGGCAGTTTGGCAGACTTGGCATAGTTGCGGCTGTCCTGCTCATTCTGTGATGAGTGCATTTCGGGGTCATCGGCTGCTACCAGGACAAGGCCGCCCCGCACACCGGTATACGAAAGCGTAAAGAGCGGATCAGCCGCCACATTGACGCCGACATGCTTCATCGTACAAAGCGCCCGACCACCACCAAAGGAAGCTCCGATAGCGACTTCCAGCGCGACTTTTTCATTGGGTGCCCAGGAAGAATTTATTTCTTTGTATTTCAATGTATTTTCGAGAATTTCAGTTGAGGGGGTGCCGGGATACGCACACGCCACGAGACAACCAGCCTCATAGGCACCGCGGGCAATGGCCTCGTTGCCGGAGAGAATTTCTTTCATCAGTCTGATCCTTGCTGCATACAGGTGGGGTAATAATACAGCGCGGCACTATACTAAAAGTGAAGGGAGAAAGCAATTTCTTTGCACGTAACCCTCTGTACTTGACAAATCCCGTGCGCACGCCGATAATCCCTCAAAATCGTTACAACTTCATGAAGGGGATTGTTATTTATGCGCATTGAAAGTGATTTTCTTGTTATCGGGAGCGGCATTGCCGGCCTCTCCTTTGCCCTTCAGGCAGCCGACCATGGCAGCGTCGCCATCGTCACAAAGCGTGATATTTCCGAATCAGCAACAAAATACGCCCAGGGTGGCATCGCTTCTGTCTATTCGGAAGAGGACTCCTTTGACGCCCATGTTGAGGACACCCTGGTCGCAGGGGCCGGGATCTGCCATGAAGATGTCGTCAGAATGGTGGTTGAGGAGGGTCCACAGACGATCCGTAACCTGATTGATTGGGGGGTAAAGTTCACCACCAGCGGCGAGAGCTACGACCTGACCCGCGAAGGGGGACATAGTGCACGGAGGATTCTGCACGCCGAGGATATAACCGGCCGCGAAATTGAACGGGCGCTGGTCGCAGCCGTCAAACAGCACTCCAACATCACGATCTATGAAAACCACATCGCTATCGACCTGATTACCTCTGCCAAGATCGAGCGTCGCCAGCTGGAGCAGAACCGCTGCCTGGGAGCATACGCTCTGGATATCACCGGCGATGAGGTGATAACCTTCAGCTCCAAGATCACCCTGCTTGCCAGCGGCGGCGCCGGCAAAGTGTATCTTTATACCTGTAACCCGGATGTCGCTTCGGGCGACGGTGTCGCCATGGCCTATCGCGCCGGAGCGACTATTGCAAATATGGAATTCATGCAGTTTCATCCGACAACCCTCTTTCACCCGTTGGCCAAATCATTCCTGATTTCCGAAGCGGTCCGCGGTGAGGGTGCCATTCTGCGCCGCCGCGACGGCACGGCATTCATGGAGAAATATCATAAGTTAAAAGATCTGGCGCCCCGCGACATCGTCGCCCGCGCAATTGATAACGAGATGAAAACCAGCGGTGATGATTGCGCTTTCCTCGATATAACCCACGAACCGGCCGATGCCGTCCGCGCCCGTTTCCCAAACATCTACCAGACCTGCATGGATTTTGGTCTGGATATGACCAAAGAGTGGCTGCCGGTTGTCCCGGCCGCCCATTATCTCTGCGGTGGTGTGGCGGTCAATTTTGATGCCGAAACAGACATCCCCGGTCTGTACGCCATCGGCGAGACCGCCTTTACTGGCCTGCACGGCGCCAACCGCCTGGCTAGCAACTCACTGTTGGAAGCTGCCGTGTACGCCGGGCGAGCATCACGTCATGCCTGTAAAACCATCTCCTCGCTCCCATGCGACCCCCGCGAACTACCGGCTTGGGATTCCGGCACTGCAACCAACAGTGACGAGATGGTGGTTGTCTCGCAGAACTGGGATGAAATCCGGCGCACCATGTGGAACTATGTCGGCATTGTCCGGTCGGACAAACGCCTGACGCGCGCCATAAGCCGTATTAAACTGATCCAGGGCGAAATCGACGAGTACTACTGGAATTTCAACGTCACCTCCGACCTGATCGAACTGCGCAACATCGCCACCGTGGCCGAGTTGATTGTGACCTGTGCCCAGATGCGCAAGGAATCACGCGGCCTGCACTACAACATCGATTACCCTGAGCGGGATGACCTGAACGGGATCAAGGACAGTTTCGTCAAGAAGAAATTTTAAAGGAGGTCCCACCACATGGAAATCAATGAACTACGTAAACGGATCGACCTCTTGGATGATGTTCTGCTCCGGATTTTCAACGAACGTGCCCGACTGGCACTGGAGATCGGCCACGCCAAAAAAGGTCTCAGCCTGCCGGTTTTTGATCCGGCTCGAGAAAAACGGATCTTTGATCGCATGAAGAGCGACAATCCCGGTCCGCTGGACGATGAGGCTATTGTCAGAATGTTCGAAAGAGTTGTTGATGAGTCACGAAGATTAGAACGAATCATGTCGCATGCTGATGGCATGTAAGAGAGGATAGATACTATGCTGATCATCATGAAAACACATGCGCAAGAAACTGTTCTGGATTCGATCAAAGAATATCTGATCTCGCGGGATTTCGACATCCACCAGTCAACCGGAGCCAACCGCACCATCATCGGCGTCATTGGCGACACCAGCACCCTGAACGATCAGGAAATCGAGGCCATGCCCGGCGTCAGTCAGGTCGTCAGAATCAGGAAGGATGATTGATTTTTATGATAGAAATTTGGTAACTATTCAGCACATATTTTAAAAAGCTCGTCATTCCCGAGGGTTTAATCGGGAATCCAGACTTTGACTTCGTGGATCCCCGATAGGATCACTCAGGGATGACAGGTTTTTTTGCTAGTATGTTGAAAACACTGAACAGTTTTCTTGTTTTTTATTAACGAGACTAGATATAAATACCGCACTGCAATTGGATCAGAAGACCATCGAAGATAAGTTACGAACTATGGAACAGTTGTGGGATGACCTAGGTCGTCATTCTGATCAAGTCATGACTCCGGCTTGGCATTATGAAGTGCTGTCTGAACGGGAGCAAAACATTTATGCCGGTGGAGCGGTTTTTGAAGATTGGGGCGCTGCCAAAAAAAGAATCAGGGACTCAAAGGTATTAAAATCTGTGTTCTAACATATATTTATCGGGTAGGAGGCGGAATTACTTCCGCCGTCCTCCCACACCACCGTGCGTACGGTTCCGTACACGGCGGTTCACGTTGAATGTTGAAAACGGTGAAACTGGTCAAGAAGTGAAGGAAGTCC
>DUZX01000009.1 GCA_013349325.1 Desulfuromonadales bacterium
CGAATGTTTCGAGTATCCCGGGCGTGATCCACGCATGGGTGAAGTAACGAAGCGACAAATAGAACTTTATGAGGCTATGGATATTGAATCTCCAACCTCGTTACATTAAACCGGGAATGCAGGTTGTATGTAACCGTCAACAGTAGAGCATCTTGATTCAGGAATTGATGTATGCTGGCATTTATCCATGGCCAATTCGAGAGGCTCTTCATACTCGATTTATCTAAGCCTTGCTCTGCCTGTTCAGCTGCAGCATCCAAGGAATCAAATACACGATTTGCAAAGTAGTTTCGTCGCAGTAAGTTCCAGATCTGTTCTGCGGGATTCAGTTCCGGTGAATACGGTGGTAGCAGAACGATTTAAGAGTTTATGCGGTGGTTCCGCTGACGCTACACACCATATAAACTCTTAAATCGTTGTATAACTCCGGATCAGCATCAGAACACCTGCGACGGATCGTTAACTGTCGCTTGCAAGCACTGCGGCAAGCGGGTATTCTATGCCCGGTTATTCATGCTTACAGCAAGGTTCTCATCAGACAGATTCATTCCATTCAAGCGGGAGGAAATTATGAGTAAGGTCTATTTCAGCGATATGCGTACCGGGTACAAGGAAAATCTGTTTGATAAAATTGCAAAACTACTGACACTGGCTGGACTGCCTCAGGCGGTAGCCGCAGGCGATCTGACAGCAATCAAGATACATTTTGGCGAGAAGGGAAATCACACCTACATCCGTCCGGTATTTGCCCGTCGCGTGGTTGAAGAGATCAAAAAACTGCAGGCTCTGCCGTTTCTGACGGATTCGACAACACTCTACCCCGGCCAACGCAAAGAAGCTGTTTCAGCCTTGACATGTGCGATTGAAAACGGCTTTGCCTACGCCTGCGTCGACGCCCCGCTGGTTATCAGCGATGGCCTGCGTGGCGTCACCGAAACCGAGGTGGCCGTCGATGGAGAACTTCTGAAAACCGCTTTTATCGGTACCGAGATCGTTGAGGCTGATGCGATTGTGGCCATGACGCACTTCAAATGCCACGAACTGACCGGTTTCGGCGGTGCAATCAAGAATATCGGGATGGGATGCGCCAGCCGCAAGGGAAAACTGGTACAGCATTCCAATGTGGCTCCCAAGGTCTCGCAGAAAGGGTGTATCGGCTGCGGCATCTGCCCCAAATCGTGCGCCCATGGCGCTATAACCATCACCAACGATAAGGCCTTTATCGATCCGCAGAAATGCGCCGGCTGTTCGCGCTGCATTACGGTCTGTCCGGTCAAGGCAATCAACATTCAATGGAGCGCCGCTGCTGATCTGGTCATGCGCAAGATGGCCGAGTATGCCAAAGGGGCGCTGAGCGGCAAGCAGGATAAGGTGGTCTATATCAACTTCATCACCCAGGTTTCACCGGCCTGTGACTGTTACGGTTATTCCGACGCACCGATCGTCAATGACATCGGTATCTGTGCTTCAACCGATCCGGTCGCAATTGACCAGGCCAGCGCCGACCTGGTCAACGGAGCACGCGGCAATGAAGGATCAGCCCTGAAGAACGGCCATGAGCCGGGCGGAGACAAGTTTCGCGGCTGCTGGCCGGAGATCCCGTGGGAGGTGCAGTTGGAACATGCGGAGAAGATCGGGTTGGGGAGCAGGGCCTATGAGCTGGTGACGGTGTGAGCCAGGATTACATAATGGGCTTTACCTATGTCGCTCTTTAATCTGGTAACAACTTATTCGCCGCGTGGCGATCAGCCTCAGGCGATTAATGAGCTGGTTGAAGGGGTAGTGCGCGGCGACCGCCATCAAACTCTTTTGGGAGTGACCGGCTCCGGCAAGACCTTTACAGTGGCCAACGTCATCGCCGAAACATCGCGACCGGCACTGGTGCTGGCACCCAACAAAACCCTGGCAGCCCAGTTATATGGCGAGTTCAAGGAACTCTTTCCGGATAACGCTGTTGAGTATTTCGTCTCCTACTACGATTACTACCAACCGGAAGCCTACATCCCGACCAGCGACACCTACATCGAAAAAGATTCCGCCATCAACGATGAGATCGATAAACTGCGCCACTCGGCTACCCGCTCGCTGCTGACGCGACGCGATGTCATCATCGTAGCCTCAGTCTCCTGTATTTACGGCATCGGCTCACCCGAAGCGTATCAGACCATGCATATTTTCTTTCGCCAGGGTGAGGAGTACGGTCGTGACGAACTGCTGCGAAAACTGGTCGAAATCCAGTATGAGCGTAATGACATGGATTTCCACCGTGGCACCTTCCGGGTGCGGGGTGATGTGATCGAGATCTTCCCGGCTTACGATAGTGAACGGGCGCTGCGGGTCGAATTTTTTGGCGATGATGTGGAGACGATCAGTGAGATCGACCCGCTGCGTGGAGTAGTGCTGCAGCGGCTTGCCAAATGCTCGATCTACCCGGCTTCACACTACGTTGCCACGCGCGAAACGCTGGAGCGGGCCGTGGAGCAGATCCGCAACGATCTTGCACTGCGGATCCGGTATTTCAACGAACGCAATATGCTGTTGGAGGCACAACGCATCGAACAGCGAACCTTCTATGACATCGAGATGATGGAGGAGATGGGCTTTTGCCATGGCATCGAAAACTATTCGCGCTATTTTGACGGCCGTCAGCCGGGCGATGCGCCTTACAGCCTGATAGATTATTTTCCGGATGACTTTGTGCTGTTCGTTGACGAATCCCATATCACGGTCTCACAGGTCGGCGCCATGTACCGTGGTGACCGCTCGCGTAAGGAGACGCTTGTCAACTACGGTTTCCGGCTGCCGGCTGCACTCGATAACCGACCGCTCAATTTCCAGGAGTTTGAGGCCCGTATTCATCAGACGGTGTATGTTTCCGCCACACCGGCTGATTATGAGCTACAGACCTGCGACGGTGTCTTTGTCGAACAGATTATCCGCCCGACCGGGCTGGTTGATCCGCTGATTGAGGTGAGGCCGGTAACGGCAGGAAGGCAAATCAACGTAAACGATAAAAATCCCCTCCCCCCTGGCGGGGGAGGGTTAGGGAGGGGGGGAAGTGGCCACGGTAGTGATGAGTTTGCAGCGTCACCCACCCCCCAACCCCCTCCCGTCAAGGGAGGGGGGGAATATTCAGGTTTCGGTCAGGTCGATGACCTGCTCCACGAAGTGCGCGAGGTTGTTGCCCGAGGTGAGCGAATACTGATAACAACCCTGACCAAGCGCATGTCTGAAGAGCTGACCAATTATTATCGTGAGTTGGGGGTGCGGATCAAGTACCTGCATTCCGATATCGACACCATCGAACGGATGCAGATCATCCGTGACCTGCGGCTGGGGGAGTTCGATGTACTGGTCGGCATCAATCTGTTGCGGGAAGGGCTGGATCTGCCGGAAGTTTCGCTGGTTGCCATTCTGGATGCCGACAAGGAGGGCTTTCTCCGTTCGCAGCGTTCACTGATCCAGACCTGCGGTCGCGCCGCCCGCAATATCAATGGCCGGGTGTTGATGTATGGCGACAGCGTAACACACTCGATGCAGGCCTGTCTCGATGAGACCGGGCGGCGACGCGTCAAGCAGCTGGCTTACAACGAAGAGCATGGCATCACACCGGAAACGGTCAAAAAAGGGCTGCGCAGCATCCTTGAGTCGATTGAGGAAATGGATTATGTCACCCAACCGGTCGGAGTAGCCGAGGCCGACGAGGAGTACGTGGCACCAAAAGAGATCCCGAAACTGGTCAAAAAACTGCGCAAGGAGATGCTGACAGCTGCCAAGGAGCTGAATTTTGAAAAGGCCGCCGAGTTGCGTGACCGGGTTAAAAAGCTGGAACTTCAGGAACTGGCGCTGCGATGAGGGGGCTTAACCCGGAAGAGTTGACGCGCTGTTTTCATACAAACGGTAGCATTTTCCCTCAGATCATCTCCGCTTTTCGCAGGGAGATTTATCATTACCATCGCACCAATCCCCGCCCCATGCCCTGGCGCGAAACCGATGACCCCTATCGGATTCTGGTGTCGGAAATCATGCTGCAGCAAACCCAGGTAGAGCGCGTCAGACTCAAGTATGCAGAATTTCTATCCGCTTTTCCCAGCGTAGAAAACCTGGCTGCCGCCCCACTGTCTGATGTACTGCAGCTCTGGCAAGGTTTGGGGTACAATCGTCGCGCAGTTGCCCTGCAGCGCTGTGCCGGGGAAATCGTCACCCGCTGGGGCGGACAGTTTCCGACATCGATCGACGGATTGCAATCTCTGCCCGGCATCGGTCCTTATACCGCCCGGGCAGTGGCTTCCTTCGCATTTGGTGTTGCAGATCCGCTGATCGAGACCAACATCCGCACCGTCTGCATCCATTTTTTCTTTCACGGCCATGAGCAGGTCAGCGACCGCCAGATCATGCCGCTCGTTGCGGCTACTCTTGACCGGGATAATCCACGAGAGTGGTATTACGCCCTGATGGATTACGGGGTTATGCTCAAGCACAAGCATCCCAATCCTGGCCGTCGAAGCAGCCATCACGTCCAGCAGAGCCGTTTTGAAGGCTCCAACCGGCAGCAGCGCAGCCGTCTTGTCCGTGAAGTTTTGAGGCAACCGGGGATCATATCGCAGGAGCTATGTGGCATTCTCTCCGCAGAAGCGGGTGTCGTAGAGCAAAATCTTGCGGCGTTGCAGCGGGAAGGTTTTCTTGAACAGCGAGGGGCAGGCTATCACATCGTTGAAAATAAAAAGGCGGGCTAACGACCAGCGTTACCCCGCCTTCACCTTCAGATTACATCCTGCACCTTATTTCTTGTGGCAATCTTTGCAGGAAGTCGGTCCTTTTTTCATTTCAGTGTGGCAACCTTTACAGGTTTTGTGCGCCCAATCTTTGCCAAGTTCTTTGATCTTGCCAGGACCTTTTTCGTGGCATTTTTTACAATCCTTCAGCATTTCCTGATGTTTCTTGTGCGGGAAGGCAACCTTGCCCATGGAAGCTGGCAGGTCAATTACGTCTGCTGCCAGGGCTGCTCCGGCAAATGCGGTTACGGCAAACATTGCTACTACGGCGCTGATTTTTTTCATCGTGTTCTCTCCTTGCTGTTTTTTTTACTGCGTTCGGCACGCAGATCATAATTACCACTACGTGATGAAGATTGTTTTACTGTGAGACACATCTTTTTGAATAATGACGTGTTTCAATTAGCATATCAGGTGCCAATCTGCAAGTATTATTGCAACATACCGTTTTAATTCGTGTAACAATCTACTGCACATGATGTATCGCGGTGTTATTCACCGCAATTGAGGCAGAGAAGGTACAATTTGAAGCAGCGTTCGACTGAAAGAGCTTGCCAGACGGTCACGCTTTTGGGTAGAGTCCACAACCGGGTAAATCAACAGGGAGGATAAATCAATGCAGATCATCACCAATAAGAAGGGCTTCACTCTGATCGAAATCATGGTTGTCATTGTCATTCTGGCGCTTCTGGCCGCCCTGGTTGCACCCAAGCTGATGGGACGTGCCGACGATGCCAAAATTACCGATGCCAGGGTTCAGATCAAGAACATTGAAACCGCGCTCAAACTGTACAAACTTGACAGCGGCAACTACCCCACCACGGAACAGGGACTGAATGCGCTGGTCGAAAAGCCGACTGTTGGCATCATTCCCAAAATGTATAAAGAGGGGGGCTATCTGGAGAGCAAGAAAATGCCAAAAGACCCCTGGGGCAATGACTATCTGTATATTTCGCCTGGTGAACATGGCGACTACGACCTCTACTCCTTCGGCGCTGACAGTGCCAAGGGGGGCGAAGGCAAAAATGCCGATATTACCAACTGGGACGCGAAGTAACACTTTCATTACACGTGAGCACCATGCTGTACCAGCCACGATACCTGAAAAAATCATGCCTCTGATGAGACGGCAACCGAATGCATAACTATTTTACCGAAGATGCACTGCTGCTGATGCGCCATGAAATCGCCCGGGCCGGCGGCAACGAAGTCTTCTTTATTGGAAGAACCAACGTTGATGGCATTGTCTGCGAGACCGAGACCATCGCCCGTGGCAGCAAGGTGGCTGTTCCCGCTATTATCACACGTGCGGCCGGCGGTGACGTCGTCATCCATAACCACCCCTCGTCTGAACTGACCCCTTCGGACGCCGATATGGATATCGCTTCAGTCTGCGGCAACCAAGGCATCGGCTTCAGCATTATCGACAATAACGCTACCCGCTGCTACCAGGTTGTCTCCCCGCATACCGAGAAGAAAGGGGAGCAGCTGTCACTCGAAGAGATTGGCCGGACTTTCGCAACTGACGGGATGATGGCGCATCTGAAGGGGTATGAGCAGCGCGACGAACAGTTGCGTATGGCATTAGCCGTGGCGGAGGCGTTTAACCGCGACGGGGTGGTGCTGGTCGAAGCAGGCACCGGCACCGGCAAATCTCTGGCCTATCTGGCGCCGGCGATTCTCTGGGCGGTGCGAAATAATCAGCGGGTCGTTGTTTCGACCAATACGATCAACCTTCAGGAACAGCTGATAAAAAAGGATCTCCCCTTTCTGGCACGCCATTCGGCAGTCGAATTCAAGACTGCTCTGGTCAAGGGGCGCAGCAATTACGCCTGTCTGCGCAAGCTGGAACAGGCCAAGGCCGAACCATCGCTTTTTCCGGATGAATCTTCGCAGGAGTTGACCACCATCATCGAGTGGAGTCACAGCAGCCAGGATGGCTGTCGTAGTGACCTCGGCTTTACACCGCATTTTTCGGTCTGGGAGGAACTCTGCTGCGAAGCCGACCAATGCAGCCGCTCACGCTGCTCCCATTTCAATCGCTGTTTTTTTTACCGGGCACGGAGGGACTCCTCTTCCGCCCGGGTACTGGTGGTTAACCACGCCCTGCTGCTGTCGGATATCGTCTTACGTAAAGAGACCGGCTACGATGCGACTGCTATTCTGCCCCCGTTTTCTCGCCTGATTTTCGACGAAGGACATCATCTTGAGGATGTCGCGACAAGTCACCTTTCGCTGATCATCTCGCGCGGCGGAATCTTAAAGCAGCTTCACCGACTGGTGCCGCAGAAACTTGCCAGGGCCGGCCTGCTGACCATTATTTCCGCCGCCATCGCCAGAGGTTTACCGGAATCGCAGGAAGGGCTGTATGCCGAGCTGTCCGGTCTGCTGGAAATCCACCTGATGCCCAAGGCGCTTGATCTCTGTCAGGTTACCGAACAGACGATGGACTGGCTGGCGCTTTCAGTCGAGCACGACAGCGCCGGCCCGCCCGGGCGGGAGCGAAAACTGCGCATCACCACCGAAGTGGAGCGCCGTCCCTTCTGGCAAGAGTGCCACCAGCGGCTGCACACGCTGGCCGATGCCTTGAACGATTATACCTCCGCCATGCGGGGATTGCTTCGTCGCTGTAAGGATCTACCCGAAAAACTGCAGGAAAAGCTAACGGATCAGTTGCTGGATACCGGCGGTATTGAGGGAAGGCTGCAGTCGATGGCCGACGCACTGCTGTTCTTTACGACTGAAGCGGATGGTTACTGTCGCTGGATCGAAACCAGGAGCGGCAATCGCGGCGTGCAGGCGCGACTCTGTGCCGCTCCGCTGGATATTTCGTCACAGCTGAAAGAGACCGTCTTTGACAAGCTCAAGACCATCATCGTTACCTCGGCGACACTGACCGTGGGAGGCGAATTTGGCTATCTGAAACGGCGCACCGGTTTCGGGCTCCTGCCGGCTGAACGCCTGAATGAACTGCAGCTGGCCTCCCCTTTTGACTATTCCCGTCAAGTATTTGTCGCCGTACCGGAAGAGATGCCAGAACCGACCGCCCCCGGCTATCGTGAAGCGCTGGAAGCGCATATTCTGACCGCCGTGTCAACATCGCGCGGCGGTGCCTTTATCCTGTTCACCTCGTATGATTTGCTCAATAAAGTCTTTACGGCTCTGGCTCCGCTGCTGGCCGGCATTGGGCTGAAAGCGCTTAAACAGGGAGATATCGGGCGGCATGAACTGCTGGCGCAGTTTCGCCGTGAGGGGAATGCTGTGCTCTTTGGTACCGACTCTTTCTGGGAAGGAGTTGATGTTAAAGGAGAGGCTCTCAGACTCGTGATCATCGCCCGGCTCCCTTTTCAGGTGCCGACCGAACCGGTCCAGCAGGCCCGTGCAGAAAAGATTAAAGCTGATGGCGGCGACCCGTTCCGCGATTTTTCGGTACCACAGGCGGTCATCAAGTTCCGACAGGGCTTCGGGCGGTTAATCCGTAGTCGCGATGATCGCGGAGCTGTGCTTATCCTCGACCGGCGGGTACTGAACAAGAGCTACGGCAGGACCTTCCTGCGCTCGCTACCGGATACGGAAATTATGCGTGGGGATTCAGCGGGAATTTTTGCACGAATGGAGCAGTTTTTTGGGAAAACGTAGGGGCGCATTGTTATGCGCCCGGTCGGCTACAGTAAGCGGATCCGTTTTTTAGCACTGAAGTTGAAGCACTGAAAATACATCAGACAGGTTAAAAGAAACGAGAAGATTGTTGAAGCAAGCACCAGAGGTGCTCCGCTCGCTTTTTTGGCATCCGGAACAAGCGTGACAAAAACAACAAAAAAGGCGACGCCGCAGAACTTCCAGAGATCGCCGATCAGTCGTTTTTTGCGTAAGGCAGACAGCTGCTCGACCGACAGCTTGGGTGCGCTGCCTTCAATTTCTACGCCGGCATCTCGCCAGGCCAGACGGTATACCGGATACAGGAGTAGCAGCTGGACAACAATTGAAACGACAATACTGCTGATAAACTGTTCAGGCTTATGAAGCGAGGTAAAGCGACTCTGAAAAACGATCGCCAGAACAATCAGCAGTCCGGTCAGAATTGATTGTACGATCCGGTAGATCATCATCTGCCGATTAAGTTTTTTGAAATCCTGTTGTGCCATGTGCATACGCTCCGATTGAATCCATAACCCTGTTTCTTAATCGTGCAACCATAGCAGAATACCTCCGTATGTACAAGCGGACAATCGCGAGCAAAAGTGGGTGCCGTTCATGAACATCCTTCGTCGCTTATTACATCCCGTTATGGCACTCATCGCAATCCAGCTGGTCTGGATAACATTGGTGCTGTTCTGGATTTACTGGTTTATCGGCAAGCATCGTGAATTCCGTGAACTTGCCGAAAAATACCGTCCGGAGCTGCTCGGCCAGGGGTACAACTGGCCGGTCATGGTCGAAGGCCTGGTCATGCTGGTGCTGATCCTGATCGGTGTCTATGTGATATTCGTGTACTGGAATCGTCAGTCGCACCTGTATCTTCAACAGCGTAATATCATCGCGCAGGTTACCCACGAATTAAAATCGCCGCTTGCTTCCATACAGCTGCACCTCGAGACGATCCGTCTGCGTAAACCGAGTGGAGATCGATTGGATTCGTTCGTTGAGACCATGCTTTCCGATACCGAGCGACTGCATTACCTGATCAATAACCTCTTGATGGCCGCCCGCCTGGAACAGCGCCGCAAACAGACCGAACGCCGCTTGACGGATCTGACGCAGCTGATGAACGAACATGTTGAACGCGAACGGGCCGGACTGCCGCAGGGGAGCAGTATTACTCTGGAGGCGGAACGTGCGATGACCGCCATGGTTGATCCGGAAGAAATGAGTATGGTGTTTCGCAACCTGTTCGAAAACGCTGTCCTCTACTCGCCGCAATCGCCTGAAATTTTCGTATCGCTGATCCGTTCTGGCACTATGCTGCAGATCTCGATTCAGGATCACGGGCGAGGACTGGAAGTCGGCGAACTTAAAAAAATATTCGAGCGATTTTATCGTGTCCAGCCCCCCGGTGAAAACATTCGCGGGACCGGACTGGGACTTTATATCGTTGAGTCCGTAATCAAGGGATACGGAGGTTCGGTCTCGGTCACAAGTCCCGGTCCGGCGAAAGGATGCACGTTTACCGTTAAAATCCCTGCAGCGTGAGGTGAGAAGATGACTGATGATAAACCGCAGATCATGCTGGTTGAAGATGAAATTCACCTGGCGCGAGGAATCTGCTTTAATCTGGAAGAGGATGGACTGCGCGTCAGCCATTTCGAAACAGCGGAGCGGGCGCTCACGGCACTGGAGATAGAGCATTTCGACCTGATTATTCTTGATGTCATGTTGCCCGGCATGGATGGACTCCAGGCCTGTCGTGAGATTCGTTTGCTTGAACCGCGCGTGCCGATTCTGATGCTGACTGCCCGCTCTGAGGATGCCGATCGCGTCGAGGGGCTGGAGAACGGGGCCGATGATTACCTGACCAAGCCTTTTAATCTGGTGGAGTTTCTCCTGCGGGTCAAGGGGATGCTGCGGCGTTCATCGTGGTATCGTCCGGAGCCCGTTGAAGAGGGGTATCGCTTTGGGGACAACGAGGTATTTCTGCTTTCGTACCGCGCCAGAACAGCTCAGGGAGAGATTGATCTGACGGAGATGGAGGTACGGGTGCTGTCGCTGTTTTTTCAAAAGGAAGGTGTGGCCATCCTGCGCAGTGACCTGTTGCAGTCAGTCTGGGGCTACAGCAGCGATACCGAGACCCGCACGCTGGACAATTTTATCGTCCGGCTGCGCAAATACTTCGAGCCAGACCCCTCTCATCCGAAACATTTCCTGACGGTGCGTGGTGTCGGGTACCGCTTCAGTCGATCAGGTGACTTGCTGTTGACATGAAAAAAGCCCTGCTAACTAACGGCAGGGCTTTTTTCATCACTAAAATCTCGTACTCACGAACAGCGTTGCAGAATGTGGCTGACAACGGTTGCTCCGGTACCGCCGACATTCTGTGTTAAGGCGAATTCCGGATCAGGAACCTGATTCTCTCCGGCGGTTCCGGTTAATTGCATGTAAGTTTCGACCAGTTGATAGACACCGGTAGCACCGACCGGGTGCCCACGTGACTTGAGGCCGCCAAATGTCGATATTGGCAATTTACCGGTTCGGGTGATCTCGCCGTTCTTGCCGAAGTGAACCCCCTTTCCTTTCTCGGCAAAACCGGCCGCCTCAAGGCTCAGGGAGGTAATAATCGTGTAGGCATCGTGCAGCTCAAAGATATCGATATCTTCGTGCTTGATACCGGCCTGCTCCATGACTCTGCGCGTGGAAAGTACCACGCCTTCAAGCACCATCATATCGCGCCGGGAATCGAGGGCCAGCGAATCCGTTCCAATGGCAGATCCGGCAATCTTGATCAGTGGCAACCCCTGACGGTGTGCAGCCCGGGCAACCTCTTCGGTAGCCAGTATAACCGCTGCCGCACCGTCGCACACCGGTGGAGCATCCAAGAGCTTAACCGGATCAACTAACATTCTGGAGTTGAGATAGGTTTCCATGTCGATCTTCTTGTGCAGAAAACCATTCGGATTCGTAAAGCCATTTTCATGGGCGGTAATCGCAAAATGACCGAAATCCTCAGACGTCACACCATACGTATGCATATAACGTTTCATGAGGCGGGCATTCAGAGATATGAAAGATTCTCCGTTGATACCTTCCAGCTCCCAGTCCGCAGCAGTTGCCAGGGCAGCAGTCGTGTCATCAAGACAGGCATGTGTCATGCGTTCACTACCACAGACGACGGCTACATCATGAAATCCTCCGCCAACAGCCATCACTCCCCATCGTGTTGCTGCTGCGCCTGAGCCGCAGGCAGCTTCGACTGTTGCAGCTTCAACTCCACGCAAACCGACAACGTCAGCATGCAGCGCCCCCAGTTGCTGTTGATGTGTCAAACGACCGGCGGTCATATTGCCGGTGACGAGCATGCCTATCTGTTTTAATTCAATCCCTGCATGCGCAACTGCCCGATTAATAGCTTCCTCAGCCATGTAACGGCCACGAATGCCGGCATTTTTAGTTACTTTTGTCTGGCCAATGCCTATCAGATATACGTCTCTCATAACGACTCCATTAGAAATAAATAGAAAACTTAAAATGTGTCTTTTATATCTTCGACAGACGAGTTAGACGTCTTCCGCGAAGGACTCATGACCAGTTCAATCGACGATTCTGGTGCGACCACCGCCGGATCCAGCCACATTACGACGTAGCCGCCAACGGCACCGGCACCAAAGCCAGGAGCAAAAAGCAGTGAACGCTTCGTGAACGCCTTGTCATAAACCGCGTCTGCCATTGCGATAGGAATACTCGCTGACGAAGCGTTTCCGACTTCGGTTATGTTGAAATAAATATCCTCAGCCTTGATCCCTTGTGGTACGGCAATATCGATTATCATGGTCTTGTTGGCTTGATGGGGCACAATCACGTCGATGTCGTCGATCAGCGCTTTGCCCCCCTTGACACTCTTGAGCGAGGTAAGTTCACTCATCATCTGGTCAAGATACCGTTTGACCAGATCCTTTACCTCAGGTCCATACACGGTAATGTCATTATCATAGTCATGATTCGGCCAGATAATTGAGTTTACTTGACTGAACGGGCCACTGGCATAGGTCTGTACTACTTCTACATCACGTTCACCGTCGGTCGGCGCGATTACCATGGCAGCTGCTCCGTCGCCAAAAATCATACGCGACGGACGCGCATTGCCGATTTTGTCGGAGAATTTCTCGGCCATTACCAGCAAAACCGGACGATTAACCTCGCGCATCAGACGGACCGCTTCGGCCATACCGTACGGGAAACCGGCGCAAGCGGCAATGATATCAGTCGAGCAATGGGTCTGCATGATGCCTAACTGTCCCGAGAGCCAAGTTGCGGTTGATGGAATCAACCTGCTCGATGTGCAGGTACAGAACAGCACGGCACCGATTTCCCCCGGTGCACGACCTGAATGCTTCATCGCAGCCTGAGCAGCCTCCAGGGCGATGTTCTCCAGCGGTTCGGCTGTGTAACGGCGACGCTCGATACCCGTTTTCTCCGTAATTTCAGCCGCACTCATAGGTGACCAGGATGGCGGAGAGTTGCGGACAACATCATCATTGTTACAAATGACCTCCCCCTTGCGGATCGCGAGCGCCTCGATCTTCGGGCGAACGGGAGTATCCGTAGCAAGCACTAGCGGCAGCAGCGGCATCACCGGAGCGCATGAAGGAGCAGCCTTTGGTGACTTCGGTGTTGGCATGGTTCCACTCTTCACGCGATTTATAAAATCAAGCACGTCGCGGTTTTTCGGGTAAAACAGCACGACGACGTCGTCATCTTCCAATTCATCGAATGTTTTCAGCTTGGCCCGGCTTCTATCCCAAGGGTGCTGGTTATGAAGTACCATGGCCCAGCGCCGGAGCGCTTCAAGCTCTGGCTGCTCCTCAGAGGCATCAAGAATTTCTATGTCGCTGTAATGCAGGTAGTCGGGATTAAACTTTCCGATGGTGGTCGTCATAGCTTCGGGAGTAGCAAGCGCTTCAGCAATCGTGGCCTTGATCGGTGGCAGTTCCTGTGCCCGATAGAGCTTATTCGAAAAGACGTCGAAGAGCATATCGAACAGTTCATCCTCTGAAGTCTGGTTCCACATCGCATTAAGCTTGCCGTAGGCTTCACGAACAATCGCAGCTTTTGCTTTGCCATCCGTCCATGGTTGCAAGAGTGCTACAAAGACATCTTCGCGGTTGCGCGGGACATCCCGCCAGCGAGTCGGACGCTTATCGTACATGGTCAGCGCGTAGCGATTTGCCCAGAAAAGGTTGAGGCTGATGTCACGCAACAGATCATAGCGAGTTGCATAGGAACCGGCGCTAGCCCGCTTGGCGATTTCGGTTCCGGTCGGAGCCTTTCCTTCGAAGTCCCGACGCACGATTGCCTGTAAGTGATCGAGATTTTTGATAATCGTGAAGTCGATATCAATAAAGATACTGCAGGGAAGCACCAGTTTTCCATGTTTGTTAAGTCTGAACGGTTTCATAAAATCTCCTCGCTATAAAAGGTCGATAGTAAATTACATTATATGCCTGAAGTAGCCACGACCGGAAGCGGCATCCGTCCCGGTCGGAGAAAATCGCCTCATGGCTCGTCAGACCGCCTCTTTGACGACGAACAGCAGGTCACCTTTGTTAACTGCCTGTCCCGGTGTGGGGATAATACGTACGATTTCATAAGTCTTGTCGGCATCGTAGAAAATTCCACCCGGATTGCAGGTGTTAAGCGAGACCGGTGCGAAGAGTTTCATCGCCTCAAGCAGGCCGATAGTATCTCTGAGTTTGACCTCTTTACCAACCGGCGCAAAGGGCGGTTCACTTGGAGATGAAGCGTCGTAGAAAACTCCGGTCGAGGGGGAGAGAACCTTGAGTTCGTTGCTCCCTTCGATCTCAACAGCCGAGCGGTCCAGAACTACCTGATCAGTTCCGGAAGCCACTTCTGCTTCAGCAATCATCTCGTCAACGTCGATACTTTCGAGGAAACCGGGCAGATATTGGGTATTGTATATCCCCTTGCGGAATGTTTCGTCTTTCAGAACACGTTTCAGCAGCGGAATGTTGGTATGAACCCCTTGTATTACGGTACCTTCCAAGGCGGCCAGCAGTTTGTCAGCGGCATCGTTCCGGTCTTTGCCGGTGACGATAACCTGTGCCATCAGTGAGTCGTAGTAGGGGGTCATCGGCTTGCCAGCCTCAATCATCTTGATGACTTTAATGTGGTCTGCCTGCGGAATGCTGAAGGCAGTGACATTTCCGGGGGTCGGAATGAAGGTGATGTTGCCACCTTCCACTGCGGTGCGTTCAGCAGTAATACGGGCTTCAATCGCGTAGCCCTTCGGTTTGTATACAATGTCAGCAATCGAGCCGCCACCGGCAATCTTGAACTGGTTGGCAACAATATCAACACCGGTAACCTGTTCCGTTACCGGATGTTCAACCTGCAGACGGGTATTCATTTCCATGAAATAGATGGCCATTTCGTCCAGATTGAAGATGAATTCAACGGTTCCTGCGCCGATATAGTCTACCTGATTCGCGATTAACTCTGCATATTTGAGGACATCCTGCTCGAGATTTTTCGGCAGCATGGTCGAACCGGATTCTTCAAAAATTTTCTGGTTGTTACGCTGTACGGAACAGTCACGCAGGCCGAGAATTCGGCAGTTGCCATGAGCATCGCGCAGAATCTGAACCTCAATGTGACGCAGGTTGGTAACATATTTTTCCAGATAAATATCACCTGAGCCAAAAGCGGCCCTGGCCTCTGAAGAGATTGTGAAGAAAAACTCGCGGAAATCTTCCGGTTTTTCGACAACCTTGATACCTTTACCGCCGCCGCCATGTACCGCTTTGAGCAGAACCGGGTAGCCGATGGTCTCGGCTACTTCCATACCGGTTTCGACGCTGCCAATGATGCCGTGGCTGCCCGGAACGACCGGAACTCCCGCTTTGGTCGCGGTATCGATGGCATTGGTCTTGTTACCCATCAACTCCATACTGGAGAACCAGGGACCGACAAAATTGATGCCGCGGTTACGACACATCAGAGCAAAATCAGCATTTTCCGACAGGAATCCGATGCCGGGATGCAGCGAATCAACCTTCTGTTGTTCGGCAATCCGCAGCACTGATTTGGCGTTCAGGTACGATTCATCAGGAGTATTACCGCCGATGCAGACCAGCGTGTCATTCTCGGTAAGCTGTGCGGCAACGGCTGAATCCATATCGGCATCCGACTGAACCAGAACGACCTCGATACCTTCGCGCTGGGCGACAAGAACCAGTTTGGCAGCTGTGCAGCCACGTGCATGAATCAGGGTGCGCTTGACAGGTTTCAGCAATGAACGCTCGTCTACCAAGGTGTTGTGTTCAGCCGAGACGGCATCAACATCGGGGCGATAGAGCCCCTTGAATACACGGTGGCAGACATCCATGACGCTCTCGACCGGCGTTGGTATGGCCGGATCGATTGCGCGTAGCTGCTTGTCGAGATCGTGGTTGAAGGGGTGCTTGACCAGTCCCTGCATCGCTCCGGGAACACAGCTGAGGTAGTTGGACAGTGTCACCGTTGAAGGGAGGTAGGAAGGCACAACAATCTGTCCGGCAAATGGCATGCCGCAACCGGAGAAATAATAGGTCTGTGCCAGTGGGTGCGTAACAAAAGAGGCCTGCGCACCACCGGTGCAGTCGCCGAAACCGAAGCAGATGATAGGAAGTTCGTTATCACGTATAAAGCGGGTGATACGGTCATTGACAATCGACATCGAGAACAGCGAACCAGCCCCCTCTTTGGTATTCATGCCGCCTGAAGAGACAAAGGCAACTACTGGAAGCTTACGGCGCGCGCACTGCAGCAGCAGGTTGCAGAATTTTTCGGCTGACGGCATATCAAAGGCGCCGGCCTGAAAATCGAGGTTCGAGATCAGGACGCCCACCCTGGTGGCAGGATGATCGCCATCTTTTTTAAGCTTGGCAAGTCCCGTCAGGACGCCGCACGGTTTGATGCCTTTATCCAGAGCCTTCTCGATCGAAAGACGGAAACCGGGGAAGTTAGCCGGGTCCGACGTCATCAAGTCGGCGTCGAGCTCTTTGAAATCGGTAAAGAACTCCGCCACGATCGATTCAAAACGGCAGTTCTTGCCACGTTTGTCTTGCAGCAGAACATCCTGGATTAAAAGGTCGTTGTAGGCAGTTGTCAAACGGTTCCAGAAATCTTTCATGCCGATATCGCGCAAATTGATACGGCCGTCATAGGCACGCCCCTCACGTTCTGATTCGACGTACTCCAACAGCAGTTTCTCGAACAGGAAGGTGACGATGGCAAAGAGCGGTTCCGAAATACGGGGGTACTGGATCTTTTTCCATTCCTGTACCGGACGAATGAAGTCTTTCATCTGCGGATGCTGCAACAGGGTGTTGAGCCAGCTGTAGAAGTTGTCTTCAAGCTGGCTGGAGTCGACGGAACCCTCACCAAACATGGCTTTGAGTTTGTCTGTCGCGGCATGAATCGATGATTCCAGAAGTGCCCGGAATGATTTTTTGGAGAAGGTATTGGTGTCTTTGGCTTCTGCGGCAATCGGGCGCAAATCGGTGATGATCTGATCGTAGACCAAGTCGAAGATGATGCAGTTCTGGCACTCGCGAATCATCCCTTCACGGAAGTCGGAAAGGGTAATGACATCCAGCACCGTCATTTCGGCCGCATTTGCAGCGGAGTTGGAAGAAGTCGTCGAGCCGAGATATTTTATCAGTGCGACAAAGTTGTTCTGGCTCCACGATTTCCACAGGTTGTAGAGGTGAAATCCATACGCAAGATAGGTTGTTTGCAGTGCTTTTTCAAATTTTTCGCTCGGATTGCCGAGAATCAATTTAGAGAGGCGTCCCCGTTCGTCACCCAGATGCTCTTTGCGGTCGAGGTAGGTTTTGTAGCTGGCTGACAGCAGGTCGTCGTAACGGATATGCAACGGTTTTTCGAGCCAACTGCTGAAGGCGTTGGCCTGTTCTTCCTGAACGCGCAGCGACAAGTCTCCGCGTGGAGTTACCAGGTTTGTGGAGCGACTGTAATTGGCAGACGAGGTCGACTTGATGCGCCCTCTCAGACTGAGGTAGCGCATATAGCGATAGGTGATGCCGAAGACACTGAAATATTCTGTCGGAAAGTGAGTCAATGAGAGTGCTGAAAGGCTGTTGAGCGCTTTCAGTTTTTCCGACGGGTTGATGTAGCGCAGCAGGTTCTCGCGATAGTGGTCCATAACTCCGTCGGTCTCTTTGACAAAGGCTATGGCCCGGTTTTCGATGGCGGTGACAGCCGAGACGATGGCGTTGCGCAGGTTCTCCAGCTGAGGCCCTTTTTCGCCCGGCACGTAGTCGATGATACCGTCGACGAAATCCTGTTGATACAGTTCGTAAGCGCTGACGCCGACGTATTTGGCACATTCCTGCCAACTGAGATCCAGGCTGCGGGCAATCGCTGCCAGACCTTTTGGCTGGATTGTGTTGAGAACACCGTCGCGGACAGAGAGCAGAATATTGGTCGTCGCCATCGGGATGGCACCGCCGGAATAACCGTTACCGAGAATGATGCCGACCGACGGAACGTTGAGGTTGGCCATCTCAGCAATGAAGTGCGATATCGAATGGGCTTGGTTGTTAGCATTGGCAACTTCACCGGCGTCAGCACCCGGGGTGTCGATAAAGGTGATCACCGGAACCGAATAGCGCTCGTATTTACGGACTATTTCAATAGCCTTGCGGTGATGCTCCGGACCCCAGACACCGTTGTTTGTGTTGCGATCCTGAGCCAGCAGACAGAGACGCCGCTGATAGCCGTTGAAATCGAACTCGGCTTCGACACAGTGTAACGGGCCGAGAGATATTTCATTGACAATCTTAAGCTTCAGTTGTTTCAGAATAGCCTTGAAACCGATACGCCCCTTCTGCTCGGAGGGCTCGACAGTTTCTCTGATGTAAGCGTCGACATCCAGACTTTTCAGATACTTGGTGGTCTTTTCGATGGTGCGATGATCGACAAGACCCGCAAGGGCCAGTTCCACTTCCTGCTTCTGGCGGGCGCGATTTGATCGACTGACTCCCTTAAGGAGTGAAAAGTCGGAGGCAAGTTGTTCAGCCAGTTCGAAAAAGCGGTCAATTGAAGGTGCAGTTGGCATTGAGGGGCCTCTTTCCTTAGTGAGATGGTGAAACCGGAGACTGGTAACACGGTAACTAATTCAATACTATTCAGAGCAATCTCAGATCCGTTCGGGGAGTCCTCGAAAGTAGCGCGATTTACTTATTCTCGAGTCGTGTCGCTGATTATCTAATTTCAAACATGTTTTTTATTATTATTTTACGTATTTTTTTTTATCGTGCACGTTTAATATTCCAAAACACTTCTGTTTTCAAGCAAAAAAACCGTTCTGGACTTTTTTTATTTTATACCAGCTTTAGATTTGCAATAGAGAAGACACAAAATAAATAACGCTGTTATTTAAATAAAGACTTGAACAGTCTTGTAAAATAATGCATTTGATTCTCCTTATTGACTGGTATAAATCACATACGCCTGAACTGAGCCACAAAAAAAGCCCCCGATTCTCATGAAGAGAATCGGGGGCTTACTGTTTTACCGGTCGGTTGTTTCGTGCGCCAGGTTATATACGTAAACCGCCATCTACACCAATCGTACGACCAGTGAAATAGTCGTTTTCAATTATGAAACGTGCTGTATGGGCAATCTCGTGCGGCTCAGCCAAGCGTCCCATCGGAACCTGGGCCTTGATCTTGTCCAATACTTCCGCACGAATCTGCTGTACCATTTCGGTGTTGACATACCCAGGAGCAACGGCACCCACACGAATGCCATAGCGCATCAGTTCTTTAGCCCATGTTGTTGTCAGGGCGCTGACACCGGCTTTAGCTGCCGAGTAGTTGCTCTGGCCCATGTTGCCGTCACGGCAGACGCTGCTGATGTTTACGATGACGCCGGGATTCTTTGTCTGAACCATGCGTGCAGCAGCTTCACGACCGCACAGGAACACACCGGTAAGGTTAACGTCAATAACCTGCTGCCAGTCACTGGTTTTCATCTTCTGAATTTCGCCATCCTTGCTCTTTACCAGCAGGGAGTCGCGTGTGATGCCGGCATTATTGATCAGGCCGTCAATTCTGCCAAAGTCCTTAAGAATGCTATCAAAAAGTGCCGTAACAGCTTCGTCCGACGTAACATTGACAGCGTACGTCTTAACGTCGGTGCCTTGTTCGCCCAGTATGCGCGCAGCCTCTGCCAAACCTTCGGCATTCATATCGACCAGCGCTAACCGTGCACCAACCTCTGCCAGATCTTTGGCAAACGCAAAACCTAATCCACGAGCTCCACCAGTAACAACAAAAACTTTATCCTTGATGATCATCTGAACTCTCCTTTTCTGTAGGTAATTACATAAAACCGGCTAACGTATTGTACTGCATTATATTCTTTCGTTGATCCATTCGGCAATCTTCGGTGCAAGAGTCTTCTGGGTTTTGCCGGAAACAAACATACCGATATGCCCGACCGGGAAGGTCAGTTCCTGCACATCCTTGCTGCCGACATGATCGCGCAGCGCCTTGGAGGAACAGGGGGGGACGAGCGTATCAAGCTCAGCATAAATGTTAAGTACCGGCATGGTGATGTTTTTCAGGTTGACCCTACGACCTGCCATGGTGAATTCACCTTTGACCAGTTTGTTGCCCTGATAGAAGTCTTTCAGGAACTGACGGAGTGTCTCACCCGGTTGATCAGGGCTGTCAAAGATCCAGGCTTCCATGCGCAGGAAGTCGCCAAGCTTATCAGCATCAGCCATAATACCGACCATGTTTACGTACTTGCTGATGCTCAGGGTAAACGGCTGCAGCATCATATAGGCGTTGTTCATCATGTCGCCCGGAATATTTCCGTACGCATCGACCATCAGATCCGCATCAAAAGCCGACGCCCAGACATTAAGAAGACTTTCTTTTGTGTTGAAGTCAATGGGAGTTACCATCGGGATGAAGTTTTTCACTTTCTTCGGATAGAGCGCAGCATAGACTGCCGAGAACGTACCACCCTGGCAGACACCCAGCAGGTTAATTGCATCAAGTGCATGCTCCTCGCGGATATGATCAACACAATCGTTGAGGAAGCCGTCGATGTAATCGGACATCGTCATGAAGCGATCCATACAGTCGGCGTAACCCCAGTCAATGATGTACACATCCTGTCCGTTATCGAGCAGGTTGCGAACCATGGAGCGATTTGGCTGCAGGTCAAGCATGGTAAAACGGTTAACAAGCGCGTACACAATCAGCATCGGCACGGGGCAGACTTTACGAGCACGCTGTTTATAGCGGTAGAGTTTGCGCTTGCCATCCTGAAAAACAAGCTCCTTCTCTGTTTGACCGACTAAAACTTCATCGATCGAAGCCAGATTTTCAGCCCCTTTTTTGAGGTTTTTGGCAAACTGATTGAATTCTTCTACCGATTCTTTAAATTTATTTGGCAACGTAAGCATCGTGTCCTCTCCTAAACATTCTTAGATTTGGTTTTGGTAGTATCCTCGGTTACAGCTTTAACGGCTTTGCTGTCGATTTTAGCCTGCTTCGCCAACTCATCCGCTGCAGCTTTGGACGCTTTCGCTTTTTTTGCCTCTTCTTTTGCAGCCGTTTCGGCCTCTTTCAGGGCGATCTTTGCTTTTTTCAGTTCATCCTGTGCGGCAGCTTCGGCGGCTTTCTGCGCAGTTTTAGCTTTCTTTGCTTCATCTTCAGCTTTGACCAGTGCATCACGCACTGACTGAGCCTCTTTTTTATTATCACGAAGTTCGCGCTGGATCGTTTTCATGTCACGTTTCATTTGTGTAATTTCGGCAATGGCAAGATCAAGATCGCGTTTGAGAGCGATCGGGGTCGGCTCCAGCGCCTTTTCTGCCAGTTTGTTCCACTGAATTTTTACGCGATGACCGGCATCAATAAAATCACCCTGCAGCTGAGCAAATTCCTGAGTACCCATAACCTCGAGAAAAACGGCTTCATTTTCAGTAGCCCAGAGCGCACAGATATCAGTGAATTTATCGATCGGTTTATTTTTAAGAGCGGATTCGCTCAGTTTTGCCTGAAAGCGAACATTTGCTTTACGCGAGGTAGCGTCAACAAGCTGTGCCATTTTGCTGAAGGATTTCATGTAATCTTTTGACATCACCAGCGCTTGGGCGATGTCATGGGCCATTTCCCGGTTAATGCCCAACTTGGGGGCCAGGATATTCTTTTCCATTTCTTTCGACCATGCTTCGAAACTTTCGGCCAGTTTTTCTGTACCCAGGGCAGATGTCGTTTCAAACAATTTGCCAAAGAAGTTCTGATATCCGCTGGCTAATTCACTGAATGCACCGTTATCTTTGCCCATAGTCCCTTGCAGCAACCCAAAAAGCTGGTTCATCTGTTCGGTGATCTTGTTATTGCTGAAGGATGCGAAAAATGGATTTTCTTTCTCCATTAAAGAACGGAGAAAGCCGGAAATCTGCTGCCAACCGCCGTCCATACCGAGCGGGTTCTTTATGCCGCCCGGCAACTCTATAGCGGAAAGCCAGTTTTTATAAAATGATTCAAAGAAGGATACATTCACGAATTTAAGAAGGTCCGGAGAGATCTTGTTGCCCCATGCATTACTCAACATGTCATTCATGCGGCTGGCGAATTCCTTGAACTGTCCCTCCAAATCATTTTGGGACTTAAACCACCCCTCAAAAAAATCCGGATTCTTTTTCTTGTTTCCAAGAACATTGGCCATCCACTCCTCGCTCAATACTGCGTACTGCTTCGTCAATGTTTCCTGTTGCTCTTGCCAGGTTTTTAACCAATCGGTCTGCGGTTTAAAAAAATTCTGCATATTGCCCCCCCTCTCACTATTTTATATTCTTTTTGAATTTATATCATCGCGAACAAGCGAACGTTATAAACAAATTTTAAACAAATATAGATGCCTGTTTTGTTTTATGCAAGTAAAAAAATTGTTCATCGAACAATTGATTAAATAGCGTCCGCCCGACAGGCGTCACGATGTACATAACGCTAGCCGGGCAGCTTTAACTCTTTGCGCCCTTTAATCTGTTCATCAGGTGCCCCTCAATTTCGCGATAGGCTTCAACCGGATCGATTTTAAGGGTAACCAGCAGCTCCGCCAGCCGGTCTTCGTCACCATCGCTGAGACTATCCAGCATATCCAATTGTTCAAACAAAGAAAGGCGCACCTCTTGTTTCTGGACCCGGAAGAGTCGCATGATGCGGATGACGTCCTGATACATGTCAGTTTGCGAGTCAGATGGCTGCTCATCTGAGCCGTCATCCTCCGCAAGAGCCTGTTTCATGAGGCTCGCCTCGGTATTTTCCATAAAATCGACCATGGCATTGCCCCAGGGAGCCGCCGGGGAGCTAAAAAAACCGCTGGCCGAGATGAAGTTCTTCAACGACTGGGTGGATCCAACCAGGCCAAAGTCTTTGTTTGAGATATTAAGTATTTCAAGTAGTTTTTCGATTTTTGCCTTTGGCACTCCGGCGCGGCCTGATTCGAAACGAGCCACGACCTGCACTGCGCAGTTCCCCTCATAGCCCAGGGCAACGCCGAGTTCCTTACGGTTAATTCCCTTTTCCAATCTGCGTTTTTCAAGAAGTTTGCCGACTGATTTTCGGAAGAGATCTTTCTGCTCTTTGGTTATCATATTCTGTGTTATCGCTTTCTCTGAGTCTAATGTGTGCATGTAGTTTGGCATCGGGATGGTTTTTAAGCCGCTAAACGGCGAAATGTTTATATATATAATCGCTAAAAAATGCAATGTATAAACATTTTTAAAATTACCCCTTGACTTTTATTTAAAAAATGTATAAATTTTATTTACAAGCAACCAAAAAGCGGGACAAACTTAAACAGCTTAAAGGGAGAATACACATGTCGACAACAAATTTAAACAATGAGGCAGCAGCTTTTAACAAGAATGCAATCACAATGGGCTTTGATGCACTGAACGCAATCACGAATCAGGTTGCTGTTGCAACTGATACTTTTCTGGGTTCCGCTCCGGCAGTACCTGGCGAATGGAAGAAAGTTATCACCACTTGTGTAAAAGAAAGCCAGAAGGGCCTTGTAAGCCTGAAGAAGAACGTTGAAGTCGGCCTGGAACTCGACTGGACTTCCAAAGATGCATCAGCTAAGGCTATTGATGCTATCGAAAACTTCTACAAGGACGCTGTCAGCCAGGTTGCTGCCATCAAAAAAGAGACCACCGTTCTCGCCGAAGCAAACAGCAAGAATCTCCCGAAGGAAGCTAAATCAATCGTTACTTTTTGGAATGATTCTTTCAATCAGGGTTTCGAGTCATTTCAGAATTTTGTAGATCAGAATTTTGCTCTGGCACGCAAAGTAACTGCAGACGTTCTGGTTGCAACTCAGGTTGTTGAGCCTAAAGTCGCCAAGTAATTTCCGCTTCATACGCAGAACACAAAACCCCTTGCCCGCACTAACCTGTGGCAAGGGGTTTTTGTTTCAGCACTTATTTCACATAGTAACCGATCTGATATTAATCAAACTTGCGGGGTTTTTGAAACCTCGCAGGTTTCGTCATATTTACCAATGAAGCAGCCTCACGGCTGGCTGCCACCGTTCCTTTTCGTTGCTGAGTCAAGACTCCTCACGTCAAACTAACTGCCCGCAAACACAACTGGGAGACCCCTTCGGATCTCCCAGTTGTGACGTTCATTGCCTTAAACCCAGACTCTTGGCTCTCAGACCCTGAATATTTACACTCGTTCAATAATAACCGCAACCGCCTCGCCGCCACCGATACAGATGGATGCCAGGCCGTAACGAAGCTTGCGACGGTGCAGTTCGCGGGTCAGAGTTGCAATTAGACGTGCCCCGCTGGCGGCCAACGGATGACCGAGCGCACATGCCCCTCCGTTAACGTTAACCTTTTCAAGAGGTATATTTAAAACCTGGATAGCCTGAAGAACCACGGAGGCGAAAGCCTCGTTGATTTCAAACAGGTCTATATCGGCCAGCGTGAGACCTGCTTTCGCACATACCTTTTCAGAAGCGACCGCTGCCGCCTCAGCAAAATAGTCAGGATGCAAACTGGAGGTGGCATAGGAAACAAAGCGTGCTTTCGGTGTAAGGTTGTACTTTTTGAGTCCTGCTTTACCGGTCAATAGCGCCAACGAGGCACCATCGTTGATGGTTGAGGCGTTACCGGCAGTGATTGTACCATCCTTTCGGAAAGCAGGTCTCAGGTCGCCGAGTTTGCTGATATCACCGTTAAACGGCTCTTCATCTTTGGGGTGAATGGTAACGCCACCCTTTTTGCCTTTTTTTGTAATGGTTATTGGCACAATTTCGTCCGCGAAGATATCTTCGGTAACCGCCTTCTGGGCCAGCGTGTATGAGCGGGCGGCATATTCGTCCTGGTCGTCACGAGTAAGCCCGGAGCGCGTCACGGCATCTTCGCTGATTTCGCCCATATGCCGACCGGTGAAGGGGTCCTGCAGAGCATCATAGATAAGCATATCGAGTAACGCGGCGTGTCCCATGCGATAACCGGTACGTCCTTTTTTGAGGAGGTACGGGGCCATACTCATATTTTCCATACCGCCGGCGATGACTACCTCTGATTCGCCCAGCCGCAGACTGTCACTTGCCAGCATCATGGCCTTCAGGCCACTACCACAAACCTTGTCGATTGTCATGGCATGCGTAGAGTCGGGCAATCCGGCTGCAACCATGGCCTGACGTGCAGGAGCCTGCCCACAGCCGCCCGTCAGAACAAGTCCAATGATGACTTCAGTAATTGCCTCAGGAGACAGTCCGGATTTTTCAAGCAACCCTTTTATAACGTCAGCTCCAAGCTTGTGAGCGTCCTGATCGGACAGCATGCCACCGAATGAGCCAAATGGGGTACGCAATGCTTCTACTACATAGACATCGTTCATAATTGCTCTCCTACCAGTAGGTTTTTTGTGAACATTACATACAAGTACATATTTAGTATTATACACATAACCACAAACAAACGCTTGTTACGTTTACAATACCCGGACATAATGCTCTGCAAAAACTTTTATTTAATATTCAAACAGTATAGGTGTCAGACAAAAAAAGCAAGATATAAATATTTTTTTTATTTTCTGCTTGACTTATATTTATTTTTTGTTTAATTGTTGTTTACATCGTGGTTACACAAATCCGCTGTAACCTCAAAAATAAAATCAATACAGGAGATAAAGTTATGTCAAAACAGAATGTTGCCCAGGAAATTTTAGATTTCAACAAGAACGCCGTTAAAGAAAGTTTCGAGGCACTCAGTACGATTTCAACCCAGGCCGCCAAGACCGCCAACCAGCTTCTCGAAGCAACACCGAACGTTCCCGAAGAAGGCAAGAAAGCTGTTGACCTTTTCTTCAAAGAAAACCAGAAAGGCCTGAACAACCAGAAAAAGTTTGTAGAAACCGGGCTGGAAATCGATTGGACCAGCCCGAATGCACCTGTTAAGGGCCTTGAAGCGATTGAAAGCCTCTACAACAGCGCTTTCACACAGGTTGGCGCTTTGCAGAAAGAAAGCAAAGAACTGCTCAAAAAAGCTACCGAGCAGCTCCCGAAAGAAGCCAAACCGGTTGTTGATTTCTGGACCGAGACCCTCAACAGCAACTATCAGACATTCCAGAGCTTTGTAACCAAAAACTTCGAACTGGCCAAGAAAGTTATCGGCGATTTAGCCGCTGAAGCTCCTAAGGCAGAGTCCACAAAAGCTGAAAAAGCTGCAAAATAAGCGTAGTAAGAAATAGTCGAAACTCAACGGCAGCACTGATTATTCTTCTGATTGGTTTACTATCAAAAAGAGAAGATTCGGTCTGCCGTTTTTCGTATGTAAAGATTTTATAAAATTGTTTTGACCTCTATAAGTTGATGCTTTACTAGTTTGAGCTGAATTGATATATAGGTACGACATTGCATTTATAAAGGAGCAAAAACTATGAAGACCGTCAAAACTATCCTGCAAACCAAAGATCAAAATCTTTTATCAATAGCTCCAACCGTCACCGTACTCGACGCGATCAGGCTTATGTCCGAAAAGAATGTCGGAGCACTTCCGGTTATGGAGGGGGACAAACTTGTTGGCATCATCTCGGAGCGCGACTACGCCCGCAAGGTTATTCTGAAAGGCAGATCATCCGATGAGACACTGGTCAAGGATATTATGACCGAGAACGTTTTGACCGTGACTCCGGAAAACACCAATGATGAGTGTATGAACCTCATGACGGAAAAGTGTCTGCGACACCTGCCGGTCGTCAGCAATAAAAAGGTCATTGGAATGATTTCAATTGCCGACGTTGTCAGAGCTATCATGTCTGACCAGAATCGCACGATAAGCAATCTTGAATCTGTGGTCGAAGATCTTCAGTCCGATAAGAATCTGAGGAACCTGCTTTTCCGGGAACTGGATAAAGCATAATTCTGTCTGACCGCTGCTTTCTTCCCTGACGCCCTGCATAGCATCGATATGTGGGGCGCTTTTGTTCCATTTTCATTAACAGCGCGTTGTCATGGTACCGATAACCTGATTGATGTCTGAAAGTTTGTGATGAGAGTATCTGCAGATGACAAGAACATGTGACGATTCTCCGCCGGGACTGCTGCTGCAAGGCATTCGAGAATTCAACCGGGGTGACTGGCTTGAAGCTCACGAAACCGTAGAGGAGCTTTGGATTGGTGAAGAAGGTGAGGTGCGGGCACTGTATCAGGGAATCATCCAGATTGCCGTTGCGCTTCATCATTGGCGTAACGGGAATTTTGGGGGAGCTGTCAGCCTGCTGAAGGGTGGTGTCGGATATTTGCGCCGCGTAGCTGATCAGTGCCAGTGGATTGATGTAGTTTGTCTGATTACCGATGCCGATCGCATGCGTATCGCGCTGGAGGAGCTAGGCGCTGACGGGATGAAGTCAGCACCTCCCGCCCTGATTCCCCGTATAAAAACCGTCTCTGCGGATAACGCGTGACCCTGCAGGTAACATATGGATAAGCAGGAACTACTGCAACTAATCAGAGAACAGCTCCGCCTCGACGCAACCATCCAGTTCAATGCAGCCAAAACGGCCCACCAGGCTTCTACTGATCAGGAGAACATCCCCGATAACAAATACGAGACTCTGGCACTGGAAGCATCCTATCTTGCTCAGGGGCAGGCCAACCGGGCCCAGGAGATCAGGCGGGCGCTGGAGAGCTATACACAACTTGAACTCCACAAGTTTGACCACGACGGAACCATCGCCTTGACAGCAGTGGTAACACTGGCCGCCGATGACGGCACGCAGAGAGTGCTCTTTATCGGCCCACGCGAGGGGGGCATGAAAGTCATGTATCAGCAGGCTGAAATTGTCGTTATCACTCCCGCGTCACCATTAGGCCGCGCCCTGATAGGCAAAGAGTGCGGCGACTGCGTCACAATCGGTAGTGGCGGAAGCAACAAAGAGTTTGAAATCATCGACGTCTGTTGACCCCCCCCCGCCTGAACCTGCTTCATTTATTTTTTCTCTTCCATGTGTGCCTCCTTGATCGATAGCGCAATCCGCTTGCGTTGCGGATCAGCGGAGAGAACCTTTACCTTTACCAGTTGCCCGGCTTTGACCACGTCACCCGGATCCTTGACATAGCGGTTTGCCAGATGACTGATATGTACCAGTCCATCCTGGTGAACACCGATATCGACAAAGGCGCCGAATGCGGTCACGTTGGTCACGATCCCCGACAGGATCATCCCGGCCTGCAGATCGCCAATTTCGCGGATATCGTCACGGAACGACGCCGTCTGAAACTGGCTGCGCGGGTCACGTCCCGGTTTCTTAAGCTCGGCAACAATGTCATTCAACGTCGGCAGTCCGACACTCTCCGAGACATAGCGTTTCAGATCAATACGCTCAACCAGCACGGGGTCAGCGATAAGCTGCGCCAATGACGTATTCAGATCAGATAGCATTGCCGCCACCAAGCGATAACGCTCAGGATGGACGGCCGTGTTATCGAGTGGATCCGAGCCGTTGCGAATCCGTAAAAAACCGGCCGCCTGTTCAAACGCTTTCGCTCCGAAGCGCGGGACTTTAAGGAGCGCCGTGCGGCAAGAAAACGGGCCGTTTTCATCACGATAGCGTGTAATTGCCTTGGCAAGCGCCGGTCCGACACCGGAAACATAACTCAAAAGCGCATACGAAGCGGTGTTCAGATCGACACCGACATAGTTGACGCACGACTCGACAACACTATCCAGTGATTTCTTCAACATGCCCTGATGAACGTCGTGCTGGTACTGGCCGACACCGATACTTTTCGGATCGACTTTAACCAGTTCACCAAGCGGGTCCTGTAGTCGGCGTGCGATCGAGATTGCACCGCGCACGGTCAGATCAAGATCAGGAAACTCCTCACGGGCGATATCCGAGGCCGAGTAAATACTGGCACCCGATTCGCTGACCGACACCACCGGCAGCTGCCTGCCTGTCTCCGCCAGAATCTCCTTGACGAAAATTTCCATTTCCCTCCCGGCCGTTCCGTTACCGATAGCGATCATCTCAATGTCATACGACTCGACCATGCGCAGCAGGTCCTGACGGGCCTGCGGAAGACGACCCTCGCCGATGTGGGCGTAAATCGTCACATGTTCGAGGAAACGCCCGGTTGCATCGACAACCGCCAGCTTGGAGCCGGTCCGAAAGCCGGGATCAACCCCCAGGACCCGCTTGCCACCGGCTGGCGGCGCCAGAAGCAGATCGTGCAGGTTACGGGTAAAGACGGCAATGGCCGCCTCATCTGCACGCTCCTTACTCTCCAGCCGGAGCTCGACTTCGATGGATGGCGCGATGAGCCGTTTATAGGCATCCTCGGCGACCAGCTCAAGGAGCGGGCTGAAGATACTGTTCCGCTGGAGCAGCCGAGCTTTCAATCCGGACAGAATCAGTTCCACCGGAGCGGTTATCGCGAGATAGAGAACCTCTTCTTTTTCGCCACGTCGCATGGCCAGCAGACGGTGCGAAGGGATTGCTTTGAGCGGCTCCTGAAAATCGTAGTACATCTCGAACTTGGTAACCTTCTCCTTATAGTCCGCCGCCACCCGTGAGCAGATGACACCATGTTCTCTAGTCAATCGCCGCACCATGGCACGGGCGTCAGCGTTATCGGAAAGTCGCCCGGCCAGAATATGACCCGCTCCCGTAAGAGCAGCATCAGCATCAGGGATTTCTTTTTCCGGATTGATAAACGGCAGCGCGACAACCTCTACCGTTCCGGTTATCAACTCCTGAGCAGCTATTATATCCGCCAACGGCTCAAGACCCCGTTCACGCGCAATCGTTGCTTTTGTGCGGCGCTTGGGTTTGTAGGGCAGATACAGATCTTCGACTTCGGTTTTCTGTCGCGATGCACTAATCCGTTCACGCAGTTCAGGAGTCAGCTTGCCCTGCTCTTCGATTGATTTGAGGACCGTAAACTTGCGCTCCTCCAGCTCGCTGAAATAGGCCAGTTGCTCCTCAACCAACCGGATCTCAACCTCATCAAGTTCACCGGTATGCTCCTTGCGATACCGGGCTATAAACGGCACCGTCGCGCCTTCCAACAGCAGCTCTACGGTATGCTCTACCTGATTTTTTTTGAGGGCGGTGGCTTCAACAATATACGGGATCGAGGTTCGCATCTGCTCATCAGTCAGTTTCATCACAGCTCCAGTCTCAGAGGATCAAAAAATCATAGTACGGCAGTGTACATGTACCGGCACATAAGTCGGAGAAAATTTTTTCTTTTCTACATTATATAAAACACACATTACCTTCGTTTCCTTCTTTACATCGTTAAGCACTATGCACTATAGTTACAAATTTTCAGGGGTGCTATGGGTTCCGCAGCGGTTCAATACATAGGTCGTGTAACTATCGGTGCCGTTCGGGAACTGGGACGGGTCGGCTGGTTCCTGCTCTACTCGCTGTACATGATTTTCAGGCAACCGGGCAGCCCGCTGCAGATTCTGAAACAGTTACGCTTCATTGGCACCAAGTCGCTGTTCGTGATTGTGCTGACAGCCGGCTTTACCGGCATGGTGCTTGGCCTGCAGGGGTACTACACGCTGGCCAAATTCGGCTCCGAGGGGATGCTGGGAACAGCCGTGGCGCTTTCTCTGATCCGCGAACTGGGACCGGTTCTGGCGGCCCTGATGGTGACCGGCCGCGCCGGAAGCGCCATAACTGCCGAGATTGGCATCATGCGGATCAGCGAACAGATCGATGCGCTGGAGACGATGGCGCTGGATCCCTTCAAGTATCTGGTTACCCCCAAATTTATCGCCGCAATCATTTCACTGCCACTTTTGTGTGCCATTTTTGACGTGGTCGGCATCTATGGCGGCTGGCTGGTCGGCGTCAAACTGTTAGGTGTCAATCCGGGCGCCTATTTTTACGAGATGGAAAAATCGGTTGTCTGGCGGGATGTCTACTCCGGGTTTGTCAAGTCGGTCTCCTTCGGGTTGATCATCGCCTGGATCGGCTGTTACAAGGGTTATTTCGCCGGGCATGGTGCCGAAGGGGTTTCCAAAGCGACCACCGAATCGGTAGTGCTAACTTCAGTCATCATTCTGGTCTGGGATTATTTTCTCACTTCGGTGCTGCTCTGATATGATCCACCTGCGCTCTCTCTATAAATCTTTTGGTACTCAAACCGTTCTTGACGGTTTGGACCTCGACGTTCCTGCCGGCAAGATTACGGCAATTATAGGGCCCAGCGGAGAAGGGAAGAGTGTTCTTCTCAAGCATCTGATCGGTCTCCTGCAGCCGGACAGCGGACAGGTCGAGGTCGAGGGTGAGAGCATCATCGGCATTCGCCGCTCAGAGCTGAACCGCATCCGTGAAAAATTCGGCATGCTCTTTCAGAACGTAGCGTTATTCGACTCGATGACCTGCTTCGAGAATGTTGCCTTTCCACTGAGGGAAAAAACGAAGTTTTCAAAAGATGAAATCGGCCGAATGGTCCGTTCTGCGCTGGCTGATGTCGGCTTGAGAAACATAGACAACAAATATCCGGATGAGCTTTCGGGCGGCATGAAGAAGCGGGTTGGTCTGGCGCGGGCAGTGGTCATGAATCCCAAGATCATTCTTTTTGACGAGCCGACTACCGGGCTCGATCCGATCATTAAGCGGGCGATTCATGAAATGATCAAGGAAACCCATGCCAAGTTTGGTTTTACGGCCGTGATTGTTTCGCACGAAATTCCTGATATTTTTGATGTCGCCCAGAACGTGGCCATGCTCTTCCGGGGCAGGATTTTACAGCACGGCAGCCCGGAGGAGATCATACACTCTGAGCATCCGGCTGTCAGGCAGTTTATCAGCGGTAGCCTGGATGGCCCGATACAGATGGCGTAGGTTCGCCACAATCAAGTGAGGGTTGCGATGAATATGATAAAGCTGGAAATGATGGTCGGAACATTCATGATCCTTGGTATTCTCTGTCTGGGCTATGTTTCAATCAAGCTGGGCAAGATGGAGATTGTCGGCGGCGATTTTTATACCGTCTCTGCCGCTTTTGATTCCGTTTCCGGACTCAAGCCGGGTGCGCGCGTTGAGGTTGCCGGTGTTGAAGTCGGCAAGGTAGACCGGATTGCACTGGATCCGAAAAGCGGCGATCGGGCGCTGGCATACCTGAAGATAAATTCGGGCGTGAAAATTACCGATGATGTCATCGCCTCGGTACGCACCAGCGGCATTATCGGCGATAAATTCATTAAACTCAAACCGGGCGGCTCCGATCGCATGCTCAAAAACAACGATGCTATCCGCGAGACCGAGTCGGCTATTGATATTGAAGAGCTGGTCAGTAAATTCATACATGGCAAGGTGTAAAGGCAGGGATTTAAAATGAAAATTGCATCAACCGGAATTGTGCTGCTGGGAGCGCTGCTGTTCTGCTCATATTCAATTGCTGCGGATGAGATTACTGAAAAACCCCGGCTTGTGCTGAGTCTGGATGATTGTATCCGTATGGCCATGAAGTCAGCTCCCGAACTGGGTGAAGCGCAAGCCGATATCGAGCAGACCGCCAGTAAGCTGGAAGAGGCCAAATCGTATCGCTATCCGCAAGTTGAAGTCATGTCGCTGTTTGGTCCGGCCCCGCATGCACGTAAACAGGAATTGACCTCGACAGATACAAATTTCAAGCTCAGTGAACTGACCTGGTTTACGAGCGCCGATGCCTCCATCATCCAGCCGCTCTATACATTCGGTAAAATCTCTTCCAATATGACCGCAGCCGGGCATGGCATCGAGGTAGATCGCTCGCGCAAGGAGCAGCGCGCCAACGAGGTCGCTCTCAAGGTCAGAGAATACTATTTTGGCCTGATGCTGGCGCGGGAAATGAAAGAGGTTGTACTGGAAGTGCAGGAAACTCTCAACAAGGCACGTGGCAAGGCTCATAAAATGCTGGAGGAGCAGGCCAACGGCGTTGAAGAGATCGATATCTTCAAGCTGGACGCCTTTTCAGGCGAAGTCGGCAAATATCTGGAAGAGGCCAGCAAAGGCGAGCAACTGGCTCTGGCCGCCCTTAAAACACGACTGGCTTTACCGAACGATACCAATCTTGATATCAGTAGTGACAGGCTCGTAATGGATGAAGACAGCGCACCGGCCTATGAAACCTATCTTGAAAATGCCCGCCTCCAGCGGCCAGAGTTCAAACAGATCGCTGAAGGGCTGAAAGCCCGTGCTGCGCTTGTAGAAGCCGCCGAAGCCAACTATTACCCCGATATCTTTCTGGGGGGGCTCTTTTCCTGGGCGTATTCCGATGATCGCGATCGTATTCACAATCCTTACATTACGGACCAGTTCAAACATATTAACGGCGGCGTTGCCCTGGGAGCACGCTGGAAACTGGATTTCGGCATTACCGGAGCCAAGGTTGCTGCTGAACGGGCACAGTATAACCGGCTGCTCAGCACCAGAGAATTTGCTGATGCAAATATTCCGCTACAGATCAGAAAATACTACCTCGACCTGAAAGAGGCCGAAAACAGCGCTATTGCAACCAGATCAGCATACAGCAACGCCAAAAAATGGGCCGTAACTGCGGTTGCCAATTTTGATTTCGGTATCGGTCCGGCGAAAGAGATTCTGGAGGGGTTACAGGCCTACGCCAGGATGCGGGCCGCCTATTTTCAATCGATCTACAACCTGAAGATAGCCCGGGCCAACCTGGACTATGCAACCGGCGCGCCGCGTACGGCCGCTTCGAAATAAACCGGAGGATCTATGTTGAAACGATTAGCCACAGCTGCACTTATTACAATTTGTAGCGCAACGTTCGCCTGCGCAGCCCCTACTGATGACGTCAAGAAAACTGTCGATGAAGTCGTCCGCATTGTTGCCAGCAAAGAGATGAAGCAGCATGAACAGAAACGTCGCCAGGCACTCAAAAAGACAATCTCGCTGGTATTTGATTATTCAGAAATGGCCAAGCGCTCGTTGGGTAAACATTGGAACCCGCGCACAGCAGCTGAAAAAAAACAGTTTGTTGATCTCTTCGCATCGCTGCTCGAGAACTCGTATGCCAGCAAGATCGAATCCTATAATAACGAGAAGATCGTATATCTGAAAGAAACCGTGGATGGCGATCATGCCGAGGTCAAGTCGAAGGTCATAACTGCCAAACGGGATGAGTTCACACTCGATTACCGTATGGTCAATCAGAACAACAAGTGGATGGCATACGACGTTGTGATTGAGGGGGTCAGCCTGGTATCAAACTACCGTACCCAGTTCAATAAAATCATCACTGCGCAAGGTTATCCCGAGCTGGTAAAAAAACTTCAAACCAAAACGGAAGAGTTGAAATCTCCTTGATTTTTAGGCGGGTGTGGCTATATTAAATTGTCTTGACACCCGCTTTACGGCTGTGATACACGACTCGGGCAGCAAGTTTCGGACCTTTTTGCAGAACGTTGCAAGTAGCACGTTTGACCAGGCTTTGCGCTTTTCCTGCATCAGACTCCTGAAACTTTAGCGGTAACCAACAATTCCGGCACAGGTCCGGAGCAAAAAGGAGGCAGGAACATGGCGCAGGGTAAAGTTAAATGGTTCAACGACACAAAGGGGTTTGGTTTTATTGAGCAGGAGGGTGGCGAAGACGTTTTTGTTCACTTTTCGGCGATCACTGGTGACGGCTTCAAATCACTGGCAGAAGGGGATGCGGTTACATTCGACATCACTCAGGGTCCGAAAGGGCTGCAGGCCGCCAACGTAACAAAAAAATAAAGCCTTCATTCTTGCGATTGAACGTTAAAAAGCCCGCTGATAGCAGCGGGCTTTTTTTATGCGACATGGTCCTACCTCTTTTTCTACCTGATCTGGTTGGCGCTGTTTTGCGGGATGGCAGCTTTTCGTGGACCGTTCATGCGTATGGCCGCAGCGAACTCCATCCAGAAGACCAGATAGATCGATACCATCAGTGAAAGGCCGACATTCTGGTTTTCGGCTCCCAGCGCCTTGGCCAGGATTGGCGAAGCAAAACCTGCTCCATGCGTCCCGGTTACGCGCTCCAGCATGTAAAAAATCGGCAGCGTCAACAGAGTCCCGACAACCATGATGGCGATGCCGGTAGGGCGCTTGACCCAGTATTTGGGTGAAAAGCCGTACATGCGCATAAAGATGACAACCCAGATGATCCATACGGAATAATCAACGGCCGCATCCGGCAGCGCCAGTTTATTCTGTACCAGTATGACTTCCAGCACCGTTACAACTCCCAACAGGGTAAACATCCAGTTGAATTTTTCATTGGCCTGAGTCTGCCAGTTGCGGCTGTCTGGCGCCGAAACCTCCTTGAAGGAGTGGCTGTGCGTTCCGAGAGCCGAAAACAGAATCGCAAACCAGATACCGGCATTATGAAACAACAGCGAGGCATGATTACCGGCGACGTTGGCGATGCGTGACATCGGATCGCGGGCAAAGTCACCCGCAATTCGCATCAGAAAGAGGTTGGCAATCACGGAACAGCCGACGATGACGGCGATGGTAAAAATTCTTCGCGGGAGCAGGTAGGGATCGACTTTATCAGGAAACCCGATAATAAAGGCAAACCAGATCAGGAACATGATCAGCGGGATTCCGAACGTAATGCCATACACCGAGTTGCCGGCAAAATCGCCATTCTGGGCGTAAATGATGTAATCGTTTTTGAGATCTGCATCACTATTGGCCGCCTTGACGACATTTTTGGGCACTTTTTTTACGTGCGGCAAAAGTCCCATAGCGTACCAACCATGGTCACCCTGGCTAGAATCGACAACCCAGTACTGATCGCCCATCATTTCATCGAGACCGGCAAAGAGCTGCATGCTGAAGATAGCGCAGATAATACAGACCGACAGCAGAAGTACGGCATTTGAAATTTTCATCGGCATAATTGAACTCCTTTTTATAAAAATATCTGAAACCGTTCAGGATCGACGATCCTACTCTTTATGTGTTGTCCAGAACATCGAGACCGCATTTGCAGCAAACAGACCATACAGCCACATGGTATTCCAGGCCGGTCCGGACCAGTGACTGCCTCGCCCGCCACCGACAACGCCTGACGCGATGACAATACCGATGATTGCGGTAAAGGCAACCATCGCTACCGACCTCAGAATAGCACTGTTGCGCCAGGTGTGACGTTCAAGGTCCTCAATCCGTGCCATCAGTTCAATTTCTCGTTCACTCATCTCGTATCCCCTTTTGCAATTTATTTATTGGCAGACCTGTTCGCACGAGTGACTCTGCATTGGAAACCGGTCCGACAGTTCCAGATATTTACTGCAGTGCAGATAACGTCTGCTGCAGTAGCTAACGATCGTCTTGACATCATGGGGCGAGATATACCCGCAGCCGACATCGCACTGATCATCATCTTTTCCGTAATACGGGCAGATCGTTTCAGAAATCATAAACTCCTCACGTGACCACACGTTAATAGTGTATACAGCATGAGGCGTGCCAAACACATGGCACGCATATTTATGTTTAATATCAGTATTTTAAGCTACGTATACTATCTATCGAGGAATTTTTGTTTTGCAATTTTGCAAGGCGGATTTCTGAGTGAATGCGGGGTTTCAGCGTAGTTTGAATTTAAACAGAGGACGAAAATATAAATACTTAATATGAATACGGGGAGTTAGCAGCAATGCTGCCCCGTTTGCATATCTGCAAATCAGCAATAGGCTATTTGCGTTTATGCAAACGGAGTCTTTAAAAAACAGTCCCGGCGGATAAAAGCAAAAACGCGTTGAACAAGGATGCGCAACCGGCTTAATTCAGACTCAGAAATTTAGCCTTAACAGTATAGTATGACTGCTTCAATCGTTCGTGATAGGTCGGCATGTCCCATTTCTTCAACGTAAAATCCTTGAGAGCAATTGTCTCTCCGGCCAATGTAGAGTTAACTCCTGCCTGTATCGATGTGATTTGAGTAGAGTAAAATCCGCTACGCGTATAAAAATCATCCATGATTTGCCCGATCGACGGTGCCCTGAAATTTAAAAGCTGCCACGGTATTCTGATTTCAAGCGTAGTGCCCATGACAAACCAATCCGCAAGAGAGTTATATGAAGAGCTCACGGGATCGGCTATCCCGTTTGTCAACAGTCCGGTTTCATACGCAGTAAACGGTATCTGTCGTTGATCAACCGGCAGATAAAGACTTTTCGACACAGGAAGCATCATACTATTGAAGAAACTATTGTCCTTAACCGCATATTCGGGATGTTTTTCAATCAGACCCAGCTTTTCTCCGTAGAGATAATAGTAACTGTCATAGTACGAATGAACGAGCATTTTTGAAGCGGCACCGTTAATGTTAATAATGAAATCAGCCGGAGCATCAAAACGGTAGGTTTCATACGTGGAACTACCGCTGGCAGTTGTGACGTTTACCGGTATGATTATTCGTTGACCTTCCAGGCTCTGCTGGGTATCGCGCACCATAAAATAGACATATTTTTCATCCGTCAGCATATACAGATCACGCGTACCCTGAGTGCCGATTTTTGATGTCTGGGGCCACTCTGAACCCTGTCCATCCAATATGACGATTGGCGCGACACCCGGATCAAAGGCAAGCAGGCCAAACTGCTGCTCACACGTCTGGGCGTTAGACCAGTACGGCCTCATGTCCGGATTGTCAAAATTCATTGTGTTCCATGTTCTCTTAAACCACTCGTCCTGCCACGAAAAAATCAAGCCGCCAATGTACCCCTCCTGATGAATGTCATCCAGCATGGATACCAGCTGCTTCCCTTGTGTGATTTCATCTGTAAATCCTTGATTGTAGCCTGTTACAGCATTCTCATGCGCTTTGCCACGCGCGGCAGGAATACCGAATTCCGCAACCATCACCGGCATGGTATGCCGTGAGATCAGATCCTTCAGATAGGCCCGATAGGGGTTCTTTTTCCCGGCAGGATCAATGTAATTGACATATTCAGCCTGAAAACTGAACATGTCCGGATAATACGGATAAACGTGGTATGAGGCAAAAAGGCCGGCTTTAAAAACAGCCGTTGCCTTTATTTTTTCTGTATCGACGGAGACATAATCCTCATCATGCAGTGGCTCGTTAGTGTGAGTAATCGTGTCTGTTGTGACCCAGTTGGTAAATGAAAGTGGACGTTGAACAGCATATTTTTCGAGTTCGTATGCAATCAATCCTTCTCCTGCCGTGGCTAAAAATATTTCAAACGGTGAGGCTCCGACCGTCTTGATATAGGTACCGGTAAAGTCACTCATACCTGCATTTTTTGTATTTGTGTTTGCAACAAATGCTGGGGCCCATTCAATACCCATGATCCAACCGATCATATAGTTTGAAACATCCTTCGTGTAGGCACCCGAAGCGAAGCCCGGTTTTGGTGGCAATGTTATTTTGCCATGAATGACATCCGCTATATTTTTGGCGTCAGCAATAAAATCATTCAATAGTTTCTTGTCAACTGCATACGGATCCATAAGCGACGACATAGTATCCTCGTTCACCCAGACCCCCTGCATAAAATAGAGCGGATCCTGCTTTCCGAGATTGAATTCATACAGCGCGTCATAAAAGCCTGGATTCTGAGTCGTATACACACGAATTGTATTGGCACCCATATCGTAAATCTGCTGGAACCACCGTAGATATTCCTGCTTGGTAATTGCAAGCTCCCCCGGAAAGTAGCCCGGCTTTGTTGCGCCCATATTGACACCTTTTAAAAAGACAGCTTTTTCAGCGCCATCCTTGATAATGTAAAACTTCTTATCTTTTGCCACTGAGGGCATCGGAACAGTTTTGCTGACACTTGGTTGATCGCTTCCCTGTTGGCCAGCACCCTGACAGCCGGCAACTACAATGGAAAAGAGAACCAAACACACCGTCCTTACGAATAATCCGCTTACGTTTTTCATGTATAAAATCTCCAAATCAGCAGTGGGAATGTAACCTTGTTTATACGTCCACAGTGGATATGTCAATTTTTCTAATATTTTAGACGGAGTGGATGCTCACAACACCACTGCATACCCGCTTTACAGCAGTGCACTGTCGTGCTAATTTGCCTGCCCATGAAAATGTTCATTTTTGCGACATTCTTTGCGATTGTAACCACCACGACATGCCTCATTACGTCGGCTCCCAGCCAGGCGGAACTCCTGCCGCAGCACTCACATGTTGAAAATTCAGTTAACAAAAAACTGCTGCAAGAATCCTCCTCCGTTGACGTTGTCTACTCTACAGAAACCTACTCCCACATCGAATATCAAAAAAAAACGTCGACTACCGACAGTACTGAGCCCACTTTTCCCGAACATGTCATAGTGCGACCGACAGCAACCCCCTTTGGAACCTGTCAGATGGTGAAAGGTACTTTCCAACGTGGAACGGGAAAAGGTTACTGCGGCATTGTCCTGAAACTTTCCCCGTCAGCGGCACTTAATCTGGCGGCCATGGATTCACTCAAGATTGAAGGTACTTTCTCAGGCAGATGGCGGTTGGCACTTGCAGATCGACCATATCATCTGCGTGATGAAAACCTGCCGACTGACTGCACTCTCGGGCTTTACGGGGCATCACTTGATCTCGCTCCACATATACAAAAACTAGATTTGACACGGGTTATCTCTTTAGTTCTGCTACTCGATTCTCTTGAAGGCACCGCTGCCGTAGAACGAATCAAATTTTCACGATCTTCCGTTGTGGCGAATAAAAAACCGGACGCGATCTGGATCTGGAACAATCGGGCAATCGCGGGGCATGAGCAGGAAGTCGTCGAACGGCTTACATCCCTGAGTATTAAACAGGTCTACCTGCAGATCGATGACTATCCGGGACGTTTGCTCCCTTTTGTTGCCGTCGCCAAGAAAAAAGGAATTGCGGTCTGGGCACTGGATGGGGATCCGGAATACGTCCGGCATCCTGAAGCACTGCTGCGCAGGATCAGGAAAGTAGCCGACCTTATACACAGCACTTCAGAACCAAACTTTTCCGGATTCCAGGTGGATATAGAACCGTATCTGAACAAGGATTTTGCCCTTAAAAGGGAACAGTACCTTGCGACGTACCTTGAACTGTTGGACAACTTGAAAAAACAGGGCGATTTGCCGCTTTCGGTAGTTGTTCCCTTCTGGTTCGACAGCATGTATGTTGGTGGCACGTCACTGCTGCAAAAGGTGATTGAGATCGCCGACGAACTTGTGGTGATGAGCTACCGCACTGATCCGGCTGAGTTGCTGGCAGTAGCGAGGACCGAACTGGGTCTGGCTGAAAAACTTTCCAAACCGGTACGCCTCGGCATTGAACTGGGACGCATACCGGATGAGCGTCATATAGAACTTGTACCTGCCGTCGGTCAGGGAGAGATCAGTCTGGGCGGTATGTTGTGGAAGAAAAAAGCCGATTATACCGTATCCGGCAACCGGATTTCATTCCGTAACCGCAAACTTGAACTACCCGGCTACATGGCAACGCCGATCCCGTTCAGATCTTTTGATGGATGGGTGCTGCACAGTTACGAAGAATTGGATGGAATTAAATAATGGACATGCGAGTGGTGCTGACAGCTGTTTCTTTTGTAGTGCTGTGTGTGGGATTTCCGTATGCAGCACTTTCGGCTCCGTCACGAAATTATAACCAGGGGATCAAAGAGGCACAATCGGCCATTAGTTCAGGCAATCACATCAATGCCGAGCGGATTCTTGCCCGACTTAACAAACGCTATAAGAGCAATCCTGAACTGCTTGCCATGCATGGTCGCGTACTCGTGTGGTTGAAACGTTATGAAGAAGGTTATCGCCGACTTCAAAAAGCATATTCACTGCAGAGCTCTGCATCTTTGCTGGCCGAGATAGAGCGGGTAGAAGCATTACGAGACGTTGCGGCTGCCAACACGCTTCTGGTAGAGGGAAACCTGGCTGAAGGCGAAGCACTGCTGAAAAAGGTCTACCTGCACGGGAAAGTTCGCTACGAATCCGGAATATTACTGGCACGCTCTACGTTTGAGCGTGGCGCTTTTCCGGAAGCAGCGGAAATTTTGGCCGATCTGGTTGTCAGATACCCGCAGGAAAAGGATCTTCGTCCGCGCTATGTCCAGGCACTTGTCAATACCGGCAACGACTGGCAGGCTCTTACGTTTATTGACTCACTCCCCGAAAGGGAACTTGATGCCGAGCTTCTCACGATCCGGGGAAGACTCCTTTTTAAGGCCGGTGATGCTGCGGGGGCTATTCGCTCACTGCGGACGTCCACAAATCCGCAACAAGCCCAAGAGATCGCCGTTGAACAGAAAAAAATTGCAGTGGCACAGGCACTTCAAAAAGCGGACCTGCTGCTGGCAGCCGGGGACAATCAGCGGGCGGATGCTTTTTTTGCCGAACTTTGCAATAACCAGCAGACCCGCTACGAAGGGTGCCGTAAACGTGCCGCCCTGGCCTCACAAACCGGAAATCATGATCGGGCTGCCGCACTTTACACCCAGCTATCCGCCTTATATCCGTTGGAACCCGATTTTATGCTGCTTCAGGCGCAGGAGCTGGTACATCTTCAAAAACTGCAGGACGCATCAAACGTGCTGGACGTGTATCCCGATCAGAACAACAGCACCTTGTTATCGCTGCGCGGCAGCATCGCCCTGAATCGAAAAAATCTTGACGAGGCCATTGCATTTTACAGCCGCGCAGTCCCAACCTCAAAAGATCCGGAAACCAGCCGTAAGCTTAATTTAATACGCACAACCAAAGCACTTGAAACCGCCGAAGGTCATCTGGTGCAGAAAGAGTTTGCTGCTGCAGAGTCACTGCTCCACGACCTCTACAGGAACAGCTCGGATCAGTACACTTCCGGACTCCTGCTCGGACGCACTCTGCTGGCACAGAAGAAAAATCGTGAAGCGGCACTGCTCTACCGCGAGCTGGAACTACGCTACCCCAAGGAGCCTGACCTGACTGCGCTGCGCGTGGAGTCGCATCTCCTGGCGCGGGAATATGCGGAAGCCGTTGCGGTGCTGCGCGAGACACCGCTAGCCGTGAAGGAGTATCTGGCACGGGAGCGCGAAGATTTGCTCTATCGGAGTACGGACAACTGGATGAAGCTTTCGGGCGGTGCTTATGGACAGTCCGGCTCTGCGTATTCCACCACGGAGACGAACCTGACGCTGTCTGGTTCTCAACGGGTCAAACAGTTTTCGCTGACCGGCTGGACAGGGACCACGTCAAAATTTTCACAAACAGATAGTCAGATCGGTTTGGGAATTGCCGGCGGCAAAGGTGAAAAATCACCATGTACATGGGAGGTTAATTTTTCTGCTTCACCTGAAGCCCGGATAGTACCACGTACCACGATAGGATTTGAGCTGACACGCGGCTTCAAGAGCTTCGAAGCATCGCTTGGATATACCCGGATGGACTTTACTGATAGTAGCGCCAACATCTTGATTCCGGGAATTTTGTGGTATATCCCCGGCACGACATTTACGTTGTCGGAGCGCCTTTACTTCGTACCCGACAACGGTGGCTCTACGTTCCTCACGACACTGCATCATGAACCCAGTCACCGCCTGCGCTGGTACGTAAGTCTTGGAGCAGGCACCGGCGCCGAGCGCATTGACGCTCATGACCATTACCTGCGCTCACAAACAGTATCAGCGAGAATCGGCAGCGAATATCGCTACACCCCGCACTACAGTATCGGTGCCGAGGGTTCGTTTGAAACCCGAGACCAGCTCTACGATCGCTCCGGCGCGTCCCTGTTCATGAGGTACTGGTGGCAATGAAACTGATCTATAGCTACTTCATTGATTTTCCGTTGTACCTGCGGGATACACTCATATTCTTTATCTGCCTCTTCTTCACCATGTCCGTTCTGCAACTGGTTTTTCTGATACTGCATAAAATGGTACTCGAACGCCGTGAAAAACGCTTTAAATTAAAAAAAGTGATGTATTTTTCCAGCCTGACCAGAAATTTCGTCGATCCGGATCATCCTATCTATGCGCCGGTAGACGACCTTGAAACTCACGCTTTTATTGATGTCTGCGTGGATATAATGTCCGGAGTAAGTCGCCAGAACATGACCATAATCCATAAAGCCGTGCGAGAATTCGGAATCCCTGCTTTCCTGGTACGCAACTACAAAAAAAGCAGCCAATGGATCACGCACTATCAGATAGTTGAAACGCTCGGTTTTTTGAAACTTCCCGAACTCGCCCGGCTTTTTCGCGAAATCATTTCACAGGAAATCGCACTTCTCGAAAAAAACAGGGCGCAGACAGAACAAAAGAAGCAGGGCTGGCTCTCTGATGTTCATAATCCGACAGCACGACATCTGCACCTGATTTCCAAAGCGCTCTGGGCACTGAGCCATATCTGCAACGATACTGATTTCCGTAACATCATCAGCGTGCTGCATACCCCCGGTTTTATGTCCGGCAAGTTCAATGAGTATATTTTTTGTAATATTATTGAAGCCTACCGACGGCGTGAACAAACCGGCGTGCTGTTGGATAAAATAGAAGAGCTCTTTGCAGATGATACCGTTTCATTGCTCATAAAGCGTGATTTCATTCAGTCCTGCGGAATAGCGCACTTTACTCAAAGCCACACCCTGGTAGCGAACTGTACCGATATGTTCTTAACGTCACCCGAAATAAAAATGGCCTGTATTCGCACGCTGGCCCAGATTGGAGACACACGGCTTGAGGAATTGACCTGCCTGTATCTTGAAGACAGTGACTGGCGCGTAAGGACTGTTGCGGCCAAAGATGCACACCTCTGTTCGGACGGCATTATTCCTGCCCTGCGCAAGGTTCTCTGCGACCGCAGCTATTATGTACGCCTGAATGCAGCGCTGTCCCTGGCTCGCAAAGGTGAGGCGGGAAAAGCGGTCCTGCGGAGCTGTGCCGGCAGTAAAGATACGTACGAACATGACATGGCGCTGTACGCCTTGAAACAGGGTTAGCCAATGTCTGCATCCACCATAGTAACTCTGATACTACTTCTGCAGCTCGCCATCTTCATCTATTTCATACTCATAAATTCCCTCTACTCAATTTCCAATATCATCGCCTTTCTGGATATCCGCAGCCAGCTGGCAATATCGTCACGCCAGCATATCCGCAGCCTCGTTGCCGGCATCTACTATCGCCCGATATCAATACTCGTACCGGCGTACAATGAAGCTGAAGTCGTGGCCACAAGTGTCAGGTTTCTCCTGAATCTACAGTTTCCGGAATACGAAGTCGTTGTCATTAACGACGGTTCAAGTGACGCAACACTTGAGATACTGGTCAACGAGTTCAGGATGGTCAAGGTCGAAAAGCCTTTCAAAAAGACGGTGCCACACGAACCGATCTACGGAATATATATCTCACCCGATCATCCGCACCTGCTGGTGCTTGACAAGGAAAACGGCGGCAAGGCCGATGCCTTGAATGCCGGGATAAATGTATCGCAATACCCCCTTTTTTGTACCGTTGATGCCGACTCTCTTCTTGATGCAGACGCATTGATGCGGGCGGCGAAACTGTTTGTCGAAGATCGTGAAGTTGTAGCGACAGGTGGAATGGTCCGGGTGCTGAATGGCTGCCGGATAGTCAACGGAAAGATTGCAGAAATCTATGCACCTGACAGAGCACTTGAAACCTTCCAATCGGTTGAGTATGTACGCGGCTTTCTGACCGGAAGAACAGCCTGGAATTTCACTAACAGTCTGATGGTTATTTCGGGTGCCTTCGGCATTTTTCGCAAGGACATTGCACTGGCTATTAACGGATACCGCAAATCCATGGGCGAAGATATGGACATCGTCGTGAGAATTCATCGGCACTGCCTTGAACAGAAGTTGAAATATAAAATCGTCTTTGTTCCGGATCCGGTGTGCTGGACCCAGGTACCAAGCGACTGGGCATCACTGCTGCGGCAGCGTAATCGTTGGCACCGGGGACTTATAGATTGCCTCTGGCACAACAAGGTAATGTTATTCAACCCTCGCTACAAAGCGGTCGGGCTCTTTGCCTTTCCCTATTTCCTGATTGTTGAAGCGCTGGGCCCTGCCATCGAATTTACGGGATATCTGGCATTCATTATTCTGGCGTTGTTTGGAATGTTGAACCGCGATATGGCTCTGCTCTTTATTATGCTTGCCATTGTGTGGGGCATGTCACTTAATCTTGGCGCAATTCTGCTTGACAACTTAATTTTTCGCCGCTACGAACGCGTTCGCGATCTGAGCAAGCTCTCACTGTTTGCAGTTTTGGAATATCTGGGCTACCGGCAGCTGATTGTTGTCGAACGACTCTTTGCCACCGTAATGTCATTTCGAAAAGGTGAGTGGGGTAAACAAAATCGTAAGGAAATCATAAATGAACAACAAAAGCGGACTCGGTAAGTTTCTCTATTTTTTCCCCCGGTTGCTGTTAGTGGCCATTTTCCTCGGTTTTGTTGCGCTTACCGCACTCAGCAATTTTGACGTCATCGAGCCTTTACTCTTCCCGCTGCACGCGGCACAGGGAAAAATTCGGGAGGTTTCTCCCACTATCGTTATTGGTCACTATCCGCATGGCAGCAAAGTAAGGGATTTAAAAAAGCAGGGTATCGTTGTTGATATTTGCCTGTTGAATCCGGCACTGCCTCAGGAGCGGGCGTTGATAGAACAGTTGCAGCGCTTTGCAGCAAGAGAGGGTATAGAAGTCAAAAACTTCCCGTTGAGTTATCTGAATCTGGGTAGTGCCGAGAACCGTAAGTCTGTAGCGCAGATCGTCGAGTTCATTCGACAGAATCCGGGGAAGAAAATGTACATCCACTGCTATCTGGGAAGACACCGGGTAAAGGTTGTGGAGGATGAGTTGCGCCGCCTGGGAGTTATCCGCTGATTTTTGCACATATGGTTAATATGGTTCTCTTGTCAGAAAAATTGTGATACTGTCGCCGTCTGTTTTCCTGGATAATCTCGCTGTAAAATCCCGAGCAGATACATTCTATTCCTAACTTTATTTCTCATCCCAGCGGTGAGAACAGAACTGATACGAGGTTGCAATGCAGAATTCAACGCAGAATCCGAATGATAAAATTTCGGTAAATATTGAAGATGAAATGAAGCGTTCCTACATGGATTACGCCATGTCGGTTATCATCGGCCGGGCTCTGCCGGATGTGCGTGACGGCCTCAAACCGGTGCATCGCCGCTGCCTGTATGCCATGTATGACATGGGCAACGATTACAACAAACCGTATAAGAAATCGGCCCGTGTGGTCGGTGATGTTATCGGTAAGTATCATCCGCACGGCGATACTGCCGCCTACGATACCATCGTTCGTATGGCTCAGGATTTCTCCTTGCGCTACATGCTGGTTGATGGTCAGGGTAACTTTGGTTCGGTGGACGGCGACCGTCCGGCGGCCATGCGTTACACCGAGATTCGTCTGCGTCAGCTGACCCATGAGCTTTTGGCCGATATTGATAAAGAAACCGTCAACATGGCACCCAACTACAATGACGAGATGGACGAACCGACCGTACTGCCGGCCAAATTCCCCAATCTGCTGGTGAACGGCTCAACCGGTATTGCCGTCGGCATGGCAACCAACATCCCGCCCCACAATCTGGTGGAAGTGTCCAACGCCATCATCGCCGTCATACAGAACCCCGAAGTTACCTTTGAAGAGTTGCTGGCCTTGGTACCCGGCCCCGATTTTCCTACCGGCGCTACCATCTATGGCCGTCAGGGTATCCGCGATGCCTACGCTACCGGACGCGGCATCATTCAGATCCGCGCCAAGGCGCATGTCGAGGCTTCCAAGCGCTCGGAGCGTCAGGCCATTGTTGTCACCGAGCTCCCCTATCAGGTCAACAAGGCGCGTCTGATCGAGAAGATTGCCGAACTGGTCAAGGAGAAACGGGTTGAAGGGATTACCGAAATCCGCGATGAATCCGACCGTCAGGGGATGCGCATCGTCATCGAGGTCAAGCGCGACGAAAACGCCGAAGTGCTGCTGAATCAGCTCTACAAACAGAGCCAGCTGCAGGTTTCGTTCGGTATCATCATGCTCGCGATTGTCCACAACCGCCCGCGCGTACTGAATCTGCGCGAGATGATAGACTGTTTTGTCGAACACCGCTGCGAAGTTGTCACTCGCCGCACCAACTTTGAGTTAAAGAAAGCGTTGGCCCGCGCTCACATTCTGGAAGGCCTCAAGATCGCTTTGGACTGGCTGGATGCTGTTATCGAAATGATCCGCGAATCAAAAACACCACCTGAAGCTAAATTGGGACTGATGGAAGGCAAGTTCGCCGATCCGGAATTTTTAACGCGCCTCAACCTGCCGCGCCCGGACGGTTTTGAAGAAGCGGTCCATCTGACCGAAATACAGGCTCAGGCCATTCTGGAAATGCGTCTGCAGCGCCTGACTGGACTGGAACGGGACAAGATTATTGCCGAGTTCGAAGAAGTCATGAGACTTATCGCCCGTCTGCGCGAAATTCTGGCTTCCGATACCGAAATTCTCAAGATCATCGTTGGCGAGTTGACCGAAATCCGCGACAAGTTCGGCGACAAGCGCCGCTCCGAGATCGCCGACCAGAGTGCCGATATCTCGCGCGAAGACACCATCGAAGATGAGGAGATGGTCGTCACGATTTCACACACCGGCTACATCAAGCGCAGTGCCGTTGACCTGTACCGTTCGCAACGGCGCGGCGGCAAAGGCAAGACCGGCATGAAGACCAAAGATGAGGATTTCGTCGAACAGCTCTTCATCGCTTCGACCAAGGACTTCCTGCTCTGCTTTACCGATGCCGGCCGCATGTACTGGCTCAAGGTCTATGAAATTCCGGAAGGAAGCCGCACCACCAAAGGAAAAGCGGTCGTCAACCTGGTCAATGTTTCGGATGGTGAAAAAATCACTACTATCCTGCCGGTCAAGGAGTTCAGCGAGAACACGTTCCTCTTTATGGCCACCCAGAACGGAGTCGTCAAAAAGACGCCGCTGGTAGACTACTCCAACGTACGCGTTGGCGGCATCATCGCCGTCAATCTGGATGATGGCGACAAGTTGATATCGGTGGCCCTGACCGATGGCAGTAAGGACATCTTCCTGGCATCACGCGGCGGCAAAGCGATTCGCTTCAATGAAGAAGACGTCCGTCCGATGGGGCGCGTTACACGTGGTGTGCGTGGCATGAACCTCTCCGCAGACGACCGCGTAATCGGCATGGAGATCGTCGACAATACCGCCGTTGGCTCCACCATCTTCACCGTCTGTGAAAACGGCTTTGGCAAGCGTACCGACCTGGACGAGTATCGCGACCAGTCGCGCGGCGGCAAGGGCATTATCACGATCAAAACCACCGAGCGCAACGGCGCCGTCGTTAACGTCATGCAGGTGGCTGATGATCACGACCTGATGGTGATCACCGACCAGGGCAAGATCCTGCGGGTGCCGGTTTCCGGCTTTTCGGTTATCGGTCGAAATACTCAGGGTGTGACTCTCATGAATACCGAAGATAACGAGAAGGTCGTAGCTGTAGCACGTCTGGCTGAAAAGGATGAAGATGAACTTGACGGAGGAGCCGAAGAAGAAGCAGAGGTGTAGTTTACGCTATTTCGAGGCCGGCAAATCTGACGAGCAGTTTTTTTAAACCGACAGAATTAAAGGTGATGATCACTTTTTGGTCATCACCTTCGCCTTCAATTTTATTGAGCGTTCCGACGCCAAACTTGGCGTGACGCAGTTTCATGCCGAGACGCAGGCTACCATGAGACTCTTGAGGTTCCGGAATCACTTCAATCTCGTTGGACGCCAATTCGGATAATCCGGCCAGATTGTGAGATTTCGTATCCGGAATCGTTTCTGAATAATAGATTTTAGATCTGCTTGCTGGATCCGAATGACCAAAACCCACCGACCATGCCTCATCCCGCCACTGTTCGATGCACTCGGACGGAATTTCTTCAAGGAAACGGGACGACGGGTTTCTCGTCCAGGAACCGTACTGGATCCTACTCCTGGCGTGCGTTATGTAGAGTCGCTCCTTGGCCCTGGTAATCGAGACATAACACAGGCGCCGTTCCTCTTCCATTTCGCTGCGACTCCCCAATGAACGACTGTGCGGAAAGATCCCCTCCTCGGCACCAACGATAAAACAGACACCAAACTCAAGCCCCTTGGCCGAATGCATCGTCAACAGCGTTACCCGATCTCCTCTTTGTTCATCATCCATGCTGGACACCAGCGCAGCCTTTTCAAGAAACGCTTCCAGCGTATGTTCCTGCGCATTTTCATCAAAATCTGTGGCAACAGAAATCAGTTCCTTGATGTTTTCAAGCTGGGTAAGCGCCTTTTCCGTACCCTCCTCCATCAAAACGCTTTCGTAACCCGATTCAATAATGACGCTCTCCACAAGCTGAGCCAGCGGAACCGTGGTAACCATGCCCTGCAGTTTCGTCATAATATGAGCGAAAACCGCTACTTTCGGCGATTTTTTTTCTTCATGGTTCAGCACCGCCGCAAACAGAGATGTACCCTGGGAGGCCGCCTTTTCAGCCAGCTTATCGATGGTCTGCTTGCCGATGCCACGAGCCGGCACGTTGATGATGCGACGCAGCGCCATATCATCGGACGTGTTGCTTAAAAGCCGCAGATACGCCAGAACATCCTTGATTTCAAGCCGGTCATAGAAGCGTAAACCGCCGACGATGGCGTACGGAATACCGGCCCGCATGAGTGCTTCCTCGATGCTCCTGGACTGGGCATTCATCCGGTATAACACCGCCTGATCAGAGTAGCTGAATCCGCTTTTTATCCCCTTATGAATCTGCTCAGCAACGTATTTTCCCTCTTCGCGTTGATCCTCCAGCTCGGCGACCACAATTTTGTGATCGTGACTGTTCTCCGTAAACAACGTCTTGCTTTTTCGGCGTTGATTATTGGCAATCACAGCATTGGCTGCTTGCAGAATGCGCTGACCGCAACGGTAGTTCTGTTCCAGCTTTATTATTTTTGCATCAGGAAAATCTTTTTCAAAGTCGAGAATATTGCGAATATCGGCACCACGCCAACTGTAGACAGACTGATCGGCATCCCCGATAACACACAGATTGCCTGTTCTGGCGGCCAACAGGCGCGCTATCTGATACTGGACATGGTTGGTATCCTGATATTCGTCAATCTGAATGTAGTCGAAGTGTTCCTGCCAGCGCCTTAGAACCTCCTCGTTCTTTTGAAACAGCTGCAGCGTCAACGTCAACAGGTCGCCGAAATCGACCGTATTCATGTTCCGTAAATGTTCCTGGTAATGCGTGTAGATACGGAGGTATTTGTCATGATCGCAGGGTGCATTCACGGTTACTTTTCCCGGCAGTTCACCCCTGTTTTTACACTCATCGATAAAATGTCCGACAAAAGCAGGCTTGAAGCGCGTGCTGTCAAGGTTACAGGCTGCCGTTGATTCGGTGATCGCTTTACGCACATCATCCATATCAAGGATCGTAAATTTTGAATTATAGGAGGGATCGAGCAGGTGAATGTCCTGGCGTAAAATCCGTGAGCAAAAGCTGTGAAAGGTGCTGACAACCGGTCGTTCACCCTTGATAAGCCGGGTAACCCGTTCTGACATTTCCCGGGCAGCCTTATTTGTGAAGGTCATGGAGAGTATTTTATAGACCGGTACGCCGTCTTTAACCAGCCGCGCAATACGGTGGGTAATGACGCGCGTTTTACCGGAACCGGCCCCCGCCAGAATCAGCATCGGTCCGTCCGTATGCAGGATTGCCTCGCGTTGCGGGTCGTTAAACAGTGTCAGGTCATCTGTCATGAAGTCGGAAATCGGGGCGTTACAAATAATTAAGCAGAGAGAGTTGTGAAATCTTGGCCGTAGTGGAGAGTGATGCTTGATAGGCGGTCGTCTGACTACTGAGTTCGACTCCCAGCTGGGCAAGATCGACATTCTGAATTTTGTCAAGCATGCTCTGCAGCATGTTTTTATTGGTATCGTTCAGTGTACTGATCGTGTCAAGTCGTGTCATACGGGTAATATTATCACCGACGGCGTTGGTTATCTGGACAAATCCGGCCTGCAGATCCGTTGCTCCTTGCGCGAGATCGGTAGCATTAGATGCTATGTTCCTGTCACCCACGGCGGTGATCAGATTGTCAAAGGTCTCTAAAATATTGGTTTCACCGTATGACGGCGGCGGTGCTGTAACCGATCCTAAGAGCAGTCGATCACCGGTTATACTGACCGCCTGATCGGTTCCCCTGGCAATTTCAATTGTCAACTGGGTGCTGTTGGGATCCGCTGCACCAGCATACGCATTGTCGGTGTTAGTAAACGGTGGAACATTACTCTTGCCGCCGCTAAATATGTACTGATCCCCGATTTGGGTATTTGCCATGTCCACCATCTGCTTTTTGAGGTCAACCAGTTGATCATGGGCACTCTGCCTTATCGATGGATCAGATGTTCCGGAACTGATGCTGCTGACCAACTTCTTGGCCTGTGCCATGATATCGGTCATGCCGGTCAGAGCGGTATTGGTAAAGCTTACCCAGGTATTAGCCTTGGTGATTGAGGTTGCATACTGGTCGAGCGCTTTCAGGCGGTCGCCGATATCCATCAGCACGCCGCTTGATGTCGGATCATCGCTCGGGCGGTTGACCTTTTGCTGTGTTGCAATCGATTCCTGCAATGCATCCAGTTTTATACGCCCTTGCTGAAGGTTGTAAATGGTATTGCTTGCGATTGAATTTTGCGTAACTCGCATGACCGGCTCCTATCGAATCATGGCAAGCGTTATATCCAGCATATCGCTTACCGTTGTAATTACCTTGGCCGACGCCTGATATGAACGTTGATATTTTAACAGATTGGTCAATTCCTCATCCAGTGAAACTCCGGAATTTGAATCACGCAGTGCCGTCAACTGTTTCATATAAGCATCATCCTGTGCAACAATTGCTTTACTGGATTGAACATCCATGCCGAAGGAGCTGACAAAACTGCTGTAAAAACTGCTAAAAGTAGCAGTCGGCGTCGCAGCAGGGGTCGTCTGACCGTTAGCCAGTTTCGCAATTTTCAGTGCGTTGGAATTGTCGCCGGGAAGCTGGTCAGATGAAGAAGCAGCTATTGTACTTGAGGTCAGTCCGAGGTCCAGCTTAAAGTTGGCCGCCGCCCCTGTTCCCGCCCAGGTTGCGAAAAAATCCTGCCCTGTAGCTCCTGTCGGGCTAAATCCGGCACTATGCAGCGCATTTACCGATGTGCTGATCGACTCGGCCAGCGTATCAATCTGAGTCAGATAACCGGGGATAATTTTATCACGCAGCTGCAGGGTGCCCCACAACTGGCCGCCATCCGGAGCGCTGTACAACGGAGTCGTGGCTTTCGGGTCAACCGAAAGCAAGACAGTACCGGCCGGATCATTGATCGTCACGGTGGACGCAGGCGGTGTACCTCCGGTGGTCAGGCTCCCGCTTACGGTTCCCTGCACCAGATAGATATTGGTATTACTGACGCTGTCATACACATATACGTCGGTCGTGCCGTCCCGGTTATCGGTGAATTTAACCCCCATTTGCTGAGACAGATCTCGAATCAGCTGATCGCGCTGATCACGTGACCCGTTATCGTTACCGTTCAACATATCAGTATTTTTTATCTCCGCATTAAGCCGGGCGATACCCTGTAGATTGATGTTAATACTGTTAGTCAAAGGAGCCAGAGCAGCATCCTGAGCCGAGATGGTATTGGTGAGGGTCTGGCTGACGGAATGAAAGTTATCGGCCAGCCCCTGAGCCCGGCTGATAACGGCCTGACGCTCAAAATAGCCGGCCGGATTTGTCGTGAGATCCTGCCAGGAAGCAAAGAATTTAGACACCGCCGCACCGAGGCCATCCGTATTCGTCTCATTAAAACTCGGCTCTATCTGCTGCAAGACCTGCGATTTGGTCGTGTCATAGCTTTGCGTGCTCCCGGAACTGACCATCTGCTGCTGGAGCAGACCGTCGTAGACCCGCTCTACATTTGCTATTCTGACACCGCTCTCAAGCGGATAGCCTTTTACCGCTGTAGAGGTCGGACCGCTCTCAAGCACAACTTTCTGTCGTGAGTAACCGGGCGTATTGACATTGGCAATATTCTGGGAGGTCACCTCATTGGCGGTCTGGAAGATCATGAGGGCATTTCTGCCGATATCCATGGCTGTATTCAGTCCCATAATCAGGCCTCCCGGTTGATCATCACGGCTGTGGCCGACCTCTGCAGGTAGCCGCCTGAAGCGCCGTACACATTGGACTGATTGATCAGACGTGTCATCAGACTGAGTGAATCTGCAACCATGGATGTAAATCGCTCTGCAATTTCGCGGTTCAAAGATGTCGCACGGCGAACTCGTTCGGCTAATCCGAGCAACTGCTGCTGCTGGATTCGCAATTCACGCCCCCCTTTTTTAGCAATATGCTCAGCTAGTTTTCCAAGTGACGTTGACGCCGGAAGTCCTTCGCGAGCGGTAAGAGCAGAGACAGCCTGCTGAAAGAGCGGCGTGTGTGCCGAAATTCTGGCCGTCAGCTCTTCCTTGGTCAGGTTTGACAGGCTCATGGCGTTGATGTTGACAGCCCCCATCTCGTTCGTTTCGCGTTCAAGAACTTGCAACAGTTCACTCAACAGGCCGCTCTGGATCGCTATCGCTTCAATTACTCTTTTAAGTTCCATGGTTCCGCTCCGCACTACTCGCGATGATCTATTCTGCTCGTAACCTTGCGGCTCTCCTGACGGATGATGTCTTTTTCAATAATCTTGGCCAACCCCAAACCGCCCCCGCGCTTTACGGAAGCGGCTGCATACTCCTGATCCAGCATCGAGCGGAAGACCTCTTCACCATGTCCCCCACCGGTGAGGGTATCCTTGCCGACGGTGGTTCGCATCGTCTTAATCATCATGTTCACCATCAGGGCTTCAAAATCCTGCGAAACCTTTTTGGCCTGCTGGCGCTGCTTCTCAGTCACACCGGAGCCGCTTTTGGACTGCTGCTGGAGTTGGCGTGCTTTGGCAATCGGTGCGCCCGATATGTCCGGAAGAGTTGTGGCGTTTGTGATGTCCATATTACCCTGATCGTCCTCAGGCGCGCTGAGATTGAGTTTTAAATGATCGAGAGGTCGGCCTGCAGCGCACCGGCGGCTTTGACCGCCTGCAGGATACTGATCAAATCGCGCGGCGTAACCCCCAGCAGGTTGAGCGCCCGCACGACATCACCGATGCTGGCCCCTTCGGGCATCACCATCAGCCGACGGTTTTCTTCCGTCACTTTTGCGTCCGAACGTGGCACAACTTTCGTTTCACCGGTTTTACTTAGAGCGGACGGCTGGGAAACCTGAGGTGTTTCCTTGATTACCAGTGACAGGCTGCCTTGGGTGATTGCTACTGTTGAAATGCGGACATTTTCGCCCATGACGACCGTACCGGTTCGCTCATTGAGTACCACCTTGGCCGCGATGTCCGGCCTGACTTCAAGTGTTTCAAGAGCCGCGACAAATTCAACCGCACGATTGCTGTACGCTTCGGGAATCGTCAGAGTGATGGAACCGGGATCACTGCTGACCGCCACAGCTGATTTGAATTTGTTGTTTATTACCGCGACAACCCGTGACGCGGTCGTAAAATCGGCCGTATTCAGATTGAGATGCAGTGTTGATTTTCCGCTCAGCGTGTTGGGGAGTTCCCGCTCAACCAAGGCGCCGTTCGGCACGCGCCCCGCAGTTGGATGGTTCTTTTGTGCGCTGGCCCCCTGACCGGCAAATGCAAACGAGTTGGTCAGAACAGAACCCTGTCCGACAGCATACACCTGACCGTCGGCACCTTTGAGCGGAGTCATGATCAAGGTACCGCCGGCAATACTTTTGGCGTCACCCAGCGAGGAAACCAGTATATCCAGTCGATTGCCCTGCTTGGCAAAAGGGGGCAAAGTTGCGGTAACCATGACAGCGGCAACGTTCTTGATTTTGATATCAGCGATAGTCGTGCTGATCCCCATCCGCTCGAGCATGTTGACAACTGACTGGATCTGGATTTTCGTTTGATCGCTGTCGCCGCTGCCATTCAGACCGACAACCAGACCATACCCGACCAGCTGATTGTCCCGTACACCGGCAAACGAAGCGATATCCTTGATGCGCATGGCGTCAGCCGTGCCTGTCCAGCTGAGGAGTACCGCAAAGAGTATCAGAAGCGCATGGTTTTTCATGAGTATACCTTTTGAAATACTTAGAACGGCCACAGTTTATCGACGACATTCATCAGCCAGCCGGGACTCTGTCGATCTGATAAAATCCCGCGTCCGGAATAGCTGATGCGTGCATCAGCTACGTAGATGGAATTGATGGTATTGTTTTGGCCGATATCCCGGGGACGAATAGTACCTTCAAGCAGGATTTCCTGGTCTTCGTAGTTAACCTTGATGTTGCGGCGCCCCTCGATCTGCAGATTGCCGTTGGGAAGCACATCGATGACCCGCGCCGTAATGGTGGCGCTCAGATTTTCCTGGCGCGACGTCGATCCGGAACCCTTGTAAGAGGAATCGACACTGGCGTTGATCAGCTTGGAAAGATCGGCAAAATTGTTTTTCAGAATGCCGAGACTTTCAAGCCCCAAAAAATTGGGAATACCTGCATTAACTGCTGACCCTCGTGAAGTATCTGTTTTGGCAGCCTTTGATGCACTGGCGGTTTCGGTAATAACGATCGTGACTATATCGCCACGTCGGCGTGCTTTGAAATCCTCCGTCATACTACCGGAAGCCGCCTGCCAGATCGACCCGCTTGAATAGTCAGCTGTCGGCTTCGCCTGAGGCTCATCATAGCCGGTCGTCTTGATGTCGGTTTTTTGTACGGCGCACCCGCTCAGAGCGAACACAAAAAGCAGGAAATAGATTCGTTTCATAGCTGTTCCTTCAAACCGGTTCCGTTCAAAATGCAACCTGAACCGTGGTCGCATTAATAACTATGGCCGGTATTTCCTTGAGCGAGGTCAGATTCTGCACGCGAATGCTGTCCCCCTCTGCACCGGAACTGCGGGCTTTTCCCGCAACGGTTACTTTCATGACATCATTCTCCGCGATTATCGTAACCATCTGTCCTGACTTGATTAACGGCTGCCGCTCCAGTTGATCGGCACGGATCGGCTGGTTAGCCCTGAAAGTACTGCGGGCTTTTTTTCCGACCACATCGTCGATCGTCCGGGCCGACAGATGCGAGCTCTGTGCAATTTCACGTTTCTGAAGCGCCACATCAGTCGCAGATATCAGGGTATCACGTTCAATCTGATGCAGCGCTACGACCATATCCGTCAACGCTTCTACTTCGACCCGTACCGGGATGTTCCGCACCACGCGCTCTTTTTGGCGGGCTACAACCGCCAGCGCGACACTGCCCCACCCCTCCCACTGCTGCGGCGCAATAATTTCATAGTCAATGGCACCTTCCGGTAGTTTGAGCGCATCACTTATCGTAATCCGGCGAATGTGAACGTCCCACCCCAGGCCGGAAGTACGGGATGTTACAAACGCGGTGACCAGTTCGCGAACCTGCTGCTCCCGATTAACAGCAGCAGGTACAGAAACCGGGCTGAAAAACGTCAGGAGCAGGTACATCACCAGGCTATATGAGATATATCGTTTCATGGTGGTTCTGATCCGCCGTTATCGTTTCAGGTTATTAGCCGTCTGCAGCATTTCATCGGATGCCGTGACCGCCTTGGAGTTAATCTCGTAGGCCCGCTGGCCGACAATCATGTTGACCATCTCTTCCGCCACATTGACGTTACTCATCTCCAGCATCCCCTGTGCTATCGTACCGACACCGTTTTGTCCCGGCGTACCGGCTGTAGCCGTTCCGGAGGCGTCCGTGGGCAGATAGATGTTTTTTCCCTGACTGGAAAGACCGGATGGGTTGGCAAAGGTTGAGAGCTGGATATTGCCGACCGTCGTTGATGCACTCTGTCCGGCGACCTGAATCGAGACCGTTCCGTCACTGCCGACGTTTATTTTCGTGGCATTGGTAGGTATGGTAATCGAGGGTGACAGCGGATTGCCATCAGGCGTGACAATCTGACCGGTGCTGTCGCGCTTTAAAGCTCCCGCCCGGGAATAACCGGTGTTACCGTCAGGCAGCGTAATCGGGAAAAAGCCATCCCCTTCAATAGCAAGATCAAGCTCGTTGCCGGTCTGGGTAAAATCTCCCGCCGTAAAAATTTTCGTTACCGCCGCCAGACGACTCCCCAGTCCGATCTGGATTCCGGTTGGTACCTGGGTGGCACTGGTGGCCGGAGAACCGGTTGATTTCAGATTCTGGTACATCAGATCCTGAAAGTCAGGTCGGCTGCGTTTAAAACCGGTTGTATTAACGTTGGCCAGGTTATTGGCTACGACATCAATGCTTTTCTGCTGTCCCTGCATGCCGGAGGCCGCCGTCCAGAGTGCTCGCATCATGGTGTAACTCCTTGTTCAGATGAGTAATGGCTACAGCTTGCCGATTTCGTTGGCTGCTTTTATCGTCATATCTTCATACCCTTTTATTACCTTTGAACACGCCTCAAAATAGCGGCTGTTTTCGATCAGCTGGACCATCTCCGAAATGCTTTCAACATTCGATCCCTCAAGATGCCCCTGCTGCACCCTGGCAGCTGCCGCCTGTGGAACAGCCTGAGGATCAGACGGCTTCAACAGCGCGCTGCCGGTTTTGGTCATGCTGTACGGTTTCTCGAAATCAACCAGCGCCAGAGCCCCGACCGCTGCTCCATCCACCAGAATTTGACCTTTGGCATCAACCTCGATATGGCTCCCCTGAATGTTTATATTGACGCCCCCCTGCCCCTGGAGCGGATATCCGTCAGAAGTCACCAGATTGCCTTCTGATGAAAGCCGGAAGGTTCCCTGCCGCGTGTAGGCGGTCCCTTCCGGTGTCGTAACCGCAAAAAAACCTTCCCCGTCAAGTGCCAGATCGAGCGGATTTCCGGTCTGACTGACAGGACCGCTGGCGTAATCGATAAAGATATTTTCCTTCTGTAGAATCGGATCAGCGGTCATGCTCTGCGGAACAGCCGGCGGGTCCGTAACGCTTGCCAAAAGACCCTCGAACGTCATTTTATCTTTTTTGAAACCGGAGGTATTTATATTTGCCAGGTTATTGGTGATGACATCCATTCGTCGCATGGCGGCCAGGTTTCCTGACAGTGCTGCATACATTCCGCTGTTCATGTCTCTCCTCCTAGTTCCTGTGCAGCTTGAGGCGGCCGCGCAACCTGACCATGGCCTGACTGATCAGCTGTGAAATCCGGGATTCCGTCAGTCCGAGCGTTTCACCGATCTCTTTCAGGTTCAAATCTTCACTGTAGTAGAGCGTAACTGCCAGGCGTTCCTTTTCGGGCAGAGTGTCGATTGCCACTCCCAGCGCCTCAGCCAGCTGCATCCCCATAACCTGCTGCTGCGGGCTCTTGGCTCCCGGTTCACTCAAAACATCCGCCAGACAGAGCGGGCTGCCGTCATCACCTTCCCAACTGTCATCGAGGCTGATAAAGGTAAAGACGTGCACGTCATCCAACAGCTCATAATAGGCGTCCAGGCTTATTTCCAGCGCAGCAGCAACCTCTTCACTTGTCGGGTGCCGTCCAAAGTGATGTTCAAGCCGACGCAGCTCCCGTTCCAGTCGTTTGTACTTGTCCCGCATCGAGCGGCTGAGCACATCATACGAACGCAACTCATCGAGAATGGTCCCGCGGATATGCTGCTCGGCAAACGTTTTAAAAAGAACACCTCGGGCTGGGTCGAAACGATCTGCTGCATGGATCAGGCCAATCATGGCGGCGCTGGTAATATCCTGTAGGTCAAGGTGCGATGGCAGCTGCGCAGTCAACCTGCCGACCAGATAGCTGACCAGCGGGATATGAGTGACAATGAGCCGTTCACGCTCAACCTGCTGCGTGTCAATCTGCATCTGAAGTCCCTGGGTATCCATACGTTAGTTCCCCCCCGGATTGTCCAGCATCTGCCGAAAGAAGAATTGGATATTCCCCTTGATCCTGCCCTGGCGCTTATTCTCTATGACCCTGCGGGCAAGCGTTGCAAAACATTGGGCCGCTTCAGATTCCGGAAAAAGTTCCATGACGGCTTTTTGACGCTTGACCGCTTCAACCACTTTTTCGTCCTTGACGACGCACCCCAGATAATCGAGAGAAATATCAAGGAAACGGCCTGCCACGTTAGCCAGCTTGCGAAACACCTCCAGAGCCTCTTCACTATCCTTGGCCATGTTGACCAGCACCTTGAAATGGTGCTCGGCATAGCGTGTTGCCAGCAGCTTGATCAACGCGTAGACATCGGTAATCGAGGTCGGTTCCGGCGTGACCACTACGAAAATCTCCTGTGCGGCAACGGTAAAATAGGTAACGTTCTCAGAGATTCCAGCTTCGGTATCAACGATCATGACGTCGAACTGTTCTTCAAGCATATCCAGCTCATCCAGCAGTTTCAGCTTCTGGTGCTGAGCGAGACTGGTCAATTCCTGAATACCCGAACCTGCAGGAATGATTTTGATGCCGGCCGGACCATCAATCATAATATCCATGATGGTTTTGTCGCCGTTCAGGACGTCGTTGAGGTTGTATTGCGGTGAGAGCCCCAACAGCACATCCAGATTACCCAACCCCAGGTCGGCATCAATCAGCAAAACTTTTTTGCCCTGGGCAGAAAGTGCAATGGCCAGGTTAGAGACGACGTTGCTCTTGCCGACCCCCCCCTTGCCGCTGGTAACCGAGATAACCCTGATTCCCTGAGGATCAGCCAGGCTCCCTATCGGACCTTCTTCCTGATGGATTTTCTTGGCACTCCGGGCCATCTGGCGGAGGGTGTCAGCCTGATCTCCCGTTCCGGGTACGCCACTCATGCTGCTTCCTCCCGTATAAACATATCAGCCAGCTTTTCGGGTGTAGCCACCTCGATATCCTCGGGTACCCGCTGGCCGGTAGTAAAATAAGCAATCGGTAAATTATCCTTCATCAACAGGTTGACGACATTGCCGAAACTTTCACATTCATCGATTTTGGTGAACACCAGCTTGCTGATCTGGAAAATACTGAAGCGATGCAGGATCTCTTCCAATTCACGGTCTTTCGTGGTTGCCGAAAGACAAAGGTAAACATCAATCGGAATTTTGTTTTCCAGAAATGTGCGCATTTCGTCCAGCTTTTCCTTATCCTTGTGACTGCGCCCGGCTGTATCGATAAAGATCAGATCACAATTGGAATGCTTTTCAAATGCTTTTTCGAGCTCCCGAGGCGTTGAAGCCACCTCCAGCGGGATTCCCATAATGCGTGAATATGTTTTGAGCTGTTCAACCGCCCCCACGCGGAAGATATCCATCGTGATCAGCGCTACCCGGTTTCCATGATTAAGGGCGTGCATGGCCGCCAGCTTGGCTGTCGTCGTTGTCTTGCCGACCCCGGTCGGACCAACCAGAGCAATGACACGCGGAGTATTCTGTTTCAGCTTGAGTGTGCCGGCAAAGCTAATCAGGTGACTGAACGCATCACCAAGGCGCCCCTTGTCGGTTGTGTTGACATTCTGATTCGGCATCATCCGGATCGTATCGAGAATGGTCCCGATCCGGGCGGAAGCAATGCCGCTGTCTGCCAGTTCCTGAGCCAACGGGGAAATCTCCGGCATCAATTTAGTGACGGTTATCTCTGTTTTACCACGACTCTCCGGCGCTGTCGGCTCCAGAGCAACCTGTTCCACCTGGTCGCCCCCCTCGCGGCTCTTTGCCAGCGTCGCCAGCAGGAGCTTTTTGATATTGTCAAGATCGGCCCGCGGGATGTTGCTGAAATTGATACCACTGCCAGGCTGTTCGGCCGTCTCCGCCTCGCGGGCCGCTTTAGCGGCAGCCCGCGACTCCTCTTCCCGCCGCGCAAGGGCATCGACCATGTCACGGAGCCCTTTCAACTCTCGGGCCAGCGGTGCCAGCATGGAATTTTCCATCTCTTCCCGCGCGGTCAGCTCACGTACCGGCGCCTCGCGCCTTACGACCGGCGCTGCTACCGGCGCTGCAGGTCTGTGCGTTGGATCGATGGCAGCCGTAACCCGATAGACCGGCTTGCTGAACATGCCCAGGACACCGTCGGTAGCCTCTTTTTTCGTAGACAGAATCATGGCGTCCGGGCCTAGTTCTGCTTTAACCATGCGCAATGCTTCCGCCATACTCGGCGCTTGAAAGGTTTTAACCAGCATGCAGAGTTACCACCCCGAGTGATTGAATTTTGACATTCTGCGGAATTTCGTTATGTGACAATACAGCCATATGCGGCACAAAGCGTTCAATCAGCTTACGGACGTGCCGGCGAATCGACGGTGAAGCCAGCAGCAGCGGCTGGGCTCCACTGTTGCCAAACCGTTCGGACATTGTCCGGATGGCCGCGATAATCTGCTGGGCTGTGGCCGGTTCGACCGCCAGGAAACTGCCCTGATCGGAGGACTGGATCGCATCGGCAATCAGGTCTTCGATTTCTCGATCCAGCGTAATCAGAAAGAGCGTATCTTCCTCAAGCTTGTACTGATCAACGATAAAGCGCCCCAATCCCTGGCGGACAAACTCGGTCAGGACATCAGGATCCTTGGTCAAAGAGGCGTAATCGGCCAGGCTTTCAAGAATCGTACGCATATCGCGAATCGAAACACCTTCCTTCAGCAGGTTCTTGACGACTCGCAACACCGTGCCGAGATTCAGCAGGTTCGGTATCAGCTCATCAACTACTTTCGGCGCGGTAACGGCCAGATTGTCAAGCAGCTGCTGCATCTCCTGACGCCCGATCAATTCATGCGAGTACCGTTTTATAATTTCGCTGATATGGGTCGCAACTACGGTGGTGCTATCTACAACGGTGTAGCCGTTTACCTGGGCCTGATCACGATCCTCGCTGCGGATCCAGACCGCCGGCAGTCCGAAGACCGGCTCTTTGGTTGCCGTTCCGGGCAGGCGGAAGGTCACGCCACCGGAATCCATGGCCAGGTACTGACCGGTCAGTTCGCTTCCACCCACACGAGCGCCGCGAATCAAAAGGTTATACTCGTATGGTTTCAGCTGTAGGTTATCGTGGATATGGATCGGCGGTACGACAAAACCCATCTTCTGGGCCGTCTGTCGACGAATGGAGCGGATACGTTCCAGCAATTCACCATTCTGGGCGGCATCCACCATCGGCACCAGGCCATAGCCGACTTCCAGTTCCAGTACATCCAGCGGCCTGATGTCGGAAGCCTGATCGATCGACTCATCACCGGTACCGGCTTCGGCTTCAACCGCCTCCTCGACAACATCTTTCTTCTCACGCGCCATTTTTGAGAGCAGAAAGGTAACACCGGACAGCAGCAGGAAGGCGAAATGCGGCAATCCGGGAATCAGGGCAAACAGGAACATGACCCCGGAAGAGACAGAAAATGCTTTGGGATAATTGAGCAATTGGCCGGTCAATTCCTGGCCGAAACTGTTTTCGTCGGCTGAACGGGTAACGAGGATACCGGCGGCGGTCGAAATAACCAGAGCCGGGATTTGTGCTACCAGACCCTCACCGATGGTCAGCAGGGTATAGTTCGTCAGGGCGTTCATGATCGGCATGCCCTGCTGCCAGACGCCGATGATCAGGCCTCCGAAAATATTGATCAGCACGATCAGGATACCGGCAACGGCGTCACCACGTACAAACTTGCTGGCACCGTCCATGGAACCATAAAAATCGGATTCCCGCGCGATTTTGAGGCGGCGCGCCTTGGCCTCGATATCAGTCAACAGTCCGGCTGAGAGGTCTGCATCAATCGCCATCTGTTTACCCGGCATCGCATCCAATGTGAAACGGGCCGCGACTTCGGCCACACGCCCGGCACCCTTGGTAATGACCACAAAATTAATAATGACCAGAATCAGGAATAACACCGCGCCAACGATGTAATTTCCACCGACCACAAACTGGCCGAACGCCTTGATGACGGCACCGGCCGATTCGGCCCCTTCGCTGCCGTGCAGCAGAATCAGGCGGGTAGATGCGATATTAAGAGCTAACCGGAAGAGCGTTGTAACCAGCAGCACCGAAGGAAACACCGAAAAATCGAGTGGTTGGACCGTATAGAGGCAGATCAGCAGTATAGACAGGGCAATAGTTATGTTGGCAGCGAGAAAGACGTCCAGTATAAAGGCGGGCAGCGGAATAATCATCAGCGCCAGGATTCCGATCAGTCCGAGAGCAACGTAAATATCGGAATATTTACGAACACCACCCAACTCTATAGCTTCAACTGAACTGGTCGCCATGATGTTTACTATGCCCGCCCTCGTTGAAATGAGACCTTCCGGAACAGCTTATTTGCACTATCCGTGCCGTAATGCGGCGAATTTCCTGACTTCGCAGCAAACCACGCGGGTAATTCACCTTTATAACCACAATGACGCTATCTATTATGTTGAGACCTGCGGGGTTTTAAAAACCTCGCAGGTCTGATTTTGTCAATTAGTTGACTATGTCATTTTATTGACTGCAAAAGATCCTTCAAACATAGTGCCAGAAAGAGCAGTCGTGATCATAATTCCCGATTTTATCGCAGCACTCCTGAAGCTGAGAATGTTTTTCCTTACTTTGCTTTCCGTTTGACTTCACCACCATAAATTCTGCAGAATACGGTCCGGTTATAATTCCCGTTTACGGAGCCTCTATGTCAAAGAGCATATATTTCCTGTTTATTATTCTGGCGTGCATAGCTTTGGCAGTTCCGGCAACTGCAATCGGCACGCGCCCTGTCGATGCCTGGAGCTACTACCATTTCGACGGGACCGGCTTCACAAGCGGTCCATCAGCAGACAGCACCCCCTCTTTTGCCGTTCGTGAGCGGGTACGCCCGGTTCTTCTGCTGTCCCTGACGTCGAACATATCGCCGACAGCGCTGCCGGAGGGTTCCGGCGTTGTTGCCGGCATTTGCTATATCAGGACTGCGGGGGGCAAACTGGAAGGGGGTGCTGGAAGCGGGTACGCACCTTATCCGCGCGTTCCGCTGTTGATTTCATCAGGCGGTAAATCATTTGTTACCGTTCAAACGGATGAGCAGGGATACTTCATCGTCGTACTACCGGCCGGGAAATATTCTATCGGCAGCGGGCCGACCACGGCCGAGATTGTCGTGGATCAAGGTATTACAACACTTATCCCGCTGCAGGCGGGTAAAAGGATGGTGGATTAAATGAGGGCTTTTTTTACGCAGCTGACGATTACGGCTATCACGCTTCTGGCAATCGCGCTACCCGGCTTTTGCGGCTCGCTTGACGACTATTACCTTAATGCATTTTCCGAACAACCGGCTGGCAGCGCCGTGCAGAAAGCGGTTCTTTTTCAGACGGCAGCACCAGGAGAACAGGCACAGTGCGGCACCCCGCTGAAACATGGGCTCAGCCGTGACTGGAACAGGCTGGAAGCAGCCACACAGAAGGTGCTGGCCAAGCAACTGGCAGCGCCGGTCTTGAGCGGCGACAAAAAAGATGTAACGTCTCTAACGTCTCCTTCGGGGAAATTCCTGATTCATTATACAACCGCAGGTGTTGACGCCGTCCCCTCGATTAGCTGGGTGCAAACCGTGGCCCAAACCTTTGACGACGTCGCAGCGGCGTATAGCGCCCGAGGATGGCGACTGGCTCCGACTCCGTCGGTCGCACCATACGATGTCTATCTCAGAGAACTCGCTACCCAGCGCCTTTACGGACAGACGACATCGAACCAGCAGCTGGCGTCAGCTGGTTTCGCTAACGCCTATGGCAGCTACATGGAGATCGATAATAACTTTACTGACAGTATCTACACCGGAGCCAACGGAGGGCCGTTCAGCCCAACACAGAGCCTTCAGATTACAGCCGCCCATGAATATCATCACGCCATTCAGTATGGTTACAATTACTACTTCGACATCTGGTATGCCGAGGCCACCTCGACCTGGATGGAAGATGAACTCTACGACAGCGTCAACCAGCTCTACAACTATCTGCCGGCCTGGTTCAGTAACAGCACCAAAGCGCTTGATCAGACAGTTGGTTCTGACGCCACATCCAGTGGTGCCGGCTACAGTCGCTGGATATTCAATCGCTATCTGGCTGAACAACATGGCATCGACACCGTCCGTGCTGCCTGGGAAAAACTGGCCGGCCAGTCGAACAACGGCGCCGATGTTGTCATGGCACCGGTGCTGGACAGCCTGCTGGCAACGACCTACAACAGCTCTCTCGGTAGCGAAGTCTTTGGATTTGCCAAACGTGTCTATACGGGTGCATGGGGCAGTGGTGCTGCCAGCCATCCGCAGGATTTAAACCTAATCCACCCCTATACCGCCACAGCAACCCTGAGTAACTATCCGGCAAGTTTGACCAGTACATTAAACCACTACTCGTTTGCCTTCTATACGTTTACCCCCTCTGCGAGTGTTTCGGCACTGTCAATCGCGGTAAATAAAACCAGCGGCATTTCAACTGCGCTCTTCAAAAAAACCAGTGGAACGATAACCGAAATTGCAGCAAACAGTTCCGGAAACTACTCTGTTGCAGGTTTTAGTTCATTGAATGCTGCCAGCGATGAAGTTGTTCTTGTGGTGGTAAACAAAAGTAGCACGGACGGGCATCAGGCGGCATTCAGTACTAACGGTTCCGCAGCAGCAGTTTCCGAACCAAGCAGTACTCCCAGTACCAGTGGCGGCTCCGGTGGAGGTGGCTGCTTCATCGCTACAGCCGCCTACGGCAGCTATCTGCATCCTCAGGTGCAGCTGCTGCGTGATTTCCGTGACCGGCAACTGCTGACGAATGCTCCCGGGCGGGCCTTTGTCGCTCTCTATTACCGTTTCAGTCCGCCGCTGGCCGATTTCATCGCGCAGCATGAGAGCGTTCGGGCAGTAACGCGAGTGGCGCTGACACCACTGCTCTTCACTGTTATCCATCCGATTGCAGCAGGTTTAATTGCGATTATGTTGCTGGGGAGTGCGTATCTTTCGGTACGGAGAAGGATTTTGGTGCAAACTGCTGTGGGTAATTTGGTCGCTATCAGAGCTAAAATGTAGGAGCGGCATAGTGCCGCGATTGCTGCAATAACCGCTACTGTTGGCTATTGCAGCAATCGCGCCTGCAAGGCGCTCCTACAAACTGGGGCGGAAAAAATTACAACATAATCACCAGCACTACACCGCCCGCCAGCACTACCAGATTGCAGACCGCTGAGACGCCATGCAGGCGCGAAAACTGCTTCCGCAGCGGGTGATCTTTGGGTGTGGTTTCAAAAGAGACAATCCCGGCTTTGAGGGCGGCCGCCTTGGGAGCGACGTAGAAAGCCTGGAATGAGGTGGTTGCCAGCATGGCAATCAGTATAATTGCCGCCAGCTCCACCCGCCCCGCTTTGGCCAGCAGTCGGCAAATCAGCGCCAGCGCCCCACAGACCAGACCCCAGCGGAAATACGCCGGAAAGAATGTGCCGACGATCCTGCCGGCAACATCACGCGCCTCGGTCTTGAACAGAAGCGGTGTCAACACAAAAGTAAACAGGGCGTTGCCCCCTACCCAGAAGGTAATTGCCAGGTGATACAGCATTTCCACGTATTTCATAACCGCCTCCTCGTTTCGTAGTAGCAAATTCTATTGCCTCTGCGTCATATTCCCTCTATGCTGTCTGCCGTTGTATCATCCCACACTGTGAAGGACACGACAAATCCATGCATACCATTGTAAAAAAACTTCTGATTGCCCTGCTGTTAGCAGTGCCAACCCTGTCTGCTGCCGAGACCGCCCCGACTCTCTTGACCGCACCGGCACCTACACCCGCTGTAGCTGAGAAAAAACCTGAGGCTACAACTCTACAAACCGTCCGTATCGGCTCTGTCGACATTAACAAAATCGGGACTGACTCCGATCGTGGCAAGGCGCTCAAAGCGCTTCTGGAGGAACGTAAAGTGGGTCTCCAGGCTAAAATAGACGCCAGAAAAAAACAGATTGAAAAATTCAAGTCATCCATTGAAGCCAAGATTTCCAAAATGTCGCCGCAGCAGCGTGAGGCCAAATCAAAAGAGTTTCAGAAGAAGCTGGAGGAGTTTCAGAAGTTTGCCCAGTCATCGGAAGAATACCTGTATTCGCTGCAAAGTAAAGAGTCACAAGCTCTGTTCGAGGATATTGAAAAGGCTGCCGTTGCATACGGTACAGCCAACAAGCTGGCAGCAGTTGTCATAAAAAAAGAACTGCTCTACGTGAGCAGCAGTGTCGAAGCGCTGGATGTTACTGCCGATCTGATTAAGGCCTTGAATGAGGCCGGCTTGAAGCAATAGAATCTGAACGCGCCGTCAGCGGAGCGACTGCCAACGCGTCCGCAGGCGGGCCAGTTCGCGGCCGTTGACGGCGTGTTCGATTCGATGTAACAGCGAACCTGTCTCGCCCGGCTCAGCTCCACAGAGTGAAACAATCGTATCCCCATAAAACGCCTCGCCCCGAAAACCGATCTCAATTTCAACAGGCAGACAACTTTCAGCAAACGTTTCGGGTGCCGCCTCTAAACCCCATCCGGCATAAACCGTATTGTTGACGTGACGGTTCATATCCAGATCGCCGCGCAACACCGGCATGGTAATGCGGATTTCCGGATTTTCCAGCACCGGCAGCGTGGCAAAACTGTCATCCAGTGCACGCTGCGGATTAAGCTGATACTCCGGCAGATTCTCGTCGATTTTGACCGGCCTTCGGCTGGTCATATCCAGCACCGCCCAAGAGGTACTGGCGGCCCCGATGTTTTCGCCTTTTCCATCCAGCAGTTCAAAATCACGCACCGTAAACAACCCTTCGCGAGAAACCGGCCAGCTGCGCAGCACCAGCTGATCCCCTCCTCGCGGATAACAGGTGACTCTCACATGCAGTCGCGACAGCACCCAGGTCAAGCCACGTTTTTGCAGATCTCTGACAGACACCCCCAACAGCGTGGCGTGCTCGGAAGCGACACTCTGCAGATAGGCCAACAGGATAACCGGCCGCAGCCTGCCATGAGTGTTCAGTTCGTGGTGACGAATATCAAAACTACGCTCCAATCCGATGTTCATTCTTGCCCGCCTCCCTGACGGGAACGACGGCCAAGGAACAATTGACCGCCCAGGTCGCAGGCGACCAGGGCGGTCACCACCAGCAGCAGTTCTCTGTTGCCGTTAAAGTACCCCAGGCAGTTGAAAAACATATACAGCGACACCATTACGGTCAGCATACGCCGCACGGTCCGGATGGCCGTTTCGCGCAGTTCCGGCTCTTCTGCATCCGGCTGGCGCAGGAGGCGCGGTGCCAGGTGGTAGCCCACGGAGGCATCCACCAGCACCAGCAGGATGTTCAGAGCAAAGATGGAGTGTGCCAGAATGTCAGGTGATACGTTGGTCATCGGATTTCTCTACTGTTAGTAACGGTACTGTTCAGCCTTGTAAGGTCCTTCTTTTGATACGCCAATATAAGCGGCCTGCGCATCAGTCAATACACTCAACTGCGCGTTCAGTTTTTTGAGCTGCAGACGGGCGACTTTTTCATCCAGGTGCTTCGGCAGAACGTAGACGCCGACCGGATATTTGCCCGGATTACAGAATATTTCGATCTGCGCGATAGTCTGGTTGGCAAAGGAGGAAGACATGACATAGCTGGGGTGGCCGGTGCCGCAGCCCAGATTGACCAGGCGTCCTTTGGCCAGAAGGATAATGCGTTTGCCGTCCGGGAAGATGATGTGGTCAACCTGCGGCTTGATTTCTTCCCACTGGTACTGCTCCAGTGCGGCAACTTCGATTTCGTTGTCGAAGTGTCCGATATTGCAGACGATAGCCTGATCCTTCATGGCAGCCATATGGTCGTGAGTAATAACGTGGTAGTTGCCGGTACAGGTTACAAAGATATCAGCCTTATCGGCGGCATACTCCATGGTTACGACGCGGAAACCTTCCATAGCGGCCTGCAGGGCACAGATCGGATCAACTTCGGTAACCCAGACCTGGGCCGACAAGGCGCGCATGGCCTGAGCGGAACCCTTGCCGACGTCGCCATAACCGCAGATAAGAGCGACCTTGCCGGCGATCATCACGTCAGTGGCGCGTTTGATGCCATCCACCAGTGATTCGCGGCAGCCGTAGAGATTGTCGAATTTTGATTTGGTAACTGAATCGTTGACATTGATGGCCGGGAAGCGGAGTTCGCCGCGCTCATGCATCTGATAGAGACGATGTACGCCGGTCGTGGTTTCCTCGGTAACGCCTTTGATCTGAGCCAGACGAGTCGAGTACCAGCTCGGGTCGACAGCCAGTTTGGCTTTGATGGCGGCGAAGAGGATGGTCTCTTCTTCTGAACCGGGATTGGCCAGTACCGAGATATCCTTTTCAGCACGGGCACCCAGATGCAGCAGCAGGGTGGCGTCGCCGCCATCATCCAGAATCATGTTGGAGAACCCTCCGTCGCTCCACTCAAAGATGCGATGGGTGTAATCCCAGTACTGCTCCAAAGTTTCGCCCTTAACGGCAAAGACCGGAACGCCGGAGGCGGCAATGGCTGCGGCGGCATGATCCTGAGTCGAGAAAATATTGCAGGATGCCCAACGCACCTGGGCTCCCAGGGCGGTCAGAGTATCGATCAGTACGGCGGTCTGAATGGTCATATGCAGCGAACCGGTGATGCGGGCACCCTTCAGAGGCTGTGCTGCGGCGAATTCCTCGCGGATGGCCATCAGCCCCGGCATCTCGGTTTCGGCGATTCTGATTTCTTTGCGGCCCCAATCGGCCAGGTTAAGGTCCGCTACGATGTAATCCTGTGACATGTGTACTCTCCTTTGTTTGTTGTGATTATCGTTATGCTCAAACGAACTTTTTTACGACGCAGTGACGACGAGAACCGTTTCCTGAAGACTGCTCCCCTCAATCTGCTGACAACTGATTGTGCTGAATCCGGCTATCGTCAGCCAACCGGTCAACTCGCTTTCTTCGAACCCCAGCCACTGATCAGCCAACTGCTCACGGGCCGCCTCACGCTCATGACGGGCCAGGTCGGCCAGCAGCAGTGTGCCGCCGGGAGACAGCACGCGCCTGATCTCCGTCAGTACAACGCTCGGATCGGCGGCGTGGTGCAGCACCATGTTAATGACAACAGAACCAACCGATGCATCGGGCAACGGCAGGTGACTCATCTCTCCCAGGCGGAGTTCGACGTTACCAAATCCCCGGTCCGTCACCCTGCGGCGCGCCTCATCCAGCATGGCCGGAGAGTGATCAACTCCGATCAACCGCCTAGCCTGCGCTGCCAGTTCGATTAACAGTGCACCGGTTCCGACACCGATTTCCAGCACCGTGTCACATTCGGGCAGTTGCTCCAGCAGATGCTGCCGGTACTCCGGCAGCGGCAGCAGCGTACGCGCCAGATCATCCCATTGGCGGGCATGCCGGTCAAAAAACTCCTGACTGCGCTGCCGACGCTCCTCCAGAATACCCGCTACCGCTGTGAGGTCGCGACTGCGCTCGGGCAGCGCTTCAACCTCACGTTCAAAAACCGGACGAATATCGTGAAAAAACCTGTTCTCTGCGGCGATGCGGTAATAACCCCAGGTCCCCTGTCGTTTGACCGCCAGCAGACCGGCATCGGTCAGTATTTTGAGGTGGCGCGAGATGCGCGACTGCCCCATAGCCATGATGCGGGTCAATTCCTGAACCGTAAATTCACCGCTTAACAGCAGCGCTGTCAGGCGCAATCGACTGGGATCAGCTAAGGCTTTAAGAGTCTCCAACATAGATCAGGTCTTTCGATCGTTATATATCAACTTTTCTTGATATATCAGATCACGTTTTACTGGTCAAGTAAAAAGGCCCGTCGGATTTCTCCAAAGGGCCCTCAAAACGATCTATCAGTGACGCATTAAGCCGCTTCCAATAATTCCTGTTCCTCTCCGAACAGCTCATCAAAGATGGCCTGCACGGTGGTAATTTTATCAGCTTTCCAGGCATTGGTACCACAGAAGACCAGGCCGGTTTCAACGTCTCCGCGCTGAGCGCGGTCAAGAGCGGTAACAATACAGAAGCGTTCACCGGACTCTTTATAGGAGCATTTTTTCAGACACCCCAGACGGCAGGGGGTGTGCTGATCAAGATCATACTGGCGGATATTATTCTGATTGGTAAGAATGGCGCGTCCCGGAAGTCCGGCCGGGCTCATGATCAGCCCGATATCCTCCTGACGGCAGTCGATATATTTCTGTTTGAAGGCTTCCTCGGCATCACACTCCTCGGTGCAGACGAAACGACTGGCCATCTGTACGCCATCGGCCCCTTCGGCAAGAGCGTGCTCCAGATCCGCACGGTCCCAGATACCTCCGGCGGCAATGACCGGCACATCCACGCCATATTCTGTGCGAAACAGCTCTTTGACCTGACGTACCGTTGCATACTGATCATACTCACCGGTCCCGATATTCTCCAACTTTTCGCCGAGATGACCGCCAGCGGTATCGGGATCTTCGACAACTACGGCATCCGGCAGACGATGATATGTTTTATGCCATTTTTTTGCAATCAGCTGGGCTGCACGTAGTGAGGAAACAATCGGAATCAGAGCCACATCAGGGTGGTCGGCGGTCAGCTCCGGTAGTCCCATCGGCAGTCCGGCACCACAGACGATCACCTTGGCACCGCCGTCAATGGCAGCTTTCACTAAAAGTTCAAAATCAGACAGGGCCACCATGACATTGACGCCGATGATGCCATCCGGCGCGATTTCATACGCTTTGCGCAGCTCGGCCTTGAATGCCTCGGCATCAGCCTTAAAATAGTTTTTACCATTGTAGAGCCCGCTGTTGAGGGCGATGCCCGGCGCTGCCACCAGGCCGATACCGCCGCATTGTGCGACCGCTCCAGCCAGACGCCCCGCTGACACACGGACTCCCATGCCACCCTGAATAAGCGGGTAGCGGGCGATATAGTTTCCTATTTTAAGCGGCTGGGCCATGTGCAACCTCCGATTCCTAGTAGGAGTGCATAATAGCAAGCTTAGTGTCTACACTATGTAATATTTTTGTAAAAGTACGGAGCGGGTGCAAATAATCGTCGACGGTGCAAAAACCGGGGGATTGCCAACAAGACACTGAACGGCTATAATCCGGTCGCTCAATTATCCCGCTACGAGGTACCCAAACCATGATCCGACCATTTAAAGGCATTCACCCCAGCATCGATCCGAGCGCCTTTATCGCTGAAACTGCCGTCATTATCGGCGATATCGAGATCGGAGAACAATCCAGCATCTGGTACAACTGCGTCGCACGCGGCGACGTCAATTCGATCCGTATCGGCGCCCGCAGCAATGTCCAGGATCTCTCCATGCTGCACGTTACCCACAAGAAAAATGCCGCTGATCCCGGTGCGCCGCTGATTATCGGTGATGACGTTACGATCGGCCACAGTGTGACCCTGCATGGCTGCACCCTGCAGAACGGCTGTTTCATCGGCATGCAGGCTATGGTCATGGATCATGCCGTCGTAGGTGAAGGGGCCTTGATCGGCGCACGGGCTCTGGTTACGGAAGGAACGATCGTCGCTCCGCATACGCTCTGGGTCGGCTCACCCGCACGCTACAAGCGCGATCTGACTCCGGCAGAGGTGGCCTGGCTGGCCAAATCGGCCGACAATTATGTCAGATATTCGCGCGAGTATCTTGCAGAAGAGCCGGGTTGAGTCGCGCTGCGGCCTCCTGATAGACCTGTTGCGCCGGAGCATTGTACTGAACAAAGATAATCCGCTGTAGCTCGGGAAACTGTTCGCGGGCCGCTTCTGCGGCAGAGAGAGCGATAACCGCCGCTTCGCGCATCGGATAGCCATAGATCCCGGCGCTGACCGCCGGAATAGCGATGCTGGTCAGTCCATGCTGATGGGCAACCTCAAAACAACGACGGTAGGCCAATTTCAGCAGCTCCGGCTCACCCTGCTTTCCATCCTTCCAGACCGGCCCGACCGTGTGAATGACATGCCGCGCCGGGAGTTTGTACCCTCCCGTAATCTTGGCATCACCGGTTTCGCACCCTCCCAGGCTTCCACATTCACCCAGCAAAGCTGGCCCGGCTGCCGTATGAATGGCACCATCCACGCCACCGCCTCCCAGCAGCGTATTATTGGCGGCGTTGACAATCGCATCCACCGCCAGCGTTGTAATATCGCCCTGAATAATTTCTATAACCGCTGCCATACTTCACCCCCGTTTTTTTGTTTTCGATTAACACTTCTGTAGCAGGTTTTACGTATATTGCAACGAAAACAGAACGGCTCCCGGCTGCGATTGACGCAACGGGGAGCCGTTGTTGTGTAGCGCTATTCTATCGATTCGTTATGCCTTGATCTGACCCTGGATGCCGATTGTGATTTCTTTATACGGGATCTCTTTACCGCAGGCTGCAACTGCCTGGCGGGCTGCTACTGCTATGCCGCCGCAGCAGGGCACTTCCATCTTGAGTACCGTTACGCTCCTGACATCAGATTTCGTGAAAAGCTCGGTCAACTTCTGCTGATAAAATTGATTATCATCCAGCTTGGGGCACCCCATAACAACCGCTTTTCCTTTCAAAAAATCTTCGTGGTAACCGGCATAGGCCACCGGTACGCAGTCGGCGGTGATCAAAAGATCAGCACCCTGAAAATACGGCGCGGTGGTCGAGACCAGGTGTAGCTGAACCGGCCATTGAGCCAACTGACTCTGACGAGAGCCGCCAGGAGCTGTCTCGGCAACCGCCTGCGGACGCTCAAAGCTCATGGCACGTGAACCGGGGCAACCGCCACCGCCATGCTGATGCTGGGGCGCTGCCGACTGGTGTGTCACCGGTGGATGAACGGGATGTGGCTTGCCGAGTGCAGTCAGATGTACTTCTACGGCAGCTTCATCAAATGCGTCACTTTCACGCTCCTCGATGGTGATTGCTCCCTGCGGACACTCGCCCAGGCAGGCGCCCAGACCATCACACAGATTATCCGCCGCAAGTACGGCCTTGCCGTTAACCAGCGTAATGGCGCCTTCGGCACAGGAAGGAACGCAATCTCCGCAGCCGTTACATTTGTCCGGATCAATTTTTACGATTTTTCTCAGCATGGTATTCTCCTTGGTGTTGTGATGTGACTGGTTGGGGCGATGCGATCAACCACCCGGTTTCAGATCTAAAAGAAATAGTGCCACAGATAATCAATCCGACCGCGCATGACCAACCTGCGCCCTGCATAGGACATGATCTCACGCACCTGTGCCCGCTGCGGAGCGGCATAACAGTGAATGCGACAGTTTTTGCAGGTCGGCTTTTCCGACTCCAGCGGGCAATTCTGCCGCCGGGCAATCGCATAAGACATGAATTCACTGCAGTCGTTGCAGAGTCTGCGCTGACCAAGCTCTTCCGGCAACGAAAAATCCGATCGAAGCGCCATGCCATGTGTGCCGCTGCAGTAGACTTCCACAAACGTTCCGAGCAGCCTGATATCCCGTCTTTGTTGCTTTGTCAGCGTTTCCATGGATGCGATCATGCCCTGGTCTGCTCCCGTCGTACATGACACAAGTCAATTTTTAAACGTTTCCTCGGTTGCGTAAAACTATGAAGATTTTACGGCTGTATTTCTTTCTGTTCTCCCCCGCTTGCCGCGTGCCCTCGTTATGTGCTACAACTGCCGCCATGCTCCAATTACAGAATTTATCCAAAAATTTTGCCGGCACACCACTCTTTAGTGACATCTCCTGGCACCTGAAAAAGGGTGAGCGAGTCGCCCTGGTCGGAGAAAACGGAGCCGGCAAATCGACGCTGATGAAAATCATCGCCGGCCTGATCGAATCCTCCTCCGGCGAAATCCGCTTTGCGCGCGGAGCAAAAGCCTCCTATCTGCCGCAGGACGGCATTGTCACAGCCGGGCAGTCTCTGTTTCATGAAGCTCGGGGCGCCTTGAGTGAGCTGCTCGTAATGGAGGACGAACTGCATCGCCTCGGCCTGCAATTAGAACAACTTCCGCACGATTCGTGCGACCATGAGCAGCTGCTGGAAAAATATGGCGAATTGCAGGAACAGTTCCGCCATGGCGGCGGCTACACCATGGAAGCCGAAATCGGCACGGTACTCAAAGGGCTGGGCTTCGTGCAGTCCGACTGGATGCGCGACTGCGGTGAATTTTCAGGGGGGTGGCAGATGCGGATCGCGCTGGCCCGCCTGCTGTTGCAGAAACCGGATGTCCTGCTGCTGGATGAACCGACCAATCACCTCGATATTGAGGCCCGTAACTGGCTGGAAGAATATCTCTGCAATTATCCCGGTTCCGTAATCCTGGTTTCGCATGACCGCTTCTTCATGGACAGTGTCTGCAGCCGTATCGCCGAGGTCTGGAATCACACGATCGCGGATTATCACTGCCGCTATTCTACCTATCTGACGCAGCGTGACGAGCGGGTCACGGCACTGCGCAACGCCAAGCGCATTCAGGATGAGGAAATCGAAAAGACTGAGGATTTCATCCGCCGCTTTCGCTATCAGGCCAACAAAGCGTCGCAAGTCCAGTCACGTATCAAGCAGCTGGAAAAGGTGGAACGCATTGTTCTGCCGCCGGAGCGTAAAAAAATCCGCTTCCAGTTTCCGGATGCTCCCAAGAGCGGTAAAAACGTCATGGAGCTGCGAGGTTTAACACGCTCTTTTGGCGATCACACCGTCCTCGACCGGATCGACCTGACGATTGAAAAGGGGGAGCGGGTTGCACTGGTCGGGCACAACGGTGCCGGCAAATCAACACTGATGGCGGTACTGGCCGGAGGGGAAATTCAGGGTGGCGAGCGGATCATCGGCCACAACGTCAGCATGGATTATTTTGCCCAGGATCAGGCCAGTGTGCTCGACCCCGAGCGTTCAGCCTACGACGAGCTCTACGCCGATGCCCCCTACGTAATGGTTCCAAGACTGCGCGACATCCTGGGATCGTTTCTCTTCTCGGGCGACGATATCAACAAGAAAGTGGCCGTCCTGTCCGGCGGCGAGCGCAACCGTCTGGCTCTGGCCAAGATGTTGCTACGCCCATCCAATCTGCTTCTGATGGATGAGCCGACCAATCATCTGGACCTCTACAGCAAAGAGGTTCTGTTGGAGGCGCTGAAAGGGTTTGATGGCACGGTGGTTTTTGTTTCGCATGACCGCTATTTTGTTAACGCCCTGGCGACGCGCGTTGTCGAGGTTGACAACGGCGGCGTAGAAAATTATTTCGGGGATTATGAATATTACCTGAGCAAGAAAGCGGGGCAGGAACCGACGGGTAAAGGTGAAGTGTCAAAAGCCTCCGCGCAAAAAGACGATTCCGGTTCCCCTGTCTCTTCAGCTGCCGCCCCCGCGTTACTTCCTCCGCTTAACAAGGAGGTTCGCCTCAAGGATCGCGAAGAGGAAAAACGGCGCAAACGTGATGATCAAGCCCGTCAGAAACGGCTCGCTGACGTGGAATCGCAGATCTCTTCCGTAGAAAAGAGCCTGGCAGAACTGGAAGCTGAAATGAACGCGCCCGGTTTCTTTGACGATGCCGGGCGGGGCCTGCAGGGTGGCGAGCGTCATGCCGCTCTCAACCTTCAGCTGGAAGGTCTGTACGCGCAGTGGGAAGAGATCTCAGGGTAGTCCAGCACTGATAATGAAAAAGCCCGTTGACAGCAGAGTCAACGGGCTTTTTCAGGTTATTGCACCGGGGAATCAATTACAGAATATCAACCAACCGGATCGTAAATGTCAGATCGCAACCGGCCAGGGGGTGATTGGCATCCAGCGTAATGGACGTTTCCGTTACTTCAGTTACCAGAACCGGCATCGGCGAACCATCCTGCATGATAACTTCCATCTGCTGGCCCGGTTCAGGATTGATGTCTGCCGGTATCTCGCTCCGCTCAATGACAGCCATCATCTCTTCGGCCCGCTGGCCATAGGCATCGTCCGCCGGAATGGTTACCGTGACGCTCTGTCCCGGCTCCAGACCAATGACGGCCGCTTCGAATTTCGGAATCAGGTTTCCTGCTCCGATAACGAACTCCATCGGTCCACTGGCGTTACTTGCGCAGCCGCAGTCATCGTGATCGCAACTGCTTTTGGTTTTGGTACTGTGATCATTTCCACATCCGCATGAATCGTTCTGCCCGCAGCTATCATCTTGTGTATCAGCAGCGTCCTCCGATGAATCAAAAACGGAGCCATCTTCAAGTCTGCCGGTATAATGAACCCGGACGGTATCGCCAGTTTTAGCCTGTGCCATGTAATATCCTTTCGAGGTAGATTCAGCACTGTTCCCGTGACGTGCTGATGATAAATAGCTTGCGTCTGCTCTCTCAGAGCGCCTCATCACCGGCAAGCTGGCGACTGTAGCTGTCCAGCATCCCCTTGAGACTCATCTCAAACTGCACCTTCTGGCGGCGGACATCCTCAATGCGGGCCTTCAGTTCGCCCAGCTGACGCTCTGCATCCGCTATGATCCGCTCCCCCTTCAGCTCTGCTTCGGAGACGATCAATTCAGCCTCTTTGCGGGCATTGGCCTTCATCTCTTCAATGACCCGTTGTGCGGAGAGCAGTGTTTCACGCAGTTCACGCTCTTTTTCGGCCATATCGAGCATATCTCTGCTCTGGCGGGCCTGCTGCTCTTTCATTTCGTTGTTTTCGCGGATCAACCCTTCCATCTCACCCGCCACCGTCTGCAGGAACGCGTCTACGTCATCCGGATCGAGCCCCCGAAAGGTCTTTACCTTGAATTGCTGCTGCTGAATATCTAAAGGGGATATTCTCATGGTAGTTTACCCTCTCAATTTGAGTGACATACTGAAGGTCATCAGATACTGGTATATGGTATCAAAAACGATTATCTGCAGGACATAAATGGCGGCAAATGCCACCAGCGGCGAAAGATCGAGCATCCCCGTATCCGGCATGTGCCGCCGGATGCGGCTCAAAAGCGGTTCGGTAACGCGATACACAAAGTTGACCAGAGGATTGTAGGGATCGGCATTGACCCACGATATGACGACACTGGCGAGCAGGATGTATTTGTAGAGTGTCAGGAGGCCACTGGCCAGTTCGACTATCTTGGCCAGCGCCAGCAGTATGTTAGCAACCAGAACCATCGATCAGCTCCCGCACAAAGGTTATAAAATCGGCATACTATGCCTTAAAGCAGACCCAAAGTCAAAATAGAATCATGTGGATGTACCTGGCAAGATTAAACACTTGTTGCCGAACGGCATTTTTGCTATGTTGCGTGGTCAATTTTAACTGCGAAGGGGATTTAAGAACCATGAAGTTTACCAAGATGCAGGGCGCCGGAAATGACTATGTCTATGTGAATTGTTTCGATGAGCAGGTAGCTGATCCACAGCAGCTTGCCATACAGGTTTCTAACCGCAATTTCGGTATCGGTTCCGACGGCCTGATCCTGATCATGCCGTCACAGCTGGCCGATGTCCGCATGCGTATGTTCAATTCGGATGGCTCCGAGTCCGAGATGTGCGGCAACGGCATTCGCTGTGTTGCCAAATACGCCTATGACCACGGTATCGTTACAAAAACTGAAATTTCTGCCGAGACCGGTGCGGGAATCCTGACGCTGCAGCTTTTTCCGGGAGCCGATGGCAAGATCGCCAAAGTGCGGGTCAAGATGGGAGCGCCGCGCCTGACACGGGCCGAGATCCCGATGACCGGCGATCCGGCTGCGCAGGTAGTCGCCGAGGAGTTGACCGTATTGGATCGTACCTTCAGAATTACCTGCGCTTCAATGGGCAACCCGCACTGTGTCATCTTTGTCGAGGACGTTGCCACTTTTCCGGTTGCCACCTACGGCCCGCTGATCGAAAACAACCCGCTCTTCCCGCGCCGCACCAACGTCGAATTTGTCCAGATTCTTTCGCGGACGGAAGCCCGTCAGCGGACCTGGGAACGGGGCGCCGGTGAAACTCTGGCCTGCGGAACCGGTTCCAGCGCCGTTACGGCCGCCTGCGTGCTGAATGGATTGACTGAGAAGCGGATCCTCAACCATCTCTCCGGCGGCGACCTGGAAATGGAATGGTCGGATGATGGCAGCATTTATATGACCGGACCGGCTGTCGAAGTATTCAGCGGGGAAATCCTGCTGTAACATGTCCCGCTCACTCACCATCATAAATCTTCTGCTCGGCGTTGTTATCATCGCTCTGCTGGCGGGGATAACGGCAGATCGACTCTCCCTGAAACTCGGAAAGTTAGCCCCTTCCACGGGGAAAAACAGTCCAGCCCCGTCGTCGGCACAGCCTGCCCGCATCGAAGAGCTCTCCTCCTACGCCCCCATCCTGACCAGCGGCCTGTTTGGAAAAGCGACTCAGGGGCCCTTGACGCTGTTTACGAACGCACCAACCGCTTTGCAGGCGACGCAAGCCGCTCCGGCAACCGCCCCGACCGAACTGATGCTGCTCGGTACCGTGGTTGGTTCCTTCCGGGAAACCTTCGCCATGGTGCGGCACACGACAAAAAATGAAGAGCGCGTGTTCCGGTTGGGCGATATGGTTTTCGACGCCGGGCGATTGGTTGATGTCGGTAAAGAACGGGCCTCCATCGTTATCAATAATAAAAAAGTCGAATTGCTGACCCCACTGACCCCGCCTGCCGCACCTCCTCCGGCTCAGCCGCAAGCCGCCACAGCCCGTACGAACAGCGGCGTCACCAGTACCGGAGGCGGAGGCTTTATCATCGATCAGCGGGCTCTCAATGCGGCGCTCGACAACCCTGCCCAGGCGATGACCGATGCCCGCCTGCTCCCCAGTCAGAAAGACGGTAAAGTTGAAGGTTTCCGGGCATCGGAGGTCAAACCGAACGGCGTCTTTGCGATGATCGGCATTAAAAATGGAGATGTCCTGCAGCGGCTGAATGATTTCCCGATGGATTCTCCCGACAAGGCGCTGCAATCGTTCATCGCCCTCAAAGGGCAGAACCGGCTCAAGCTGGATCTGATCCGCGATAGCCAGCCGCAGACGTTTAATTACGATATACGCTAAGCGGAGTCGAAGCCCGCTGCAGGTAAAGAAGCACTCTGGAGGCAACCTTGATACGATATATATTCCGCACTCTGTGCGCTTTTGTTCTGCTGGCATCACTCCTTGTTTCCACCACGTTTGCTGCGCCCGGCAAGGGTGTCGTACTGAATTTCAACGAGGTGGATATCTCCACCATGGTGAAATTCATCAGCGACCTGACCGGTAAAAACTTCATCCTTGATGAACGCGTTAAAGGGAAGATTTCGGTCTATTCTCCCTCCAAACTCACAAACGAAGAAGCCTACAACGTCTTCGTATCTGTGCTGGAGCTGAAGGGCTTTACGGTCGTTCAGAGCGGAAAAGTTGCCAAAATAGTCCCTTCCGGTAGCGCCCGGCAGTCCGGCTTCAAAATATTGCCGCAGGGAGACAGCCTGCCGATCAATGAGAGCTACGTCGCCCAGGTGACCAAGCTTGAAAATATCTCGGCCCAGGAGGCGCTGACGTTTCTGCAGCCGATGGTATCCAAGGATGGCCATATTTCGGCTTTTGGACCGGGCAACCTGATTCTGATGGTTGATTCCTCGATCAACGTTCGCAAGCTACAGGAGATTTTGCAAACCATCGATACCGAGCGGAGCCGAGAAGAACTTGAGATCATCTATCTGAAGAACAGCTCTGCTGAAAGTGCCGCCACAACCGTGCGCAGCTGGCTGACCGGATCTGATGGCAAACCGGCCGCGCAACCGGCCGCAGCCGGTGGCGGCAGCAGCGGGACCGTTGTTGCGGATGTGCGACTGAACGCTCTGCTGCTGTTCGGCAACGATACTACGAAGAAAGCGGTTCGTGAACTGGTTGCCAAACTGGATGTCGCTCCGCCCGAAGCCAGCAGCAAGGTCAACGTCTATTATCTGGAAAACACCGATGCGACTGAAATGGCCAAGGTGCTCGACAGCGTGGTCAAAGGTATCAGCGCTCAGCTGCCTGGCCAGCCGGGTGCAGCTGCGGCATCACCTTTTGACAGTGGCAAGATCACCGTTACCGCTGACAAAGGTTCCAACTCGCTGGTGATCATGGCCTCCCCCAACGACTACAGCAATCTGGCGCAGGTCATCAAAAAGCTTGATCGCCGCAGCAAGCAGGTTTTCGTCCAGGTACTGATCGCAGAAGTCTCTCTGGACAAGTCCCGCGAAGTCGGTCTGCAGGGGGGCGTCATCGGCGGCGGAGTACTCAATAATTATCTGACAGTCGCCGGCCTGTACGATCCGCTGGGGGCCTTGACATCTATCGGTACAACCCTGGCGGCGGGGGGCACGATGACCCCAACTGTTTCCGCCAGCCCCGCCAACGTGGCGGCGGTTCTCAAAGCGCTCGACAAAAATGGACTGGTCAACATCCTGTCTACGCCCAACATCCTGACATCAGACAACAAAGAAGCCGAAATCAACGTCGGCGAGAACGTTCCCTTTCAGGGATCAGCCACGCAGAGCACGATCGGCACCACCACCTCGGTTGAACGAAAAGATATCGGCATCAATCTGAAGATAAAGCCGCAGATCAGCGAAGGCGATTACATCCGTATGGATATCAACCAGGAGATATCGGCGGTTAAAAACGACAAGGGACAGGCTATCGACCTGGTGACAACCAAACGCTCGACCAAGACCAGCATCGTTGTCAAGGACAAGGAAACCGTTGTGATCGGCGGCCTGATTCAGGACACTGAAGACGAGAATATCCAGAAAGTGCCCTTTTTGGGCGATATTCCCGGACTGGGGTGGCTCTTCAAAACCAAAAATAAGTCGCGTAAAAAGACCAACCTGATGATCCTCTTGACACCGCATATCGTGAAAGACGCCGCTGACCTGGCGGAAATGACCCGCATTCAGCGCAAGACGTTTGCTGATCCTGTCACCACGGTTGCACCGCTGGATGTTCAGAAAGCGATCTCCGCGCCATGAGTGCCGTGCAAACCCCGCAGGAACTGGAAGCGCTGGCGCAGAAACTGGGTATCGCCTGCCGGGAACAGCTCGGTGCCGATGAAGTCGCAACCGGTCTGCTGCAGCATGTCCCGCTGACCTTTGCCCGCAGCAATCTGATTCTGCCGCTTTTCGAGCAGGAGGGTGTCATCACGGTCGCGATTAGCAGCGCTTCCGGACTGCTGCTGCTGGATGAACTGCGACTGGTGTTTGACAAACCGCTGCAGGCGCTTCTGCTGCCGACCGCCACACTGAGCGACCTGATCAACCATGTCTACGCCGGTGTTTCCGGCACGGCCCGCGAGGTACTGCAAGAGCTGCAGGGGGAAGACCTCTCCACCGTCGCCACCGAGTTCAACGATCCCAAGGATCTGCTGGACCTCTCCGATGAAGCTCCCGTTATCCGCCTGTTGAATTCAATCCTCTCCGAAGCGGTCAAAGAGCGCGTCAGCGACGTGCACATCGAGCCGTACGAACGCGATCTGCTGGTGCGCTTCCGCATAGACGGCATCCTCTACGAAAAGCTCTCTCCCCCCAAAATCATTCAGGAAGCGCTGGTCTCGCGCGTCAAGATCATGGCCGGCCTCAACATCGCCGAAAAACGTCTGCCGCAGGATGGCCGCATTCGCGTGCTGGTAGCCGGGCGCGATGTTGATATCCGTGTATCGATCATCCCGACCTATTACGGCGAGCGGGCCGTACTGCGTCTTCTGGACAAGAAGAAAGGGATTTTATCGCTGGCCGATATAGGATTGGGAGAGCAGGGAGTGCGAGTCATGGAGCGCATGCTGAATCGCACCAGCGGCATCGTGCTGGTGACCGGACCGACCGGCAGCGGCAAATCGACCACCCTGTACGCCGCCCTGAATCGGGTTAATTCCAGCGAAAAGAACATTATCACCATCGAAGACCCAATCGAGTACCAGATCCGGGGCATCGGGCAGATTCAGGTCAACTCCAAGATCGATATGACCTTTGCCAGCGGCTTGCGTTCAATCCTGCGCCAGGATCCGGACATCATCATGGTGGGGGAAATCCGCGACGCCGAAACGGCGGAAATTGCCATCCAGGCTAGTCTGACCGGGCATCTGGTGCTCTCGACGTTGCATACCAACGATGCCGCCACTGCGGTTACACGACTTGTCGATATGGGCATTGAGCCATTTATGATCGCTTCATCCCTTTCTGCCGTGGTGGCCCAGCGTCTGGTACGCGTGATCTGTCCGCACTGCCGCGAAGAGTATCGCCCGGTCGAGCAGTACGCCGGGATTACAGTGCCGGAGAAGCTCTATCGCGGACGCGGCTGTGACGCCTGTTTCGGCTTGGGAACGCTGGGGCGAACGGCCATCTATGAGATTATGCCGGTTGATCAGGAGCTCTGCTCGATGATCATCCGTCGCAGTCATGCCGGCGAAATCAAGGAATACGCCGTGGCACACGGCATGCGCACCCTGCGCGATGACGGCCTGCTGCGAGCCGCCGCCGGAATTACCACTATCGAAGAGGTACTGCGGGTGACTCAGGAAGATTATGCCGACGTACCGCTATAAAGCCTACAGCAGCAGCGGTGCATCCGTCAGTGGCTCGCTCGAAGCTGAATCCGAGCGAATGGCCATGCAGCAGTTGAAGGGCAAAGGACTCCTGCCGCGTGAGCTGCTCGAATCCGGTGGTATTGATCAGGGTTCCTCTTCATTCTCGTTCCGTCGCGGCGTTTCAGCCGAAGATCTCTCTCTTTTTACCCGCCGCCTGGCGACACTGGTGGCTTCATCGGTACCGCTTTTCGAAGCGATGGGGTCGCTCTGCGAACAGGAAGAAAACGGTCCGCTCAGGCAGGCGCTGGTGCGGGTCAAGGAAAGAATCGCCGAAGGAATGTCGCTCTCGCGGGCTTTAGCCGGTGAACCGAAGATTTTCGGCGAAAGCTACGTCAGCATGGTGGCGGCCGGTGAAGCGGGAGGCGCACTGGATGCCGTCCTGGAGCGGCTGGCAGATTTTCTGGAGGAGCAGGAACAGGTCCGCAGCAAGGTAACCTCGGCGCTCTCGTATCCGATCCTGATGGTGCTGGTAGGTGGTGGCGTGATGGTTTTCCTGCTGACGGTCGTCATTCCCCGCATCGTATCGATCTTTGAAGACAGCAAGGCCGCCTTGCCGTTTATCACCATCGCCTTGATCAAGGTCAGCCATTTTCTGCGCGGGTGGTGGTGGCTGCTGGCAGCCCTGATGATCGCCACCGTTCCGCTCTATAAAAAAGCCATGCTGCGCGACGATCTGCGTCTGAAGCGCGACGAATTGCTGCTGAAACTGCCGCTGGCCGGCGGCATGCTGCAACGCCTGATTCTCTCCCGTTTTGCGCGCGTACTGGGTCTTCTTCTGGCCAGCGGCGTGCCGATCATGCGCGCCCTGGATATTACCGGCGAGGTCGTTGTCAACCGTGTTTATCGCGCCTATCTGCGTGGTGTCATGGAAGAGGTTGCCCAGGGTGGCAGCCTGTCCGGAAGCCTGAAAAAAAGCCCGCTCTTTCCGCCGCTCCTGGTTCATCTGGCCGGAGTAGGTGAAAAAGGGGGCAACCTGGATCAGATGCTGGTCAAAGCCGGCGTGACCTATGAGCGCGAATTCAGTGCCCGCCTGACCCGCCTGATGGGACTCATGGAACCACTGTTGGTGCTGGCGATGGGGCTGGCGGTCGGGATTGTCGTACTGGCCGTGCTGTTGCCGATCTTCGAGTTGAATCAGTTGATTAAATGATGTGCCTCGTACAGAGGATTCTGTGAACGGTAAACACGAATGTTATCCTGACAAAGCGAGTGAGGTGTGCGACGCAGACCGTATTAATATTTTGCTCCTCATTCATGAAGAATGGCCGATTAACACTTTGTGAATCGTTACAAATATATCTGGCGCATTGTCCCAACGGGAGAGGAGTGAACCTGATTTGTCCTGCCAGTGATAGGAATATTTCCGTTTACCATCGATGAAGAGGTAATCTTTAATAAAAAGAACCGAACCGTCAATGAATCCGACCTTTGCCGAAAATGACATGGCAGAACCATAACGACGGTATTCCGTAACAGTAAAATCGGTCACTATGTCGGAAAACTGGCGGACGCTGTTATAAAACATTGCCAAGATCTTTCAAGCGGTTTTGCCAGTAATCCTTCCCTTCCTGGGCAAATCGCCACGCCATGAGGTCGTCATATTTCTGGAAATTTTCTTCAGACTCCTCAAAATCATTAGCGGCCGCTTTGTACTCTTTTCCATATTTACTCTCAAAATTTGCAACTTCATCGGAGAAATCGGATATGCGTGCAAGTATCTTGGTTGCTAGAACATCCTCAATCAAGCTCTTAACACCTCCAAAATCAAGCTCTTTAGCCATTTGCTCAAGGTTTTCGCTATAGGTGTATGCCAGTGTGGCCATAATTCCCCCTTTTTTTAACTTCAGTCAATCTTACTCAGGAGACTCTAACCAGAATAAGTAGTTATGTAAATGTGTTCAATAATCCGGTACTGTTTTCTGCGTTCAACGTATTATCCTAAAAACGGCACTTCATGAACCACAGAGCAACTGAGAAACAGCGAAATCAGGCCGTTACATCAACAACTGACATAACCAAAATGGTGAGTGATTTCTTGTCGTTTTATTCTGATTATAACTTTTATCAAGGGAAAAATTACAACAAGACCTCCGAGGTTTCTAAAACCTCGGAGGTCTGAATGCGTTTATACAGGAATATTACTATTTACCAACCAGCTTCAATAACAAGCCTGCAATAAGGACCGTCTGTAAAAAACCAGCCCCGATGATCCAGCGCACCAGTTCAGCTTTTGTTTCAGCAAGATCACGCTTTGAATCGGCACGCAGCAACTCAATCTTGTACTCCAATTCTTTAAAGTCCTGACGAGTAACTGCCCCGGTTTGTTCTTCGCGCTCGCGCAGAGCTTCAGTAACAACCTCCACTTGTGCAGCCGCCTGCAGATCATCAAAACCGGCATCTCTGAGGCGCTTGTGTAACCGATATGTATCAATAGCGAGCGTACTCATAACCCCAACCTTTGCATCTCCGGATTTTCTAAAACTTGGAAGCTTGAACACGTAAAACCGGAATGTTACTTTTTACCTACGCGTTGTTAAAAAAACTGTTTCACAAAATCAGAAACTGCTATCGCGATCAGTACACCCGTCATCAACTTAATGCCACGTAATTCGGCTTTTATCGGAGCAGATTCCTTTTCTAATTTCATATCAAAAGTAAGAGTAGCCATGAAATGACGGTCGCTATTTACCAATCAGTTTCAATAACAAGCCTGCAATAAGGGCTGTCTGCAAAAAGCCGGCACCAATAATCCAGCGAATAAGTTCAGCTTTGTTTTCAGACATGCGGGCTTCAAATTTAAGTTCACGCTCTCTGATATCGGCTCTGGTGGCAACTTCTGCTTCACCATGCGCTTCCCGGAAAGCCTCTGTGATAGCAACTGACTGAGTATCAGAAAGCCCTGAATCCTTCAGACGGGTGACAAACTTCAACGTATCAAATGTAATTGTTGACATGACGCACCTCACTTCGGGTCAAACCATAACAATCAGCAGCTACAATGTCAAATGGAACGTCGCAACCACGCTACTCCTCAACCTGACTCGCTCTGCGCACTCTGCGCTTGCTTTGTGTCGGTGTAGAAGTACTGACGGGGTTAGTGTTTGGTGGCATTGATACCGTCGCGGATGGCTGCGGGAGTGCCGGTTGAACGGAAGTCGCCTCTGCTGTTTTTGGTGGTTCCTGACTACTCGAGAGCGCTGAGCGTGTGTCAGAGGGTTCCGGGTAGAGCGGTTTGGCTTTACTGCGATACCGTTCCGGGATGTCTTGTACTCGATTGGTAAAGTGTTTTGTCCCTCGGAAATCAACCCAAGTGAACACCGTTGCCGAAGCGGTTGCTGCATAAAATATCAAAAACACGATCACGTATTTCAAAGTATGAAGACCTCAAAACGGCCGATTTCAGAATCAGTAGTACGATACCACCTCATAATCCTTGTCTGCCATTTTCTCAAAATCTTTGCTGTCAAAAATAAACTCTCGCAGCGTGACACCATTCACCACATGCTTGATCTGCTTCAACTTGACTACCATATCCTTAACTGATTTCCCACTTTTATCGGCTGGTGCTTCGTCTTTATTACTATAACTAATTTTTATGGAATGAATATTTACAGCACTCTCAGACTTTTTTTCCTGCTCACTTTTTATAATCTCCAGTTGTGCAGACGCTGGCAGTATTTTGGTCATTTTCTTCAGATAAAAATCAATGCTGCCTGACATTCTCAGAGCATGCTCCGTCGCAGTCCGCTCTTGAGAGGTTTGTTTGTACTTGGCAGTATTTGTCAGCTTCTCTCTACTCTCTTCAACCCTTTCAGCTGTCAGATTTGATACTTCGTACATCAGCTTTTTATCGTTATTTTGTACGCAGCCCAAAAAAGCAAGCGCGAGCTCGCCGTCATTCATTTGTCCTGGTGCTTTCTGTACCTGTGCCGCCTTTGCTGCTACTGCAGCAGGCGGGGTATTTCCCTTCTTGTTGCATCCTGAAACAGCTCCTGCCATTGCAAATACGGACAGCACAACTATAACTCGTTTCATCAAAGCTCCTTTAAAATCATGATCGCAAAACAGCATCATCGATTACGTAAAAACAAGGCTCCGTAACAAACTGCTGTCACAAAGCCTTGTTTAATGTTTCCGGGGTACGGTTGCCCGTACCCCGGAGAGACAACTTTTTTCTTAACTTCTAAGCTACACTGCCATTTGTTCCTAGAAACGATGTGAAATGTAGATTGAAGCTGTGCCGGTTACGCCATGACAGGTTACACAAGCTTCGTTAGCCGGTACTGCAGCGCTACGAAGAACTTTAATTTGTCCACCGTTCTGTTTCATGTGCATTTTTGATGTCGCCAAATCGTGACAGCTGACACATGAAGCAGTAAATGGAGTTGTCACAAGATCCTGTGCATTTGGTAATGAGGTTCGCGCTGCTGAAACAGCAGTAACGTTGTTAGTGAGAGTAAGAACTGTACCATCTGAAGTAAGATCTGTCGTTACCTGAGCGTTCGACGGAACAGACTTGTATGCCGCGTATTTAAATGAATTCCCGCTGCCTGTATCTCCTACATGACAAGCTTCGCAGTTTTTGAGAACAGCAGGGAATTTAAATGATGCAGCACTAAAATACAGAACAACAGAACCTCTGTCGCGTACGAACTTCAGAGGAGTTGTACGACTGCTTCCGGCATGAATGCCGTGAATCATATCTTTGAAGTTGTTTGTTTCTTCAGGATATGTAGTTGGATCAAGCAGTGTAAAGCCGTCTGCTGTAAGCAACGCCTGTTCTGTAGCTGTCATACTGGCTGGGAATGTAGTAGCAGAAGCATTTGTGCCTTTACCACTGGAGCTCAAGTTAGGTACGTGGCACAGCGTACAGACCGCTTCGCCAACGGTATCCTTACCGATGTTACGGTTACCACCATGGCCTTCAAAGACTTCATGGCAGGCACCGCATTTACCTGCATCAATGACAACACGACGGGCTGTATCACCTGTCACTGTTTTTACTACGGAGATTGTGTGACGTCCTGAAGCAGGGCTAACCTGCGTGAAATAGCCCTGTAAAGCAACTGTACGCATTTTAGCACCAGTTGTTAAACCTGAGGCTGCTGCTGAAACAGTGGCTGTGTAGTAGCCGTTAGCATCAGGTGTCCCAAGGGTTCCAGCAGTGGCAATAGCAGTTAATGCAACAGATTTTGGTTGTGCTGCCTTTAGTCCAGCATTGTTGTAGTCAGCTGAACTCGAAAAACTCTGGTTGGTTGCCGTTTTGCTATAAGCAAAAAGGAATGAAGGTCCACCAGTAAAGCCTGTCAAGCCACCAGCTGCGGTTAATGTAACCGGTGCCATAGCCGCACCTGTACCACCGTCACTCAGGATTCTGAACGTGATGGTTGCCACATTTGAGGCGTCTACGGCGACTGTTTTAAGGTCATACTTGAAGTTAACTAATCCAGCAGGAGTTTGTGGGTTGTTAGGTGTGGAGTAATCCGTAGCATGATTTGCAACGGTATCCTTCATTTTGCCTTCGCCATGGCAAGCCGCACAGTTTTTGTCGTCAGTCTGTCCCCCCTGATGAGTTGCAAAATCGACATTATTATGACAGGAACCACAATTTTTCTTACTTGGTTTAGTTTTCCAGGCAGCAGCTTCAGTTCCCTGATGACAAACGGTACAGTTTCTCATGTCCTGCGGAAACGCAAAAGTTCCGTATGGCACTAAAACCGCTGGTCTCGGGACAAGTTTGGTTGGGTTGGCAACATTTTCGGCAACAACTGCAACGGGGAGATTTTTACCAGCGTGAATTCTGTGAATGAACGTTACCATTTCTGCTTCACCCGAAGTATTCGAGTTTGTATGGCAAATATCACAGAGCAACAGATTCGGGCGTGCAGTGTGCCCCAATATGCTTGCAATATTAGTGTGACAACCGTTGCAGGCTTCTGTTGGAACTAAATTACGAGCAAAGAGCTGTTTGCCAGTGCTATCTGACAGCATGGCACCGGTAGCAGGGACAAAGTCATAGACAACTGCAAGTCTGTTATTTGCAGCAATATTGGCATTAACTGAGCCGGTTGCTGGGTCAGTAGGGAATGTAGCAGTTACACCGGGGGCTGCAACCGTTGTAACGGTTACACCAATTCGGGTCGTTGCACTCGCGTCATACGGTGCATTGGTGTTGGAGGTAACATCAGAATAGAATGTTGCCGTATAGCTACCATCACCTTTATCAATAACAGTATAACCGGGGATTAAAACTGAGCCGATCGGGTTCTTTGTAAAATCAATACCAACAGCATTAGAGGCAACAAGTGTTTTGCCTGGATCTGCTACAGGCTTTCCGATAGTACCGGTAACCTGTTTTTTATCAGCTGTCGTAGCGAATGCCAGAGGAGCAGGCAATGTAATTCCTCTGTCGAGATAATTTACCCAGTAAGAGCTACTGCCATTTGTTTCTGGTACGAGTTTAGCGATATGTAGGCCAAATGTTTTCAGTCCGCTAATACCTTTTCCGGTGGCTTTGTCGGTTACCTGGAAATTGACAATCGGATTTTTGCCAGGAATAAAAGCGCTGATGATCTTGGCATCGAATTTCATGTTGTTAAGATCGGCAAAAGAAAGCGTACTGGCATCTCTCGCAGGAAGAAGAGATGCACTGGCAACAGAACCTTTAAGCTCAAGTCCGGTTGTGTTGTACGCGAGGACCTGTCCACCATTATCTACAACCTGCTGAGCCACGTCAGCGTATGTCTTGCCTGTAGGCAGTGTTACACCGGTATCACCTAACACACCAGTTAAGCCAAGCATTGCTGATACAGTCGTTGCAATGTTTGTTGATTCCTGGCTGATAGCAATGTTGATAGCGTTGCTGGCTGTGATTCCAGCTGCGGGTGGTACGCTCAAATCAAGAGGTACGATGCTTCTGAACACCCCTTGTGGAACAATCGCTTTGAAAACAAGAATAGTCTTTGCAGAAGGAAGGGTGAATGTGAGTCCGGAAAATTTGCCATTTGTATCAATGGCAGTTGTTCCGAGTGCGGTTCCATTCTGAGCATCATAGACTGTAACTGAATTAGCGTCGCCTGCTGCCAATGTAACGGTTTTGCCACTTGCTTTACTGGTGTCAACGTTACCACCGACGGTCAGCTGCACACCTTTACCTGTTGTTTGTGCTGTGCTTGTACTGCCACTGCAACCTGCCAGAGGCAACATGGTTAATGCAACCAGCGCTAACATGTACCATACGTTTCTTACTGACATAGATTCCTCCTGTAAATTTTGTGCTGCGATTTGTGAAACGGCTGACATCATCCTGTTTTTTTGTTGCCGGGAAAAAGCATCCCCCCTTTCTAGTGGTTTATTACCAGCAGGTGCTTACTCAGTTCGACGAAGTGTTAATTTGCCCGTCTATGGTGATATCCAGATTTGGAGACACGGGCGTAACCGAAATGGCTGTACTGGTATCAGACAGGTTTCCAGCTGCGTCAAAAGCAACAACGGTATAGCTGTAGGCAACACCTGACTTAACTGATGGATCAGTGTACGAAGGCACTGTTGCTGAACCGATTTTGGTTCCGTTACGATACACATTATAACCCGTCACTCCGACATCATCGCTGGCTGCGCTCCACGTAAGTTTAACGGAGCTGTTTGTTGCATCAAGTGCGACAGGTGCTGCAACAAGATTGGTTGGTGCAGTTGGTTTGAATATGTCTTTTGCTTCAAGCGCAAGTACATCAGAAGTCAACTGACCGCCAACGGTGACCGACAGGTTTGGCGACACCGGCGTTGTTACGGTGATTTCTGCGCTGGCAACAGATCTATTACCGGCGGCATCAAAGGCGATAACATAGTAATTATAGGTTGTGGATGGAACTAACGGTTTGTCTGTGTAGCTCGTTGTGGCGACTGACGCAATCAACGTACCATCACGATAGACACTGTAGCCGGTAACCGGGTTCTTGCCCGTTGTAGTGGCGGGATTCCATGTCAGCGTTACCACGCTGGTTGTGGCTGTATCAGCGCCTGCAACTGCTTTCAAATCTGTTACGGCATGTGGTGCGGTCGTGTCAGACCAGACCGGTTCTGCTGGAGGATTGGCAGCTGTTGCGAGAATAGCATTAACTATGCTGGCAATAGCAGGCTCTCTGAGTGAGACTTTTGTTGCTGCTGCAGTCAGAGCGGTCCGATAGATCTGGTAAGCCGGTTGAGTCACATCAGCAAAGGCCTGATTGATCATACTCATCGTCTGAATGGTAGTAGCTGCGCCCGAATCAACGATCATCTGGTCTATAAGCTTGAGGGTGGCTGAGTACGAAGGATCACTTGCCGGATCTGCCAAAATATCACTTACATTGAACAACATTGCAATTCTTGCATTTGCAGCACTGATAATTCTCTGATCAGCCTTAGAGGTGGGGCTGTCAGTCAAAAACTTCTGCACCTGCTGGTAAGCCGCTTCAGTCAGTGGGCTGACGATGTATTTTTTGGATGTGTCAAATGCGTCAAGCGCCGCGCTAAAAGATTCTACAGCGCCGAAAGGAACGTCACTTCCTGTTGACTCACTGGTGTACGCTGCTCCGGTTTGCCCGGTGACCTTTACAAGCAGTGGAGCGACAGCTTTAGCTTTTGGAATCTGAATTGAGTAACTGGCATCCGTGGCGGTGGTACCGTTTCCAAGCAGCTCACCAGTCGTACCGTCACTATTCAGCTTAAACACCTGAACCAGTGCCCCTTTAATTGGGCCCTTGATTGCTTCGCCGGAGATTGTTGTGGTTTCAACTGCCGCATCTCCACCACCTCCACCGCCGCAAGCGGCAAACAAAAGAGGTAAACAGGCGAGTAACGCCAATGCCGCAGTCCTCTTGATAAATGTGTGCATTGAACTCTCCTTCCGATTAATTTGACTATGGAGCTGTTTCCAGCAGGGCAGCAGTATGGCAGCGATAGCATGTTGGACCACTCAGAAACACCCCTTTCAGGTCATCACCATGACAAGCGGCGTTTCTGCATGAACTCTTATTGTTGCTGAGTGCATTGAGGTACGCTTTGTGCGGCTGACCGTTAGTCCAGCTCGTGGGGTGGAAATTAACCGCTCCGCCGATATGGCACGTTGTTGCACAATTGGGTGCTGTACCAGCACCCTCCAGCGCTGTGCCGTGGCACGCCGCATTGGCACAGGTAGTTGATTTTGTGGGGTTGGCAGCAACTTCTGCCTTATACGTGGCTGCATGCCGTGCATATGCATAACCGTTCCAGCTTACGGGATGCTTTGAAGTGGGGCCTGCTGCGTGACACGTAAAGCAGGAACTTTTGGCAATGCCGTCGTCAAGCTTCTCGCCGTGGCACTCAATGCATGCCTCAAGGTTGGTTTTGGCGGATGATTTGTGAGTTGCGGCCCAGTCTGACGGGTGTTCTCCAATTGCTTTCGGATTTGTGTCTCCACAACCGCTCAGCGCGAGAGAGGCTGCAAGTGCAAGAACTGCTAGAGATGGTTTTATTTGTGGCATGATGCGCACCTCTCATTATTCTGACGTCCGTGACATTTTACGCAGGAAGCCGGATTTATCTTGCCGTCAATTTTGTGCTGACTCATGTAATCGCCACGGTGCGGCAGATTGCGATCAGGCGAATCGGCAAACTTGTCAGCCGGTTTAATCTCTTCTTTGTGGGCATGGCAGTCGGAGCAGAATGATTCCTGATGACAGGAGGCACAGGTTTGACGGGAACTACCGGCATAAAAACCATGCTTTTTGAAGAAATCGGCGGACTTGTGGTTGAATAAACCCAGTGAGTCACTGTGACATTCAGAACAGTTCGGTGTATTCGTCAATGTTTCTGGATGTATACGCGCCACACTGGTTGTATTGGCACAGGCGTACAGGACAGAGAGTACTAACGGGATAAGAACTATCAATAGCTTGTTTTTCACTCTTTACCCCCCTTATTCGCTTTTTTCGTGTCAAAGGCGTAGGTCAACTTCAGCAAACCTCGCACTTCATTGTCAAAATCAGGACTTTTGGAATATTCAAGATCCGCCCCGACTTTTAATTTTCGGCTAAACTCATACCCGGCTGAAGCGGTTGCGGCATAGCTGTTTTTAACATCATTAATTTTCTTGTCATACCCGACATTCATAAAATCGACCGAGATGTCTGCATGCCCGATTTTTTTGGCAGCATACAAGCGGTACTCGTAGTAACGCAGACGATCACTGTTGCCCTCCATTCTGTGACCGGAAAAACCGGCCGAATATGATCCGGGAATGGAGTACGAAATCTTGCCGCCGAAGTAGTTGGCATCTCCGGCTAACTGATACGAGTAATTCTTGTAATCAGCCGTGATGGTAAGATTTTTGATCGGCGTGGCGGAGACAAAAACACCTGCAGTGAGAAGCTCTTCGTTACTGTTCGGATTTGGAAGCCCGAAAACAGTTGCCAGTTTCAAGGCATTGGTCGTGACGTTGTAGAAATAATCGTTGTAGTTGATGTTTGAAAAATCCGCTCCGAACTTGATATCTTCAAGAGGTGTGATACCCAGCGAATAGGCATGCTCCATCCACCCTTCCGTAATTGAGTTGTAGGAAGAACGGCCTGTCAACTCGACCTGTTTAACGGGATGCAACCAGAGGTCAATGCCCTCTTCTTCCCGGTAGCGCTGTTTATCTGAATCTTCACTCTTTAATGCGCTGATTCCGACACTGTAATATTTCGGCATACTCTGGGAAATACGGGTGCCATAGACAAAATTTCCGCCTTTGGCATCTGTTTCCGTCATGACAGCTTTTCCGAAAAAGGCCGATGCGCCAAAACCTGCGGCAAAATCGCTACGCAGATAGAGACCATCAACTTTTTCGGCAGCGACTCCTTCGGAAATAAACTGGCGACCAAAATTTACGGCCAGATTATTTTTAGCGCTGCGATAGCTCAGATAGGCATACTGCAGATCGGCGTCGGAGTATTTATCCGTTGATTTATCAGCCAGATCCAAGCGACCCCAGGTACCCAGATAAAAGGCAACCCCGGAACCATCGTCGCGGTTGTCATTCAGGTTTAAGCGGAGATACTCGTACAGCGGGTAAATATCCTTTTTCTCAAGATTGGTTTTCATACGGAGAATGGTGCTTGATTCACCGGAAAAAGACACATCCGATGCCATCGACGGAGCGGAAAAGATGAGTGCAGCGGTAAGACATCCTCCACACAGAGTGAGGATTTTTTGTGGGGTGCAGCCTGATCTGGTGTGCTGGTGTTTTTTCAAAATAAGCCCTCCTTTCCGGATTTGTTATTGTGTCAGGTGCGGCTTTTAACTGGCTAATACGTTAATTGACGGTGATCTCTGTTCTTTACTCATCTCCTTTCTTTTGACTTTTTCCGTGTAACCAGACCGGATATATGAATTTTTCTCGCAAAGGCGCGTGCGGCGGGTGGTCTTATATGCATATCTAGTACCAATAAAAAAGGGTAAATCTATTTCCGTCATGCTACTGCCATTGACAATCTACTGGTACGGTTAGTATAGTGACTGCCGTAAAACAGAATTTATCAGAAGGAGATACTGTCATGCCGATGTACGAATATTCTTGCAAAAGTTGTAATTACCACTTTGAACTGCGCCAAAAATTTTCCGATCCCCCCGCATCTTCCTGCCCCGAATGTGGTTCCGAAGTTGAAAAGCTGATCTCCTCAACGTCATTTTCTCTTAAAGGTGATGGCTGGTTCAAATCGGAGTACTGTCCAAAGTCCGAAGCACCCAAGCCTGCAGGCTGTGCTTCCGGCGGTTGTTGCTGCGCCTGAAGCAGAGGAGGTATCGGAATATCCTCTTAATGAAAGTTTGAACTATGCCACAGTTTTTTTTTATGTGCAACCCAACGTGCTAAATAAATTTTACGGGAGCTTCAGATGAAGGTAAAAAAAGCCGTTTTTCCGGTTGCCGGTCTCGGCACCCGCTTTCTGCCTGCTACCAAAGCTTCACCCAAAGAGATGCTGCCGTTGATTGACAAACCACTGGTGCAGTACGTCGTCGAAGAGGCGGTTGCTGCGGGTATCGAACAGATTCTGTTCGTAACCGGTCGCGGCAAGCGTACCATTGAGGATCACTTCGATATCTCGGTTGAACTTGAAGCGCACCTGTACGACAAAGGCAAGGATGCGGAACTCTCCCGCGTGCGGGAGATTGCCGAGATGGTCGATATCTTCTACGTGCGCCAGCGTCAGGCCATGGGTCTCGGCCACGCCATTCTGTGCGCCAAGGATTTTATCGGCAATGAGCCTTTTGCCGTTCTGCTGGGTGATGACATTGTGGATAGTGAACAACCCTGCCTCGGCCAGCTGATCGATGTCTTTAATGAGCATAAAGGTTCGGTTCTGGCACTCGAACAGGTGCCGATGGAGAATATATCCTCATACGGCTGCGTTGAGGCAACGTCTCTTGGGGAGCGCACCTTCCAGGTCACCAACATGGTGGAGAAACCTCCCCGCGATGAAGCGCCTTCCGATATGGCAATTATCGGTCGCTACGTCCTGACGCCGGCTATCTTTAAGATTCTCGAAACACAGGAACCGGGTAAAGGGGGCGAAATTCAGCTGACGGATGCCATCCTGAAATTGTCAAAGCTGGAAAAGGTATATGGTTGTCTGTTTGAGGGATTACGGCATGACTGCGGCGACAAGCTGGGATTTCTGAAAGCCACGGTTGACATGGCCCTCAAGCGTGATGAATTCAAGGTTGAGTTTGAAACATTCCTTCGGCAGAGGTTGTGCGGGGTTTGATCGTACCGTGACAGAATAAAGGGGAAAAGGCGGCCTGATGTCTGGGCCGCCTTTTCTTTTTGGGATAGTTTTGTATCTGTTTTCGTAGGGGCGCAATGCTTGCGCCCTTGCCGCAATGGCCGAAAATGTTGATATTTCCAGCAGGGCGTATGCCATACGCCCCTACAAATAAATGCTATTTTCTAAGGTCCTTGAATCTTATTTTTCTTCAACGGCCTTGGTAGCAGTCTCCCGCTTTGCATCCCACCCTTCCCATACATATTTCGGATCAATCATCGGATCATAATAGCCAGGCTGCGGCACCATGAAGAAGACCGCCTCGGTGACGCCGATAAAACCCCGGTAGAGTGTCATGCCGATCCCCTTCAGCGGGCCGATCAGATAACCGGTTGTTCCCATGTCACGGACCGTCAAGACCGTCTGCTTGGGAAGTTCTGCAATGCTGGTAAACGTATTGGCGACGCCCCGGCTGAATTTGAGCGCCATTTTTTCAACAATCATCTCCGGCTGTTGTTCGGCAGAGGCCAAGAGCGGTGCCGTCAGAGCTAAAACTGTCAGTAGCGTTAAAAACAACAGAAGCTTTTTCATACGGTCTCCTTTTTATAAGCGGGTAGCATTTCTCGTTTCTTTTTAAACTCTTACCACATCACGAAACGACGTGCAAGCCTCACAGGTCGAAGAGAGTCGGCTCCTGCGGCAGGAACGCCTCAAAGCGGTCCTTCAGATGTCGCAGTTTTTCAAGATAGAAGGTCACATTAATATCCGGATGCACGGGATCGAAGGCTTCTACCGGACGACACTGCTGATACGCAGTGACATCCCTGCCGGAACCGCTGACATAATAACTGATCTGGTCTCCGGCCCGGTATTTTCTCTCTGACGTGAGTGCAATCTCAAACGCGGCCGAACGATTACGTCCCCCCGACGCCACCTTTTCACGGTAGCTTTCAGGTGATTCAGACAGCGTTTCCGTACGCGCTACCCAGGCGACGTCCAGGTCACGACGGCGCAAACGGGTACAGAAATCCTGGTACAAACGTTCGACTGAATCTCCCTGACCGCGTAATAATCGCTCGATAAGCTCACGCATAAATTCCCGCAGATAGGGCTTTTCACCCCGCGAACGCAGGCCGCTCCCCTTGATGATGACACGCTCATCATAGCAGAGCAAGGCGTAGTTCTTGGCCTTATAGGCAAACATGGATCGATAGCGCCCGTCCGGTTCAACCTCAATGCCATCCGGCAATACGTCTGAGATGCGTGCTATCAGATCCTGTTCTTCCGGCTCAGTCCGGCACGATTCAGGTGGTTTGAAATAAATACCGTCGGTATCGACTTCTACCGGCTGTGCTCCTGCCTCCAAAAGCAGCTGAATCATGTTTTTGATCGTCACGCGCCCCAGTCTGGTTACTTCGGCCGCTGCGACCGGATCAGAAAAATTGTGTAACGCAGCTCCCAGATAACCGTAGAATGAATTGATCAGCACCTTGAAAACCTGCTGTAGCGCATCAAAGTGGTGCCGCTGACTCTCGTCGGTTGCTTCACGGGCCAGCTGCTTGGCTGTCAGCCGGAAATTGCGCAGTTCTGAAAGCATCGGCAAAAACAGTCCCAGACTCTCTTTGGTCGGGGCCAGCTGGTAGGCCAGCATCAGCGACGGATACAGCGAAGCCACATCGCAATGTACAATCGGGCTGATGATGCCTTGCCTGGCCAGCTCGGTATACCCCCCTTCAAATGGCACACTCCCGGTTGTGCGGGCTGGAATTGAATGACCACGATGCAGATATTCGCGCAGAAAGAGGCCGTTTATGCGCGTTGCGTTACCGCGAATGACGCAATTCTGGAAGGTAAGCGGAAAAATGCGGGCCTGCAGAAACCAGGGATACCCCAGTATGCGGAACAGCGCCAACGTTTCCCGGGTATCATCCTGATTGTAGCGATACAGGCGTTCCGGATCATTCTGAAAGACCGCTGAAATCTCGCTGCCATCCAGATACGTGCGATCCGGCGCCGCAATCCCGAAATGGCGGGCCACCCCCTTCAGGCCATGATTTTCAAGGTTGCGCTGAGAGAGATCGTAGAGCTGAACGAGGAAATACGTGTCGATCACATTACGCCCGTAAATATCCCAGCGCGGATAATCGATGGTTTTATCGGCCAGCGTCCAGCGGGCGTGCGGCGTAATGTGCGGAGCAGCTCCATTGCGGCCCCAGTTGAGGCGGATACCATGCAGTCGGGCACGGGTAGCAATGTAATCGAGGTCGAAGCGAAAGATGTTATGCCCGGTAATAACATCCGGATCACAGCGCTGGATCTGGCTGTTTAAAGCCATCAGCAGATCGGGCTCGGAAAGCTGATCGCCGCGCAGCACAACCTCATCGCCATGAGAATCCGTAAGTGCGATTGACAGGATCCGGTCTTCCGCTCGCTCCGGATTTGAAAACCCGTAACCGGCGGCACAATCGGTTTCGATATCCAATGCCAGACAGCGCAGCTCATCAAATTCGAGACCTTTAAACAATGTTACGCCGCTGGAAAGCAGGTATTGGTGGGAAATATCCGACAGGAAAAGATAGGGTGAGTCAGCAGATCCGTGGTTTTTCCCCGTTTTTACCGCCAGAAAATCACGGGCGGTCAGGCAGTCGGCCCAGGAATCAAACTTCAGCTGGAAGCGGAAAAAATCGTCCCCTTCAAGCTGGTGTACCGCACACGGTACCCGGCAGCCGGAAATCAGGGCCGGATCTTGAACTAATATAAAAGGGTGAAAGGGCTCGTCGTGAAAGTGTACCTGGTTGCCGCTCCTGAAAAAGAGCCGCATGAAGTGCCCGACCGGCTCCACGGCCACGATGCCGGTTCGCTCGTCATGACCGAAAAGCAAGGGATTATGTTCAATGGCACTGTCATGCATCACATTATCCAAAGTACCTTCTGCCTACGTTAAAAAAAGAGGGCGGTTTTTATGCCGCCCTCTTTACTGCATGAAAATTTACAGTCCCGCTTTCTGTTTCAGCAGAGCGGCCTTATCGGTCCGTTCCCAGGTGAATTCCGGCAGTTCGCGGCCGAAATGTCCGTAGGCGGCTGTTTTGCGGTAGATCGGGCGCAGCAGATCAAGCTGCTCGATGATGGCACGCGGACGCATGTCGAAAACTTCGCGCACGAGGCCGGAAAGGCATTCTTCCGGCAGTTTGCCGGTACCGAAGGTGTGCACCATGATCGAGACCGGCTGGGCGACGCCGATGGCATAGGCTACCTGTACTTCGCAGCGGTCGCAGAGACCGGCTGCCACCAGGTTTTTGGCAACATAGCGACCCATGTAGGCAGCCGAGCGGTCAACCTTGGAAGGATCCTTGCCGGAAAATGCGCCGCCGCCGTGACGTCCCATACCACCATAGGTATCAACGATGATCTTGCGGCCGGTCAGACCGCAGTCACCCATTGGTCCCCCAACCACGAAACGACCGGTCGGGTTGATGAAGTAGCGTGTCTCGGCATCCAGCAGCTCTGCCGGAATAACTTTTTTAACAACCTCGGCGATCACCTGCTCTTCAATCTCTTTGTGGGTGACATCCGGAGTATGCTGGGTAGAGATGACCACTGTATCGATACGGGTTGGTTTACCGTCGACATACTCAACCGAAACCTGTGATTTTGAGTCGGGGCGCAAAAATTTCAGCAGCCCTGATTTACGCACTTCGGCCAGCTTGGCAACCAGCTGGTGCGCCAACTGAATCGGCATCGGCATCAATTCAGGAGTTTCGTTGCAGGCATATCCGAACATCAAACCCTGGTCACCGGCACCCTGTTCTTTATGCAGCCCTTCACCTTCCGAGACCCCCTGGGAAATGTCCGGAGATTGCTTATCGATAGAAACCAGTACCGCGCAGGTTTCATAATCAAAACCCATGGCAGAGTCATTATAGCCGATCTCCTTAATGGTCTGCCGGACGATAGACGGCATATCGGTAGCAGCGCTGGTGGTTATTTCACCGGCGATGACGGCCATGCCGGTCGTAACAAGGGTTTCGCAGGCTACGCGTGCGGCAGGGTCCTGAGCCAGAATAGCATCAAGAATGGCATCAGAAATCTGGTCGGCTACTTTGTCGGGATGCCCTTCGGATACGGATTCGGAAGTAAAGATAAATTTTTCAGCCATGGTTACAGAACTCCTCTCGGTTTTTATAAATAGATGCGGCACAAGATATATTTGTGTGAATGTGAGAATTTATAGATAGGTAGCTGATTTGTCAAGCTAAGAGAGACATCGCCATCAACTATTCGATAAGATTCCTGCCGCAAACGGTAAAAGGCGCGACCAAAATGATCGCGCCTTTTTTGAAACTACGGAAAGCCCTTGCAATGAGGCAGAATAGTTCTATTTCGAATGTTTTGCCAGATAGGAGGCAACACCTTCTGCGGTCGGTTTCATGGCTTCATCACCCTGTTTCCAGTTGGCCGGGCAGACATCGCCGTGCGTTTCGTGGAACTGGAGTGCATCGACCATGCGGAGCGCTTCTTCAACATTACGGCCCAGTGGCAGATCGTTGATCACGGAATGACGTACAACGCCTTTGGTGTCGATCAGGAACAGACCACGCAGTGCGACGGAACCGCCAAAAAGGATGCCATAGGATTTGGCAATTTCTTTATTAAGGTCTTCAACCAGTGGGTACTGGATGTTGCCGATACCGCCATCTTCAATGGCTGTTTTTTTCCAGGCCAAATGAGAAAACCTGGAATCGACAGAAACGCCGATCAGTTCGCAGTTTTTGGTTTTAAATTCTTCTACTTTTTTATTAAAAGCAAGGATTTCTGAAGGACAGACAAAGGTGAAGTCCAGCGGGTAGAAAAACAGCACTACATATTTTCCTTTCAGGGCTGAAAGGGTAATGGTACCGAAGCTGTTGTCAGGCAGTACTGCATTGGCGGTAAAGTCGGGGGCTGCCTGAGTTACGAGAGTAGTGAGACACATAGATGAATCCTCCTTCAATTTTGGTTGGTAAATAACGATGGATACCTAATACCAGTCAAATGAACTGTTGTCAATAGGATAAAAATAGTCTTTTAGTCTTTTTTTTATTACGGAACAATTGTGTCAAATGACACTATAAGTTGTCACTTTATAGATTATGCGCAAGCGGCTTGCTCCTCCGAGGTTTGAAGACCCCGGAGGATTGCTGATTTTATAACCTCCGCCTGCGACAACATGTACGATTTTTCCCATAAAACATATTGCCTCGATACAATGCAATTGCTATTCTCTCTCCCATAAAAGTGCGTTTGCTCCAGTAATCAAAAGAAGAATTTTTGTGCATGCCACACCGGCATAACTTTTTTGCCATAATTCAGAACCCATCGCCGACTTCAATACTCCTTTAAACCGTTTATCGGTCACGACTGGCAAGGTGAACACATATGAAAACTTACCGTAAGGAATTATGGTTTGAGACCAGAACGCGCCGTGAATTGATCAATATCACGGCAACCGTTGCCGACTGCCTGCGCGAGAGCGGCGTTTCAGACGGCATACTGCTTTGCAACGCAATGCATATTACCGCCAGCGTCTTCATAAACGACGATGATTCCGGTTTGCATCAGGATTTTGAAACATGGCTGGAAGGGCTGGCCCCCGAAAAACCGTATTCCCGCTATCACCACAACGGCTATGAAGATAATGCCGATGCGCATCTAAAACGGACCATCATGGGACGGGAAGTGGTTGTCGCCGTTACGAATGGCACACTCGATCTGGGACCCTGGGAGCAGATTTTTTACGGCGAGTTTGACGGCAAGCGGCGTAAACGGGTGCTGGTTAAAATTATTGGAAGTTAGCAAACTGCCGATATTCCACATCATTTACCTGGCGGTTTTTTTATCCGGTTTCGCCTCTCTGGGATACGAACTCTGCTGGATCAGTAAAGCGGCGCTTCTGATCGGGGCAACGCCACAGGCGTTGAGCATCGTGGTGGCGGTCTTCTTTGGCGGTATGGCTGCCGGCGCCCTCCTGTTCGGTATCATTTCAAAGCGGGTGAAAAACCCGCTGCTCTGGTACGGGATTCTGGAGTGCGCTATCGGCCTGCTGGCGGCAATCACTCCGCTGCTGTTTAAACAAGCCGGAGCGCTGTACGCGCTGACCTACCACGGGAGTGTCGACAGTCAGGCGTTGCAGCTCCTGATTCGCTCCGCTCTGGTGGGGGGCCTGATTTTCCCGGCCTGTGCATTGATGGGGGGCACTCTGCCGCTGCTGTGCCAGTTTTTTATCAACACCAGTCGTGCCGATATCCGATTTTCAGCCGGAGTGCTCTACAGCGTCAATACCGCCGGCGCTTTTCTCGGCTGCCTGTTCAGCGGTATCTGGTCTATTCAATTCTGGGGCATTGATGCGACCATCCACTTCAACGCCCTGCTCAGCTGTTCCGCCGGAGCCGGCATCATGCTGTTAACACGTTCAATCGCCCCCCCGTCACCGCTTGAACTCCCCCCCTCCGTTACGCCTGTAATCACGCAGGCCGCATCACTCTCTTCGGGATTCAGGTTATACGGGCTCTTCTTTCTGGGCGGATTTGCGGCGCTGGGTTACGAACTGCTCTGGGTCCGGTTCCTGTCGCTCTTGATCTACAACACCGTCTACAGCAGCATTTTCACACTGGCAGCAGTTCTGCTCGGTATCGCTGCCGGCGGACTACTCGTCAGTCGGATACAGCTTCGTCCCGTGCAGGATCTGCTCGTATTCTCAGCAGCCAATTTCTTGATCGGTTTGAGTGTCCTTCTGCTGATGCTCCTGCCGGTGACATCGTGGGACTGGATCCGGGAATCCCGTTCCGTGCCGATGCAGGCCCTGCTCTGCCTGATCGTGATTCTGATACCTTCCATCGCGTCAGGGGTCTCATTCCCGCTGGCATACCGTCTGATTGTAACCAGCAACATCAATTCCGGTCGGGATTTCGGATTTCTCGTCTCCGTCAATACCATCGGAGGTATCGTCGGATCACTGTTAATCGGTTTCTACCTGCTGCCGACTGCCGGTATGTATGCAACCGTACAGATCCTGACCTTCATCAGTCTGGCCATCGGCACGACAGCCGTTTTCATGCATACCGAAAAAATGCCGTTGGTACGGAAAGAACTGCTTGTCGTTGCTGTCGCAACTCTCTGGCTGGGGATATCGCTTACCAGCGGCACCAGGCTGCCTGCGGATTTTCTGGCACCCAAACAGGCGATGATCGAGTTTGCCGAGGGGCTTTCTGCGTTTGTCGCCGTTGTAACGAAGGGTGGCAGTAAAACGCTGGAAATTGATCGTATGTGGCAGGGGATCGATGAAAAAGGGCACCAGATACTGGCCGCCCATATCCCTATGATTCTGCATCAGGATCCGCAGCGCGTGCTGGTGATCGGCATGGGCACCGGGCAGACGGCCAGCCGTTTCCTGATGTATGGCATCAAACGGCTCGACTGTGTTGATATTGAAAAGAAACTGCCGGGTATCCTGCAGCGCCATTTCGATGCCGCCTGGCTGAATGATCCACGCACGCACATTGTGACCGATGACGGCAGAAATTTTACGGCCTACACCAACGGAAGCTATGATGTTGTTTCAATTGAGGTGGGACAATCGTTCCGGCCGCATATCGCGGCATTTTATACGGTCGATTTTTACCGGGATGTCAAAAAGAGGCTTTCAAAAAACGGTCTGGCCTGCCAGTTCGTGCCGCTCGGTTTTTTTACGGAGCGTGAATTCCGCTCTATCGTCGCCAGTTTCCTGGAGGTGTTCCCGCAGAGTACGCTCTGGTTTAACAAATATGCCGAGTGTATTTTAATCGGCAACGCAACGCGCTCACCGCAGTTGAGTACCAAGCGACTGGATCTGCTGCAGAGCAACAATACTGTCCGTGCTGATCTGGCTTACTCTTTTGAAGAAAGGCCCTGGCTGTTGATGAATAATCCAGACGTCTTTGCCGCAAATTATCTGATGGGGCAGCACACACTCGCCAAACTGTCAGCCGGCGCCCCCCTGTATCGTGATGATCGACCGATGCTCGAATATCAGGCCGCTCGCACGACCTACTCCCGCAGCCGTTTTCATGATCTGATTACAAAAAATATGGATAGCCCGGACACCGTTTTTGCCCAGAAACTGCCGATAACGTCAGAACTGAATATTCTCCGGATTCGCCAGGAGACCGTGCACGAATCGCTGGCGGTAAAAAAGTAGCTACTACCAAGTAACACTTAAATTAATCGTACAAAAAGCTCCCTCCCCCCTGGCGGGGGAGGGTTAGGGTGGGGGGGAGGTTGCCATGAAAGTACTCCGTTGCAGCTTCCCCCACCCCCTGCCCCCCTCCCGCAAGGGGAGGGGGA
>DUZX01000010.1 GCA_013349325.1 Desulfuromonadales bacterium
AATGAGGCTTATTTCCAAGGACTCGAACAACTGAAGCAGGCTGCCTGATGCCTGAAACTACAACACATACGAAACATTGCTTATAAAACCTTCAGGCTGTCCCACTAACCCCGGCCACCTCAAGCATTGTTATTCAAAACAGCATGGGTAAATCAATATGCACTCTCAATAAGGAAAATTTTCAGATAGCTCTCATGCTTCCATCTCAAATTGCCTTCGTCAACACTTTGCGCAAAAAATATGATGAAATTTTCAATTGGTCGCTGCCATTTGAAATTGAAAAGTGGCCCGCATTAAAAACTCTGGCTAACCTGAAGCCAAGTGAATTCAGCATGTTGAAGGAATTTGTCTTGGCAATGGCGATTTCTGCCAAAGACCTGAATGAATAAGCCGAAATAATACACTTGACCGTTATACGCCTTGGACGTACATTGTAGCCATGCACACATTTATAGAATTGCATCCATTTGCAACTGTTCGCGACAAGTATCTTAATGACGACGAATTTGCGGCCTTTCAGCTTTATCTGACCTCTAACCCTGACGCTGGAGACGTGATTTCCCGTTCAGGCGGTTGTCGTAAGCTGCGATGGGCTATTGAGGGACGAGGAAAAAGAAGTGGAGTGCGTATCATTTATTTTCTGTGTCTCAATTCAGGAGAAATCGTGCTGGTTACAATGTACGCAAAGAATGTGAAGGAGAACATCGATCCCAACCTGTTAAAACGCCTCAAGGAGGTTTTTGAAAATGGCTACACTATCCGAAAACGAACTGGCTGAATGGGAAAATAAGCGAGATTTGAATGCAGAGTTAATGCAGGCTTTGCAGGATATGAAACGGGGTGAATGGGCTAGAAAAACCGAATTCACACCACAGCCGGATGGGTCTATGCGTCGTGTAATTTTGAGACGCGACGGAACAGTTGAAAAGGATGAATTCATTGCAGCAGAAAAAGCACAAGTTGCAGTTGCAAGAGCTGCAACCGGTTTATCTCAGGCACCATTTGCCAAGCTTTTGGGTGTTTCAGTACGCACGCTTCAAGAGTGGGAGCAAGGTCGAAAAATGCCGTCTGGAGCCGCTGCAACACTATTGAAAGTGGCTACGCGGCATCCAGAAGTTTTGCAAGAATTGGCTGCATAATCTGAATCATCGAATGCCTAAGCTGTTCCGAATGCGTCGTATGGCGATATGGATTTGGAGTTGTTTAAGAAAGCCATGACGGATGAAGTTGCAGCGGTCATGATGACCTGTCCCAATACGCTCGGGCTGTTCAATCCGCACATAAAGGAGATCAGCGATATTGCACATAGTCACGATGCGCTGATGTACTACGACGGCGCCAACCTTAACGCCATCATGGGCAAGGTCAAGCCGGGTGATGTCGGTTTCGACGTGATTCATGTCAATCTGCACAAGACTTTCGGCACCCCTCATGGCGGCGGTCCCGGCTCCGGGCCAGTCGGCGTCAAGAACGCGCTGATCCCGTTTCTGCCGCAACCGCGCATTGTTATGAATGATGACGGCAAACTTCTGCTGGAATCGAGTAATCAGGAGAGCATCGGCCGCACGGCCAATTTCTTCGGCAACTTCGGCGTTATGGCCAAAGCCTACGCTTATATTATCATGCTGGGGGGCCAGGGATTAATCCGGGTTTCCGAGCAGGCCGTACTGAATGCCAACTACATCAAAGAAAAGCTGAAGCCGTATTACGATCTTCCTTACGATATGACCTGCATGCACGAGTGTGTTTTGTCGGCATCCAAACAGCTGGAGCATGGCGTGCACGCCATCGACATCGCCAAATTCCTGATCGATAGAGGCTATCACCCTCCGACGGTTTACTTCCCGATGATCGTCAAAGAAACGATCATGATCGAGCCGACCGAGACGGAGAGCAAAACCACCATGGATGCTTTTATTGCTGTGATGATCGAAGCGGCGCAGACCTCCGAAAGAAATCCCCAGGCGCTGCACGACGCACCGCTGAGCATGCCGGTTTCTCGTCTGGACGAAACCAAGGCCGCCCGAGAGCAGAACGTCTGCTGTTCCTGGTAAAAAATTATGAGCACCGTTGCAGCATTATGATTACTCCTGCACCAATCTGGCGCATCATCGTAAGCCCGCCGCTTCCCGGAGCGGATAATATGGCCATCGATGAGGCGCTGCTGCGATCATTTGACCCGGCGACTTCCCCCCCTGTCCTGCGGTTGTATGGCTGGAATCCTCCGACACTATCGCTGGGGCGTTTCCAGAACGCTGCCGAAGTGCTTGACCTGGAACGTTGCCGGGCCGTCGGTGTTGCCATCGTGCGACGGGTGACCGGTGGCGGCGTGATCTATCATACGGAAGAGTTGACCTATTCTCTGGTTTGCGCTCCTTCACAGATCCCCCCGGCTTCATCAATCAAGGATTCATTCCGTGTGCTGACCGGTTTTTTGCTGGCCTTCTACCGTCGTTTGGGACTTGACGTCGTCTACGCCATCGATGGTGCACCTGAAGGGACACGTTTTGGTGAACGGACCCCCTTCTGTTTTGCCGGTAAAGAGAGTTTCGATATCCTTACCGCTGGCCGTAAGATTGGCGGCAACGCTCAGCGCAGAGTCAAAGGAGCCATCTTTCAGCATGGCTCGATCCCGTTGCACAATCGTGCCATGACCGGATTATCGTATATGCGGGATCAATCTCCCGCATGTGCTGAGGGTACGACCAGCCTGGCCGAGTGCGGTGTCACAGCAGGCAGGGAACATCTGGCGCGTGAGATTGCATCTGCGTTCAGTGACTATTTTGACGTGAAGCTGGAAAGCGATACCCTGTCTGACCGGGAGCAGGCAGAGCGGGACGTACTATGCGTGCAAAAATATTCCAGTGAACTGTGGAATCTGAAAGGGGAAGCGTTGTGAACATTCAACGAAAACCGGAATGGTTGCGCAAGAGAGCCAATCCGGGTGAGCAGAACGGGATGCGGCACCTGCTGGGTGAACTGCGCTTGAATACCGTCTGTCAGCAAGCGCTCTGTCCCAACATCTCGGAATGCTTTGCCTGCGGTCAGGCCACTTTCCTTATTTTAGGGCGCACCTGTACCCGGCTCTGCTCCTTTTGCAACGTGGAAAAGACCGCTCCACTGCCGGTCGATTACGATGAACCGGCGCGGGTGGCTGAGGCGGTTGCCCGACTGAAATTGTCGCATGTCGTGATTACCAGCCCGACCCGCGATGATCTGCCGGATGGCGGTGCAGAACTTTACGCCACTATGGTAGCCGCTATTCGCAGAGCCTCTCCGGCGACTCGCGTTGAACTGCTGATTCCCGATTTCCTGGGGAGCCGGAGCAGCCTGGAAAAGGTAATTGCGGCGCAGCCGGATATTATTGCTCACAACGTCGAGACGGTGCCGCGCCTGTACCAGATCCGCAGCGGTGCTGATTACAGACGCTCGCTGGATGTCCTGCAGATCTGTTTTGAACTGGCGCCGGAAATCCGCACCAAGTCAGGCATCATGCTGGGAATGGGGGAAACAGCTGCCGAGGTGCTGGCGGCGTGTGAGGATCTGCGGAATGTCGGTTGTTCCTATCTCAGTATCGGGCAGTATCTGGCGCCCAGTCGCAATCATTACCCGGTGCAGGAATATATTCAGCCGGAACTATTCGAATCATTGCGGCTGAAAGCGTTGCAACTCGGCTTCAGCCATGTAGAGAGCGGACCGTACGTGCGCAGTTCGTACCATGCTGGAAAGTATGTCTGAGACCGGCAGAACAATCTCTGCCGACGCTTCTCTAAATGAATATTATTGACCAGCGTCAAGTTATCTCCGCAAAAGATGCTATAGTATCCACTCACCAAGCAACGATTTTCATTCGAGCAGACTCGAATACAAAAAACACAGGGAGGAATCACACATGGAAATGTTCTGTAATCAATGCGAGCAGGCAGCAAACGGTACCGGTTGTAACATCTCGGGAGTATGCGGCAAGAAGCCGGAAGTGGCGATACTGCAGGATCATCTGCTCTACGGCCTGAAGAGCCTGGCACTGTACGCCGATAAACTGGGGCGCAATGCCGAGATCGACCGGTTCACAATCGAAGCGCTTTTTACGACCGTTACCAACGTAGATTTTGAAGCGGCCCGTATCGGCGCAATGATCACCCAGTGCTACGCTCTGAAGGAAAAAGCGAAAGCTGCTTCCGGCGCAACGATCAGCGGTGCGGTTGCCGACTGGAAACCGGCAGCAGATCTGGCCGGCATGACCACGCAGGGCGAGGCTTACGGCATTAACGCCCAGCATAGCAATGAAGATATCCGCTCCGTTATTGAGATTCTGATGTACGGCCTGAAGGGTATGGCCGCCTATATGGATCATGCCATGATCCTGGGGAAAACCGATGATGACGTTATGGCCTTTTTCCAGAAAGCGCTGGCAGCCACAACCGACGCCAATCTGGGACTGATGGATTATGTCGGTCTTTCGATGGAATGCGGCAAGCAGAACCTGACCGTCATGGGGCTGTTGAACACCGCTCATACCGATACGTACGGTCACCCGGTCCCGACGGCAGTGCAGCTCGGCACCAAAGCAGGTAAAGCCATTCTGGTAACCGGTCACGATCTGAAGATGCTGGAAGAGCTGCTCAAACAGACCGAAGGCAAAGGGGTCAACGTCTATACGCATGGCGAAATGCTGCCGGCGCACGGCTATCCCGGCCTGAAAAAATACGCGCACCTGGTTGCCAACTTCGGCGGCGCCTGGCAGGATCAGGCTTCCGAGTTCGTCAACTTCCCCGGTGCGATCATCTTCAACACCAACTGCATCCAGAGACCGTCCGACAGCTACAAAGACCGTCTCTATACCTGGGGTCTGGTCGCCTGGCCGGATGTAAAACATGTTGACGGCTGGGACTTCTCGGCGGTTATCAACAAAGCTCTTGAACTGCCCGGTTTTGAAGATAATCCCGGCCAGGAAATCCTGACCGGTTTCGGCCACAATGCCGTGCTGGGCGTAGCTGACAAAGTTGTCGCTGCCGTAAAATCTGGCGCCATCAAGCACTTCTTCCTGATCGGCGGCTGCGACGGTGCCAAATCGGGGCGTAACTACTACACCGAATTCGCCGAAAAACTTCCCCAGGATACTGTCATCCTGACGTTGGCTTGCGGTAAGTACCGCTTCAACAAAATGGAATTTGGCACCATCGGAGGCATCCCGCGCTTGCTGGATATCGGTCAGTGCAACGACGCCTACTCGGCCATCCAGATCGCTGTTGCTCTGGCAGGTGCCTTTGAATGCGGCGTCAACGACCTGCCGCTCTCAATGATTCTCTCCTGGTACGAGCAGAAAGCGGTTGTCATCCTGCTTTCGCTGCTGCACCTCGGCATCAGGAACATCAAACTGGGACCATCATTGCCAGCTTTCATCACCCCCAACGTCCTCAACTTCCTGGTTGAGAACTTCAACATCGCACCGATCACAACCGTCGATGCTGATATGAAGGCGATTCTCGGCTAGTTTTTGAGAACAGGTCGCAGAACGTAAACCGCCCCTGCTGGTTATCTCAGTGGGGGCGTTTACGTTTGGAACTCACCACATCAACTCCCGTTCAGAACAGAATTCCCGTTCGACCCCACTCAGTGGATCCCGGAAATGCACGGATTTTGCCAGGAGCTGCAGTGGTGTCAGGAAGTTATCAGCGCGTTCCGGTTGCAACTGCGGGTAATAGCGGTCGTGTTCTATCCCGTATCCCAGTCCGCTCAGATGAATCCGCAATTGGTGGGTTTTGCCGGTGTGCGGCTGCAGGTGAAACAAGGCACGATTGTGCTGCATCTCCAGCAGTGAGATCATCGAGCGGGCATTTACCCTGCCCGGCACTACCGCCATCCGGAACCATGGTTCTCCTCGCGCGATCCTGTTTTCTACCTGCCACTCCCTTTCTCCGGGAGGTGGTAGAGCGGCAGAGATTGCCCGATAGTTTTTTTTGATATTCCCTTTCAGAAAAAGTTCCGCGTAGCGACTGCGAGTCCCGGGATTGACCGAAAACAGGACGATTCCGGCGGTTTCACGGTCGATGCGATGCAGCGGTGCCAACGTTTCGATTCCAGTACTGCGGCGCAGGCGGTTCAACAGGCATTCCTGTACATAACGGCCACCCGGTGTGACCGGCAAAAAATGAGGCTTGCAGGCCACCAGCAGATGATCGTCCTGAAACAGGATGCTTTCAGCAAACGGAATCAGCGGCTCCGTTGCTACCTCCCGGAAGTAAAACAGACGACCCTGCGGCAGGTAGGCACTCTGCACCGTGATCGGATTGCCATCTTCGCCGCACACCTTGCCATCGACAATCCGCTGCTGCCATATTTCCCGTGCGACGAGCGGAAAGCGGTTGCAGAGAAAGTCAATAATCGAAGGGAACGGCGAGGCCATGGGCGGCATGGTGACGGTTGAAGGATGTAATGATATGCCCATCTCTGATTTCTTCTCCATTCGCAATTACGTGGTGCTTTACAGGGCGGGGACAAAGCGTGTACATTTCCGGCGGGAGTTTACACGATGAACATCGCGATTATTACCGCTCTGCCGCAGGAATTCAGGGCCGTCAGAAGCTGTCTCGGACCGGGAGTTGCCGTTCAGATTGGCGGTTTCAAGGCGTTGAGCATTCAATCGGCAGGACATGAGTTTCTGCTTTTGGAATCCGGCATGGGCTTTGATAACGCCACCCGGGCAACGCAGGCGCTTGTAGCTGCTAATCGGCCCGATCTGATCATTTCGGCCGGTTACTGCGGCGGGATCGCGCCGGAGCTGCACGTTGGAGGCGTAGTCGTAGCGACGACCCTGCTGCAGGCTGCTGCAAGCGGTGTCCAGCAGGTGGCGGTGGAAATTCCGCCGGTGGTACAGCGTTTCGCGTTAGAAGGTGCTGCAGATTCTTTTCGTGTCTGCGTGGGCACCTTTGTCGGCACATCGTCTGTCATGTCAAAACGGTGGCTGGCCGGATTGCTTAATAATGACTTTCCCTGTGCGGTAGTCGAGATGGAGAGTGCCGCTATAGCCCGGATTGCTGCTGAGAACGGGATTCCGCTGATTGCCATCCGCTCTGTCAGTGACCCAGCCGATGAAGAACTTGATTTTTCGCTGGATGAATTCTGCGACAGCAGCCTGCGTATCCGCCCTGCCCGGATCCTGCTGACGATTCTGCGCAAACCGCGCATCATCCCGCAGCTGGTGCGACTGTCCGGTAACAGCCGCCGAGCATCGCAGAGCCTGACATCCGCCCTACGGCGTCTGATTCCCCTTCTTTAACACCCTGCCGGCTATCGACCAGGGGTAGTCGCGCAGATTTTCCCCCAGCTCTTCCTTTGAATAACGGTTTACCCGCCTCAGTGCCAGAATTGTGACAATCAGAACCGGCAGTGTGTAGATCAGGATGCCGCACAGCGCCATAAAGCGCTCACCGATGATCAGCATGGTGCTGATATTAAAAATCAGCACCGAAAGATACAGGATCGGTCCCAACAATGAACGGAAGGGGAGCGTAACGACGCCCGGCGGCGCACTGTCACAGCGGCGGGCGTCAATCAGCTGGAAAGCGGCCACCAGGCAGAAGCTGGTCAGCAGCCAACCACCGTAATTGGAGAGTGGCACGCCGAAGTGGATACCCTGTTCACGGTAGCCGTAGATCTGTCCCAGGAACCAGCGTCGCCCCTGAAGTGCCACCGGATCGATGATGATATCCAGAAAGGTCTGCAGGAAAGAGCCCAGCAGCAGTGCCGAAAAAGAGCGCCTGATGGAGCGGGTCTCCAGCGTCATCACGTTCCAGCGCCAGGCTTTGAGCGGAGAGAGGATAAACAGGGCCGTGGCATAGCTGCAGTAGGCCAGAAAAACGTAGGAGAGCGAGTCGAAGAATGGTACCCCGGCGATCCAGAGCTCCCGGCTGCTGGTGGCGTCGATGTAATAGTACCATCCGTAGGGGAAGCCGGTGTTAATCGAGAGCCACTCGGAACTGAAGGCGATCAGATAGCCGGAAACGGTGAATATGAGAGTTCGCCGCCAGCCGACATGCGGAACACAGGCCAGCAAAAAAGCGCCGAAAAAGGCAAAAACGTAGGGGCGCATCGTAACGGTGCCGATGGCGATATCGAGAACATGCTGCATGGTGATAGTCCTTGGTGACGCAATGTCTCATAATTTCGAAGAGTCGGAACTATAGACAAAACTCCGGATGAGCGCAAGAACTTGACACGGTACTCCGATCGGTTTCAGTGTTTGCAGCAATCAGCCGTTGCCTGAATAGCATAAAAAAGGTACTCTGCCGACATGACAATCTACCATCACATTCTCGCACGGCGCTGCTGGATCTTCGATCTGGACGGAACTCTGACGATTCCGGTTCACGATTTTCCGGCCATCAGGTGTGCGCTCGGTATGTCTGAAAGCGACGCCGACATCCTCCAGTTTCTTGCTTCACTTCCTGCGGACGAAGCGACCGCACGACACGCCCGTCTGATCGAGATCGAGTACGAACTGGCTGCTAAAACTGCCGCTGCGCCCGGTTCCGGACGGCTGCTCGAGCATTTATTCCAGCAGGGCGCTCAGGTCGGCATTCTGACCCGCAACACACGTGAAATTGCGCTGCATACGCTTGAGCAGATTGGCCTGAAAGGGTACTTCAGCGAAGACCATATTCTCGGTCGAGCTGAGGCTGAGCCTAAGCCGCACCCGGAAGGGATCGAAAAGCTGCTTGCTGTCTGGGATAGCGTGCCGGACGAAACGGTGATGGTAGGCGACTACCTGTTCGATCTGCAGGTCGGGCGAGCAGCCGGAACCGCTACCATCCATGTTGACAGCAGCGGAACTTTCCGTTGGCCGGATTTGGCCGATCTGTCGGTCGTATCACTGGATGAACTGTTCGAAGTGATGGCGAGGGGGGCGGGGTGAGGGGCGATGCCCTGAGCGGAGTCGAAGGGTGAAACAGCAAAGGCGGCCGACCGGCCGCCTTTGCTGTTTTTGTTCGTAGGTTCTCTGAGTTCAGTCGCGCGGAATTGCCAGCATCCGATCGAGAGCCCCTTTGGCCTTGAGGCGGATCTCTTCGGGTACGGTCACAACCGGTGAAAGTGTTTGAAGAGAAAGCAGTACATCCTCCAGCGAGGTCAGCTTCATATTGGGGCAGAACAGAGCTGGAGAGGCCAGGCGGAACTCTTTATCCGGGCTGTCGAGTCGCAGCTTGTAGAGAATACCTGCTTCGGTACCGATTATGAATTTTTTGGCGGAGCTTGTCCGGCAGTAGTCATACATGCCGCTGGTGGAACAGACATGATCGGCCAGCGCCGAGACCTGCGGGGCGCTTTCGGGATGACAGATAAAGAGTGCATCGGGATGTTCTTGTTTCTTCTGAAGAACCGCCTGTAGTGTCATCCGTTCGTGTGTAGGACAATACCCCTCCCAAAAGATAAAGCGCTTTTCGGGGACAAACTTTGCCACCCAGCGCCCCAGATTACGGTCCGGCACAAAGATCAGTTCCTCTGCCGGCAGGGATCTGACAACTTTGAGAGCATTGGCCGAGGTGCAGCAGATATCGGAATAAGCTTTGACTTCAGCCGAAGAGTTGACATAGGTCACCACCGGTACACCGGGATGCTCAGATTTCAACTGTTGCAGTGTTTCGGCAGTGACCATGTCGGCCATCGGACAACCGGCGTCTGCACGCGGCAGCAGTACTTTCTTACCGGGCGACAGGATCGCAGCCGACTCGGCCATAAAATGCACGCCGCAAAAAACAATTACATCCGCATCTGTCTTGGCCGCTTCAATTGAAAGCGCCAGAGAATCGCCGGTGATGTCGGCGATTTCCTGCACCTCATCGCGCATGTAATTATGCGCCAGCAGTACTGCATTGTGCTTTTTAAGAAGTTCTTTGATCTGATTTCGTATGTCTTCACCCATCTTCGAGGATCCTCCCGCAGATTCTTAGCTGCCGGCAAGAGTGCCACAAAAAATATATAAAAACAACTCTTCGGGGTGTGGCAACACCTGGCAGTGCATCTGCTGTGTTACGTGGAGCTTTAATCGGTACTGCGATGGAAGATACTTGGGGGGCTATTGGCTGAGGTGCTGCTCTCAGTCGGTCACCGGTGTTGCTGTGCTCATGATGTCATCTGTTCAGCGCAGCGGCCCAGTGCTCCGAGAAGAATCCGCTCTGATAAAGCCGGTTGAGCCATGAGATTGCACTGAGTGCCGGCATACCTGTTTCGATCAGCCTGGCGGTTACATCGTTAACGGAAAGATTCCCCTGTTGTACCAAATCACCCAGCAATCTCATATGACGGTTTCCTTTGATTTCGTGACGGGTATAGCGGGAGATCAGCGTGAAGCCGACATCGCCCGGTTCATAGACGAGATCGGCACGGAAGGAAAGCAGTAGATCGTTTTTCAAGCTTGCCGGCATGCATTCGTCAATACTCCGCTCTATGAACACACGAAAGCCGGCAGCATCTTCGAATGCCCCTTCCAGGTGGATCTGGTACCCCAGCGGCCACCGCTCTGATGCATTGCAGGGGCTGATCAGCTTGATGGTCCGATCGACCATATTCACCAGATAGCCGCAGGTACACTCGATGGTTAGTCGCGGCGTCGATACAGGCTCAGGTCCAGACCCAGACTGATCCAGTCTCGTGGCAGTACAGCACGGGGTGTGCAGCGTCCGTCCGGAAGAAATCTTCTCACGGAGGGCACCCTCATTTTGCAGGGTCAGGGTCACATTGAGCAGCTCTTCCGGGGTGAATTCCTGATGTATGCGCTGCAGCACGGAACGGCTCAGCACCGAAAAGCGATCTGCGATGAGCGGCCATTCATCCCGGAACGAGAGTAATTCGTCGGTCCATGCCCGGTTTCTCAGCGGCGCGGCGGTAGTGGTCTGTGGAATCATCCCGAAGTGGGCATGGAAGTCGCGCATGAATTTGAAATAATCCGGATTATCAGACGGTTCTGTTGCGTGATAGCAGGTAGACACCTTGCACCCGTCGCCGAAGAGCGTCCGGGCTGTTACGAGGATGTCACCCCAGAGTTGGCGGTTGTCGGGGGTGTAAAGAAAATTACCTTGAAGCGGAGGAGGGGCCAGTGCACAGAACCAGCACTGCATAGAACAGCCCTTGCTCAGTTCGAACGCGAACAGGGGAAATATCATTGAGCGGGCTTCGTTTTTATCAAATGATTCACTGACAGCTCGCGCCTGCTGCCGTGTGCGCCACAAATCGAGCCGCCGGTTACCGGTCGATTCCCATTCGGACAGGCATGCATCGCGCTGGGCCGTGCGCGCGTCGGTCCACTCTATCCACTCCTGACCGAGAGAATGGTCTTGAATCTCTTGGCTCAACTCCTCCCTGCCCATTGATAGCAGATCGTCTTTTTCGAGCAGATCCCAGAACGGTGCAAGCGCTGCTGCCGGAAGTCTGATCCCTGCTTTATCAAGGAGCTGCTGATGGCCGGATGGATCTGCCATGGCCTCTCGGCGGAAGTCAGGATCCCCTTCCAAAAGTTCAAGAAAGCGTTTGATATGCGCAACATTCTGATGGGGTGCGTCAGTCATGGTTCTCTACCTCGAGTGATGGAACGTCAACGGGCCGGGAATTATCCCCGGCCCGTTGACGTTTTGTCTTATTTCGTATTTTTCGGTGTTCCGGGCTCAGAAAGCCGACGAGACGCCGAGTGTACTGGGCGCATTATTACCAGGTAGCAAGAACTCTCCATTTGCCGGCAAATATTGCGCCTTTTCCGCCAGCCACACCGTCGAGGAGTTCATCACAGATTTGCCCATCTTCGCCGATAATGTCTGAACTAGCGATATTGTAGCCTTTTGTGTTGGCAAACTCGATTGCCGATGCGATGTCCTGAGCGCCGGTAGACATCAATTCATTGCGTAGTTCCTCATTGCTAGCCAGATCGTTGTTGAAGCGTACGAATTCGGTGTTCATTACAGTCTCCTTTTCATTGTTTGGATAGGCTTTCGGCTTTCACATGAATCATGCTTCTTGTGTTTGCAGCATTCAACTGGTCTGACTCATCTCTTCCGTGCGCCTTGTGTATCTGTTAGACGCAGTCCGTATTCAGTTTGTTTCAATTTATTTTTGAGCAACGGTAAATTTTTCTGACTGACCGGGATCAGCGAAATGCGGTTCCGTAAGGCTTCATCACCTGCAAGCAGAATCACCTGCTTGAGCTCTTACTCAAGCTCGATCATAATGTCGTCGCCGACTACCTGAACCGGAAATACCTGCAGCTGGTAATCAGGATGTTCTACACAACGACCGTCGCGTAGTTTGTAGCGGTAACCATGGCGCGGACAGGAGATGTAATCGTCCTTAACGACCCCGGCATTCATAGGACTGCCCTGATGCGGACAGTCGTTTTCTACTGCGAAAAAAGTGCCTTTGAGATTAATGAGCAGAATTTCTCTGCCGGATACGGAAACGGCTTTTTTCCCAAAATTGGGAACTTCGCTTGTTTTAGCTACCGATATCATTGCGCCTACCTCCAGAAAATTTTATTTACCAGAGCCTACCGAAAACGAATCGACTCGTCAAATGCTCATCAGCGAACAGCAACACTCCCTGCGATGTCTTCAGGTCTATAAAGCAAGCATAACTGCCTAAAAAATAATCATAACTGTAGACAACACTATCTTACCGGTGAATTAATAACCGACAAAATGTTATCAACTTACTGTAATTATTGTTTTTGTTTGAAATGGCACACTCTGTGTAATAGTCAGTCTGACGAATAACTCAACACAGTTTGTTTTGGCCAACAATAGCAGCAACTCTACAGAACGTGCAGCAATGAGATCAAAGAGGCTTTCATTCAACCACCGTTCAAAATCAACGATGAAAAGGAGAGGAACAAATGAAACTCGGAAAAATCATGGCAACAGCAGCAGCACTGGTAACCCTGGCAAGCAGCGCAGCACTGGCAACTCCTTCCACACAAATCTGGATCCCATCGACAGATGTCAAGGGTTTCAAGGAAGTCAACATTGGTATTGATAACTATATTCGTTTTTCAGATGAGCCAACTGCCGGTGCAAATACTTTCGATGTAGGTATTACAGCAGGTATCCTTCCGCTGGAAAATTTCAAGATAGAAATCGGTGTTGATTACATGACTGACAATCTGGGCACTAAAGATTCAATCGGTGGTAAGCACCCAATCTATTTTAACGCCAAGGCCGGCATTCCTGAAGATGCTTTTGGAATTAAAGGACTTCCTGCTGTTGCTGGCGGTATTTACAATATTGGCACGTATGATAAAACCGATGGAAATACCATGCAAAATATGGCTTACGGATTGATAGCTAAGACTCTTCCGGTAGTTGGGCGTATTTCGGTAGGTGGCTATAACGGAGCAGAAAAGAACCTTGGCAAGAATGTTAACAGCGGTATTCTGGCTTCCTGGGATCGCAGCATGCCTGAAATTTCTGATAAGCTTTGGCTGGCTGTAGATTACATGAGTGGCAAAAACTTTAACGGTGCCGTCAGCTTCGGCGGCTCATGGGCATTCTCAAAGCAGGTTTCTCTGATTGTCGGCTTGAACGTCTACAACCCATTCCAGAGCTCTGTTGGCGCATCGCTACCTGGTGGAAAGCCAACATTCACAACACAGCTTGACATCAATCTTCCCTAGGCTGTCCCTCCTTCAATTCGGGGGTGGGGTGCCTTCCACCCCCACTTTTTTGAAGGCAGTTAACCATATAAATAAGTACATCAGGAGGGCGGCACAATGAAACTCATCGAAGCAATCATAAAACCATTTAAACTGGACGAAGTAAAAGATGCTCTCAACGAGATCGGCATAGAAGGCATCACCGTCAGCGAAGTGAAAGGGTTCGGTCGCCAGAAAGGGCACACCGAGCTGTACCGTGGGGCTGAGTACGTCGTTGATTTTATACCGAAAATCAAGCTGGAAGTGGCGATCAGTGATGATCTGGTAGCCAAGGTGGTCGAAACGATTCAAAACACCGCCAAGACCGGCAGAATCGGCGACGGCAAGATCTTCGTCATTTCACTCGAAGAAGCGGTCCGTATCAGAACCGGCGAAACCGGAACGGACGCAATCTAACAACCCAGGATATTCACTCGAACGGAGGAACACCATGAGACTTAAACTCTATCTTGCATCACTGATGCTATTTATTCTGGCAGGGCTGATCCCGGTCGCTGCCATGGCTGAAGAAAAGAAAGATGCCGCTCCGGCAGCAGCATCAGCACCGACTGCGACTCCTGCTGCTGACGCAGCCAAACCGGCGGAACCAGCCGCTGCCGTTGCGGCCCCTGCTACAGCTGCACCCCCCGCCGCACCGGCAACACCACCGGATGTAAAACCGGTTCTCAACACCGGCGATACCGCCTGGATGCTGGTCTCATCTGCGCTGGTTCTGCTGATGATCCCCGGTCTGGCACTCTTTTACGGCGGTATGGTCCGTCAGAAAAACGTCCTTTCCACCATGATGCATTCGTTTGTCGCCATGGGTATCGTCGGCGTGCAGTGGGCAGTAATCGGCTATTCACTGGCTTTTGCACCTGATATGGCAAAAATGGGACTGATCGGTGACTTCAGCAAATTCATGCTCAACGGCCTGATCATCATGAAGGATGCGGCCAGCGGGACCGTTGAATGGGCTCTGTTTCAGAACTATACCAAGGAACCGGGCGCGATTCCGGAGCTGGTCTTCGCCATGTATCAGTGTATGTTTGCAATTATCACGGTAGCCCTGGTTTCCGGTGCCATCGCAGAACGTGTCAAATTTTCAGCCTACTGCCTCTTCGTCCTGCTCTGGACAACGCTGGTTTATGATCCGCTGGCCCACTGGGTCTGGATGACCGACGGCTGGCTGTTCAAAAAAGGTGCACTGGACTTCGCCGGTGGTACGGTTGTTCATCTCTCCTCAGGTATTTCGGCCTTGGCTTTCCTGATGTTCCTCGGCAAACGACATGGTTTCCCCAATGAGCGTATGGCTCCTCACAATCTGCCGCTGACCCTGCTGGGCGTCGGTCTGCTCTGGTTCGGCTGGTTCGGCTTCAACGCCGGTTCGGCCATCGTCGGCGTCAATACTTCTGATGCAGCTGGCGGGTTGGCCGGCTTGGCATTTGCCACCACGACCATAGCTCCAGCTGCGGCCGGTCTCTCCTGGATGGTTGCAGAATGGCTTCACTCCGGCAAACCAAGCGCACTTGGTTTCGGTTCCGGTGTTGTGGCTGGTCTGGTTGTCATCACTCCGGCAGCCGGTTTCGTACAGCCTGGCGCTGCCCTGTTGATGGGCCTGGCGGCCGGTCTGGTCTGCTACGGCGGCATCCTGCTCAAAGCCAAGCTGAAATATGATGACTCCCTGGATGCATTTGGTGTTCATGGTATCGGTGGTACGTTCGGCGCCATCATCACCGGTGTATTCGCTACTGTCGGCGCCACGGGACTCCTGTCCGGCAACGCGAAACAGCTCATGACTCAGCTGATAGCCGTTGTGGCTGCCGGCGCTTACGCCTTTATCGTAACGGTTGTGATCGCCTTCGTCCTTGATAAAACCATCGGCCTGCGTGTTGAAAAGGAAGACGAAATCATGGGTCTCGACCAGACACAGCATTCAGAAAGCGGTTACAACATGTAGTCTGCAGCCTATCCTGTTTCTCCGTTGCATCCTCGAAGCCGCCCTCATAAAAGGGGGCGGCTTCATCCCTTTTAAATCCTGACAGCGTTGTCCCGGAGCCCGCCATGACCAGAAATATCCTGCAAGAACGGCATATCGACGCGGATCTTCTGCAGCAGTTGGCGTATAACGAAAAAATGGCCGAGTTGGGAAAGATCTCTGCAAGTGTCGTGCACGAACTGAATGCACCGCTATCGGTGATCATCTCGGCATCACAGATGATCATGCGTGAGCAGGATGTCCCCGAATTCGTGCAGGAAATGATTGCCCGCATCAACAGTGAGGCGCAACGGCTCTCACAGCTGACGCGCGGACTTTTGAGCTACAGCAGCTACGATCAGGTAACTGCAGAAGCGGACCTTAACCTTACGGTTAATTTCATTCTCGACTTTCTGACGTTCGAAGCCTCCCGACGTGCCGTGGTTGTCATGCGTCAACTGGATCACCGCCTACCGTTGATCCAGACCGATTCCAATCAGTTGAAACAGATTCTCCTCAATATTGTCATGAATGCGTTGCAGGCCATGGAAACAGCAGGTGGTACGCTGCTGGTAGAGACCGCTACCGCTGGAGACGACCAGGTGCGTGTCACCATCTCTGACAGCGGCCCCGGAATTCCGCCCGAAGTAATCGAACGGATCTTTGATCGCTATTTTACGACCAAGAAATCAGGTGTAGGTACCGGACTGGGGCTGTTTGTAACCAGGGAGTTGGTAATACAGCTGGGTGGTGCCATACGTGTCAGCAGTGGCGCGGAGGGTGGAACGACATTTATAGTGACACTGCCGATCGCTCCGTAGCACTCAAAAACATTCTCCCTACGATGAATCCTCAATCTCAGACAACATTTCCCGTCGATTGACATACGTTCTGTTTAACGGTACTTTCGCAGTGAATACAGCATTCGCGAGGTACCGACCATGAACTTTAACCATTTTGATGAGAGCGGCCACGCCATTATGGTCGATGTCAGCACAAAGCAGCCAACTATGCGGACCGCAATTGCGGCGGCCGAGGTGCGCATGTCGCCGCATTTGGTGCAGTCTATCCAGTCGGGTGAAATTGCGAAAGGGGATGTGCTGGGCGTTGCCCGTCTGGCCGGCATCATGGCTGCCAAGCGGACTTCGGATCTGATTCCGCTTTCCCATCCGCTGGCTATCCACCATGTTACGGTTGATTTCGATCAGGATCCGATTGCCGGACTTATTACAGCTACCTGTACGGTGCGGGCCTTGGAGCGTACCGGAGTCGAGATGGAAGCGATGACCGGCGCCGGTCTGGCCGCTTTGACGATTTATGACATGTGCAAGGGGAGTGACAAATCGATCACCATTGGCGAAATAAAGCTGCTGTTTAAAGAGGGGGGCAAGAGTGGCGTATACCGGCGGAGTGCCGACAAAGATGCGTGACGTACGTCTCCGGGAATAAAAAACGCTTGACTACGGATTTTATTTTCACTATTACTGTCTTCATTAAACGAGCTGTAAGCTCATCGACACGACAATACTAAACCATCCGCGAGGATGGGGCGGAAAGCCCACAGGGTCTCATTGAGACAGCCGGGTTGCCGAATGATCGTACATATTCCGGCAACCCGGCTTTTTTATTTCGGGTTCCGGATGGCGACGTCAGCAGGCGATACACGATACTACTAAACCATTCGTGAGAATGGGGCGGAAAGCCCACAGGGTCTCTCTGAGACAGCCGGGTTGCCGAATGATCGTACACATTCCGGTGACCCGGCTTTAATATTTCGGGCACCGGAGTGTGACGTCAGCAGGCGATATACGACAATACTAAACCATCCGTGAGGATGGGGCGGAAAGCCCATTGGGTCTCATCGAGACAGCCGGGATGCCGAATTATCGAACAGATATTCCGGCACCCGGCTTTTTTGTGGGTCCGGTTTGGGGAGGTGATGCGACATCAACAAAATAAATGAATAATCATCGACTGTTGGCGAAGCGACTCTATAGAAGTACACAAACAACCACGATACGAATGAGGTAAAAAAATGAATAAGTCAATTATGAGTAGAACGATTCTGTATATCTGCGCAGCGACGATATCACTTGCCGGATGTGGTGGCGGTGGCTCGGCAACGCCGGCCGGTTCGACGGCCGGTGTCAGCAAAGGTACGGTCACCAAAAGCGTTGCAGGTACATCCGGCCAACAGCTCACGGTTAATAATGTCGCATTCAGCACCACTGGCGCGAGCGTAACACTGAATGGAGATCCGGCCGCACCCGGCGACCTGAAGCAGGGCATGCAGGTCGAGATTACCGGTTACATTGAGGGAAGTGCCGGCTCGGCCAGCAGCGTTGTGTGTGAGGGTGAGCTGGAAGGCATGCTCGAAACGATTGATCGCACTGCCGGCAGCTTTGTCCTGCTTGGTCAAACCGTCGTAGTAAACGATCTGACCATTTTTGAAGGAGTAACCGGACTCGCTGATCTCGCCGTCGGAAGAGTAGTTGAGGTTCATGGTCTTGCCGATGTGGCAGGTGCCGTGGCCGCCAGTCGTATTGAAGTTAAGTCCGCGACCCGCAAGGTGTACCTGTCCGGGCCTGTCAGCAATCTGGACAGCGTGCTGAAGACCTTCACCATCCGGACCGTAACGGTTGACTACTCGGACTCAGCAACCATACTGCCTGAGCAGCAGTTAGCCAACGGGATGATCGTCAAAGTGAAGGGTACCTCTGTCAGCGGTGTCGTGAAAGCGACTAAAATCAGGGTGCGCCATACACCACGGCAGCATGGTTATGCAGAACTTGAGGGGTTGGTAAGCGGCTACGATGCTGTAGCCGGCACCTTCTCGCTGAACAATCAGCCGGTTCAGCTGACTTCAACGACCATCTTTAAAGGCGGGGCTGTGGGCGATATCACGGAAGGAACCAAAATCGAGGTCAAAGGTGAAGTGACCAACGGCATACTGGTGGCAAATAAGGTCGAAATTGATCATGACAGACAGCACGGAATCCCTGCTCCGACACCGACACCCGTGCCGACACCAACACCCGTGCCAACACCAACACCCGTGCCAACACCAACACCCGTGCCAACACCAACACCAACACCGGTTCCGACGCCCGCCCCACTACCTGGCAAAGTGGTCTATGACACTTCATGTGCGGGATGCCACACGTTGGGAACGTATGACGCGGCGGGATTTGCACCGAACCTTTCGGGCAAGGGTTCAAAGATTGCCGGCAAGATAGGTGCAGGACACAACAACGTGAGCCTGACTTCGCAACAGATCATTGATGTCGCGGCGTTTGTAAACGCAAATTAGCAGCGCTCTGTAACTCAATTTATATCTATCATGGAGGAAGTATGGACCAGGCAAATATGATTCAAACGTTCGTAGGAGTTTCAGGAGTAGTCCTTCTTTCAGTAACCGGTTTATTTGTTGCGTACTGGAAATTGTATGGCAAAAAGCGCAGCACGTTAGCGAAATAGGACCGTACCTTTGCAATAAGAGATGACATTATCAGACAAGACCTCCGAAGTTTTAAAAACCTCGGAGGTCTCCGTAGATGAAGGCCAGAAAGAGGTTGGCGATATGAAAAGATTTATGAGTAGCACGATACTGTTAGCGGGCATTGCACTTCTGGCATTGTCCGGCTGTGGCAGTGTGCCCGATGACGCAACTGCCGGTATCAGCGTCGGGACGGCCACAAAAGTAGCGAACGGAGCGCCGGTCCCCCAGCTTTCACTTCATGGCAGCGCGCTCTATGCGACCAATTGCGCCCGCTGCCATGGCCCCTTGACCTCCTCCTCCAAAAAGGAACGTACTGCCAGACTTATTCAGAGCGCCATCACCGGCAACGTAGGAGGCATGGGGTATATCATGCTTACCGGACCTGAAATCCAGGCCATTGCAGACAGTCTCGGCGGTCCGGCGTCATCGTCACCCGGTACACAGCCGGGCAAGGTACTCTATGACGTCACCTGTTCTGAGTGCCATCGTTTGGGAACCTACGACAGTGCCGGATTAGCGGCAAACCTCTCCGGTAAAACAGGCATAATTGCGGTTAAAATAAGCACCGGTCACAAGGGAATCAGTCTGAACGCACAACAAATTACGGATCTCACCAATTTTATGGATGATTATTAGATGTACATTTTTTTGCAGAAACAGAAAAATGCACACAGCTTCCCTCTTTAGCTTTGCACCCCGCCGATCTGCTCGTGCCCCTTTTTCAATGCTGAACAGATAACCAGTTGAAAACCTGTAGCGACTTCCCTATAGTACCGCTCGCTGCTGACAAGAGACGATGCACAGGGGGAACAGCTGATGAGAGCCGCAATTTTAACGTTGAGTGACAAGGGTTCACGAGGTGAGCGGATTGACGAGAGCGGACCGGCTCTGGCTGCATGGCTGGCGGAGCGGGGTGTGCAGACGGTTACGTCACGCGTCATAGCTGATGAATATGATCAGATTGTGGACGTGCTCACGGAGTGGTCAGATAGCGATACAGCCGATCTGATCCTGACGACCGGCGGCACCGGCGTCTCACCACGCGACATAACGCCCGAGGCGACAATGCAGGTAGCAGTGCGACTGATTCCCGGCCTCGGAGAGCTGATGCGGCTCAGAAGCCTCGAAAAAACAACGACGGCCTCCTTATCGCGGGCTGTTGCCGGTATCCGCAACAAATCACTGATCATCAATCTCCCCGGCAGTCCCCGGGGCGCCCTGGAAAATCTGGAAGCGGTCTGGCCAACAATCGGCCATGCGGTTGAAAAGATTCGCGGAGGAGAGGAAGATTGTGGGGGACGGTTTTCAAAATAAGATGAAGAGTCCACATACTTCACATAGCATGGCATGCATCGTTGGACCTGAAACCGTCCGGATGCTGGAACTGGGACATCCCTGGGTCGTAGCCGACGCCTATACCAGAAAGTGGCCGACCGGCACTCCCGGTCAGACAGTCGATTTATGTGACGGCCAGAATCGAGTTCTGGCGACCGCCCTGCTCGATCCGAATGACCGGATTGTGGCGCGGGTCCTGGATCGGAAGCGGATTCAGCTCGATCGTTCCTGGTTGAGCGGGCGCCTGCGAAGCGCTCTGGAACTGCGTCGGCAGCACGCCGATCTTACCGGTTCGACCGCTTACCGGATCGTGAATGCCGAGGGTGACGGCTTGCCGGGGCTGACCATTGATCGCTATGGCGATTATCTGATGTTGCAGCTCTACAGCGCGGCCTGGCGCCCGCACCTTAAGCAGATAACCCAGCTGCTGCAGGAACTCTGTACACCGCGCGGAATCTATGAAAAGTGCCGTCCCCAAAAGACCCGTGAGCTTGAGGCGATCAGTGACAGCAAGTCGTATGGCCGCTTACTGGTCGGCGCGGCTGCGCCGGCACGGCTGAAGGTTCTGGAGAACGGCCTCACCTTTCTGGTCAGCCTGGAACAGGGGCTCAACAGCGGGCTGTTCCTCGATCAGCGCCGTAATCGCCGCGATCTCATGGCACGGGTTGCAGGCAAGCGGGTCCTCAATTTATTCGCCTATACCGGCGCTTTTTCGGTAGCATCTGCCGCTGCCGGAGCCGCACAGGTTACCAGCGTCGATGCATCCGGCGGCTATACCCAGTGGGCCAAAGACAACTTTAGCGTCAACCGCCTTAACCCCGGGCAGCATGAATTCATCGTCGGCGATTGCCTGGCGGTGTTACGCAAACTGGCCCAGAACGGAAAGATTTTCGACGTCATCCTGATGGATCCCCCCTCGTTTTCTACAACGGCCAAGAGCCGCTTTACCACGAAAGGGGGCACCTCGGACCTGGTGGCGTCCGCACTGCCGCTGATGAAAAGCGGTGGATTATTGATCGCATCCTCTAACCACCAGAAGATCGACCTGTCTGATTACCTTAAAGAGCTGCGCCGAGGAGCGCTACAGGCACACGCTGACCTGCGGGTGATCTCGCTGCTCGGACAACCGGAAGATTTCCCCTATCCGGTAACATTTCCAGAAGGGCGCTATCTCAAATATGCCGTGTGTATGAAGGCGTGATCAGACCATGACTATTGAAATACTCGAAGCGGACATAAAAGTTGAATTTTACCGGGGCTCCGGACCGGGGGGGCAGCACCGCAACACGACCGATTCTGCAGTGCGTATCCGCCACCTGCCGACCGGAATCGTAGCCCAAGCTTCAGAGAACCGCAGTCAGTTCCAGAACAGGGAGGTTGCTATGGAACGATTGCGGCAAGCCCTGGAAAAACGTGCCCGCATCGTAAAAAAACGGCTCGCAACGCGCGTCCCGAAACGGACCAAAGAGAACAGACTCACCGACAAACGGATTATGGCTGAAAAGAAACGCCTGCGTACAACTCTGGAATAATCAGATCCTGCCCCCCCTCAATCTTGTATTTCCCTCAGAATTCGTTTGACTGGTTACCGATAAGGCTGTAATTTACCTGACTTTATATTCGGGGTTTTCATGCTACGCGCATATCTCTATTTGGCCGCCTTCATTCCGCTGACATTCCTGCTGTCGGGCTGTGCCTTAATCTCTACACTCTTTGATAACAGTGGGCGATCGTATAGCTGGCACGCCCGCCTCTGGGCCCGTCTGGCTCTGGCTCTGAACCGAGTCACGGTAACGGTCAACGGAGTCGAAAACCTCCCGAGCGGCGCGACAATATTCATGAGTAATCATCAGAGCAGTTTCGATATTCTCGCGCTGCTGGCGGCCATGCCGCGGCAACTGCACTGGATCGCCAAGAAGGAGCTATTCGATATTCCGGTATTCGGCCCATCCATGCGGCGCGGCGGGTATATCCCGCTGGATCGCGGTGATGGTCGTAAAGCTCTGCAGAGTATGGATGCTGCCGCTGACACCATTCGACAGGGGAAGTGTGTGGTGCTGTTTCCCGAGGGAACCCGCACGACTGATGGTAACCTGCTCCCGTTCAAGCGGGGTGGGTTTATTCTGGCACGCAAGGCGGCCGTCCCGGTTATTCCGATCACCATCAACGGCAGCGGCAAAGTCAACCCTGCCAATCAGATCCGCCTGTATTCCGGCGACATCAGCATTACCATCCACCCGCCGGTGATTGTCCCGACCGACCTGCGCCGCAGCGAGGCTGAATCCTGGATGATGGAAGCTGTGCGGGAGCGGATTGAATCCGCCCTGGAGCATTAAATGACTATCGGCTATCAGTACATTCTATTGGTCATTGCAGGTCTGGCAGGAGTTGTCTACGGTCTGCCGGCTGCTCACCGCCTGAAGTGTCCCTTTGACATCGCGGCAGCTTTGGCCGTGCTGGCCGGAGTTGTCGCAACTGCGATGGGTATTCTTTTGACATTTATTCCGGGCTTTTTCAGGTGAACTGATGCGCGAAAAAATTACACATATTCTGCTGAACGGTTCTGTTATCGCACTATTCTGCCTGCTGTTACTTCTGGCAAGCACCTGGTGGCGCATGACCAGCCAGTTCGAGCTCGGTGAAGCGGCGCTGCGACGCGGAGATTTTCCGGCAGCGGTGGCCGGCTTCGAGTCGGCTGTCCATATGTACATCCCCTTTCATCCCGTGATAGAAAAAGCCGCCGGACGCCTGTGGCACCTGGGAGAAACCAACGAACAGCTGGGCGACGTCAATCGTGCCTTGATCGCGTATCGAGCATTACGCAGTTCTTTTTACGCCGATCACTGGCTGATTACTCCGGGGCGGGATTGGATCGAGCGCTGCAATAAAAAGATAGCGGCATTGATACCGCTACAGAGAGAGAGATAACTATGGATGTCCTGCAAAAAAACGCGGCACTGCAGATCGTCGCCCTGGGCGGGTTGGGCGAAATCGGTATGAACATGACCGTTTACCAGCATGGCAGCGATATCCTGATCGTTGATTGCGGGTTGATGTTTCCGGCGCCGGAGATGCTTGGTATCGACTATGTCATCCCCGATATCAGCTGGCTGAGGGAACGGGTGGATCAGGTACGCGGCATCTGTCTGACGCATGGTCACGAGGATCATATCGGTGCGCTTCCGTTCGTACTGCAGGAGTTGAATATACCGGTGTACGGCACCGCCCTGACGCTCGGCCTGCTGAATGCCAAACTGGAAGAGTACAAGCTGAACGACGCAGTCGAACTCGTCACGGTTAAACCGCGCGACACCGTGTCGGTCGGCTGTTTTCAGGTTGAATTCCTGCGGGTAGCGCACTCGATTGTCGATGGCTGCGCGTTGGCCATTACGACACCGGAAGGTGTTGTCATCCATGCCGGCGACTTCAAGATCGATCATACTCCGGTTGATGGTCAGCTGACCGACCTGGCCAGCCTGTCGCGCTATGGTGAGGCGGGGGTGCTGGCACTGCTTTCCGATTCGACCAACGTCGAACGGGAAGGGTACACGCTCTCCGAAAAATATGTTGGTGAAGCCTTTTCCGAGATCTTTCCGACCTGCACGGGGCGGATTATCGTAGCCACTTTTTCCAGCAGCATCCATCGTGTACAGCAGGTGGCCGACGTAGCCATCCGCTGTGGCCGCAAGATCCTGCTGAATGGCCGCTCGATGGTCAAAAACGTCCAGATCGCACGTGATCTGGGGTACCTGGCCATACCTGACGAGCAGTTGATGGATATCAGGGCTCTGCCGCACTTGCCACCTGAACAGGTCTGCATCATTTCCACCGGCAGTCAGGGGGAGCCGATGAGCGCCCTGACGCGCATAGCCATGGATGATCATAAACAGATCCGGCTCGAAAAAGGGGACACGGTCATTCTCTCCTCGCGCGTCATACCGGGTAACGAGCGCACCATTTCGGAACTGATTAACCATCTCTACCGTCGCGGCGCCGAGGTCTTTCACGAAAAAGTATCTGAAGTGCACGTTTCCGGACATGCCAGCCAGGAAGAACTCAAACTGATGCTCAACACCGTGCAGCCGCGCTTCTTCATACCGATCCATGGCGAATATCGCCATCTGGTCAATCATATCAAGCTGGCCCGAAAAGTCGGTATCCCCGAAGAGCGTTGCATCCTGATGGTCAATGGTGACGTTGTCTCATTCTATTCAGAAACAGCGGTGATCGTCGAGCGGATCGAATCCGGCAGGGTTTTTGTGGACGGCAAGGGGGTTGGCGATGTCGGCCGGATTGTGCTGCGCGACCGCAAGCATCTCTCTGAAGACGGTATGATCGTCGTGATAATCGGCATCAACAAGTCAAGCGGTGAGGTGATCTATGGCCCGGATATCGTCTCACGCGGTTTTGTTTTTGAAGATGAAAACCGGGAGTACCTGGCTGATGCCAAGAATGTGGTGATTGCTGCACTGGATGAGTTGAATACCGAGATGCGCTGTGATAATGAAGAGGTTGAAACCGCTGTGCGTCAAGTATTGCGCCGTTTCTGCAAGAAGACCATCGAACGGCGACCGGTGATTCTTCCGATAATTATGGGACTATAGATTTTTTCTGGAGATGGCGGTCATGGAAGTAAAAGCAACGTATGTTCCCGTAAGTCTTGAGAGTATTGAACCGCTGATATTTCCCGATGTTGCCCTGTTTATAAAAACCGGTGGTAACTTTGTTCTCTATAAGAACCACGGCCGCGATTTCAGTGAGCATGATCGGGAGCGCCTGGCCAGGAACGGCGTCGAGTTCGTCTTTGTTTCCAATGAGGAGATGGATGTCATCACCAGCCACATGGAAGCAAGCGCCGAGCGCATGCTGAAGAGTGATCTGCTCGACGCCAAGGCCAAGGGCAAAATGATCTACCAGACATCCATTAACTTTGTGGATGACATGTTCAATAATCCGGACAAATCCACCGACCTGGATCGTACCAAGCGGCTTGTCGAGAACCTGATGCTGTATCTTTCCAACAGCCCTGACGCTATCAAGTCCCTCGAATCGGTCATGTCGCACAACTACCACACCTTCGTGCATTCGTTGCAGGTCGCATCGTTGACGCTCCTGATGCATTCTGAAGCCTATACACTCTCGCGGGATGAGATGCTGGATGTCGGCGCCGGAGCCATCTTCCATGATTTTGGCAAGATTTTTGTTCCGCAGGAGATTCTGAACAAGAGCGGGAAGCTGAACGATGCGGAAATACAGGTTTTGAAACGGCACCCTGAGGAGGGGTATCAATTTTTGCAAAAGAAATCGGTGCTCTCGCCGGTAGCACTCTCCATCATACGAATGCATCATGAACGCTGCAACGGCAGTGGCTATCCACTCGGCCTGCAGAGCAGGGATATTCCGCGCAGTGCCCAAGTTGCCGGCGTCGTAGATGTTTATTGTACCCTGACGAGTGATAACAGCGGCAACAAGACCATGCCGCCTCATATTGCCGTGCAGTTGATGCGTAATCAGATGAAGGAGTTATTCGCTCCCAATCTCATGAACACATTGGAAAAGCTGGTCTGCACAGAGGATGTTCAACAGTTCATATTATAAACCTGACGTACGTATTTTTACCATTCCTGCATGCTTGTACTCATGCCGGTCTGATGGTATTCTCTCTCCGTGGCATATCAAATAAGCGAATAAGCTTTAAGAAGGAACCGCTATGAATTCAGATGACCACCAAAATTCGGAATCTCCGGAAATGCTTTCACTGATGGGTTTCAGCCTTGCAAAGGAAGCGGGCCAGTTCCAAAAAGGGATTCAGATGTGTATGAAAGCGATTGCGCTCAATCCGCGCAACTGCGATCACTATTTACATCTCGGACGCATCTATCTGCTGGCACGCAAGAAACATCTCGCCATCAAGGTCTTCAATAAAGGTATCTCGATCCGCAAGGATGCACGCATCCTCGAAGAGCTCAGGCAGCTTGGCAGCCGCAAATCACCACCATTTGCCTCGTTGCCGCGCGATCATGTCATTAATGTGTATGCCGGAAAGTTTCTGCACGCCCTGAAGCTGCGCTAAACAAAAAGCGGGACCGCCGCATGGCTGGTCCCGCTTCTGAATCTGGTATGAAGTCCCGCCTATAGCACCACAATCCTCGCAAACCGGCGCTTACCGATCTGAACAATATACTCTCCGGTTGCGGTCAACTCCAGATTGGTGTCGCTGACCTTTTCGCCGTTCAGCTTGACACCACCCTGATCAATTGCACGCCGCCCTTCGCCGTTGGACTTGGTCAGTCCGGCCTCAGTCATGGCACGCGCCAGCAGAATCAGACCATCTGACTCCGTAAATGTTACCTGCGGCATATCCTCGGGAATCTCATTTTCCTTAAAACGCTTGACGAAGTTTTCTTCGGCAGTTTCACCGGTTCCGGCACCATGGAATCGGGAAACAATCTCGCGACCCAGCTGTTTTTTGGCCGCCATCGGATGCAGCGAATGATCCTTGAGATTACGTTTCAAGACTCCGATATCTGCCAGGCTCATATCGGAAAGCAGTTCATAATACCGTAGCATCAGCTCATCGGAGATCGACATGATTTTGCCGAAAATATCATCGGCCAACTCGTTGATGCCGATATAGTTGCCGAGTGACTTGGACATTTTGTTGACCCCGTCCAGCCCTTCCAGGAGTGGCATGGTCAGGACACATTGCGGTGACTGGCCCCACTCGCGCTGCAGCTCACGCCCCATCAGCAGGTTGAATTTCTGATCCGTACCCCCCAACTCCACGTCAGACTTCAGGGCCACCGAATCGTATCCCTGAATCAGCGGATACATGAATTCATGAATGGCGATCGGCTGCTGGCTGTTGTAGCGCTTATGAAAATCGTCACGCTCCAGCATGCGCGCGACGGTATATTTGGAAGCCAGACCGATCATCCCGGCCGCATCCAGCTTGTTGAGCCATTCGGAGTTGAAAACCACCGTGGTCTTCTCCGGATCAAGGATCTTGAAGACCTGCTCCTTGTAGGTTTCAGCATTGCGCAGCACATCTTCGCGCGTCAGCACCTTGCGGGTTTCGGACTTACCGGTCGGATCCCCGATCATACCGGTAAAGTCACCGATCAGAAAGTTGACCTCATGCCCCAGCTGCTGGAAATGCCGCAATTTCTGGATCAGGACGGTATGTCCCAGATGCAGGTCGGGAGCGGTCGGATCAAAGCCGGCCTTGATCTTGAGCGGTACGCCGCTTGTAAGAGATTTCTCCAGTTTTTCTTCAAGCTCTTTTTCGACCAGAATTTCAACGCTACCGCGTTTGATAACGGCCATCTGTTCGGCTACAGACATATACTCTACCTTTCAGGTGCTAAGAAATCAGCAGGGAATGTTTACTCTCTCGATACTAACCGCCTTGCCACTGTTTTCGTCCACTCCGATCACGACTGCATTCAGGCGGATATCCTTTTTGCCTACTTCGAATTTGGCCGGAAGCTGTGTCAGAAAGCGCTGAAGGGTCTCTTCCTTGCCCATGCCGATAACCGAATCAAAGCTGCCGGTCATGCCGGCGTCGGTCAAAAAAGCCGTTCCTTGCGGTAAAATCCGTTCATCAGCGGTCTGAACATGGGTGTGGGTCCCGACAACAACGCTGACCCGGCCATCCAGATACCATCCCAGTGCCGATTTTTCAGAGGTCGCCTCGGCGTGGAAATCAACCAGGATGATGGAAGTTTCACGCTGCAGTTTTTCAAGCTCACGGTCAGCCGTCCGGAAGGGACATTCCAGGTTCTTCATATAGATGCGCCCTTCCAGATTCAGAACGCCGACTTTGGTGCCACCGGGAGTGGACAGAATGGTACTGCCAACGCCGGGTGCTCCGGCCGGATAGTTGGCCGGTCGGATGATATGCGGGTCGGACAGTATCACGGCAACCTGTTCTTTTTTGTCCCAGATGTGGTTACCACTCGTCAGCAGGTGAATGCCTTGGTTGAACAGATCTTTGGCGACGTCGACTGTCAGGCCGAAGCCGCCGGCCGCATTCTCACCATTGGCGATAACAATATCAATCGTGTGCCGGTCCACCAGGCGGTGGAGTTCGCGTGAGACCGCCTGGCGTCCCGGTTTACCGACAATATCACCGATGAACAGGATTTTAACGGGCATATTCTACCGAACGCGTTTCACGAATAACATTGACCTTGATCTGGCCGGGATAGGTCATTTCTGCTTCGATCTTCTTGGCAATGTCGCGGGCCATGACAATCGACTGATCATCGGAAACCTGCTCGCTGGACACCATCACGCGAATTTCACGACCGGCCTGAATGGCAAATGACGACTGCACGCCGCTGAACGATGTTGCGATACGTTCCAGATCTCCCAGACGCTTGACGTACGTTTCCATCATTTCGCGCCGTGCGCCGGGACGGGCACCGGACAGGGCGTCAGCAGCCTGAACCAGAATCGCCAGAATCGAATTCGGCTTCTCGTCTTCATGATGGGCCATGATGGCATGTACAATCTTGGGGGTTTCTCCGTATTTACGGGCCAGTTCCGCGCCGATGACGGCGTGTGATCCTTCCACTTCATGGTCAACGGCTTTGCCCAGGTCGTGCAGCAGTCCGGCCCGTTTGGCCTGCTTGACGTTCAGCCCCAGTTCGGCTGCCATGATCCCGCAGAGGAAGGCGACTTCCAGCGAGTGCAGGTAGACGTTCTGGGTATACGAGGTGCGGTATTTGAGACGACCGATCAGTTTGAGTATTTCCGGATGGATACCGTGAACACCCAGGTCGAAGGCGGCCTGTTCGCCGGCCTCTTTAATTGAAAGTTCAACCTCTTCGGTCGATTTGGCCACCACCTCTTCGATACGGCCGGGGTGAATACGCCCGTCAGCCAGCAGCTTTTCGAGAGACAAGCGGGCCACTTCGCGCCGAACCGGATTGAAGCCGGACAGGATCACCGCCTCCGGCGTATCATCAATAATCAGGTCGATACCGGTAGCCGCTTCCAGCGCGCGAATATTGCGCCCTTCGCGGCCGATGATGCGCCCCTTCATCTCATCCGACGGTAGTGGCACAACCGATACCGTACGTTCTGCGACATATTCTCCTGCATAGCGCTGAATAGCCAGTGCCATGATCTCCTTGGCTTTTTTATCTCCGGTTTCACGGGCCTCATCCTCGATAGCCCTGATGATTTTGGCTGCGTCATGCTTGGCTTCGGTTTCCATGGCGTTCATCAGCTCTTTTTTGGCTTCCGCAGCCGACATGCCGGAAATCTGTTCCAATCTGGCATTCTGGATTTCAGATGCTTTTTTAAGCTCTTCATCGCGCACCAGAAGCAGTTGTTCTTTTTGTGAAACAGCCTGTTCTTTTTTGAGAATGTCCATCTCTTTCTGGTCGATCAAGCCTGCTTTTTTGTCGAGATTTTCTTCCTTCTGGGTCAACCGTTTTTCAAGTGCCTGCAGATCCTTGTTTTTCTCGCTCGTTTTACGATCATGTTCTTCCTTGGCCTGAATTGCTGCATCCTTGGCCTTAAGTTCTGCTTCTTTGGTAATGGTTTCCGCTTCACGGCGGGCATCACCGATCATTTTTCCAACCAGCTCTTCAGCCTGCTTGACAATCGAGTCGGTATCTTTCCTGTTAAGCTTGTTCCCGGCCAGATACGCCACGGCAGCAACAACCAGGGTGACGACTACCATCCAGATACTCACGTCCATATATATAACCTCCTGTATGTGAATCCGGGCTGCTTGTATCAGCTCCGGTTACTTCTTAAATACGCACAATCCGAGTTTCCGTAACGACAATTTCCATTGGTATATCATGCGGATCAATCTGAATCGGCCCCTCGATCAGTTGAAAATCATGGCAGAGTCCGATCAGATGTGCCGTGCGACCGGAATGATGCAAAAAACGGTCATAAAAACCCTTGCCGTAGCCGATGCGGTGGCCGGTCAGGTCAAAGGCAACACCAGGGACAACGATAAGATCAACTTCATCAATACCATGCTCAGTGCAGGCCGGACATGGTTCCATAATACCAAAGGCACCCTTTTGCAGTGATTCCGGACTTTCGAGGCGACGGAAAACCATTTTCTGGCCGCACACCGCCGGATACAGCACCCGTTTTCCTGATGCACATGCTGCGGTCAGCAGCAATGACGTGTCGGTCTCATTGTGCGCCGGTGCGTACAACGCAATACATTCCGCCCGCTGGAATTCAGCCAGTGAAAGCAGATTTTTCTGTGCAGCACGGCTCGAGGTCAGCCACAGGTGACGATTGAGTGAACGACGCTCTGCCAGAAGCTGTGCACGGAGAGATCGCTTGGGCATACAGAACTTTCACGCTATAAAAATAGTTGGAGTTGTCCCGAACAGTATCGGGAAGGTCGACCAGGGAGGATGAAAGTGTGAGAAAAGGCTCGCGAGTGCCATCGGATATTAACGTAGATTTGGGCGTTACATTACTCGGAGCAGTTTCTTCCTTTCAGTGAGGATATATTCAGCTTGGGTTCTGCTATCAGGAATCAGGTGCGATCTGATGCTACGCCTCTGAGTGTCCGATCAATGGTACTGCTGCTGCGATATATAGTCAAAAGTCTCCCTGAGAGACCGTGTAAATCAGGCTGTTTCCAGTTTCCTGATGATTTCCTGAATCCTGTTGTCAATGGCGCCGCTCTGCCCCTGACGCGATTTCAGATCGATAAGCTCTTCAGCGGTATTCAGCAGCGCCAGAGTCAAAACCAACTGGGCGTCACTGCTGCTTAAGGCGCTGCCGATTTGCAGCAAACGATGATTGACAAACGACTCAATCTCTCGCACTTTTTCCGTCGGTGCAGAGCTCCTGACGGAGAGCTCGCGCCCCAGAATCGTCACCGCATGGCTTCTCTTCATACGATGACCGTTTGCATATTTTTAAATCCCGTCCAGCTTGCCAAGAATGGCATCAACGCGGGATTTAAGCCCTTCCCGATCAGAAGAAAGCCGGCTAAGTTCGGCATTCAGGCGGTTGTTCTCTTCTTTAAGGACATTATACTTCTCAACAATGTCGCCGATCCGTCTTTCCAGTACATCTATCAGTTCTTGGTCCATGAGTTCGTTTTCCTTTCGAGGGGGTGAAATGTACTCGCTGACAGCGATAAAGTCAAGCCCCAATTGATTAAATTCGAGCGGTGCTTCAGCTTTGCGCACCACACGCATGTGACGTTTTTTATGCTTGGAAGAGGGCATCCGTGAACTCCTGCGGATCGAAGTCACGCAGGTCCTCGATCGATTCGCCAACACCGATATAGCGGACCGGAAGGGCAAACTCATGACTGACCGCTACCACAATACCCCCCTTGGCGGTACCATCCAGTTTTGTCAGGGCCAAACCGGTCACCCCGGCGGCCTCCTTGAAGAGCCGTGTCTGTGAAATTGCATTCTGACCTGTGGCGGCGTCCAGCACCAGAAGTGTCTCATGCGGCGCACCTGGAATTTCGCGGTCGATCACCCGGCGGATTTTTTTCATCTCCTCCATCAGATTGACCTTTGTATGCAGTCGGCCGGCAGTATCAACGACCAGAATATCAACCTCGCGGGCAACCGCCGCCTTGCAGGCGTCAAAAACAACCGCCGAAGGGTCGGCACCCTCCTTGTGGCGAATCACATCAACGCCGGAACGGCTTCCCCAGGCGATCAGCTGCTCAGCAGCGGCAGCACGAAATGTATCGGCTGCCGCCAGCAGGACTTTGCTGCCGGAAGCTGAAAACCGCGATGCCAGTTTGCCGATAGTGGTGGTTTTACCGACTCCGTTAACGCCGATCACCAGCATTACGAACGGTTTTTTGCTGCTCATTTCAAGCGGAAGATGGTGGGCAGTCAACCTGGCCAGAATTTCTTCCTTGAGTGCGCTTCGCAGTGCCTCACCATCTTTGAGTTCATTGCGCCCCAGTCGTTGTTCGAGGGTGCGGATCAGCTCCACCGTTGTTTTGACGCCGATATCCGACGTGATCAGGATCTCTTCCAGCTCCTCAAACGTATCGGCATCGATGGTCTTTTTACCCAACAACAGGGTATCGATACGCCCGACGAGCCCCTCTTTTGTTTTTTGCAACCCGACTTTCAATCTGCCAAAAAGATCAACAACTCCAAAAGGATTGATAATTTCGGGTTTTTTTACCTCCGGAACGATTTCACCGTTGGCATCCAAAACCGGCTCCGGCTTCGGCTTTGAAGAGGGAAACACCTCCATATTGGCAACGGTGACAATCTTGTCCATCATTCCACGGAAATAGCTTTTTTTCTCTTCCGGCTCCATCAGATCTCCTTCTTCAGTACGGTAATTGCCCGGCGGAAATGGTACAGCGCCAGTGCCACCGGGCAATTGCGTGCAATATTCATGACCAGAGAATAATCCTTATTGACGCAGCCGATGATAATGTGACCGGCAGTGGAGGTCACGACCACGTCTTCTATCTCTCCGAGCTGGTCAGCACTCTGCATCTCTTTGAGTCGCGATAGAATAATACCCTTGTGAGCCGCGATGAAACGGATATCGTAGGGATCGCAGTGACAATGCTCCATAACCGCTTCACCCTCCCAATCAACCAGGATGGCGCCGATAGCATACGGCACGCGATCCACCAGGCTCTTGAGAATTATTTCGAATGGCATGACAAACCTCTTGTGTATCTCTGTCTCGGCGTACGAACGTATCATATAGCATATTTTTTGAATAAGCATAATCCGTAATCCTGCGACAACCGTCCATTAGCCAAATCAGATCATTTTTCCTTTGCCTACCCTCTCCGATTACGGGTAATATGCCCACGTTTATCCATCCCCAAGGAAGTCAGAATCAATGAGTGCAGAAGAAGTAAAAAAAGACAAAATGACCAAAGAGCTGCAGGGAATGGCACTTGGAACACTGGGAGTCTTTATCCTGCTGGCGTTTATCACCTTCAACTCGGCAGATGTCTCCTGGAACAGCTACTCAAACGAAGGGAGCATCCACAACCTCGGGGGGCGCTTTGGTGCGCAGCTGGCCGATCTGTTTTTTAACTGCTTCGGCCTGGCCTCCTATCTGGTGCCGCTGGCGCTCTTTTATATCGCCTACACCCTGTTCCGTTTCAAAGAAATCCGGCTGCGCTCCTATAAGCTTGCGGCAGTCGGTGGCCTGCTTTTTTCACTCTCAGGCCTGTTTGCCTTTTTCCGTGAAAAAACAGATTTTTTTGGCCAGCAGGTACCTACCGGCGGTGCGGTCGGAGTTATCACGACTCATTTTCTCAAGGGCACCATCGGTGCTACCGGGGCCCTGTTGTTGCTTGTGCCGCTGTTAGTCTCCTCAATCATGATCCTGTCGAAATTCTCCTTTATTCTCTTTGCCGGCTGGTGGTTTGAAGATCTCAAGCACAAATGGAATGCCTGGCAGGAGCAGCGCTCTCATGGAGCGGAGGATAAAAAGAAAGAGAAAGCCAAGACCGAAGGATTGCCGGTTGCGTCACCTGTGAGCGGCCCGATCATCACTCCGCCTGCGGCACCGGCACCGCGTCTCACGGCTGTCAAGAAGGAGAAGGAAAAGAAGCGCGAAGATGCCAAGACGGCAGCAATTCAGGAAACGTTCGAGTTTATCAAGGCTGAAGGGGACTTCCGTACGCCACCTTTCTCACTTTTGGATACAACACCCGCCAGTGAGAAGACCCTGGACCGCGACTCATTGACCATGAACGCCCGTTTGCTTGAGAAAAAACTTAAGGACTACAACATAGATGGCGAAGTGGTCGAGATCTGCCCCGGCCCGGTTATCACCATGTACGAATTTTCTCCGGCACCGGGCATCAAGATCAGCCGTATAGCCGGCCTGTCGGACGATCTGACCATGGCGCTCCAGGCCATGTCGATCCGTATCGTGGCACCGATCCCCGGCAAAGGAGTGGTTGGCATCGAAGTCCCGAACCGTGATCGTGATATGGTCTTTCTGCGCGAGATATTCAACTGTGAACATTTTTCACACAGCAAGATGAAGCTGCCGCTGGCGCTGGGAAAAGATATTGCCGGACAACCGGTCGTGACGGACCTGGCCAAAGCGCCACATCTGCTGGTGGCCGGCTCAACCGGTTCCGGTAAATCGGTTTCAATCAACACCATGATTCTCTCTCTGCTTTACACATCTACCCCCAAGGATGTGCGCATGATCATGGTCGATCCCAAGATGCTCGAATTTTCGATGTACGAGGGCATCCCGCATCTGCTGCTGCCGGTCGTAACCGAACCGAAAAAGGCTTCACTGGCCCTGAAATGGGCGGTCAACGAGATGGAGCGCCGCTATCAGCTGCTCTCCGATAAGGGCGTCAGAAATATTGATTCCTACAACAAGAAGCTGGCAGGTGAACTGCTGGAACAGGAGGAGTTGAACGCGCTTCCCGAAGCTGAAATTATTGAAGAACTCAATGATATCGTTGATGACGAAGATACGATTATTGATCCGATCCCCTTTGCGGTGGATGACGGTGATATGCTGGAACATAGCCACTTACCGTACATCGTCGTTATCGTTGACGAATTAGCAGATTTAATGATGGTTGCAGGGCGCGAGGTCGAGGAACATATTGCCCGGCTGGCGCAAAAAGCCCGTGCTTCAGGCATTCACCTGATTCTGGCCACACAGCGACCATCCGTAGATGTCATCACCGGCCTGATCAAGGCCAACCTGCCGTCACGAATCTCCTTTCAGGTCTCCTCCAAAGTTGATTCACGCACGATCCTCGACTGCAACGGCGCAGAAAGCCTGTTGGGTGCCGGCGACATGCTCTACCTGCCGCCCGGAACTTCCCGTCTGCAACGTATTCACGGCGCGTTTGTTTCTGACGCCGAGGTACAGCGCGTGGTTGACTTCCTTAAAAAACAGGGTAAACCGGTCTATGAAAAGTCGATTCTGGAGATGAAGGATACTGATGAGAAGAGCAGCAACGAAGATGAAATACAGGATGAGCGCTGGGAGGATGCTCTGCGACTGGTGGCAGAGACCAAACAGGCCAGCATCTCGATGGTTCAGCGCCGCCTGCGGATCGGCTATAACCGGGCTGCCCGGATTGTTGAAATGATGGAGAGCGAGGGAATGATCGCCCTGAGTGACGGTACCAGCAAACCACGAGAAATTTACATGGATGTCATTCACGCCTATCTGAATTCGCAGCTGACTAATTCACGATGATGAATGAAGAGCAGGAGGATGTAGATTCGTACCTGGATGATACCAATGACAATGAATTGGTTGTCAGCAGTGAAAGGTACGACACCCGCAAGATCATCAAAAAATCGGAGTTTCGCACCAATTACATTACAGCCCCGGTGCGTTTATTCACTATTAGCACACCAATGGCGCTGTTAACGAACGCACCGCCAAGAAGAAACCGGCAGGCTACCCGGATCCTCAAGGCAAGCAGATGCCGATTCCCAAAGTCGGCGATTTCTTTTTAGACCCGCTGACCGGTTTTTAGAAAAAAGCAACCATGCAGGACACGGAACGCTTCTAAAAAGAACGGAAAGAATCGTTATATATGAAATTTGTGCAGATGGATTCTTCTGACGACGAGTAATTTCGAGGAGCTCCACAATGACTATCAATGCCGCCGCCATTCAGTTTACTGTTATACAGGGAGATGTGGACGCCAATCTGGCTTACGTCCGTACAGCGTTGGCCCGCGTTGCCGCGACAGCAGTCAACCTTGTGGTATTGCCGGAAATGTGGTCTTCCGGCTTTGCCTATAAGAATTTGAATGAGCAGGCTGAGCGCACTGCCGGGATTGTCACAGAGTTACTGGATCTGTCACGAGAACTGAAACTGGTGATCGTCGGCAGCCTACCGGAACCAAACGGTGACAAAGTCTTTAATACCATTTTTTTAGTCGATAATGGGCGTCTGGCCGGTGTGTACCGCAAGCTACATCTCTTCTCGCTGCTTGGTGAGGATCGGGCCTTTGATCGCGGTGACACCTCTCTGCTGGCAGACACTTCACTCGGCAAGATCGGTGTGATTATCTGCTACGATCTGCGCTTTCCCGAACTTTCCCGACGTCTGGCACTTGAAGGAGCCCAAGTCATCTGCGTACCGGCCCAGTGGCCCAAACCGCGCCAGGAACACTGGCGAACATTGCTGCGGGCACGCGCCATAGAAAACCAGCTCTTTGTTGTCGCCTGCAACAGTTGTGGTCGCATCGGTAAACTTGATTTCTTCGGAATGAGTATGATTATCGATCCCAAAGGGGATTTGCTGGCTGAGGCGGAAGAATCTGAAACAGAAATCAGCGCTGCACTCGACATGCAGACGATGGAAGCCTGGCGCACCCAGATCCCCTGCTTTAGTGATCGCAGGCCGGAATGCTATTGAGATAACGTCTCTGATAACGCTGTGAACAGCGCCATTCTCTGTTGGCTAAAAAAAGAGCCTCCTGTCGTACGACAGGAGGCTCTTTTTTCTGTACGCCCGCTACGCAATCAGCAGCGGGCTAACTAGGGCAACCCTCTTTGCAGTGGGAAACCGGACGAATTCTGAATCTTGAAGTCCACATAGCCAGGGTCTCCTTTCGTGTTTAGTATTTAATTCCCAACAAGATGTTTTTTATCTTAATACTATTTTTCGACATGTCAAGCGGGAAAACTTCAAAAGATCTTTTTTTATGGATTTAGTGTCACTACAGGCATAACTTTTCAAAATTGCCACTTTATGCATTTTTTTCTATTGACACATTATCCTAGAAAAAGCATTTGAAACACAGAGCAACTGAGCAAAAACAAAAAAGATTTCAGAATAAAACGAGAAAAAGTCACTCACCATTTTGGTTATGTCAGTTGTTGATATAACTGCCTGATTTCTCTGCTTCTCAGTTGCACTGTGGTTCATGAACTGCCGTTTTTAGACATTCTATCCGCATTTCAAACTAACTACAAAAAGCATAGATATTATATTTAGTATTTGATAATCTGAAACCGCTTTGATAGTTTGGCCGCAACAAACGCACCGACCGGGCTTCACTGCCGGTACATCACCGCACACAACCAGCGACTGACCAGAAAAACTGGAGGTCAAGGAAAGAGCGCTCCTGCACTCGATCCTTGACCTCTTTTTTTGTCCAAAAGTCTCGCGCGTCGGAGTTGCAGATATGGAACTCGTATTTGAAAAAACCCAGAAGACATTTACGGTTCGTGGATCAAAAGATCGTCTGACCGCATTGGAGAATGTAACCTTTTCTGTCAGCGGAAAAGAGCTGGTCTGCCTTTTGGGCCCTTCCGGGTGCGGTAAGTCGACCCTGCTCAAAATGGCGGCCGGCCTGGAGTTTCCGGATAGCGGCAGCGTTACCGCCGACGGCGTAGCCATCAAAAAACCGCACCCGGACCGGGGTATGGTTTTTCAGGATTACGCACTCTTTCCCTGGCTGTCGGTCGAACAGAATATCGCCTTCGGTTTTGAAGTAAATGGCGTAGACCGGGACATTGCGCGTGAAAAGATCGACCGTTTCATTGCGCTGGTCGGACTCAGGGGGTTTGAGAATGCACACCCGTATCAACTGTCAGGCGGCATGAAGCAAAGAGTCGGCATCGCGCGTATGCTGGCCATGTTTCCCAAGCTGCTACTTATGGATGAGCCGTTCGGGGCACTGGATGCTTTCACCCGTATGGAGATGCAGGAGGAGTTGACCAACCTCTGGCTGGACGATCCCTTTACCACCATCTTCGTGACCCATGATGTCGAAGAGGCGGTCTTCCTGGCCGACCGTATTGTCGTTATGACCAGTCGCCCCGGCAGGATCAAGACTATCGTGCCGGTGCCATTGGCGCGTCCGCGTCAACGTACCGACTACGATTTTGTTAAAATCCGCAACCATGTCCTCAAACAGTACGAGAGGACGCCGGTGCCGACAGCGGAGTATTCAATCTGATGAGCAACGACACCTCGCATAATCACACAGTCGAAGCAGTTCCGGCTTCCCTGCGGGAGTTGCTCGAACTGCGCGGCAGAGAACAAGCCGATACCGTATTTATTTTCGCACCCGAACATTCGAAATCGCTGACCTACGGGGCATACCGGACGGCTGTTTTTGAATTGGCAGCAGTTCTGGGTCAACAGGGGTTGAAACGCGGCGGCAGAGTTGCCCTTCTGCTTGCCAACGGACTTAATCCGGTTGTAGCCATTCTGGCTGTTATGGCGGCCGGTGGAGTCGCGGTTCCTATCAATCCGCGTCTGACCGGGCCTGAAATTCACGGAATACTGACGCATTCTGGCGCAGAACTGCTGCTCAGCGACCGGAATCATGGAGATAGCGTACAATCCGGTCTGGAGAGTGGCGAATGGTGCGATCTGGAAAGTCCTGAAGAGGGGAATGGCTACCGTGTGCTGCAGGTTAGAGAACCTGCCGCTACAGGCACTGCACCGGAAACAGAACTGCCGCTGCGCAGCGAGGATCCGGCACTGATTCTGTACACATCCGGAACCACCGGGCACCCCAAAGGTGTTGTCCTGTCGCACGGCAACCTGCTGGCAAACGCACAGTACATCGTCAGCGCTCACCGTCTGACAGCTGCCGACAGAGCACTGTGCGTGCTGCCGCTCTTTCACATCAACGGCTTGGTCGTCACGCTGCTGGCACCACTGCTTTCAGCCGGCAGCGTAGTTATGCCTGAGCGTTTCAAAGCCGACCGTTTCTGGGGCTGGCTGCATGATTATCAGGCGACCTGGTTCAGTGCCGTGCCGACTATCTTTTCAATCCTGCTCTCCCACCAGGAACCACCACGAAATTATGCGTACTCGCTCCGGTTTGCCCGCTCTGCTTCAGCGCCCCTGCCGGTGGCGGTGCTGGAAGAGTTTGAACAGCGCTACGGGATTCCGGTCATCGAGACCTACGGAATATCGGAAGCGGCCTGTCAGGTAACGGCCAACCCGCTACCGCCGCTGCCGCACAAGCCGGGTTCGGCCGGAATGCCGGTCGGGAATGAGCTGCTGGTGGTTGATGAGCAGGGCGTATCTCAGCCACCAGGGGATGTCGGAGAGGTGCTGATCAGAGGGAAAAATATTTTCAGCGGGTACCTGAACAATCGCTCAGCTGACCGTGAAGCTTTGCGTAACGGTTGGTTTCATACGGGTGATCTCGGCTATCTGGATCAGGATGGCTATCTGTTTCTGACCGGCAGAAAAAAAGAGCAGATCAACCGCTCCGGTGAAAAAATATCACCGCGCGAAGTGGAAGAGGTCATCCACCGCCTGCCAGACGTTGAATCGGTCGGCGTGGTCGGGTTACCGCACCAGCTCTACGGCGAGGAGGTGGCCGCCTTTATTACGCTGCGACCGGGTAGAAAGCTGGAACCGGAACGGATTAGGGAGCATTGTCGCCTGTCACTGGCCGCATTCAAGATCCCGCGCGAAATTATATTTATCGATGAGTTGCCCAAGGGGCCCAGCGGAAAGATACAGCGTCGTAAACTGGTCGAAACTTATCAACAGATCACATCACATGAGGAAAAGGAGAGCAGCAGATGAAAATGGCATTCAGGAGATTTTTGGCAGTCGGAGTCGCAGCGGTTATATCAGTCGCAGGCATCAACAGTGCCCTGGCGGCCAAGAAGCAGGCTGATACCGGCATCATCAAGGTCGGCACCAACAAGGCGCTGGGGACGGTCACCCCCTACGTGGCCAGAACCCGGGGGATATTTACAAAACGGGGAGTCACGGCGGAGATTGTGGATTTCAGTGACGGTTCGACACTGATGGAGGCCTTTGCCTCCGGACAGCTGGATGTGGCGCTGCTCGGAATTGCCCCGACCGCCATCTGGCAGGGGAAAGGGGTGCCGCTGAAAATTGTGGCTGCGGCCAACGGCGGCGGACATGTCCTCTTGACGCGCCAGGACACCGGCATCACCGATGTAAAGCAGTTAAAGGGTAAAAAGGTGGCCACACCCAAGCCGGGGACCGTCGTTGACACACTCTTTCGTGCCCACATTTCAAAAAAAGTAGCCGGACTTGATCCGGAGAAAGATATCCAGATCGTCTCCGGAGTGGCGCCTGCCGATATGCCGGCGGCCTTGTTTGTGGCGCGTGAAGTGGATGCCGGCATTACCTGGGAGCCGTTTGCCTCACAGGCCGAAGCAAAATTCAAGAACGCCCGGGTACTGTATGACGCCGCCGCTGAGTGGAAAAAGGCCAATCGCAAAGCCGCCAACTTTTATCCGACCAACGTCGTCATCGCACGTCAGTCCTTCATCGATCAGCACCCGGAAGAGTTGAAACGTTTTCTGGGCGCCTATGTTGAGACGATCGATTTCATCAACACAAAACCGAAAGAAGCCAATGAGATCATAGCCAAAGAGTTGAAACTCGAAACCGCCATCATCACCAATGCCCGCAAGCGGATTGATTACACAGCTGCGGTAGATGTAAAGGCAGCCCTGGAAACGCTCTCTTGGTCAAACCAACTGGGTTATCTGAAAGAGATACCGTCCGAGAAAAAGTTGTTTGATCTCAGCTGTCTGCCGGCTAAAGCGGCTCCGCTAAAAAAAGGTAAAAAATAATGCAGCCGGGATTGTTGCGCTATCTTCAGGGTAGTGTCGGGGTGATCATCTTTATGGCGCTCTGGCATCTGGCATCAACCACAGGCCTGTTCGGCAGGATCGATCCGGAGTATTCGCTGTTGCTGCTGCCGACCCCCGAAACGGTTCTGAAAGCCATGTTGAAACCACCCGCGACGGAACACTCTGGGGAAATACATCGGTCAGCATAATCAGGGTCACGATCGGCTTCACGCTGGCGGTTCTGCTTGGTATTCCGCTCGGTCTGGGTATGGCACTCTCGCCGCTCTGCAACAATATCAGCGAGCCGTTCGTACGGATATTTTCACCGATACCGGGTATCGCCTGGGTACCGCTGGCTATCCTCTGGTTCGGTCTGGGTGATAATATAGTGCATTGAGTCGATTCATAAGGCTGAGTGGAATAATTACAGCTACGAGATAATTTACGTCGATAACGGGTCTACTGATAATTCCGTTAATGCCGTGAGGATGGCGTACTCTGATACAAAGCTGATTGTCAACGACAGAAATCTTGGCTACTGCAAGGCCGCGAACCAAGGAGTGGAAATCTCCTCTGGTACGTACTACATGTTTCTAAACGACGATACGGTTGTGCTTGATAATGCGATACCTCTTCTGGTTGATTTCGTGAAGTGTCATCCTGATGCCGGAGTCGTGGGAAGCAGATTGCTATACCCAGATGGAACGGAACAGTGGTCGGGGAGAATGTTCCCGTCTCCTCTGAACGGTGTGCTGGGGCGGAACTCTTGGCTGACCAAGAAATTTCCAAACTCTTCGGTCGTCAAGAGATATCTCTGCAAGGAAGGGGTCTTTGGATCGGCCGATGCATTCCCTGTTGACTGGGTCTCAGCCGCTGCCATGTTGGTTTGCAAAGCGGATTATGACTTGGTGGGGGGGTTGGCTGAAGATTATTATTACTGGCACGAAGCGGTTTTTTCTCATCGTCTGTTGAAACGAGGCAAAAAGACCTACCTTCACCCGAAATCTAAAATTATTCATTATGAAGGTATGGGAAGCGGTCCTCGTCCCTTTGCCCGAAAGAAGTTCCACATCCTTGATTTTCACAAAGGCGCACTTAGATTTTTTGTTGAGCAGCACGATCTTGGTCTCTTGAGCCCAATCAAGGCGGCCGTTGCAATTGCTCTTTATTCCAGGGCCTCAATGCTTCTGATGGGTGCTTGGCTGACTTCGCCAAGAGGAAATCAGTGATGCCTGGCATGATAAATATGCATGAAAAGCGGGTTATTGTTACCGGTGCCGGAGGGTTTATCGGTGGAGCACTAACCAGAAGGCTAGCCGAGACGGGAGCAATTGTTCTCGGACTTACTCGAAATGAACTGCCAGAACCGCGAGCTGACCTCGCAGTATATATGCGGTGTGACCTCGCAGATCAGAAAGAGGTCAACAGGGTGTTTCTTGATTTTTCCCCCGAAGTTGTCTTTCATCTGGCGTCTAATCCTGATGCAATCGATTCGTTTTCGCAAATTCGATCGTCGGTATTCGGAAACCTCCTGCTGACTCTCAACGTACTGGAGTCATTCGCTCACTGTCCAGACCGCCACATGTTTGTTTTTGGAGACTCAACAAAGGTTTATGGCAATTGCATTCCACCTTACCGGAAGGATCTACCAGTCTTACCCCTATGCTCGTACTCAATTGCCAAGGCTTCGGGATGGGAATACTGCAAGCTGTTCCAGCTTGTCCATGAGCTTCCATCCGTCTCAATCAGGCCAACCATCACATATGGACCCAGACAGAAGCTTAATCTCGTTGGTTTCGTCATAGATTCTATATTGAAAGGTGAAAAAGAAATAGTTCTCTCTGGTGGGGATCAGACACGGGATCTGCTTTTTGTGGACGACTGTGTAGAAGCATTTCTTATGGCCGGAATGCAGTCGCCGGAAAAAGTTGGTGGAGAAGTAATAAACATTGGCGGAGGTAGTGAACTGCCGGTTTTTCAAATAGCTCAAATTATTGCAACTTTAATGGAGAGTGAAATTCGAATTGTCCCAAGAACTAATTTGCGGCGTCCGACTGAGATCAGCAGGTGCTACAGCGATAACAAGGAGCCATTAGAACTTCTCGGCTGGAAACCGATGTTTTCACTAACAGAAGGTTTGATTAAAACCATAGAATATCGAAAATCACTACAGGAAATCAAACGATGACACCTAAAACTAAAGAGCCGATCGGATCGTTGGTTGTTAAACATGGCTTTGCCACGCAGGAACAGATCCATGAGGCAATTGAGGAACAAAATGCTCGTAAGATTGACGGGAAAAACCATGTCAAACTGGGGCTGCTACTGGTGCAGAAAGGCATCATTTCTCCAGACCAGTTATTAACTGTAGTAGAGAATTACAACCGTAAACACACACCCATTTCAGATGATGCCATGAGGATCGCCGTAAAAATAAGGATTGCCACTATGGGTATGAAAGTGATCCTCTTCACTGGTATTGGTACAGATGATTCGGACACACTGCTTATGCAAGAAGTCGGATGCGCCATTTCCATGATGGATCAGGGAAAGGTGCTCTTGCTGGATCTTAACTTCAAAGTCCCTACTCTCCATAGCTTGATCGATAGTCTGCCTAATAGTGGTCGTGATGGTTTTCCGGGAGTACGTGATGTGCTTGAGGGAGTGACACCTTACAGGGAGGCGATACATCACACCGGTCTGAGTTCGCTGTTCGTGATGCCAACTGGAAACCCTTCCGTCAGCTACAGTTCTATATTTCTTTCATCGGTATTTGTTGATCTCATAAATAAGACAAAGGAGGAATATCTTGTCATGGTACAGTGTCCTCCGTTGTTGAAAAATGCAGATACCGCCCTTATTGCTTCTCAGGCGGATGGGGCAGTTGTAATAGTAAGGAGCGGAAGGGCCCGCAAGAATGATGTCATAGAGGTCCAGCGCACCTTCGACGCGTTAAACGTGCCCATAATCGGTGCGGTGCTTACATCGAAAAAATGACTGAAAAGAGGTGATGCAATTGGGTTTGAATCTAACCGCACTTCTCGCCAGAGTTCCTCAGTATACGCGAAATGCTAGGCACTTCAGAAGTATGCTCCAGCATAGCACCCTGAAAAAGCTCTTTAATCTAATCCGTGTGGAATACGCCATGGCTACAAGGCACGAATATGTGTCGGGGAAACCGTATGTTATCATCGTTGATCCTATAAATAAGTGCAATCTCCGATGTCCCCTCTGTCCATCGGGTACTGGTGATCTGAACCGCGATCGCACGGTTATGTCTTACCAGCAGTTTACTGAGATTATCCGACCGTTCATTAAGTATGCATACGAGATCTCATTTCACAATTGGGGAGAATCACTACTGAACCCGGAGGTTTTTAAAATGATTTCCTTCGCGGCTCAACACAACATTGCCAGCAATATGAGTTCTAATTTGAGTATCACGCAAGCTGGGATAATGGGGGAGATAGTCGGGTCAGGATTAGAATATTTAGTGGTATCTCTGGATGCAGCATCTCCTGAAGTATATCGTCAATATCGGCGCGGTGGCAATTTTGACCTGGTTATATCCAATCTTCGTTCACTCATCGCCACGCGCAATGCGCGTGGTTCGAAGACTCCCAGGATTGAATGGCAATTCATCGTCATGAAACACAACATGCACGAAGTTGAGCAGGCGCAAACACTTGCACGAGAAATCGGTGTCGACACATTCCGATTGATCCCAGTCGGTTTTCCCTTTGGCGTTAAGAACCTGAACGACTTGCGCCGAGAATGGGCTCCTGACTCCCTGCCAATGTCAGAACCAATCGATTCGACATGCTTTTATCTGTACCGCTCAGTGACGATTAACCCTGACGGAGGGGTTTCTCCTTGCTGCATGGTGCCAGATGCTAAATACGATTTCGGAAACCTTTTGAGTGACGATTTTGAAAACATCTGGAATAATGACTTTTACAGATCGGCGCGGCGGTTATTTTTGTCAAAAACCGGTACGGGTTGTAAGATTGTGTGTAACAGCTGCACTAAATTCAGGAAAATGGGAGACGTGTCCTCATGAATGCGCTCGTCCTTGGAGGTAACGGCTTCATCGGATCCCACCTGGTTGACAGGCTGATCGCCGAGGGACACAACGTCCGCGTCTATGACAAGTACGAGGAGTATTTCAGGCGTCCTCTGCCAGGTGTTGATTACCAGTTCGGCGAGTTCGGAAATAGGGGGCTCTTGGCAGATGCTCTCCAGGAAATGGAAATTGTCTTTCATCTCATTAGTACTTCAAATCCTAGCACATCCAATGTTGATCCCGCGTTCGATGTGCAGTCAAATGTTGTCGATTCACTTTTTCTACTGGAAAAATGTGTCGAGATAGGCACAAGAAAGATTGTATATGTTTCAAGTGGTGGAACTGTATATGGCTCACCTTCGATTCTCCCGGTTCTTGAAACCCACCCCACTGAACCGATGTGTTCTTACGGGATCAGTAAGCTGACAACCGAGAAATACCTTGCTCTTTACAGGCTTTTAAAACGCCTGGATTATGTCGTGATCAGGCCATCGAACGCATATGGGCCACGTCAAAACCCGACCTCAATTCAGGGCGCAATTCCTGTTTTTCTAAGCAGAATTGCACGTAACGAAACCATAGAGGTCTGGGGCGACGGATCCGTCATACGCGATTATGTGTACGTCAATGACTTGGTTGACGGCATATACAGGGCAACTGTACAAACCGCTCCGTCTCGTATTTATAACTTTGGATGCGGTGTTGGGTTGTCTCTACACGACATAGTCGCATCGGTTCGCAGGGTGGTTGATCGGGACATCAGCGTTCTTTTTTCAGAAAAACGCGTATTCGATGTTCCGTCAATCTATCTTGATGTTTCGAGAGCTTGGAATGAATTAGGATGGAAGCCAATGACCCCAATCGATGACGGGATTCGTCAGACATGGCAGTTTATTCTCAGTCAGAAGGAGCAGCCGGATTCACGCTATCCGGCTGAAAAATGATAGAAAATAATTTAAACAAAATTAGTGTTTTGCATCTCATTCATACCATGGCTTACGGAGGAATTGAAACCGCTGTCCTTAACTGGCTGAAGTGCATAAATAAGACACGATTTAATATCGTCCTAGTTTGTTTCGCCAATTCAGGCGGTAGCGAAGCCCCGTTTGTATCGGCAGCACAATCACTGGGCTTCACAGTGGAGAAGATTTCCTGGGGAAAGAGAAAGCCGGTTTTGAAAGCCGCTAAATCCTTGGCATCGATAGCTAAAAAACACAGCATAGACATTATTCACACCCACAACTGTTACGCTGACGTTGTAGGTTTGGTGACTCGATGGATAATACCCTTAAAAATTATCACTACCGTTTATGTCTGGGCTGACTTAGGGTGGAAGCGAAATCTGATCCAGTTTATTAATAAAATTGTAGTGCGGCGCTTTGACTGTGTCAGTGCCCATTGTCAAGAAACGTATGAGCAATCTAAAACCTTTATCGATTCAAAAAAACTTAAACTTCTGATCTGCGGATTTGAGGGGGCCGCCTTTGTCATCACGGAGGAATCGAGGAAGGCAGCCAGGATATCCGAAAACCTGTCGCCTGGCACCCCTGTTCTCATAAACATTGCTCGCTTATATCCGGAAAAGGCACATGATATGCTTTTGGAGTGTTTTCGAGAAATAGTACTAGAGATTCCGGAAGCCAGATTATTAATCTATGGGGTGGGGCCGCTAGAAACCGAACTTAAGGAACTCTGTAGTAAGCTTGAAATGAATGACTATGTTGTCTTTAAAGGATTCGCCGCTGACCTTGGACATGTATTCAGCGTCGCAGACGTGCAGGTACATCCTTCTTATATGGAAGGTGTGCCATTGGCACTCTGTTCAGGAATGGCGGCGGGGCTCCCAATTGTCGCCTCTGATGTCGGGGGAATAAAGGAAGTAATCATTGACGGTAAAACCGGAAAGCTCATCACACCCAATGACCGCAAAGCCTTTATCCGGGAAACGGTTCGTCTCGTGAGAGATGCGTCATTACGACGCGAACTCGGAGACGCAGCCAAGCGATTTATCAATGAAGACTACTCACTCATCAAAGCGGTTTCAGCCGTGGAAAAGACGTACGAAGAAATGATGTCATGAAGATTGGTATCTTTGTCGTAATGGCCGGAACCAATGCCGGAGGCCCGGAGGTTTACGAAGTCAATTTAATAAGAAATCTTGCTCTGATAGACCACGAAAATGAATATCATGTATTTTGCCTCTCCGAAGCGGCACGAAATTCCATAGGGGTAATTAAAGAAAATTTCATCTTTCATGTTCTGAAACCGGCAAACAGGTGGATCAGCATTCCGGTGTCGCTACCGATCGGGCTCGCACGAACAGGCGTTGATTTTTTCCATGCGACCTTTACTCCACCTCCCTTGGCGTCGAAAGAATACCTTTTCACTCACCATTGCTTCAGCACGTTCAGCCATCCTGAGTTTTACGACTCGGGTACATTGTTACGGCTGAACAGGCTGATAATGACCGGCCTTAGGAAGAGCAGCGTCTGTATCTGTGTATCTAATTTTGTCATGCAGAAGACGCTTGAGGCATTTGAATTTTCAAAAGACAGGTTTCAAGTGGTCTACAATGGCATTAGTAATTGTTTTCGCCCCATAGATGCATCTGTGAGAAAAAGGGTATTGAAGGAGCGATACAACATAGACTTTCCCTATTTTCTATATATTGGAAAGCTTGACCCTCGTAAAAATATAGCTCGGATCGTGGAGGCTTTTTCCATCTTCAAACAAGAGACCGGCAGTGACTGGAAGCTGCTTCTAATCGGTAAACGGACACGCCTCATGGACGACCTCGGTACTTTAATTTGTCAGAGTGGACTTGACGGCCACGTGATTCAACCCGGATATATTGCCAATGAGGATCTACCTGTACTTTATGGTGAAGCGAGAGGCTTTATTTTTCCTTCTATCTGTGAAGGATTTGGGATCCCTGTAATTGAAGCAATGGCATGTGGAACTCCGGTTATTACCTCGAACGGCTCTTCTTTGCCAGAAATTACTGCAGATGCAGCTTTATTGGTAGATCCGTATGACGTGAACGCTATCGCCCACGCTATGCAGAAACTTTATGACGATGAAAGTTTGGTGGAGAAGCTTCATGTAAGGGGACTTCAGCGGGCAAAATATTTTTCATGGGAAAAAACCGCGATACAAACACTCGCTGCATATCGTAAAATTGGGAAATTATTGTAATAATTTTATTTAGAGGATGGTATTTATGATTTCAAGTGCACGAACTATGCTCCTTATTGTTTTGCTGTTTACCTGCGGTTGCGCCAGCGTTCCTGTGTGGCAACAAGATTCCACTGGTAAGCCAATAACTATTAGGGAGGAAAAAATTACTCATTACATAATCCAGCCAGGCGATTTGCTTGAGATCAAGATTTTTAACGTGCCGGAATTGAATGATACCGTACGTGTCTACCCCGACGGAAGCGTGAGTTTTAGGCTTATAGGCAATTTCAATGCGGCGGGAATGACGCTTACTGAGTTCGAAAAAACTTTAAATGACCGTTTGAAAGTTAAAGTTGTGAATCCGGAAATAACGGTATTTTTACGAGAATGTGCTAATATGAGAGCTTTTGTGGGGGGTGAAGTTGATAAGCCTCAGTTAATTCTTCTTACAAGTAAGACGGACCTGCTTCAAGCCATTCTGGCAGTTGGTGGACCCAAAGTCACAGCTAAACTCGATTCCGTTATTTTGATACGCCGTGGTATCGATAATATTGTTAAGGGTGAGGTGATAAATCTTGCAGCTTACATCAATGGAATTCCTGGTGCTGAAAGTAGATATCTTCTCCCAAATGATGTTATTGTCGTGCCAAAAACTGGTATCGCGGAGGTCAATCTTCTTGTGGATCAGTACATTAACAAGCTAATTCCTAACCAAGTTTCATTCCCATTTATGTACAACCTTAATCCGGATGTCATCAGGTAGAGGCGTACTTTTAAGACATTCACTCAAATTGTTCCGCCTCAGTCGGAATTGGACTTTCAGGACGCTTGATCTAATGGTAAGTCAGTTTCCCCTGAACGCCTGATCTCAGGATAAGCTTGTTGTCGTTTTTGCTTTCTCAATTCTCTTGCTTCTTAAAGCTTTCTGTCTCGCTCTTTGAATATTTCTTTGTCTCTGCCGTTCAGTTTGTCAGATGGTGTCACGTAGCCAATGGCGCTGTGCCGTCTCACGGTGTTGTCGTGTTCGATGTGCTTTTCTACTATCTGACGGGCATCGTCAATAGAAAGCGGAGTGCCGGGGCGGGTGCATTCACTTTTGAAATCGCTCCAGTTTGCCGTTTGACTGCGGATAGAAGGGCGACGTCCGTTGACGTGGCTGGCCTTTGCCGTTCCAGAGCCACAGCTTGAGTGAACACAAGTACCGTGGCCAGTACTGAGAGCGCGCCGAGTTTGAACAGGATGATGCCGAATGCAATTATGAGTAGAAATGTCCACATTTTTTGATTCCTCCTTTGATGTGATGTTACAAAAAAGTCCCAGGACCGGGATAGTCATGGGACTTGAATAATAAAAAAAAGGGCCTCCGTTTCTGGAAGCCCTTTTTGTGTATGTCGGTATTCTTTACACTGACTTCTTCCGTCTCCAGAAGGCGAGACCGGCAATGCCTCCCCCGAAGAGAAACATGGTGGATGGCTCGGGGACTGGTTGTGGAAACGAATCTGAAATACTTGTTACTTTTAAGTCAAAAGACTGGAACCTTGTTGCGTTGCCTTTGTCATCAAAAGCACGATCATAGCTACTCATTCCTGTATCACCAACAGACAAACCTCTAACATCCGTGATGTTGTAGATTTGAATAAAATGATCATCACTTCCACCATTTAGATAACCCTTTGCGGTGTCTGTATTATATACACCATAGTTGTATTCAGCTAAATTGGTTGGATTATTATATGTTCCACCATTGACTTCGTGTAAGAGTAAACGACTGACAATATCGTCATAGAAAAGACGGGCGTCGCTGTTGGTTGAGCCGTTGTTTAATGTATTTGAGCCTGGCCTGTCGAAATCAATTAGCCATGTATATGAGACAGCATCGCCGTAGGTAAGAGACACATCTTTATTCGCGATCATTCTGGCACCATCAGCTATCCATGTGACGGTGCCCTCAAACGTGTAGTACATTGGTGCAGCTTCCGCTGAACTCACAACCACTGAAAACGCTAAAGTTGAAAAAAATGACAACAAGAGTTTTTTCATCCTTTTCACCACAAATTGCCATTTCATAGCTTACTACTCCTTTTAGCTGAATTTCAAAATCAGGTTTTATAAAAGCAATTCATGCGCCATCTAAATCATCTTAATATATTAGGTATTTATAGCTATGCTATAATTGTATTCTCATGGCATTAAAGTAATCCGACAATTACATTAAGTTATTTAGCGTAGTTAATGCGGAATAAGTATCCAAAAGTCGGCCTTTCAAAATCTTGACAAGCTCAAAGCGGTTTGTTATCGGGCAGGAGGCGGAGTTATAACCTGAAGGTGTCAATCGGCTTTCAGGTGAGTCAATTGTTCTGCTTCGATTTCATTCATGATTTACCTCCAGAAACTCATTTGTAACATAGACTTGCCCGCCCCTGTCCATCTCCGGCCAACTTTCCAACTCACTGAAACCTGCTATCTCCCACCCCCCAGATACCCCTCCAGTACTTCCGGTCTACATTGCTCGCCGAACGCTCTGCCGGTTTTCCCCTTGACACACCCCCCCTGCCGGTGCTAGAAAATGCACTCTTCGGGATGTAGCGCAGCCTGGTAGCGCACCTGCTTCGGGAGCAGGGGGTCGACTGTTCGAATCAGTTCATCCCGACCAGTAAATTCAAGGGGTTACAGTTAATTCTGTAGCTCCTTTTTTGTTTTTGTTACGTCGTGTAACCTTCCATGTAACCTCTGTAACGCTTGCTAGGGTGAGATACTATGGATAAAAATCGGCCTGATAAATGAGACTTGATAACCTTCACCTTGGATAAAATACTTCTTCCGTTACGCCGTAACATTCATGTATCCACGTCGCCCCCACAGCTATACAAACTTTGCCAGCACATCTTCTGTCCGCATCCCGCTTCATACATCTCTGCGATAATTCCGGGGCGTATCTGCTCGCGTATCATCATCCCTACCAACTCAATCCCCAAATCCCTTGATTTGTGTCTCATTCTTGTTTCCCTCTTTTTAATTTTGTTAAGCATAGCCTGTCATGGTTTCTAACTTGTGTCAATTTTGAAGTATATTGACTAGTCTGTTTTTGTCTGATACAAGCAGAGTTCGATGAAAGGAGGTTTAAAATGGGAATTAATCCTGCGGACCAAGTAAATGCATCCGTTGTCCTGCAAAAAGACGTGTATGAAAGACTAAAAGCGATTGCGAGCCAGCAAAAGCGGAGCATTTCAAAACAGATTGCATTCTGGGTTGAAGAACGCCTGGTTCATGAAGAAGAAAAGATTGCTTCAAACAAATAACATGGGGCAGGTGCCTCGCTCTTGAACACCCCTTACCACGCCAAATACTATGCTGCCGAACTGTTGCGCAGGTCTGCGTCCGATGACATTGATAAACTTTCGATGTCATTGTTTGATGCCTCGGTTGACCTGAACCCGCATCAGATTGAAGCGGCCTTGTTCGCCTTCCGCTCTCCCCTGTCCAAAGGGGTGCTGCTGGCGGATGAGGTCGGCCTGGGCAAGACAATCGAAGCAGGGCTGGTGCTTTGCCAATATTGGGCAGAGCGTCGTCGCCGGCTTATCGTCATTTGCCCGGCATCGTTGCGCAAGCAGTGGAGCCTGGAACTGGAAGAAAAATTCAACCTGCCGTCGGTCATCCTCGAAGCCAAATCCTTTCGCGATGCCATCAATGCCGGTAATGACAATCCGTTCCAACAGAATGCTGTCATCATCACATCCCTGAACTTCGCCACGGTAAAGAAAGAGACCGTCAAGCTGGTTCCTTGGGACTTGGCGGTTATTGACGAAGCGCACAAGCTGCGCAATGCCTACCGACCAAGCAATCGTATGGGGCAAAGCATCCGCTGGGCGCTGGAAGACCGCAAGAAACTACTGCTCACTGCGACTCCCCTGCAAAACTCCCTGCTGGAACTGTATGGGCTATCTACCCTTATCGATGACTTCATCTTTGGCGACCTGCCTTCCTTCCGTGAGCAATACACCGGCGGTAATGCCGACCTGGATAACCTGAAACGTCGTCTTGCCGGTTTCTGCAAGCGCACGCTGCGGTCGCAGGTGCTGGAATATATCCGCTACACTGAACGTCGCCCTATTACCCGTCCATTTCGCCCTTCCGACCAGGAACAGGCGTTGTATGAGGCAATATCCGCATTCCTGCAACGCCCGGACACCTACGCCATTCCCGCCCGGCAGCGAACTCTGACCGTGCTGATTATCCGCAAGCTGTTGGCATCTTCTTCCTCTGCGGTCGCGGGAACGCTGGATACTATCCGCACTCGGCTGGAAGCCATACGTGCCGGATTGCCGGCACCGGAAAACCTGCTGGAAGAGCTGGTTGATGGCGATGAACTGGGTGATGACTTCCTTGAAGAAGAGCAAGAAACAGAAGAAAACCCCTCCCCAGCCCTCCCCTTATCAAGGGAGGGTGCTGAATTTACCCCCCTGACAAGGGGGGGCGTTGAATTTGACCGAGCCAAGCTGGATGCTGAAATAGCCGAACTTGACCGCTATGCACAATGTGCACGCTCTATCTCTGTGGATACCAAGACCCGCACCCTCTGCACTGCCATTGATATCGGTTTTGGCGAAATGGAGAAGATGGGGGCACCGCGCAAGGCGCTTGTCTTCACCGAAAGCCGGCGGACGCAGGACTATCTGAAATCGTTTCTCGAAGCCAACGGTTTTGCCGGGCGTATCGTTGTTTTCAATGGGACCAACTCCGACCCTGAAAGCAATGCCATATATAACCAATGGCTAAACACCAATGCGGGCACTGGTCGTATCAGCGGTTCCAAAACTGCTGACAAGCGCAATGCACTGATTGAACATTTCCGCGATGGTGCTGACATCATGCTTGCCACCGAAGCGGCCGCCGAAGGTGTCAACCTGCAATTCTGTTCATTGGTCGTCAACTATGACCTGCCGTGGAACCCGCAACGGATTGAACAGCGCATCGGTCGTTGCCACCGCTACGGCCAGAAGCATGATGTGGTGGTGATAAACTTCCTCAATGAGCGTAATGACGCTGACCGGCGTGTGTATGAATTGCTGACCGAAAAGTTCAACCTTTTCTCTGGCGTCTTTGGCGCATCCGATGAAGTGTTGGGCACCATCGAGACAGGCGTGGACTTTGAACGCCGGGTATTGCGGATATATCAGGAATGCCGGTCGGAACAAGAGATTGAGACCGCTTTTGCCGCATTGCAGGCAGAAATGGAACAATCCATCGCCTCCCGTATGGACGATACCCGCAAGGCGCTGATGGAACATTTCGATGAAGATGTGCATACCCGCTTGAAAGTGCGGCTTGACCAGACCCAGCACAGCCTCGACCGGTTCAGTAAACTGTTCTGGTCAGTCACCAAATCGGTCCTGGCCGAAAATGCCCGCTTCAACGATACGGACATGACCTTTGACCTGCATGCGGCACCGGCTGCCATGTCCATCGGAACCTATCATCTCATATCCAAAACCCGCCAGAATGTGGAAGGGGCTTTCCTTTACCGGCTTTCCCATCCATTGGGTGAATATGTTCTGAACAGTGCCTTGGAAACCGTTACACCCGAAGCCGAACTGCGCTTCAACATTAGCGGTCATCCGACACGGATTGCAATGGTGGAAGCCCTGAAAGGCACTTCCGGCATCCTGACGCTGGAACGGTTAAGCATTACCTCCTTTGATACCGAAGAACATCTGCTGTTCAGCGCTCTGACTGACAAAGGTGAAACACTTGACCAGGAACAGTGTGAAAAGCTTTTTCAATGCGGTGCCGAAGTTCTGCCGACTGTTATCGACAAAGGCATTAAAGAGCTCAGCGTTGCAATTGACCGCCATGCAGTTGCCACGGTCAACCGTTCGATTGATGCAAACAACCGCCATTTTATGGATGAAAGAGACAAGCTGGAAAAGTGGGCTGATGATTTGATTATTGCTGCGGAAAAGGATTTGAAAGACACCAAGGCAAAAATAAAACTGCTGAACCGGCAATCACGACAGGCCACTACAACTATCGAACAGGTTGACCTGCAAAAGCAGATTGCCGAGCTGGAAAAGAAGCAACGTCGTCAACGGCAGAAGGTCTTTGATGTTGAAGATGAAATAATTGAAAAACGTGATGGCTTGATAAACGGGCTGGAAGAACAGCTATTACAAAGAGTTGAGCGGCAACCGTTGTTCACAATTCGCTGGTCAGTGATATAATAACTTTATTGTTATAAATATCATTGCTTAAAATAATAATTATGTTATTTTATGTTTATTGCTAAATAACATAAAGGTTATCTATATGCTGCCAAAACATAAGCTGATAGCACGTCAACAGCTTGATAAAGCCTTATCTGGCTATGCAATTGCAAAGCAAACCTCCGTGCCGGTCAAAGGATGGGTGCGAGCAATCCGTGAGGCTCTTGGTATGTCAGGCAAACAACTGGCAAACAGACTGAATGTCAGTCAACCACGCATACCGAAGCTGGAACAGGATGAAGTATCCGGTTCTGTTTCGTTGAAAACCATGCGTCAGGCTGCCGAGGCGATGGACTGCGTTTTTGTCTATGCAATTGTTCCCCGCACAACTCTGGAAGAAACTGTCAGGGCACAGGCTCGCACTGTTGCTGCAGCTCGTATGCAGAGTGTATCGCACACCATGATGCTTGAAGCACAAAGCTTATCTGCCGATGAACAGCGTGCCTCGTTCGATGCTGCGGTTGATGAACTCGTTCTGGAAATGCCCAAAGAGCTATGGAAGCCAGAACCATGAACTTCGACTATCCAGAAGGTGCCACACCACTTGACCCGGATGAGGCTCGGGGGCTGCTGCTTTCCCATATCACCAACCGAACGGAGCTTGACCGCTGGGAGCAGGAGAACATTGTCGAAGCCGAGACATGGGCATTCCGCCGTGCGCCCCGTGACATTCTGACCGAAGATTTCATCAAAAAACTACACAAGCGGATGTTCGGTACGGTCTGGCGCTGGGCAGGTGAATTCAGAGCCACCAGCAAAAACATCGGTGTTCCTGCTTGGCAGATAACCACTGACCTCCGTAACCTTTGTGCTGATTGTGCTACCTGGATTGAACATGGCATCGTTGTGCCGGATGAAATTGCTGCATGTTTCCATCACCGCCTGACAGCCATTCACCCTTTTCCCAACGGCAATGGTCGCCATGCCCGACTGATGACAGACGTTTTACTGGTTCATTTGTTAAAGCGACCTCGTTTTTCATGGGGCAGCGGCAATCTGATCAACGCTGGTGATTGTCGCCAACAGTATATCAAAGCCATCCGTGCCGCCGATGGACACGATTACGCTGCATTGATGCAATTTGTCCGGTCATAGTAACATTCAAACATTTACGGGAGCATCTATGTCTGACAACCTGAATAAACTCAAAGCAATTCTGCGGGAAATGTTTCAGCTCGACCAAGCCGACCTGGACTTTGGCATTTACCGCATCATGAACCAGAAGCGGGACGAGATTGAACAATTCCTCGACCGCGACCTACTGCCACAGGTGAAGACAGTCTTTGCCGGTTTTCAGGGTGATGACCAGAGCAGCGTCCGGGATGAAATGGACAAACTGAAAAAGACATTGGAAGACGCCGGTGTGGTTGCGGAAACGTCGCCAAAATATCAGGCGCTGCAAGCCAAGCTGTCTTCATCGGTAGATGTATCGGCACTGGAAAACGAAGTATTTTCTCAACTCACCAACTTCTTCCGTCGCTACTATAATGGGGGAGACTTCCTGTCTCTGCGCCGCTACAAGGCGGGCGTCTATGCCATTCCCTACGAAGGGGAAGAGGTAAAACTTCACTGGGCGAACGCCGACCAGTATTACATCAAGTCTTCGGAAAACTTCCGCGATTACACCTTCAAGCTGCCATCCGGCAAGCGGGCACACTTCAAGCTGGTGGACGCCTCCACCGAGCAGAACAACAAGAAGGAGCAAGCCGGCGCTGAACGGCGATTCTATCTATCAGACGGGGAGACACGGGGACAAGGAGATGGGGGGAGGTTTATTGAGGAGAAGGATGGGGAGATTTATATTTATTTCCAGTATGCCCCGCATCCGGAAAACAAAAAACAATCTCAGCTCAATACCGAAACAATCGAAGCAGTCAGAGCCTTTTTCTCCCAGTCCCCCAGTCACCCCTTCCCCCAGTCAGCCTTTCAACCCGCTCCGACCGAGAAGAACACCAAGCGCACCCTGCTGGAAAAGCACCTGAACGACTACACTGCCAAATATTCTTTTGATTACTTCATCCACAAAGACCTTGGCGGTTTCATGCGCCGGGAGCTGGACTTTTTCATCAAGAACGAAATCCTCTTTATCGATGACCTGGATGCCGACCATGTGAAGGCCACAATCTCAAAGGTGAAGGTCATCAAGGAAATCGGGCACAAGGTCATTGCCTTTCTGGAACAGTTGGAAAACTTCCAGAAGAAGCTTTGGCTGAAAAAGAAATTTGTGGTGGAGACCGGCTATTGCAGCACACTTGACAAAGTGCCGGAAGAGTTGTATCCGGCCATTATTGACAATGCTGCACAGTTGGAAGAATGGAAGCGGCTCTTTACTATCCAGGATATTGAAGGGGATTTGCACACACCCAAATATACTGACCCGCTGACAGTGGCGTTCCTGAAAGCCAATCCCTTCCTTGTTATTGATACAGCTTTCTTTGACTGTGAGTTTACGGAAAAGCTGCTGGCGTCGTTTGATAATCTGGACGAGGCAACAAATGGTCTGTTGGTGCATAGCGAGAATTTTCAAGCGTTAAACCTGTTGGTAGAACGTTTTAGGGGGCAAGTGAAGTGCACTTATATTGACCCTCCCTACAATACTGGAGATGATGGCTTTCCTTACAAAGATAATTATCAGTATTCGAGCTGGCTCAGCATGCTGGACAGTAGAATAACAATCTCCCGTGAACTGCTCAGCAGTGAAGGACTGTTTTTCTTGCAAATCGGTGATGATGAAGCCGGCCGCTCAAGAATTTTAGTGGAAAATATTTTCCCTGAGCGCAAAAACTCTGTAGTTGTGCGCCGTGGGGTAAAGAATGTTCAAGCTCAGTTTAACGACATTGATAAGCTTAACTTGGGGCATGACGTAATTCATGTTTGTGCCAACAAGGCTGGTACCCGGCTACCACATCTACGGCAAAAACTTGAGGCGGAAAAAGCCGGTAAGTTTGATACGTTTTGGAGAGGTACTGATAGAGGCACAATGAGATATGAACTATTTGGTCAAACCCCTTCTACTGGTCAATGGCGCTGGGAGAAGGGGCGAGCAACTAAGGCAAAAGACGACTACATTTATTATCTGCAAAATGAAAGTGAAAATAAATCCCTTGATGATTGGTATGTCGAAAATCTACAAGCTGGCACTGACCTTGATTTTGTTCGCTTGAATGAAGAAAATGTTGTTCAGTATTACGTCCCACCACAAGGACATAAGTTAGTAAGCGACAACTGGCTTGATGTTACCTCGACCGGCAGTTTGACTGACTTCCCTCATGAAAAAGGACTGGCGCTTCTACATAGAGTTATTTCATGGAATACGGCACCTAACGATTACATCCTTGATTTTTTTGCTGGTTCCGGTTCAGTCGGACATGCTGCATTCTCTTTCCCTTTGGGCCACTCCCAATCACGTCGATATATTCTTATAGAAATGGGAGAATATTTTGATACGACGTTGAAGCCCCGCTTAAAAAAATATATTTACTCTAAAGAATATATCAACGACAAGCCTGTCTCACGTAAAGGCTCCAGCCATATGTTCAAATACATCCGGCTGGAGAGCTACGAAGACGCCCTCAATAACTTGCAGCTAAAACGCACGCCGGAGCAGGGCAGTCTGCTCGAACAGCACGATAAGCTGCGTGAACAGTATATGCTCTCGTATATGCTGGATGTGGAAAGCGCCGGCAGCACATCCCTCTTGAACGTATCGGCCTTCGCCGATCCGTTCAACTATCGTATGAATATTGCCCGTGGCAATGAAACCAAGGAAACGGTTGTTGACCTGGTGGAAACCTTCAACTGGCTATTGGGCATCAAGGTGCTGCGTATCAGCCAGAAGGATTGTCGCACGGCTGATTTTGAGCGAGATGGAGAGGGGCGGTTGCAGATTGTCAAGGGGAGTATGCGTAAGGCAAATCCCCCCCAGCCCCCCTTTATCAAGGGGGGAGCTGAAAACCAATCTTCAGACAATTTTCACTGTAATCAAGGTGTTAAGTCCCCCTTGATAAAGGGGGATTTAGGGGGATTTGCCTTTCAGGAAGTTGAAGGCCAAACCCTTTCCGGGGATAAGGTGCTTATCATCTGGCGCACCTTGACCGACAACCCGGAGCAGGACAATCTGATGCTGGATGCATGGTTCGGCAAGCGCAACTACAACACGCTTGATTTCGAATTCTCCCGCATCTATGTCAATGGCGACAATAATCTTGAAAACCTGAAAATCGGTGAAGAGCGTTGGAAGGTGGCGCTGATTGAGCAGGAATTCAAGAAGCTGATGTTCGATGTGGAGGTGTAGAATCAGTTATTCGAAAATTTCGAATAACTGATTCTACCATTCTGTTCTCACCGGATAGCGGCTGATATGTGTATCCGGGGTGAGTATGGTCATGCCGCCAGCAATTGCCTGACAGATGATAATACGGTCAAACGGGTCTTTGTGATATTCCGGCAGGCGGGATAGCTGAAGTACGGCGGCTTCATCAAGCGGCAAGGTTTCTATCCGATGACGAATGCGGTTGATTTTGATAAAATCGTGTGGAAGTTCTGGCAACGGCAGCTTACCCAAGTTGTGTTTTACGATAATCTCCCATGCTGATGCTACGCTAAGATAAATATCATTTGAGGGGTCTTCAAACAGACGACGGGCAGTCAAGGACAATTCAGGACTATCGGAAACAAGCCAGAGAAACGAGCAGGTATCCAAAAGGATGTTCATAGCGACTTGCCGGAAAACAGCGCGATGGTTTCTTCGGGAAGTTCATCAAAAAATGAGGCGGGCAGCGTGAATGTTCCTTTAGCGAGACCAATCGGGCGTTTAGTCGCAACCTTGCTCATAATAGGACGTATTTCCGCAATTGGCTTGTTTCGTTTGCAGAGAATAAAGCTCTCTCCCTTTGCAACCTCGTCGAGATAGTGGGAAAAATGGGTTTTGGCTTCTTGAACGTTTATAGTTATCATAGTAGTTGAATAGTAAACCAGCTAGTTGGTCAGGTCAAGAAATCTGATGGGGTGACAAGCAGACTGGGTGATGGGGTGACAGTGAGATGGGGAGACTGGGTGTACTCTGTTTCTCCCGGTCTACCCATCTGCCCATCCCCATGTCAGAATCAAGTGGGAGCAAGGGGCAAAATCTGAAAATTCAAAATCATAAAGACCTGTACGTGTGGCAACTCGCAATGGATTCCGCCATGCATATTTATGAGGCGACCAAGAAGTTACCGACAGAGGAAAAATACTCCCTTGTTGACCAGATTCGCCGCTCGTCACGTTCAGTTGCGGCAAATATTGCGGAGGCGTGGCGAAAGCGGCGCTATGAAGCTGCCTTTGTCGCAAAATTGAGCGACGCTGAAGCGGAAGCGTGCGAGACGCAGACATGGCTCGAATTCTGTAAACGCTGCGGATACCTGCCAGAATCAAGGACAACCGAACTTGACCGGATGTACGATGACATCCTCGGTAAACTTATTGCCATGATAAACGGTGCCAAAAACTGGACAATAATCAAAACAAAGGATTCTAAATAATGTCTCCCCGTCTCCAAGTCCCCAGGTCTCCCCATCAGAAGTCTCTCGCTCTGAAATTCGATAAACGCCTGGTGCTGAACCAGTGGTTGCTGTCGCTCTTTGAAGTCAATAGCATCGACGAATTCTACGGTATTATGCGGGACGCCAGTGAAGGGTATGACGAGAACAATGTCTCCCGCTTCTACCATCGCATCACCGAGCAACTCTTTGAACGGAGCGAACTGGATAATGACTTGCTGTTGTCATACGACCAGAACATCTTCCGCCACACCCAGGCAATCGCCGGGAAACGCGAGCCGGCTGTATCGTGGAAATATTTCCAGTATCTGTCGCTGCTGCTGACGGAAATTTATCTCGACCGCTATTTCTCCGATCCGACCGCGATGCTGGAAGCGCTGAACAGCCATGTTGCCGCATTCAACACGGACAAGCCGACACGGGACCAGGTGAAGCTTTACTCTCAGACCGACTTGAAAAAGCTGGCTTTCTGGAATGCTACCGGTTCCGGTAAAACTCTGCTGATGCATGTCAACATTCTCCAATACCGGCACTACCTGGAAAAGCATGGCCGGGAAAGCGAGCTGAACCGCATCATCCTGCTGACCCCAAACGAAGGGCTTTCGCTTCAACATCTGGTAGAGTTCTCCCAATCCGGCCTGAAGGCGGAGTTGTTCAATAAGGACGGGGCAACACTCTTTTCCGGCAAGCACATTGAAGTCATCGACATCCACAAGTTGAAAGACGAGATGGGGGAAAAGACCGTTGCCATTGACTCGTTCGAGGGGAACAACCTCGTCCTGGTTGACGAGGGGCATCGTGGTGCCAGCGGCAAAGACTGGATGGAGAAGAGAAACAAGCTCTCGGAAAACGGTTTCTCCTTTGAATATTCGGCTACCTTCGGTCAGGCTGTTGCCGGGAATGCCGGGCTGTCGGAAGAATACGCCCGCTGCATCATCTTCGATTATTCCTACAAGTATTTCCACGGCGACGATTACGGCAAGCACTACGCCATCCTGAACCTCGCGGATGATACCAACGACACGGTTCGTCAAAGCTACCTGACCGCTTGCCTGCTAGCATTTTATCAACAGCAACGCCTGTATGCCGACAAGGAGCAGGAGTTTGCGACCTATCTGCTGGAAAACCCGCTGTGGGTTTTTGTCGGCGGCAGCGTCAATGCGGTGCGCACGGAAAACAAGAAGAAGGTATCCGACGTTGTGGATATTCTGCTGTTCCTGAAAGGGTTCGTGCAGAACAAGGCGGAAAGTGTCGCCACCCTGAAACGTCTGATGGAAGGCACTGCCGGGCTACTGGACGATAAAGGACAGGACATCTTCCGCAAGGCTTTTGATTATCTGCACACGACAAAGTCGGCGCCGGAAGAACTGTATCGTTCCATCCTTGCCAAGCTGTTCAACTGTCCGGTGGAAGGTGCGGAACTGCATCTGGAAAACCTGAAAGGTGTTGGCGGCGAAATCGGCTTGAAGATGGGCGATAATGACTGTTTCGGCGTTATCAATGTCGGAGATGATAGCGCCCTGTTGAAGCTGTGCGAAGAGCAGGGTTTCTCCATCACCCAGCGGGATTTTGCCACATCGCTTTTCCAGAAGCTGAACGACAGGAATTCCACCGTGAACATTCTCATCGGTTCCAAGAAGTTTATGGAAGGGTGGAGTTGCTGGCGGGTAAGCACGATGGGGTTGATGAACGTGGGCAAAAGCGAGGGGTCGGAAATTATCCAGCTCTTCGGCAGAGGTGTTCGGTTGAAGGGAAAAGGGTTCTCCTTGAAACGGAGCAGCCGTGCCGATTATGAACAACGTGCCCCCAAGTTCATCCGGGTGCTGGAAACACTCAGCATCTTCGGCGTGCGGGCCAATTATATGCAGGCGTTCAAGCAGTATCTGGAAGACGAAGGTTTGCCGACCGGCAACGAAGATATTGAGGACTTTTTCCTGCCGGTGTATCGGAACATCAGCGGTAAGACTTTGAAGGTTGTCCGGGTTAAAAAAGGAATGAACTTCAAAAAAGATGCTCCCCGTCCTACCCTTGGCGGATCATCCGCCAAGGGGTGCCGGGTAGTGCTTGACTGGTATCCTAAAATCCAAGCGATGAAAAGCGGAGATAAAAAAGCGCCCCTGACGGTTATTGAAAAGAAGCATCACCCGTTGACCGTTGCCAATGTTGCCTTTATGAACATTGACGCACTCTGGTTCGAGTTGCAAAAGTTCAAAAACGAGCGGTCGTGGTATAACCTGACCGTGACACGGGACGCTATTCCGGCACTGCTTGCTGATGATGCCTGGTATAAGCTCCTTATCCCGGAAGAGGAACTGCAATTTGCCGGAAGCAACGATTTCAAGCGCATCAGAAGTTGGCAAGAAATAGCCGCTTCGCTGCTGAAAAAATACTGCGAAGCTTTTTTTGCTGACCAGCAATCCAAGTGGGAAAGCAATCACTCTGAATATGTGGAACTGCCGGAAGAAGAGTTGGGGCTTCCCCAGGATGCTGACGGCAACCCCGGCTATCGCTTCACTATCGACAAGAGCGAACATCTTGGCGTGCTGGAAAAACTGAAAGAACTGAAAGAAGCCTTCAAAGCCGGCAAAATGAAGGATTTGGATGTCAAGCAAGGCGTGCTGTCGTCATTCAACTTCAATCGACACATCTATGGACCGCTCATTCATATCTCCGGCACTTCCGGCATACAGGTTGCCCCTGTGCATCTGAACGATGGGGAACGGGATTTCGTGCTGCATCTGCGTGAGTTCTTCACTGCCAATACTTCTTTCTTTGAAGGCAAGGAACTATATCTGCTGCGTAATCAAAGCAAAGGTAAGGGTATTGGGCTTTATACCGAAGGTTCGTCGTTCTACCCCGACTTCATCCTCTGGCTGGTTGTTGGCGACATACAGTATGTGTCCTTCGTTGACCCGAAAGGCATCCGCAACCTCAACGGGCTGAATGACCAGAAAATTCAGTTTCATAAAGGCATCAAAGCGGTTGAAGCCCGCCTGGGAGATACACAGGTGGTGCTCAACTCCTTTATTGTATCCACAACACCATATAAAGATGGTGGTTGGTGGGATGATACCTGGTCTCTGGCGGATTTTGAGGCCAACAACGTCCTGTTCCAGAAGGACGACCCGAAGTATATCGGCAAGCTGTTGGCGAAGGTGCTGCCATCATCACCGGTTTGACGGTAGGAGCGTGCATGGCAAGAAGGAATAAGCCGTATGAAATTGTCATGGAAGGGTTTGATGACTTAAATACACCAGGCATAGATCCCCCTGATGCAGGGGGGGCTGTGGCCTGCTGATAATTTTATGCCATTCCGCTGTCTCCGGCAGCAACGGAACGTCTATACGCAGCTACCGCCTGGTCCTGCACTGAAGCGGGAATGCTTTTCATGCCATATCCTCATCCGAAAAGACCTCCCGCATCAGGCGGATCGTCTCTTCGGCATACTCCTCATCCAGTTTTGAAATTGCGAATCCGGCATGGACGATTACGTAGTCACCGACGGCCACCTCTTCACCCAGCAGCATGATGCTGGCCTCTTTGCTGACGCCGTCCACTTCGGCGACAATATCGTCACCATCCCTGCTGATAATTTTCATCGGTACACCAAGACACATATCAACCCCTTTTTCCCGTTTTCCATCCGGCCACAGCCGCCTGCCCCAGTGCGATACAACCATCATTGGGGGGTGTCAGACGATGAGTGAAAACATTCAACCCCTGTTTAGTCAACGCAGTATAAAGCATTTCACTCAAAAGGCGATTCTGAAAAACACCGCCCGAAAAAATTACCCGGTCAACGCCGGACGATGTGGCGATCTGCAGGCAGATATCAGATGCCGCCGTTGCAATAGTCTGATGGAAACGGCAGGCAATCTCTGAGTTTGGAACGTCAGCGGCCATGTCAGTCAGAATGTCCGGAAACATCGCAGAAAAGTCGATTTTGAGCGGCATTCCGTTATCGCAGAGTATGGCATACGAATAGACCCTGCCGTGATAAAGTGAGACCGGGTGGGATTGTACGTCTTCAGCCAACGCCTCCAACTCAATTGCCGCCTGACCATCATACGACACAAAATGGCGGAGATTGAGTAGAGCAGCAACGGCATCAAACAGGCGGCCACAGCTGGAAGTCAGCGGCGAATTGATCCCGCGCCGCAGCATCTGGGCAAACAGTGCCCGCTCGGTCTCTGGTAAAACTGTTGCAACCGGATGATCATTTGTAAAAGCTGCTTCACCCAAGGCCTGATACAGATACGCCATCGCCATACGCCACGGCTCACGAACGGCGGCATCACCGCCCGGCATTGGTACCGGACAGAAATGGGCCGCCCGGCGATAGCTGCCATAGCTGCCCGTCAGAAATTCACCACCCCAGATAGTGCCGTCGTCACCATAACCGGTGCCGTCAAAGATGATTCCGATAACATCTCCCTCCAGGCCGTTCTCTGCCATACAGGCCGCCAGGTGGGCGTGGTGATGCTGCACCTTTACCAGCGGAAGCGCGCTATCCTCGGCAAAGCGGGATGAGAGATAATCGGGGTGCAGGTCACAGGCCACCAGTTCCGGTTTGATGGCTAGAATTTCAGAGAGGTGAGTGATGGTGTGACTGAAAGAGTCAAGCGTCGACTGATTCTGCAGATCACCGATATGCTGACTTAGAAAGGCGTGATTACCGGTGGCAAGACAGACCGCACTTTTCAACTCAGCACCTGTTGCCAACAGTGGCGGAACTGAGAACGGGAGCGAGACAGTGCGCGGAGCATAGCCACGGGCTCGGCGGTAAAAGAGCGGTTGTCCCTGAAAAACGCGCATGACGGAATCGTCGCTGCGGATGTGGATCGCCCGATCATGCAGCAGGAAATAGTCGGCAATGCCGGTCAGACGCTGCTGGGCATCTTCATCATCGTAGGCCACCGGTTCGTCGGAAATATTTCCGCTGGTCATGACGAGAGCTTCGAAAGAGTGGTGAGGTGTGAGGGGTGAGGCGTGAAACAGCAGATGATGCAGGGGGGTGTAGGGGAGCATGATACCTAGCCAGCCGTTATTCGGGGCAATCAGAGGTGAGAGTGCCGTACCCGGTTGTTTTCGTGCTATTACGATTGGTGCTTCTGACGAAGATAGTAATCGTTCTTCCATAGCGTTTAGTTGCAGCAGCGCGCGGGCCGTCTCAAGATCGGCAACCATGATGGCGAACGGTTTTTCATCACGCTGTTTTCGTTCCCGTAGTCTCTGTACGGCGTCATGGTTACCGGCATCAACTGCCAGATGGAACCCGCCAACGCCTTTGATTGCAAGGATGGCGCCGTCTATTAGAAGTTGAATGGATTGAGTCAGGGCATCTTCTTTTTCAGAGAGCAGATCACCAGAGGAGTTCGTGAGCCGTATCTGCGGGCCGCAGGTGTGACAGGCGATCGGTTGGGCGTGAAAGCGCCGGTCAAGCGGGTCGTGGTACTCATGCAGGCAGTCCGGGCAGAGCGGAAAATCAACCATGGTAGTGTTAGGGCGATCATAGGGAACTCCGGTGATGATGCTATAGCGAGGTCCGCAGTTGGTACAGGTAATAAAGGGGTAGTGAAAGCGGCGGTTGTCAGGATCGAGGAGTTCACGTAGGCAGTCTTTGCAGAGCGCATAATCAGGGGCGATTCGGGCATCGGCGATGCCATTGCTGCTGGAAAGAATGACGAATGTGTTTTCATTGCGGAGTGGGATTTCTTCAGCTGAAATCGAACTGATTGCCGCCAGAGGCGGCGCTTCTGAGGAGAGGGCGCGCTCAAACGTAGCCAATGCCTGGTCAGCTCCCTGGATTTCGATCTCTACTCCGGCAGGGGAATTGCGCACCCATCCGGAGAGCTCCAGTTCATGAGCCAGGCGGTAGATAAAAGGACGAAAACCGACGCCCTGTACTATGCCGGTGATTTTATAGTGCTGGCGGATCAGAGGCATTGTCAGGGCTTTGGCAGGTGAGGCGTCTTTGCGACGGTACCGTCACCCGCTACTTTTTTGGCTGTTTGGCGATGATCAGGTCTTTGACCTGTTCGTAGACAAGAGCAGGTAGAATTTTGCGTGATTTGAGCTGGGCCTTGTTGGCATAGGGGCGGCCGGCAATGATCTTGGCTGCGTAGGCGTCGCCGATGCCGACAACGGCCTTCAGTTCGGCGATAGTTGCAGAATTGATATCAACAATCTGAGCTTTGACGGCGGCTTTTGTATCCGCAACTTTGCCTTTGGCTGTCTCGGTTACTGCGCTGCCGACCGCTTTCGTATCTGATTTGACAGCTGAGCCGAGTGCGTTCGCGGCCCCTTTTACGTCAGGAGCAGCGAAGCAGACAGTGGTTGACATGAGAAGGGAAGCGGCGATCAGGGTAATTTTGGATAAAAAATTCATACGTACATTCCTCCAGGTTGGTTCGTTATGACTCTTGTCAACGTTTATCAGATGTAAAAAAGCTATCGACCGGTCAGCCAGAGAGCCAGGTTGGCTGCCAGTTTGCTGTTGTTTTCATCCAGAAAGCGATTCTGAAACATGGCATCATCACCAAAAACAACGTAGCTGCCGGCACCATATTTCCCGGAAACAGCCACCGTAAATTCGCCGACAGAATCTCCGGCCGAGAGAACTTTGTCTCCATTAAGATCAACCCAGGCTTGCGGTGAACTCTGTGCAAGCTTAATCCCGGTCCTGCCCTGATCGAGAGCCCAGCAGCCATAAACAGAGAACTGAGTTATTCCGGAAAACAAAGGCGACGAAGCCAACTTGTCAACACGGAAATTAATATCGTTATCGATCACATTGGCGCGCTCATGAATAGCAAAATTGGAGTGGTCCAGATCCAGTTTTTGCAGCAGTCCGACCAGTGGAGGTCCGATATGCAGCATAACCGCAATTCGCCCCCCCTTCTCAATAAAACGGGCTACAGCTTCAACTTCTTCCGGTTGCAGTGACTTGAACGGTCCGGAAATAACCAGCGCTGTTGCGCTTTTCAGGGTTTCATCCGACAAGGGAAGATGTGTCGACGTCACCTGTGCTCCTGTATTCATCATGGTTTCGGCAAGTTTTGATAAATGCAGATCACCCTTTTTTTCGATTATGAATCGCTGGTTATGTCCCTGGTCGAACAAAATGGTAGCGTGCCTCTCATCGGCGAAGCCGCTGTGCGAGCTGAACAGGAGGAACAACAAAAAAGAAACAGCTGAAATCGTACGCATTAGAGTCATGCCTCCATAAAAAGACTATTTGGGTCTTTTTATAGCGGGGAATACGGTCTATAGCAAGAAAATCTTTTCCTCCTCCTTCGATTATGGTAGGTACACAGGCACTGTTTGCCGGCATGTTGTGCGTGGCAGACATAAACTACATAAGCAGAGGAGAGTATGGCCATGAGCAGCAAGAAACCAGAGTTGACTTTCAAGTATATTTTTAATTACGGCTTCAACCCATCGTATGTAAACGGTGCCCAGGGTGGCTTTTCGCCGCGTGGTGAAATGGTGATCAACTTTTATCTTGAACGTCAGCCGCTTCCGGAGTCGATTACTCATGAAATAACCGCCGAAGGGGCCATCGGACGGGAAACAAAAATGGAGCCGGAAGATCTTGCCAGCAGCATGGTCCGGTTCATCGATACCGGTGTCGTTATGAACTATGAAAACGCTAAGGTTTTCCACTCCTGGCTGGGCGATAAGCTGCGTGAAGCGGAAGAGATGGTAAAAGCACGCACCCAGTTTGAACAATCAAAAGCTGGAGGACAGGCGTAACGTCAGGAGTCGGAAGGGGTGGGAAATGCGGAAAGCTGCGGCAGAGTTGTGATTGCCGTAGTTTTTCTGTTCCACCCCTTGATCTAGTTCTCATCGAAAAACAGTTCATATTTCACAGGTAGTATGGTAAAAGCGGTAGTATAAGCGAACGCCGTTTGTTTTTCAGGAGATCCGATGATCACCTTCTCTGGTGTGCATAAGTGGTTTAAGAGTCTGCACGTCCTCAACGATATCAACCTGCATGTTCTGCCAGGGGAGGTGCTGGTCGTCTGCGGCCCTTCCGGTTCCGGCAAGTCAACCCTGATTCGCACCGTAAACCAGCTGGAGCCGATTAGCTCCGGTACGCTGATAGTAGACGGCAAGGATCTCGCCGATAAAAACACCGATATCAATAAATTGCGGGCCGAAGTCGGCTTTGTTTTTCAGCAGTTCAACCTCTATCCCCATCTCTCCGTAATCAGTAACATTACTCTGGCACCGATCAAAATTCGCAGTACCCCCAAAGCCGAGGCTGAAGAGCAGGCCATGCAGCTGCTGACACGCGTGGGACTGGCTGAGAAGCGGGATGCCTATCCGTTGCAGCTGTCAGGAGGACAGCAGCAGCGGGTGGCGATTGCCCGTGCGCTGGCCATGAAACCGCGTATAATGCTGTTCGACGAACCGACTTCGGCCCTTGATCCCGAGATGATCGGTGAAGTGCTGGCGGTTATGAAGGATCTGGCGCTTACCGGCATGACGATGGTTGTCGTAACTCACGAGATGGGCTTTGCCCGTGAGGTTGCTCATCGGGTGGCATTTATGGCCGAAGGCATTATCCTTGAGGAGGCCACTCCCGAAGAGTTCTTCCTCCGGCCGCAGCATCCTCGAGCGCAACAGTTTCTGCGCCAGCTTCTGACGCCGATGCAGATGTAGTTCTTCAGCTCCACTTTTCACCACCACTCTAAAGGAGGAAACACGATGAAAAAACTGTTGACGATGTTGATGATGGCGGCTTTGGTTACGGTTACGGTCAAGGCTGCAGTGGCTGCCGATACGTTGGCAGAGGTTAAGAAGAAAGGGGTGCTGGTGGTTGGCTGCAAGGATTCTCTGCCTCCTTTCGGCTATGTTGATGAAAAGAGTCGTCAGATCGTCGGATATGACATTGATTTCGTCAACGCCATCGCCAAAAAAATGGGGGTAAAAGTCGAGTTGAAGCCGGTGACCTCCGCGAGTCGCATGCCACAGTTGCAGGAGGGGCATATCGATATCATAGCCGCCACCATGACCAAGAATGCTGATCGGGCCAAGGTTATCGACTTCAGCCATACCTACTTTTTCACCGGTCAAAAGTTCATCACCAAAAAAGGAACGGTCAAGAGTCTGAAGGATCTGGAAGGGAAACGCATCGGGACTGCCAAGGGCTCAACTTCCGAGCAGAACGTCAAGAAAGCTCTCCCGACTTCAACCGTACTCTCGTATGATGATTATCCACAGGCCTTCCTGGCTCTGCAGCAGGGGAAAGTTGCCGCAGTTACGACCGACGAAGCGATTCTGGCAGGTATATTGGCCAAGGCACCCAATAAGTCTCAGTTCGAGATACCAGCACTGCAGATATCCGATGAACCGTATGGTCTCGGTATGCGCAAGGGTGACACCAATTTTGTCAATTTTGTAAACAAGACGATTCTGGAAATGGAAAAGAGCGGCGAAGCGGCCAAGATCTTTAACAAATGGTTCGGCCCGGGCACTCAGTTCCATCTGCAGAGGAACTTCAAAATTGCCGCAGATAAATAAAGGGGCAAGGGGCAAGGGGCAAAAAGGCAGCACTTTTCCTTGACCCCTTGACCCCTGATCCTGGCCTTTGCCATCTGACCCTCAGTTCAAAAGGTTCACATGCTCACCTACACGTTCGACTGGTCGATCATAACGTCCGGTAAATATTTTGAATGGCTGCTTTCCGGTCTGATCGTTACCCTGAAGCTGTCGGCTTTGTCGATTGTGCTGGCGTTTATCCTGGGGCTCTTAATCGCGGTTATGCGCATGTCGCATAACCGCGTAGTCCGATGGATTGCACATGCGTATCTGGAGTTTTTCCGTAATACTCCGCTTTTGGTACAGATATTTTTCTGGTATTTCGGTTCCTATAAAATTTTGCCGTCGGTGGTAAACGACTGGCTTAACACTAACGGCTTCGAATTTGCTGCGGCTGCCACTGCCCTGACTATCTACACCTCGGCCTTTATTGCCGAAGATATACGTTCCGGTGTGCTTTCGATTCCGAAAGAACAAATGGAAGCGGCCCGCAGCGCCGGTTTTTCCTACCTGCGTTCGATGCAATACATTATCCTGCCTCAGGCGGTGCGGATTACGATCCCGCCGCTGATCAACCAGTTTCTCAATCTTGCCAAAAACTCATCGCTGGCCATGACCATCGGCGTCATGGAGATGACCTATCAGGCCCGTCAGGTGGAAAGCTACACCTTTAAAGGCTTTGAGGCCTTCACCGCTGCAACTATGGTCTATCTTGTCCTCTCAATCGTTATTACCGTGCTGGTCAACATGTATAACGAAAAAGTTCTTAACCTTCACAAGGCGGCCTGACATGGAACCGTTGCTCGATTTTTCCGTCATCAGCGATAACTTCACCTATTTCATGATCGGGCGCTTTCCGCACGGTCCACTGGGTGGGGTCGGGCTGACACTCTATCTTGCCGTTGTTTCCTGTATCCTCTCTTTTTTCGGCGGCCTGCTGCTGGCGCTGCTGAGCATATCGCGTTTTTCGATCGTGCGTTATCCTGCATTGGCCTTTATCAATCTCGTGCGCGGCATGCCGCTTCTGATGGTTATCTTCTGGATGTATTTTCTGATGCCGGCACTGCTGGGGAAAGTTGCTGAGAACACGACCGTCATCATGGCGCTGACACTATTTACGTCAGCCTACATGTCACGCATCGTTATTGCAGGTATCGAGGGGATTCCCAAAGGGCAGACCGAAGCGGCCGTTTCGACCGGTCTGACCTCCTGGCAGGTAATGCTCTACATCATTCTTCCGCAGGGATTGCGCAACATGATTCCGTCGTTTGTCAATCAGTTCGTATCGCTGATCAAGGATACATCGCTGGCCTTCATAGTCGGCGTTTCAGAGCTGACTCATGTCGCCACCCAGATCAACAACCGCACCATGGCGTTTCCTACCGAAATATTTATCTTCATCGCCGTAGTTTACTTCATTCTCTGCTATGCGTTCACCACTCTATCCCGCTGGCTGGAGGGGCGACTGACATGGTCAAAGGCGATGTAGCGGGTGTGCCCCACCGTTTACATTTTAAACTGTGAGACGATCTGTTTAAGCTCTTCCGCCATGGTGGCCAGTTCGTTCGCGGCTCCGGCGGTATCCTGAGAGCTCTTGGATGCATCCCGGACTACGGCGTTGATCTGGTACATACTCATGAACTCGTTCCTCTTGTTACAAATAATCGTAGTACTGAATAAAAAACTGATCTATTCAGACAGTAATTTGATTGTGCCGTAAGGCAATTTGTAATCGGATCTGCTTTATTTCAAGGCCTTTAATTCATCATATGCACGTTTGAAATTGCGGTCAAAATGTCTCTTGAATCCGGGGAGGCTTTCGTACTGCTTCAAAGAAAACCGACTTTTAGCAGTGTCAAAGGGGATATCTTTGTTGGTGTACTGAAGAATTTCGGTAGTAAATGCGCGGAAAAAAGTTTGGAATTGTACAATGCCGTCTGTTGTTGTTACTGCTCCCAGGCCGGGAATGACAGAACGGGCGTTGATTTTGACCAGCATTTCCAGAGTGTTACTCCAGTTACGGAAAGCTCCTTCCCCCATTGCACCGACGACGCTGTTAAAAACAAGGTCTGATGTAAAAAGGACTCCCTCCTCAGGGAGGTAGACAAAAACATCTCCGGTAGTATGGGCGCGCTCAGTAGCGTTTAAAACAAGCAGCACTGATTCGCGTTTTATGGTGAGGTATCGATCGAAAATGGTTACCGGATTCGCTATCTGGCGGGGTTCGCTTTTAAGGGCGCTCCAGGTGGGACCTGAAACAATGATTTCGATATTGCGCGGCAGATCTAGGTCGACATTGATGGATCCGCGGTGATGATGAGTAAGAATAATATAACGTACCGGTATCGGAGTAACCGTTTTAATGAAGTCGAGCAGCTCCCTGGTCGTATCCCGCGTAAAATGGGCTCCCGCCAGAATAACCTGATAGCGGGTCACTACGATCATTGCATTGCTTTCAGCAGCACAACCCGGTTCGGCAATCGCTGCATACACACCGCTCTGAATATTTTTGAAAGAAAAATGAGCTGCTGAAGACGCAACCGGCATTAACAGCATCCAGATGATCAATAACCCTGTCCGACTCATCACTACCTCCCGGCTGAGGCGTTACCGTAGCAGAGCACCTGCCAAAAAGAAAGTTTTTTGGCTTGAATTGTATTTCGTACATGGGGCCGACCAGTGTCTATAACTCTCTTGCCACTCCTCTTTGCAGCTGCATTTGTCGCCGGTCTGGTAGACTCCATCGCCGGTGGCGGAGGACTGATCACGGTCCCGGTGCTGATGGGTATCGGTCTGCCGCCGCAGGTTGCGCTTGGCACAAACAAACTTCAGGCCAGCTTCGGTTCCGGCAGCGCCATGCTGCACTTCGTACGGGCAGGAACCATAAAAATCGGTGATTGCTGGCCGGGCATCCTCTGGACAGCAGCTGGAGCCACGCTTGGGGTCTGGGCGGTACAGCTTATCGATGCAACACTGCTCAAGCAGCTGATTCCATGGCTGCTGGCCGCCATTGCCATCTATACCCTGCTTTCACCGCGTCTGGGCGCCGAAGATTCCCATGCCAGACTGAATCCATGGCTGTTCTACCTGCTATTCGGCCTTTCGATCGGATTTTATGACGGTTTTTTCGGACCGGGCACCGGCTCGTTCTGGACTATGGCGCTGATGCTGCTTCTGGGCTGTTCCATGCTGCGGGCGACCGCCACCACCAAGGTCATGAACTTTACCAGCAACTTTGTGGCACTGATATTCTTTCTGGCTGTCGGGCAGGTGAAATTTACCGAAGGGATTGTCATGGGGGTCGGACAGTTTCTGGGAGCCAGAGTCGGATCAAAGCTGGTTATCACACGCGGTACAGCCTTTATCCGACCGGTGTTCATAACCATGGTACTGGCGCTGGTTGCACGGCTGATCTACCTCAATTTCAGGTAGACTTGGAAAGATACTCCCCCAGCACGCCGCGCGAATGTTCATCATCATGGCAATGCGTGCAGAGATTCTCCCAGTTTGAGCCATCGGGAGGGTTATAGTTGTGGTTGCCATCCTTATGATGAACCGTCAGCAGATTAATGCTGGCCTGATCAAATTCTCGGCCGCACTTTGCACAGATGGCTCCATTGATGCGGAGTGATTTTGAGCGATAATTCTCGTTACTGTCAATGGCGCCACGCATCTTTTTGACCAGCTCTGCCGCCTGAGCCGCCGACGGAAGTACGACCGTTTTAGGGCGTTTCATCATAATCTGTGGTTCCTTATCCCCGCTTGAGCGGCAGTTGCTCGTTCAACAGTTTAACCGTGGCCCGGCCATCATCATAATAATCGATGATATTCAGGCAGCCGTAATTCTGCTCTATGTTGAACATACCGGCTAACGGCGCTCCGATGGCGTTCAAGAGCACGATGCGGTTGACGCCGCCATGTGCAACCACCAGCACCTGCTCACCTTTATGCTGCTCTACAATCTCGCTGATTACCGGCATGACCCGCGCTTCCACATCCAGCAGATTTTCTCCCTGCGGTACCCGATAGTTAACCAGCTCGGCCATTCGCGCCTGCCACTCCTCCGGCCAGTTCGCTTTGATCTCCAGCCAGGGTAACCCTTCCCAGACCCCGATATTAAGCTCACGCAGCGCTGGACGCAGTACCGGTAGCAGTCCGGTCTCACGGCAGATGATCTCTGCGCCGATCGTGCATCGTGAGAGGTCACTACTGTAGCAGGCCGTGAGCGGCACATCGGCCAAACGCTCTTTAAGCCCATGATACTGTTCAATCCCCAGACCGGTCAGGGCTACATCTGCCTGACCATTATAGCGAGGCTGGTCGAAACCGGCCACCTGGCCGTGACGGATAAGGTATATGCGGGTGTGCGGTGTCATGTATGACCCCTGAAAAACTTCAGCGTGTACGTTTTTTTGGTTTCTTGCGAGGGCCGATAACATCATCGACCTTTTTTAAGAGCGACTGCGCCGTGAATGGTTTTTGGATATACGGTGGGATCTCGTCAATCAGTCCCTGCAGCTTGATGACATTTTCGGTGTAGCCGGACATGTAGAGAACTTTCAAATCGGCTTTCTGCGCCAGCAACCTCCGATAAAAGAGAGGCCCGTCCATGCCAGGCATGATCACGTCGCTCAGAAGAAGATCGACGTTACCCCTGTGTTCCTCAAACAATCTGATAGCTTCATCCGGATCACCAGCCGTCAGAACCTTGTAGCCATATTCCTGAAGCAATTCGTGCGTCATTTTGCGAACCGGAAGGTTATCCTCCACCAGCAGGATCGTGGCATTGTGGCGCGGCGGCCAGGGCTCCTCCAGCCCATTGACGGACGCTGTAGACAGGTGATCTTCAAGGCGGGGAAAGTACAGTTTAAAGGTTGTACCGTGCCCCGTCTCGCTATAGACCAGAATATGCCCACCATGCTGCTTGATAATTCCGAAGACGGTCGCAAGCCCGAGGCCGGTCCCGAGACCGATATCCTTGGTTGTATAGAACGGTTCGAAAATCTGTGTGCGCACCGTTTCAGGCATACCGCAGCCGGTATCGCTGACGGACAGCAGTACGTAACGGGCGGGTATCAGCCCGTAGCGTTCGGCGTCAGTTGCGTCCAGCGTAACCTCTGACGTCTCAAAGAGTAGATGGCCACCGTTCGGCATGGCATCCTGGGCATTAACGGCCAGATTCATCAGGATCTGCTCCAGCTGCACTTTGTCGGCGTGGATATAGAAACTGTCGGGATCGAGGCTCAGCGAGATAGTGACATTCTCACGCACCGTCCGCTGCAGCACCGAAGCAAATGAATCGATAACTTCGTTGAGATCAAATACCTTCATTTCAAGAGCCTGTTTACGGCTGTAGGCCAGCAGCTGGCGGGTCAGATCCCTCGCCGAGCGGGCCGCTTCAAGAATGCCGTCAAGTCGTTCCTTATTGCGTTCATCACAGCCGCAGGATTTACGCAGCATCTCAGAATAACCCATGATCGGGGTAAGCAGGTTGTTGAAATCGTGTGCCACGCCACCCGCCAGTCGGCCGATCGACTCAAGTTTCTGTGTCTGGAAAAGTCTCTGTTCTAGTGTTTCCCGTTCCCGCTCGGAACGCTTCCGATCACTGATGTCCAGCATGATGCCGACCATGCCGCGCACGGTTCCGTTCGGCCGAACGATAGCCGACTTGTAAAAAAGCACGTCATGCAGGGTGCCATCAGCGTAGCGGACTTCGGACTCGTAGGTCTGGGTTCCGCGATGCTCCATCAGGTCGAGATCGGCTTGATGGTACACGTCAGCCAGGTCTGAAGGAGCCACGTCATGGACAGTCGCTCCGATGATCCGCTCTTTGGGGAGCCCCAGAAAATTGCAGAAGGCCTGGTTGCAATCAACGTATATTCCGGCTTCATTCTTGTAAAAGAGTGGATTGGGCAGGGCGTTGATGATGGTGCTCAAGAGCTCCTGACTCTCCTTGAGCTGCCGTTCGGCGGCCTTGCGTCCGGTAATATCCTCGGCAACACCCAGGTAGCCGCTGGCCGTGCCCTGTGCGTCACGAATAACTGTTACCGTCAGATACACGAGGATCCGGCGGCCATCCTTGCAGCAATAGGTCCATTCGTGCTGTTCGGAGTTAGGGCTTTCCGTCTGTTTTATGAAGACGGCAAAACCGGAAATCGTCTCTCCGCATTCATGGCTGAGCAGCTCTGCGCGAGCTGTAATCTCGGATTCAAGATGAAAAAGAAGCGGGTTATGTTTTCCGATTACTTCAGCACCGCTGTATCCCAGCATTTTCTGGGCTCCGCGACTGAAGATGGTAATAGTACCCTTCGTATCAGTTGCTATGATGGATAATTCAGTCGCCGAATCAAGCACCGCCCGCATCTGGCGATTGACGGTATCTGCGGCACGGCGTTCATTGAGTGACGGCACCGGCGCTGATTTTTTGCTTTTTACTGACGATGGCTGCGTCATTCCGGATCCTCGTAAGATAAGCTGAATCTCATAATGCCGGGACAATGCCATAAAGTGTGGTCGATGTCACGATAAAATCCAGACTACATTACAGGGATGTTGTGCAGGCGTTCTGCATATTCGTGTTCTACCTGAGAGATACGCTTCGGGGAGCCGCTGTGAGCGGCACGGCAGAGGTCCTGAAAGGCATTTTTGATAAGTTCGTTGATGCTACTGCCCATACCGGGTTGAAGGCACTGCTGCACCGTGGTGCAGCGGGTTGCTGAATCAGGCATTGCCGGTCGGTTGGCATCCATCGCTCTGAAATAGACGGACGTCAGCCGCCCCATCGCTTCGCAGACCGACGCCACCCGCTCGTCGCGAAACCGGCAGCGGGCCTCAAACGGTAGGCGCTCATCCAACAGCAGGCGCCCCTGCTTTTCAAAGCTCTCCCAGGCTGACGAGCCGAACAGCACAATCTGGTTGTGGTAGAGCAGGTTGGCGGTCAGCTCCTGTTCACTCAGTACGCCCAACTCTTCCAGAAAGCGGTAGTTCGCTTCCAGTTCGGCCAGAGTCGAATCCGGTTCAAACATGATGAAACCTAGATTGAGGTGCAGGCCGCTCTCCGTGATTATCCGCACGGCCTGGCGGATCTGATCGGTCGTGATGCGTTTATCGATGCGCTTCAGTACAGAATCACACCCGGATTCAATGCCGAGAAAGACGGATGTAGCGCCATGTAGCGTCAGTGCTGTCATCAACTGCTCGTCAATGCAGTCCACGCGCGCCTCGAAACCGAACGGAAGCGCAAGGCGCTGCGCCATCTGTCCGATCTGAAGCGCTCGGTTCCGCTCGCTCTCTCCCCGTCCGATAAAGGTTGGATCGATAAAATAGAGGCTCTGTATATCGCGCCGCGCCAAGCGGACCTCCAGTTCCCGTTCCAGCGAGGGGAGGTCCCGTGTCCGGCGACGGCTACAGCCGTAGTAGCGATGGATAAAACAGAAACTACATTCACCGAAACAGCCGCGACTGGCGGCGATGTTCAGGCTGGGATAGCTGCAGTTGGCTCCGGTGTCATCCGGGATCGGCAGTGTGGAGAGATCTTCGATCAAAGGGCGTGGTACGAACGCTCGACCGCGAATAACAACACCCGGTAGAGCTGCAATCGCATGCTCTTTCTCGAAGTGCCGCAGAAGTGCATTCAGCGAATCCTCAAATTCTCCGGCCAGGATGAAATCGAGCTGCGGGGCATACTGTAAGAGACGGTTGCAAGAGAGGGTCGGAAACAGGCCAAAAGCGCCTATTCTGGTGCGACTTTCGTTTCGTAGTTGCGTGATGGTTGTCCGAAGCAGCTCCTCATGACCCCAGGCGTAGACCCAGTGAAACAGGACGATATCGGCATCCTCGGCCAGGATGCGGGCTGCACTAGCGGAGGCGATGTCACCGCTAGTGCTGAAGTCCAGATGGGCAGTATCCCAACCGGCCTGACGGGCGATAGCCAGCGCATAGCCGCTGTTCAGGCTGGCCGAGAGCGGCGCATTGGCGACATCATTGTAATGCTCGATAGTCAACGGACGGGGATTTTCGACGATAACGATTTTCATGGGAGAACTCAATCTACCAGCAACAGGCCGAAATACTGCACAAAATCATCTCTGTTACGCAGCGGAGCGACCGGAATGCCGCACTGTTCCGCCAGGGCAAAGACATCGCAGCCGCACGACTCCAGTGACGGACGGCGCTTCTCCGGAAAACGGCACTGCTGATCGTCACAGTTTTCGCACCAACAACAGGGACCACCGCTGAAGATCAGTGCTTTTTTGAAACCGGCCAGAAATGCTTCCCGTTCCAGATCAAGCAGATTCTGCTGAAAGTCGCGCAGCGGCGGCTGACCGGCCACCAGCAGCGCGCGGGAATATGATCCCAGCAGCTCCTTGAAGCCGGCCTGGTCCATGGAGTGCGGAGGACAACTCCAACGTTTGCCGTATAGCGGACAGCCGTAGGCACATTTAGCGCGCACCCAGGCTTCACAGCGGATGGAGGATGGATCAAGTTCGACGGCGGCGAAGAAGCCGTGATTGATGGCGTAGTTTTGAAGAGCACGCAGTGATGTTGGTGCTTGATAGGGGTGTGTACGGGTGGCGATCATGGCCAGCGAGCGGGATGGAAGTTCGATGATTGCGGAATGAATGAATCCGGCACTCTGCAGCAGATCAGCGGTCTCGGAGGTGGTATAACAGCGTCCGTTCCAGGTGTTAGCCAGCATATGCAGGTCGTAGAGTGCCCCGAAACTGTTGGCATCCCGGAAAAAATCATGCACGACCAGCAGTCCGTCCCGCTTCAGCAATTCCGCAGTCTGCAGCAGCAGTTCAGCATTTTCCAGCGGGCCGTAGCAGTGGCAGAGATTCGAGAACAGCAGCAGGTCGGCGCTGCCGCGATGGTTCGCGACGAGTTCGGCCAGCTCCTGCTGATTAAGGATATTGCAGGGGTGGATCTTCAGATTCTGAGGGGTGGGCTGAGGCGCCATCCCGTCACAGACATCCGGCAGGTCGCAGGCCAGCGCCTGCCATTGCGGGTGGCGCTGCAAAAACTCGCGCAGATAGCTGCCGTTTCCGGCACCGATATCAATGATGAGACCCTGCTCCGGCAGCAGCGTGACGGCATCCCACAACTCGCGGCAACGGACCTGCGCCGCCTCCGCCATGGCCTGTTGGTAGAGCTGCAGTTGTTTGCGGTAGTCATCCTCCGATTTCTCACGAATCAGCGCGCCCTGTCCCTGCTGCAGGACGCTCCCCAGCTGGCGCCATGTCTCGATCAAGGTCGGTTCAAACTCCAGCACATGCCGCTGGCTGGTGGCGCTGGTCCGGCTCAGAAAGCTGCGGCTGAAGCGTGACAGGTACAGCTGATTGTCATACTGCTCCAGCAGGCCGACGTTCAGCAGCAGTTCAATAAAGCGCCGCCCCTCCTCAGGTTGCAGTGCGGTCGCCTGCAGCAGCTCATTGCAGCTGCATTCCCGCTCCTCCAACCGGTCGATAACACCCGACCGAACCGCTTCGTTCATAACGCAGAACATGCGGTAGCCACCGACCAGATCGCAGAAGGTTTTATAGCTGTTGTCGGAGGGGAGGATTCGTGTCAAATTTTATCGCCCTTCAAATCTCCGGCAAAGAGCTTACCGGCCCCGCGCGAGGCGCAAAAATCTCCGCACATGGTGCAGGTATCTTCATCTTCAGGAGTTCTGCTGGCACGGATGGCACGGGCATCTTCGGGGTAGAGCGCCAGTTCGAATTGCCGCTCCCATTTCAGATCGCGGCGGGCCTTGGACATCTCTTTGTCGCGCAGACGCCCTTTCTCGGGATATTTGTTCATATCGCCAATGTAGGCTGCGATTTTGGCCGCCTTGACCCCCATGCGGACATCATCTTCATTAGGAAGTGCCAGATGCTCGGCCGGTGTGATGTAGCAGATCAGGTCAGCACCGAAGCGGCTGGATTGGGCCGCGCCGATAGCAGCGGTAATGTGGTCGAAGCCGGGGGCGACATCGGTGGCGATCGGACCGAGCATATAGTAGGGGGCGCCGCCGCTCATGCGTTTCTGCAGCTGGATGTTCCCCTCGATCTCGTCCAGCGGCACATGTCCCGGCCCTTCCACCAGCATCTGGCAGCCCATGTCGCGACCAAGTTCGGCCAGTTCGCAGTTGAAGAGCAGCTCCTGAATCTGGGCCCGATCGGAAGAGTCGTGGATGGCGCCGGCCCGCAGTCCATTGCCGAGCGAGAGCACGGTATCGTACTTTTTGAGAATGCCGACCACGCGGTCAAAGTGTTCGTAGAGCGGGTTTTCACGGTTGTTGGCCATCATCCAGGCTACCATCGAGACACCACCTTTACTGACCAGGCCACCATAACGGTAGCCCTGTTTGCGCAGGCGCTCGATGGTGCAGAGGTTAATGCCGCAGTGTACCGCCATAAAAGCCATGCCGTCGGCGCACTGCCGCTCAATGATGTCAAAGAGCATCTCTTCGTCGAGTTTGTTGGGATCGCCGTATTTACGGGCTGCCTCACAGAAAGCCTGATAGAGTGGCACATTGCCGACCGGCAGATCAACTGCGGCGATGACTTCACGCCGCACCCGGTCCAGGTCGCCGCCGACCGACAACTCCATCAGCGTGTCTGCGCCCGATTCCTGAGCCGCCAGCGCTTTATTAATCTCGGCCTGGTAATCGATGATATCGGAGGAGGTGCCGATCGAGGCGTTCACCTTGGTGGAGAGCCCTTTGCCGATGCCGGCAATGCGCGTCGGTTTACGGTTGTGGTTCCAGGGGATGACGATTTTCCCCTCGGCGGTCATCTGCAGGACGTACTCGTTACTGAGCTCTTCTTTGGTCGCGACGGCGGCCATCTGGGGGGTCAGGATGCCCTGGCGGGCGGATTCAATCTGGGTGAGCATGTGAGTGGTTTCCTTGTGTTATGAGAAAGTGAGCTGCGTTGCTATCGAGATACCTGTCAGGGCCAGAATTTCATTCAGTTCGTTCATACAACCGAGTGTATCGCCGGTTATGCCTCCCAAGCGGTGTTGAAAAAAGAGCCGACCGGCAGCGGTCAGCAGACAGACTGTTGTCAGGACGATGATGCCGTCTGCACCGAGCAGAAAAAAGCTGGCCGTAGCGGTTGTGCATAAAGAAAACGCCAGTCCAGAGGTGCTGGTCCCCTGCACGAAAATAATTCCAAGGCCATCCTGGCGGGCATGGCGGGCTCTGGTCATCATCAGCACCTGCCCGAAGCGGGCCAGAGCCGGGAAGAGCAGCAGCGCCTGCCATTTGAAATCAATCGGTAGTGCCACAAGCGCCTGCCACTTCAGCAGCAATCCCAGTACCAGCCCGACCGCGCCGATGGCCCCCACCTGTGAATCTTTCATGACCGCCAGAAAACGCTCGCGTCCGCCACGGGCCGCCAGGCCGTCACAGACATCAGCCAGGCCATCCAGATGCAGACCGCCGGTCACAGCCGCCAGGGCGGTAACCAGCAGGGCGTCGCAGAGCGGTCGCGCCAGCCAGGGAGCCAGCAACCAGTTCAGCCCGGCCAGCAGAGCCCCGATCGTCAGGCCGACCAGCGGAAAGAGTGCCGTCGAGCGCCCCAGATCATCCTTCTGACAGCGGGTGTCGAAGGGGAGCGGGATGATCGTCAAAAATTGCAGGGCTATCAGATAGAGGCGCATGACACGATCAGTGCGAAACCCCGGCTTGTTCAAAGGTTGCCATCTCTTTCAGCACCTTTATGCCGGCTTCGATCAGCGTCATGGCCAGTGCCGCACCGGTTCCCTCGCCGAGACGCAGATGCAGATCGAGAATCGGCTCCAGGCCGATCCGCTCCAGCATAACGTGGTGTCCGACTTCCACCGACTGATGGGCGGCGAAGATGTAGTCGCGCACGTTGGGATGCAGTTCGCTGGCGATCAGGGCACCGGCGGTGGAGATAAAGCCGTCGATGACCACCGGAATCGAATTGGCGGCGCACCCCAGTACCAGTCCGGCTATGGCGGCGATTTCAAAGCCGCCGACCTTGGCCAGCACATCCAGAGGGTCGCCTGGATCAGGTTTGTTGAGCTCCAACCCTTTCGTGATGACGCGAATCTTGTTTACGAGTGAAGCATCCGAAATTCCGGTGCCGCGATGGGTGACTTCCGTCACGGTTTTACCGGCGATGGCCGCAATGATGGCCGATGACGGCGAGGTGTTGCCGATCCCCATCTCGCCGGTTCCGATCAGTCCCACCCCTTCCACTTTGCAGTGGTTGGCCAGTTCGATACCGACCTGCAGGGCGGCCAGGGTTTCATCAGCGGTCATGGCCGGCTTAGCGGTGAAGTTCTGTGTGCCGTAGGCGATTTTGCGATTGATCAAGCCGGGCGCATCCTTGAAATCAAAATCAACGCCGACATCAACGACACGTACTTCTGCGCCGGCATGGCGGGCCAGCACGTTGACCCCGGCGCCGCCGGCCAGGAAGTTGAGCACCATCTGGGTGGTGACTTCACGCGGATAGAGTGAAACACCCTCTTCGGTGATGCCGTGGTCGCCGGCGAAGGTGTAAATTACCTTTTTGGAAATATCCGGATCGACGCTACCACTGATGGCTGCAACACGACAGGCAAATTCCTCCAGCCGCCCCAGCGATCCGGGCGGCTTGGTTTTGTTGTCCAGTCTGTTTTGTGTCTGCTGCAGCAGTTCCGGGTTAACCGGCTTGATCCGCGCCAGCGTATCCTTGAGGATGTCCATAAAATGCTCCCTTCGCGACTTATTTTAACTGTAATGGAATCCCGCTGATGACAACATGTACTTCATCCGCCAGGGCCGCCAGAAACTGGTTGGTTCTGCCGGCGATGTCGCGAAACTGCCGTGCCAGCTTATTCTCCGGCACAATCCCCATGCCGACCTCGTTACTGACCAGAATTACCGGCGTCACCATTCGCTGCAGGGTACTCTCCAAAGCCTGCAGATCCGCGTCAATCGGCGCTTCGCACGGTTTTGCAGAATCTTCATAGAAGAACATCAGATTCGAAAGCCAGAGTGTCACGCAATCGACCAGAATAACCTGATGCCGGCCATCACAGCCAGCCAGCGCCGCTGCCAGACGGATCGGTTCCTCGGTGGTGTGCCATTCAGCGCCGCGACGCTGTTGATGCTGTTTGACGCGCTCTTCCATCTCGCCGTCCAGCGCCCGGGCGGTTGCCAGATAGCCGAGGTTCTCACCAAATTCAGCGGCCCGATTCTCGGCAAAGCTGCTTTTGCCGCTGCGCGCTCCGCCGGTAACAAAAATGATCTGTGCCATACGCGTCTCCACACAAAAAAGCCCCGGTCCAAAAAAGGGGACAGGGGCTCGAAAACCGGGTAATCAGATACGATCAGGCTTCGGCCCCTCGTTCCACGGAGGTCCAAAACTAACATCGGCATGGCAGGTTTCCTGGCTTCAGGGTCATCTTACTAACCGCGCCTTCCCGGAAAAAATCCAGTGGTATATCGCGGTGTTCATCGCCTGTTTACAGTTGCGGGACAGCGAGGGAGTCACACCCTCTTCCCTTTTACCCGTGCATTGCGAGGCACGGCACCATATCGGTCTGGTGAAACAATTGTGGTGAAGTTTGTAGCAGACAGGGGTGCTGAAAGTCAAAAAGAAAGTAATCCGCCGCGAAGATAATTATCCGTACGATGGAACTAAAGTGCTTTGAATATACTGGTTGATTTTGCTGCAACTCCGATAAATGTACCGTTTGAAGCGAGGTCATTGGCTTCACAGTCGGAGTTAACCTTACTCTCGGCTTTCCATTTCGACATATCCCATACAATCAGCTTGCAGGAGTTCCCCGAATCCTGCTTGACGGGGATGCCAAATGCAAATGTGACGCTGGTTCTGCTGTCAACGCTTATCATCTTTCCACCTGCAAAGGTAATCCCCCTGACCGAACCACCATGGTCATTGAGGATATGGAGCTGTTCTCCACTCGACGCGTCCCAGGCTATGACAAGATTATCCTGGCCGGCTGAAATAATTTTCTTGCCATCTGGAGTAAACGAAACGCTCATAATGTTATTCGTATGACCTCTCAGTATTGATAAAACCTTGCCGGTGGCAAGATCCCATATGATCACAGAATTATCATGTGATCCACTGGCCACTTTCGTCCCGTCAGGAGAAAATGCAACACAACGCACATCCTCTTTGTGCCCCTTCAATTTTTTTACCCTTTCGCCTTCTTGATTGTACAGTGCCAAAACCTTGTCTTCTGCAGCTATTGCAATCGAAAGACCGTCCGGGGAAACCGATATGTTGCGAACATTGCCATAGGCTTTAAACTTCAATTTCTGCACTCCGCTCGCAACATCCACGCAATAACACGTTTGTCGCTATCACCGGTATACAGCGTTTTAGCATCAGGTGAAAATGCAGCGGCCCATACGGTTTCACTATGACCCGTAAGGTGCTTCAGTTGCCGAAATGTTTTAGCATCCCAGATGATAACCGTCTTGTCGGCGCTTCCCGTGGCCATGAATGAACCATCGCCGGAAAATGCGATCGCAGTTTGATCCTCCTCATGCCCCATCAGCACCTTAACCTTCTCAATGGATTTGGCCAGAGCGGCAAAGGCGAAAAAGTGAACTGACAAAATAAGAGCTATAAGCAAACGCATATTTGAATACTCCTTTTGAGCATGTGTGGAGAAACAATCACAGGTGTGTTCTGTAGCAGAGAGCCGGAAAGAAAGTTAAAACCATTCTGTTGAGATGGAGACATGATGACTGAAATTCTGAGAAGTATATGATTTTAATTCAGATTGAATATAAATGCATAATTAATTAATTTACTTGTTCATTAGAGATCTTTTGTGTATAGTCCCACATCTTTTGGTAGCACATGAAAAGACTCCGACTGACATCAAGGCGGAGATTCAGAGGGAACAAGGAGAGCATGAAATGAAAATGTGGTTATTGAGAGGAACGCTGGTTGTTGCTGTATTAGGTTTGGCTGGGTGTGGTGGCGGCGGAGGTGGTGGAGGTTCCGATATTAGTGCAAGCTATAAGGGTAGTACCTCTCAGGCAACTGTGACGACAAGCAACGCAAAGGCAGTATCAGTTGATGCTGTACAGGGTGTCCAGAATATTGCAACGGCGGGTGTACTTGGTAAACAGGTTGATAATACATCAGAAGCGACTCCACAAATACAATCAATAGCCAAAGTTCTCGAAGAAAGTGTAGTCAATATTGCCACGAAGAACGTTGCAAAAACTGTTGCAGTAACTGTACAAGACACAATTTATGGCTATAGTGGTTCCGCAAGTTTCACTATTAATGGTAATGACTCATCGGGCGCTTTTTCAGGGACGATAACGTTTAGTTCATACGTAGAGTCTTTATCTGCTCCGGTAATATCAGGTGCTGTAACATTCAGTGGGGCAGCAAACACTTCAACAGGCACTATTACAAGTATCAATATGTCACTTTCCAATTTACGAGGTGTAATTGGTTCACAGCCCTATACTCTCAACGGGAGCATTGCTATAAGCAGCGGCTCTTCTTCTAAAACGCTGAATATTTCAGTGGTACGTACTGAAGACACAAATAGCAGAACATATTGGGCAAAGGATTTCAGTTTTGTTCTTACCGGTAACAGAATGTCCGTAAGTGGTACGTACTACGACCATGTGAACGGTTATGTTGCAGTAACAACGCTTACTCCTCTAACCGTTTCAACATATTCGAGCACTCCAACGTCAGGACAACTCCTGTTTACCGGCAGCAACGGATCAAAAGCTCGACTGACTTATACCTATACTGGATACACGTTAGAAATCGATGCAAGCGGTAATAACACATATGTTGTGGTTCCATAAAGATGTAAGTAAATGGACGTCGGTAGTCCTTACTTTGTTAAGAATGTTCAAAATATCATATGCTTGCCCTGCCAGCAGTGTTTTAAACGGAGGAGGTAAAATGTTTAGTAATCTTAATATTATGTTATGGATTGCACTGTTTTTACTCACGGGGTGCGCCACGGTTTCAACACCTCCTGAACAAGTTGAATCTCCGGTTAGTAAAGTTCAACAGATTAAAGCACAGGCCGTTGTGCAGCGACCTACTACAAAACTGTACAAGCGTAAAGTTGCGATTGCCAGATTTAGTAACGAGTCTAACTATGGTCGTTCCTTGATGACAGACCAAGATTATGATCGGATTGGTAAACAGGCATCTGACATGCTTGCTGCAAAATTGATTAAGTCTAATAAATTTGTAGTTTTTGAACGTACGGATATCTCTAAAATTCAACGAGAACAGTCAATAAGTGGAGATGCTAAGTTGGTTGGTGTCGACGCACTGATTATTGGTTCCGTTACAGAGTTTGGACGGTCAGTTGGAGGAAAATCAGGCTTTTTGTCCAGTACTAAAGTGCAAACGGCTAGAGCAAAAGTTGAAGCTAGATTGGTTGATGTCAGGACTGGACAAGCTTTCTATTCTGCCTCAGGTACAGGTGAAGCGAATACTGAAACTGGAGAAATAGCGGGATTTGGAAGTCGTGCAGAATATGATGCGACCCTTAATGATCGAGCAATATCTGCTGCTATTTCTGACATGCTTGATAAATTAGTGTCAACCTTAGATGAGCGAAAATGGAAAACGGATGTGCTGGAAATACAGGACGGAAATATTTTTATTAGCGGTGGTCAAAAACAAGGACTGAAAGTTGGAGATGTATTGCAAATCATGGAGCAAGGGGCAGTTGTCAAAAGTAAACAGTCCGGATTCGAAATGCACCTTCCAGCCAAAAAAATAGCTGAAATCCGCATTGCTTCATTTTTTGGTGATAATGAGAATAATGAGGGTTCCATTTGTGAAGTTATTAATGGAACTACAACGGCTTTAAAGGCAGATAAAATTTTCGTTGAAGAGGTAAGAAAATGAAAAAATATTATTTTTTAATATTTCTATTATTTATCTTTGGCTGCTCAATGCCTTCCACCTCAGTAATGTCAGTTGATGCACGCCCGAGTTTAGCTATTAAAGGAGCTTCTGCAACAGCTGACTTACTAATTGATGGACTCAATGTGGGTAAGGCCGCTGTATATAGTGGCGACACAAAGACGTTGACCATCGAACCAGGTACGCATCGTGTGACAATTTCTGATAACGGACAAGTTGTATATGAACAGAATATTTTTGTGGAAAGTGAATTGAAAACTATAACGGTTCGATGACAGGAGATTTTAATGAAGAAAGTGAGTGTATGGATGTTTCTCTTTTCAATGTTATTGGCAACAGGTTGTGCACCTACCACTAAATATGCCTGGAACAATTATGATCAAAAACTTTATGATCACTATAAAAATCCAGCTGAATACGAACAGTTTGTAGAGGACCTTAAAAACACCATTGAAGAGGGCGACGAGTCCGGCAGAGTCCCGCCAGGTATTTATGCTGAATATGGCTTTGTACTCTATGAAAGCGGTAAGACTCAGGAAAGCCTACTCTATTTTCAGAAAGAACATGACAAATGGCCAGAATCTCGGATATTAATGACGAAGATGACTGCAAATGCTCAGAAACAAACTAACAAAAATAAAAAGCCAATTACAATAGAGGCACTTCCAGTGCAGACTCAAGGGGCGCCCCAATGACCAAATTATTGATTTTAATTTCAGTAGTTATTCTATTGACGGGATGCGTAACAACACAACCAAAGGATTACACAAAGTTCAATGCTTCTAAACCCAGTTCAATATTAGTGGTACCTGTCGTCAACCGTAGCGTAGAAATTACTGCACCTGATTATTTCTTATCTACAATATCAGTTCCTTTGGCTGAAAATGGATACTACGTATTCCCTGTCAACCTCGTTAAAAGGATGCTAGAAGATGATGGTTTGTCAGATTCAAACCTTGTTCATAGCGCACCAGTAGAGAAAGTTGCGAATCTTTTTGGTGCAGATTCAGTGCTATATGTGACAATTAACCAATGGGATGCGGCATATATGATTTTGACTACCCAGGTGACGGTCGATATCTCATACATCATAAAAGCTGGCAAAACAGGTGAAGTGCTTTGGGAGCACAACCAGAAGATGGTTTACGTTCCACAAAACACAAGTACCGGTAACCCATTTGCAGACTTGATTGTAATGGCGGTAAAGGCGGCTATCGCTAAGGCCGCTCCCAATTATGTCCCACTGGCACGCCAAGCTAACCTTGCAACTTTTACGTTTCCTGGTTCCGGTATTCCTTACGGTCCATATGCTAAAATAGAGAGCATCGAAAATATGTCTTCCAGTTCGAGTAATAATAGTCAAAGCATAATACAGAGGTAGTTTGCCAACATCAGTTGTTTGCAACTATCCGCATTTTAATTGTTCTCAACCATTTCAGGCCCCCTGCCCACCCCTGGTCATGGGGCTTTTCATGCACTATGGATTATTTGCTTGACCAACTACATGGTTTATTAAGCACTGCACGTCAAGATAGATAGCACCGTTACTTCTGTATAGCGTCACACTTTCCTACCCCAATTGGCTTTGTTCTGCATTGTCACACCCAAAGATCCTTTCCATCGCCGTCATGTAACCGTCAACCTTACACCATCTATCTTCCCACCGATCTTCCCGCTATGCTGACCTGAAGTTGATAACTTTCAGGTCAGCAGATGACGGAAGAGACACCCGGCTGGTCAGCCAGATTATTTTGGGGCACGTATGAATACCTGCTACTGACTGACCGTAAAAGAAAGTAATTAACCGTTTGCTTGAGGTTTGACCGGGTGGTTTTGAAGGAGGGCTTTCAACCAAAAAATATGCATCCATGACTCACACCAGTTTTGTGGACCCTTTAGTCAAGACAATAATCCGTAAGGCACAGACCCATTGAAGATAAAGTGTTACAGTGGTTCACCCTTCAGGGAGATGTCTTTTGCCCTGAACAGGTATTCACCGTTGCAGTAGAACTTCTTCTCCGAATCGACGGTGAGCAGATCCCCTTCGTTGCAGCCGAGAATTTTCACGACATCTTCGGACTTTTTCATCCCCATGCGGTCGGAAAGTTCTTTGTGCCGGAACAGAACGTAATCACCACGCACCACCTTGTCCGGATTCCGCGTGAGCCATCTCCTTTTCAGATTGCTAATGATTTGATTTTTGAATACTATTGCGACATTTTCACCATCAAGCTTCGAGGTGAATTGACATGGCGGCTTCGATACCAGTCACGTATGAAAAGGGAAAGCTGTATGACCTGAACATTGCGGATCTGCAGCCCGACTCTGACCAGCCGCGCAAGTATTTTGACGAGCAGGCGCTGGCTGAATTGAAGGCATCGATTGAGAAACTTGGCGCATTGCAGCCGGTTCTCGTGCGGCTGGGAACGGGCGTCTAAATGGCGGCAATTCTGATGGGCACACTTCGCTTTGCCCTTCCTACTGGTAATTGGGGGGATTTATATGCTCCAGATAACTGAAAAGCTCTTGCAAGAAATGACCGACTTGCTTGTACGGGAAGCAAACCCCCGCAAAATCATCCTGTTCGGTTCCCATGCGCACGGCACGGCGCGTGCCGATTCCGATCTTGATTTTCTGATTGTCGAGGAAGGGCCATTCAATGCCCAGCGCAGCCGACGGGCGGAAATGACTCGTATGAGAAGCATACTGGGTGATTATTTTATTCCCATGGACTTTCTGGTGTTCACTCCTCAGGAGATTGAAGAGTGGAAAGATGTCAGGAACCATGTCGTTTCCCATGCATTGCGTGAAGGGAGAACACTGTATGAATCACATTGACCAGGCTGAAATGAGAAGTTCAAACCAATGATCATGCTCAATCCATTTGCCGCACACTTGCGCTACGAACCATTGGAGGCACTGGACGAGCCGCTTGACCGGCCAGCCTTGCGAAATGATGTTCAGGCGTTGCATGATCATGTGCAGATGGCTGTTGAGCTAATGAAATCAATAACTGGCGCAGTGTAATGAAAAAAAATCAAAATGCCCCACATGGCGGCCTTTGCGACGAAATCAGGTTTTGATGTGACGAACAGATGCGTACTGATCAAAACAAAAAGCACGTGTAGTCTAAAAAGTCAGCAGGGGTAAAGTTTGAGCGATGAAACCGTGGCGAGAGCTTCGAAGTCGCGGTCGTTGTGTAACAGTTCGGCGCTGTTTTCTATGGCGGTCTGCGCTATCAGTAGATCAACGGTGCTGCGGATGGTCAATCCTTTGGCTCTGCAGGCCCGGTACATATCGGCTGCCTTGATGTAGGAAGTATGATCTGTAAGGGAAAGTACTGGAAACGTTATGAGTGAAGCGCGTACCTCGCGGTAGTCCCGCTCGCTCCGAATGCCCTGCAGTACCTCGGTAAGCGTCATATCCGCAACGGCAAGTACGGCATCGCTTGAAATAAGTGTTTCAATCGTTGTGTCATATCGAGAGCCGGTACGGTTCAGAAACTCAATCAGGGCGCTGGTGTCAAGCAAGATCATGGCGGCTTGCTCGAAGTTCGTTTAAATCGCCTTGCCAAAGCCCTGCATGGCGGATGGCAAGCAGGCGTTTCCGGCTGCGCTGTTTAATCAGCTCTTGCAACGCACATACAATGACATCTTTTTTCGTCTTGATCCCGGTCAATCTCCCAGCCTCATCCAGCAGGTCGGTATCTATGATTACGTTCGTCCTAGCAAGCATGATGCACCTCATTCGTAATTTTTATACACATTATCTCGTAATTATTATGTGGATTCAAGCGGAAGTTTTAGCCACAAAAGCCCAATTAAGGGCGGCAACGTTCTGTCTTGATCGCCTTTAAGGTTTTCAGTGGGTATCTCTTGCCATCCACACATTGACGTGACCAACTAAATTTAAAACGAGAAGGATAACGGGAGGAGGAATTTATCGGTCGTCACGCAGCTGCGCGTATCGCCCGGCTTTTGTGTATGAAGGCGGTCAGTACGGACTGTAACTCGCCCGGCCGGTACGGCTTTTGAACAAATCCGGCACAGGGGTCGTTGCCGATACTGTCGAGGACCTCTTCGACGCCGTAGCCGCTGCAGACGATCAGGGGAACGTCCGGTGATATTTTCCGGATTTCATGGTAGGTGGCGATCCCCCCCATCTCCGGCATAATCAGATCCAGGAGCAGGATATCAATGTCTGACGGCCGCTGGCGGTAGATTTCCAACGCTTCACGTCCGTTGGTAGCGGATATGACGGTGAAGCCCATCGATTCGAGCAGTTCGGCGCCGATGGTTCGCAGCGTCTCTTCGTCGTCTACCAGCAAAACGCAGCCACTGCCCATTTCAGCGATCTCAAGCGATGGAGTCGGCGTCGTGACCGGTACCACATCACTGATAAGCGGAAAGTAGGTTTTAAAGGTCGTCCCGATGCCGGGGGTACTAGCCAGCTGTAGCGCGCCATCGTGAGACTTGATGATACCGAGAATGGCCGACATGCCCAACCCGCGACCGGCCGACATGCCCAACCCGCGACCGGTGAATTTGGTCGTGTAGAAGGGCTCAAAGATCCGTTTCTGAGTGTCCGGATTCATGCCGCATCCGTTATCGGACACCTCCAGGCAGGCGTATGAGCCGGCGGGAATCTCTCGACTGAGGAAGTCATGTTCTGCTCGCTCGCCGGTGAGACGGGGTGATGTCAAAGCGATCCTGATAGTGCCATTGGCTTCACCGATAGCTTCGGCCGCATTGATAATCAGGTTCATGACGATCTGCTGGATCTGGCTGGTATCCCCGAGTATCTCCGGTACATCGTCAGTCAGGCAAAGCTCGACGGTGACATTCTTCTTGATCGCCGACTGGAGCATTTTCACGATATCGGTAACCATGGCGGACATATTTAAGCGGTCCTGTACAAGCGGGTTTTTACCGGCATAGGCCAGCATCTGCCGACAGAGTTCTGCGGCCCGGTTGGCTGCCATTTCGATCTGTTCAATGCGTTCCCGCTGGTCACTTTCGTCCTGGTCACTCTCTTTGGAAAGGTAGCAGTGCCCAAGGATGATCGATAAAATATTGTTGAAATCGTGCGCGATGCCGCCAGCCAGAACGCCGAGGCTTTCCAGCTTTTGGGTCTGCTGAAACTGCTGTTCGAATTTCAGGCGTTCCTCTTCGGCCTGTTTGCGCTCGCTGATATCAGTGTTTGTTCCAACGAAGCGGAGAATATCCCCCTTTTCGTTACGGGTAATCGGCTTGCCGCGCCACATGATCCAGCGCCAGCTGTCATCTTTGGTGGCAATGCGGAATTCAATGCTGAAATTCCCGTCAGCAATATTCATCATCTCCCGTATGGTGGCGGCTGCTTCGTCACTATCGCTGGGGTGCAGCAACTCTTTCCACTTCTTGAAGGTCACCGGAAATTCGTTGGGCTCATATCCCAGCATGGTGTAACAGCGCGGACTCCAGTAAATGCTGCCGTTGGGCACATCCCAGTCCCAGATGCCGTCGCTGGAAGCATCCAGCGCCAGACGCAGCAGCTCACTGCTCTTTATCAGAGCCCGTTCGGCCTGAATCCGTTCGCTTATATCGCGGGCAACATGAACGGCAGACGTTATTTCACCGGCTGAGTTGAAGAGCGGCGACACAGTGACGTCAAAGATGCCGTTGAGGGTGCCCTTTTCTTCTACGACTTCATGGTGGACTTCTTTATCAAGCAGCATTTTAGAGTAGGGGCAAAACTCGGGGGGGAGATGGAGGGTGTGCATGACTTCATAGCATTTTTTGCCGGCTATCAGTTCCGGGGGTAATCCGCAGCGTTCTGCCATGGCCCGGTTAACCCGGACAATGGTGTGATTGGTATCAATAATTGAAATCAGATCAGGAACGGAATCAAAGGTCTGTTCCCACTCACGCTTGCCGCGACTGACAGCCTCAAACATCGCTTTGTTGGCGTGGTATTCATACGCCATAGCCATATCGCGTTCGGCGGCTGAGGTTGTCAGGATCACCACCGGCAGTGCCTGAAGTTCGGCATTCTCTTTGACCTGTTTCAGAACTTGCAGTCCGTCAACCTTGGGGAGACGCAAATCAAGTAACATCAGCGTCGGCAGGGGGAAGAGTGTCCGGTCGGCATATGTGCCCCTTCCAAAGAGATAGTCGAGCGCTGCTTCGCCATCTTCTACATGAAAGATCTTGTTTCCGATCTTGAAATCCTCCATGTTACGAATTACCAATTCAGCGTGATCAGGATTATCTTCTACCAGCAAAATATGTAATGGTTCTCCGTTCATGGGGTACAGTTCCTCCGTGCAGACGGTGTCAGTAAAATATTAAGTAACATGGTTGTATTTAGCATACTATCCGCGCTTTACAAACGGATTTTTGGAACGGATCGGCGAAATACCGGATCAATCACTTCTTCGGCAGTGTAAAGCAGAAAGTGCTGCCGGTGCCACTGCCGTGAGACTCCACCCAGATCCGCCCGCCATGTATCTCGACGATTCGTTTGGCCAGTGCCAGTCCAATACCGGTGCCATCGCTCTTTGTATCCAGTTGGTTGAACAGTCCGAAGATGGTGGCGTGGTACTTTTCATCAATTCCGGTGCCATTATCCTGAACAAAAAAGACCCGCTGCTCCCCATCAACCCGAACACCGAAACGGATACGCGGCTCTGGCTGGTCACCGATATATTTAATGGCGTTTTCCACAAGATTCTGGACCAACTCGGCAATCCTCAGGCGATCACATTGCACCATCGGCAGTCCCGGCTGTACGATCAGTTCCGTGCCGGCGGCCTGCAGAGGTCCGGCCAGATCAGCGGCAACACCCTGCAGCAGCAGGTTCATATCAACCGCTTCCGGTGTATGCATAATACGGCCGATGCGCGAGAGTTCCAGCAGATCGTTTAAAAGGTCGCGCATTTTATCGGCGGCATTACTGATTCGTTTGAGATCGTTCGGCATCTGCCCGTAGTTCCCGTCAGCCAGCGCCTTTTCCACCGCACCGGTAAACCCCTTGATAGTTATGAGCGGACTTTTCAAGTCGTGCGAAACGGTATAGGTAAAGCGCTCCAGTTCGGCAACTTTCTGTTTCAACTCCTCTTCGACCCGCCGTCGCTCGGTAATCTTCCAGACGGCATCCATCAGAAGTGTCAGCTGAAAGAGATTGGCATCATCATAGTCGCTTTCCTTATTGGCCATCCCGACAACGGCAACGATCCTGCCGCGATCGATAAGCGGGACGGAAGCGAAACGCTGTAACATGACATGTCCCTCGGGATAGCCCCGTTTAAGCGGATTTTCGGCTGCAAAATCATTCACGACGATCGACCTGCGCTGGCGTACAACTTCACCCCACAGGCCGGTCTTGTCGAGATCATATACCAACTGCGCATCCTGTATGCTGCATTCCGGCATCACCCCCTTTGACCAGGAATTGAGGGTGAACCGGCGCTTCTCTTCATCATACAGATAGATATAGCCAAAGCGGCTTGAGGTCATTTCCAGCGCCTGTTCGAGGGCGAAATCGAGCAGATCCTTGATATCTTCGGCTTCGTATTGGAACACCTTCAGCAGAATCAGCTGGCGCTCTTTATTCAGGTTCTGTTCGGCGTTGAGTTCATTCACTTTTTGCAATGTTTTCGCCAGGCTTGGCAGTTCAATGGCCTCAGGTATGCGTGGGATGAACAGAACCGCAGCGATTGCCGAAACCAGAGCCGTCAGCGCTTTTACGTATCCCTCCAGCCAGTAGTGCGGCACGTAGACGGTATATGCCGCCAGAAAATGAGTCGTGCCACAGGCAATAATAAACGTGGCAAAGAACGCAAACACATCCTTGAAGAGGATGTCCCGACGTTTGAAGGCAAAGTACGCCATTGCAATTGCAATTGCGTAGTATGACAGTCCCGTCAGTATGTCGGAAGTGACGTGCAGCCAGACCAGACCTTTTTCCCACGAGAAGCAGTATCCATGGGCCATGTAATCGCTCACCATAGTGTGGTTCATACGCTTTCCTTGATCATGTTTTTCGGATAATTTTCTGAAGGCGTCGGTAGCGTAAAGCAGAAGGTGCTGCCGGTGCCGCTGCCCTTCGATTCCACCCAGACGCGGCCACCATGAACTTCAATGATCCGCTTGACCAGTGCCAGGCCGACTCCGGTCCCTTCACTCGCACTGTCCAGCTTGTTAAACAGGCCGAAGATATTATCATGGAAACGTGCTTCAATCCCCAGGCCGTTGTCACTGACAAAAAATACGATAGTTGCCCCTTCCTGCCGCGAGCCGATCGTTATATGGGGTGCTAGTTGAAGACTCCGGTATTTAACGGCATTTTCCACCAGATTCTGAAGAACCGTCGTGATCCGCTGTTCGTCACCGTAGACAGCAGGAAGACCGGGTTGTACGAGGACGTCGACCTGATGCTCACGGAGCAGGCCGGCCACCCGTGTCAGGACGTCGGAAACGACCTGCTGCATGTCGACTCGCGCGGGAGTGTCCATGCTCTTGCCGGCCCGTGAAAGAGCCAGAAGATCTCTGAGCAGGTCTGCCATTTTAGAGGTGGCGCTGATAATCCTGGCAAGGTCGCCACTGACACGGGAATAGCGCCCGGATTCCACGTCATGCTTGATCTGGCCTGCAAAGCTCTGAATGGTAATCAACGGACTTTTTAAGTCGTGGGAAACGGAATAGGTAAAACGCTCCAGTTCGGTGTTTTTATCCTGCAGTGCTATCTCAGCACGTTTGTGCTCGGTAATATCCCGTGCCGTCGATAGCGTCCCTTTTACAGAGCCGTGCTCATCTTCCAGCACTTTGCACCACCATGCTAAAAGCCTGATCTCGCCATCTTTGCGCCTCTGCCAGCTTTCGATATAGAGGACTTTTTCAGAGCCTTGAAATAACGGCTGGACGGCATCCAATGTGTTCTGCCCCTGTTCGATATAAAAAGAAGCCTCTTTGCCGATCACATCTTCTCCGAAGAACTCCCTACCGGCACTGTTTGACCAGGTATACATTTTATTATTATCAACTTCCATGATGATATCGGGAACAGCGCTCAGGAGCGCATTCTGGCGCGTTGCCAGAATTTTGTATTTCTCCGCAGACTCTGTGATGGCTCTGGTCTTTTTACGCACTTCCAGGCGGAGCATCCGATTCCAGGTAACTATGCCGGCAATAAGCAGGCAAAACCCCGCTGTTGCCAGCCACAGGCGACGGTCGGAGAACATGCTTTGTCCCGTGGGATTGACCCATCTCGTGCGGATCTCCTGCCGTTCCGCCTCGGTGATAGCCCGCAGCCCCTTTTGAAGAATGCCGTACAGCACCGGTTCAGTGTTCGGAACACCCATCGAAAGCTGATAGTCAAAATTGGCTTCACCGGCTACACGAAGATTGGTGATGTTCTTCTTCGTAATCAGGTACGAGGCGGTGGCAAGATCGATAACAGTGGCATCAGAACGCTTGAATGAAACATTATAGAGCGCAGCCAGGTCATCGGCAGCCAGATCGGTTACAAAGCCGAGATTCTTGTTTTCAAGGAATTCCGTGACGGCATAACTCTTGACAAGCGAGAGTTTCAAGCCGGAAAGATCCTTTGTGCCGAGTCTGCCCGTGCGCTCACTGCGCACGACAATAACACTCGGCACGGTAATAAAAGGGGCGGTAAAGGAGATGAAACCGGATCGCGCGGGGGACTTTGTAACAGCGTTAACGATCTGGACCTCTCCGCTCCGTACCTTTGCGAGGATATCGTCAAGAGAGGAAAATCGCCGCTGATTGAAGTGAAAACCGATTTTTGATTCGAGCAGCTGTAGAAATTCATGCGCGAGTCCGGCTGGTTGATCCTGTGAGTCAAGAAAAACAAACGGCGCATAACCAGTTTCAATGGCAAGAACGATTCGGGACTTGTTTTGCATGAGCCAGAGTCGTTCTGCAGGGGTCAAGATGTCCTTGGTGTCGTCGCCTGCACAGGTGGAAGCATGCAGGGCGATTACCAGCAGCAGAGAAGCGATCAGGCGGCAGAATACTCTGCTGACTACACCGCTTTTTTGTGGAAGAATGTCAACAGATGCTTTCATAACACTACTCCCGGGAGTGGCCCGTGAATGATAGTTCAGCGCACATGCTCCACCTGAACTGAAAACGTAAAAAAGAATGTGCTTCCCCGGCCCAGCCCGTCAGACTCCACCCAGACCCGTCCGCCATGAACCTCTACAATCCGTTTGACCAGCGCAAGACCGACTCCGGTCCCTTCACTCTTATTGTCCAGCTTGTTAAACAGGCCGAAGATGTTTTCGTGGAAACGCGCTTCGATCCCCTGGCCGTTATCGCTGACAAAAAACAGTGGCATGGTGCCATTCTGGCGCGAGCCGATCGTTATGCGGGGTACCGGCTGATCTCCCCTGTATTTGATGGCATTTTCCAGCAGGTTCTGAAGTACGGTTGCGATTCGTAGCCGGTCACCATGCGCAGCCGGGATTCCGGGCTGAACAACGACCTCTATCTGATGTTGCTGGAGTGAACCAGCCAATCGAGTCAGGACATCGGATATCAGCCGCTCCATATCGATGAGTGACGGAGTGCCCATCATTTTACCGGCGCGAGACAGCTCCAGCAAATCGTTAAGCAGGGCGGTCATTTTTGAGGAAGCCACCATGATCCTTGTAAGATCGCTGCCGATGCGCGCAGTACGTCCGGTTTCTACATCCTGCATGACCTGTCCGGCAAAACTCTGAATCGTGATTAACGGGCTTTTCAGGTCATGCGAAACGGAATAAGTGAAACGCTCCAGCTCGGCATTCTTGTCGAGCAGTTCACGTTCAGCCTGCTTGCGCTTGGTGATATCGTGCCAAGTCACAAACAGTGCCGGTTTGCTATCCAGCATCATTGACGCGACCGATACGTCAACATGAAACAGAGAACCATCCTGGCGGCGATGCACCCATTCGAAGGTGCTGCTGCCGTTCTGCAACGCTTCTGCAATTCTCTGCTCGGCCGCTTCGGATGAGCTGCTGCCATCAGGCTGAAACTCAGGTGAATACATTTTAGGATGCTTCCCGATAATATCCACCCGGTCAGCCCGCAGCATGGCTTCTGCCGCACGGTTGCAATCGACGAAAAGGCTGTCGACGATGATCAGATATGCATCCGGTGAGTCTCTGAACAGAATGCGGTACTTTTCCTCGCTCTCCCGCAGTGCATCCTCTGTCAGATTACGTTTCTGTTCGAGTGAGACGAGCTTGGCCTGCATTTCCGCCAGCCAACCCATCACGCTTACGGTCTGCTGCTTCGGAACGGCAATGTCGGCAGAAAAATCACCCTGACCCATGCGGGAGAAATGGGCATAGAGGGTGTCAAGGTCTCCTCCGAGTGTGTTACGTAAAGCCCGGTAGGTCCGCCAGAGCATGATCGTCAGCCATGCGGCACATGAAATAAATAAAACACGCAGCAGCAGTGCCTGCTTTTCTGCAGCACGGATGGAGTTTTGAGTCCGCGTGTCCATCATCGTGAAAAAGTCGTCTATCGGCTTCATGATATCGGCTTTAGCACGGTGATAGTGCTGATCAAACATCAACAGCCGTGCTCTGGCCCGTGAGGACTCAGCGTCCGGGCCGACAGCAACCGCCAGTTTCATGGCTTCTTGCTCAATGACAGCCAGCTGATCAGATTTCAGTTTGGCGTCAGAGAGTTTCGCCAACTCCCGGGCCGTAAAGCCGCTCTGTCGCATCAGTTCGAGCAGAGGAATCGCGTCAGGCGTGTCGGGGCGGGGCGGATTGGAACCATCCAGCACCAGGTCCCAGTATATGCGTGAATACCCTTCCGGGCGCGCTCTCCTGCCATCACGGATATCAAGCACCGCCTGATACTGCCGTTTGTATTTTGATTCGCCAGTAATGACGAACGTGCGGGCCATGCGGGTCAGGTCATCCGAAGATTGGCGCAGTTCACTGGCCAGCAGATACGAGGTGTGCCGCCTGTCGTTGGCGTGATCGATCTCTTTTTCTGCACGAACGTAAATAACAAAAGCAAGAGTGAGGGGAATCAGCAGAGATGCTGTTACCAGAATAGTGCGGGAGAAGCGGATGAGCGCATTCCGAAAAATCATAGAGGGATCCGATCGTTGATAACAATTCCAAGAGACCGGCATACTAGCAGCTATGCGATGTTTGTAAAGCGGGTTATCAAACAGCGGTTACCCGGAAACAAAAAAATATTCTCCTACCCCTTGATTTTTGAAATCGCACTGTTTATATTGCCTTGTATTAGCACTCTGTTGATGTGAGTGCTAATTTTGTCTCAGACATCACACCACAAGGATAGAAAGGAGTAGTACCGATGAATTTACGACCACTGCAGGATCGCATCATTGTCAAACGAGTTGAAGAAGAAACAAAAACAGCGGGGGGGCTTTTCATTCCTGAAACCGCAAAAGAAAAACCACAGCGCGGCGAGATCGTGGCTGCCGGTAACGGCAAAAAAACTGATGACGGCAAAGTTCTTCCGCTGGATGTCAAAGTTGGCGATATCGTACTGTTCGGCAAATACGCCGGCACAGAAATCAAGGTAGACGGCGACGATTACCTGATGATGCGCGAAGACGACCTGTTGGCAGTTGTTCAATAAATTAAAAAATAAATCACGGAGGATTACACAATGGCAGCAAAGATTATCAAATTCGACCAGGACGGCCGTAACGCTATTCTGAAGGGCGTTAACATACTCGCCGACACTGTAAAAGTAACACTCGGACCGAAGGGGCGCAATGTTGTTATCGACAAATCATACGGTTCACCGCTGATCACAAAAGACGGCGTCAGCGTTGCCAAAGAGATCGAGCTGGAAGACAAGTTCGAAAACATGGGCGCACAGTTGGTCAAGGAAGTTGCTTCCAAAACATCCGACATCGCCGGCGACGGCACGACAACAGCTACAGTTCTGGCTCAGGCCATTTACAAACAGGGTTCCAAGCTGGTGGCTGCCGGCCACAATCCGATGGAAATTAAACGCGGCATCGACAAGGCTGTTGAAGCCATCGTCGCTGAACTGAAGAAAATCTCCAAACCGATCAAGGATCACAAAGAAATCGCTCAGGTTGGCACCATCTCCGCCAACAACGACAAGACCATCGGCGACATCATTGCCGAAGCGATGGAAAAAGTCGGTAAAGAGGGCGTTATTACGGTTGAAGAAGCAAAGGCGATGGAAACAACACTCGAAACTGTTGAAGGTATGCAGTTCGACCGCGGTTACCTCTCCCCGTACTTTGTGACCGATTCGGAGCGGATGGAATGCTCGATCGAAAACGCCATGATCCTGATCCACGACAAAAAGATCTCCAACATGAAGGACCTGCTTCCGGTTCTGGAAGCAAGTGCAAAATCCGGCCGTCCGCTCCTGATTATCGCTGAAGATATCGAAGGCGAAGCGCTGGCAACTCTGGTTGTCAACAAACTGCGCGGCGTTCTGAATGTCTGTGCTGTCAAGGCTCCCGGCTTCGGCGATCGTCGTAAGGCCATGCTGGAAGATATCGCCATCCTGACCGGCGGTACGGTTGTATCTGAAGAAGTCGGTTTCAAACTTGACCAGACGACTGTTGATATGCTTGGCCAGGCAAAACGCATCACCATCGACAAAGACAACACCACCATCATCGACGGCAATGGCAAGGAAGAAGCCATCCAGGGTCGCGTCAAGATGATCCGTGCCCAAGCTGAAGAAACAACCAGCGACTATGACAAGGAAAAACTCCAGGAACGTCTGGCCAAACTGGTTGGCGGCGTTGCCGTTATCAAAGTCGGCGCAGCAACTGAAGTTGAAATGAAAGAGAAAAAAGCCCGTGTTGAAGATGCACTGCACGCCACCCGCGCAGCAGTTGACGAGGGCATCGTTCCTGGAGGCGGCGTTGCTTACATCCGCGCTCTTACAGCACTTGGCGTGCTCAAACTCGCCACCGAACAGCAGTTTGGCGTCAACGTAATCAGAGCTTCCCTTGAAGCACCGATTCGCCAGATAGCAGAAAACGCAGGGATCGATGCTTCGATCGTAGTTGACAAGGTCAAGAACGGCAAAGATGCCTTTGGATACGACGCCGCCAATGACGAATACGTCGATATGATCGTCACCGGCATTATCGACCCGACCAAGGTATCCCGCAGTGCGCTGCAGAACGCCGCTTCAATTGCGGGCCTGATGCTGACAACGGAAGCACTCATCGCCGAAAAGCCGAAAGAAGATGGCGGCGCCGGCATGGCTGGCGGAATGCCTGGTGGCATGGGCGGCATGGGTGGCATGGGCGGAATGATGTAATCCGTCTTTATGCAACTCACGTGGTTGTAGTATATAACAAGGCAGGGAGCTTCGGTTCCCTGCCTTGTTGCGTTATACGTGAGTTTCTCGTAGGGGCGCAACGCTAGTACCATGGAACATTTATTATTTCGGAAAGTTTCCCCCTCCCCTTGCGGGAGGGGGGCAGGGGGTGGGGGAAGCTGCAACGGAGTACTTTCATGGCAACCTCCCCCCCACCCTAACCCTCC
>DUZX01000011.1 GCA_013349325.1 Desulfuromonadales bacterium
GCTGTCGTTGCAGAGGAAGATTACGAAGAACTGTAGTTTGAACTTGAATGTAAGATTGCGTTAAAAAGGCCCCGATCATATCAGATCGGGGCCTTTTTGCCGTACTATGATGCTGTGCGGATCAGTGCTTTTTTGCTACACCCGCGCCACCGGTTACATCAATTTCGCTGGGGCTGTGGCAGTCACTGCAATTTGTCTTGGTGATTTCATCCCCGATATCCACAGGATGTACAAATTGTTTTACCTGTGTACCCGCTGGGATGTTCTCCTGAGTCTGGCTTATAACCGCGTGACAAAGATTGCAGTCTTTGGAGATGACTTTTCCAGCGGCATTCTTATGTTTGCCGTCGTGACAACGGAAGCAGCCCGGGAAGTAAAAGTGTCCGATATGCGTCGGGTAGGCATGCCAGGCAACCTTCATTTTGGGGAAGTAGTTGCGGGAATAGATTTCCTGAATCTGTTCGATGGCCTGCTTGATGGAAGCAGCCTTGCTCGTTACCAGGGCAGGATAATTCTTGGCATAGTAATCCTGAATGCCCTTGGCTATTGCAGCTGACGCCTCTTCTGTCGTTTTATACGGTTTCTCAACCAGTTCAACGCCTACTTTCTTCAGGTATGGCAGTGATGGATCGAGCTTGTTGGCGGCAAAACGGTGATCCATCTCCTGGCTGGGCGGATTATATCCATGAGCCGGGCGGTTGTGGCAGTCGATGCAATCCATAATACGTGTTTCATGTTTTGCAAGCTCTTCTTTCGATACCGGTTTTTCAGTGTTGAGGTACGTATCAAAGGTGCCGTCCGCCTTCTTGACAGTAATGGAAGGAATGTTAAATCGTTTCTCGTCAGTAGCGATATACGAGACTTCCTTGCCGATGTGCCAGTGGATACCTGAGGTATTTGGCGCTCCGGGTGTGCCTCCGATTTTGATCAACATCTGTACTTCGCGGCGGGTATTCTGCTCATTGGGGGCGTTATGTGAAAAAACTTTGTAACGGGCGGCGACGAATTTTTCGGGCCAGTGGCAATGTTCGCAGGTTCCTCGAGCAGAGCGGAGATTGTGAACCGGAGTCGGGATCGGCGTTGGAAATGTTCCGGTCAATACGGAATAGAGCTGTCTCGTACCATTGATTTTAGCTTTGACATAGTAATTCAGGCCAGAGCCGACGTGGCACTCAACGCAGCGTACTCTGGCATGAGGTGAGGCAAGCCAGGCGGTATGTTCCGGTTCCATCGGAACATGGCACACTTCACCGCAAAATGTGGTTGACTCGGTGAATTCAAAACCTTTGATCGTCGTAACGCCAATTACGGCGAAGAATACCACGGTCACCATGGCAAAGAAGACCGTCAGGCGCAGCTTTTTAGGATCGTTGAAATCCAGACGCGGCAATGGCGGGATGTCAACATTGGGATTTTTGCGATGGGAGTTACGGACTCTCCAAGCACCAAAATAGGTCAGGACGCCGCCGAATACAATACCGCCCGGAAGCAGAAATAGTGTGATGATTTCCAGATAGGGGTTTCCGAGGCCCATAAATTCCTGCAGGGCTATAAACAGCACGATTACCAGGGCGGATATTGCCGAGAGCAGCATTCCCAGCAAACTGATAATGTTCATGTAATATTTCTCTGCGCTTACTTTTTTCACCGGTTCCATTCACTACCTCCTTGCTACAGCATTTTTATACATAAAAAATAGGCATCGACAGCAGTCTAAAGTAATCATCCAATACAAAAAACGCACTTAAATAGCATGGCACCTATCTAAATGCAACTTAAAATGATTTTTGTTTCACGACATATTCACGTATCGATACGGTTCAATGATCCGTTTTTGGTCACGTCCGGGACTTGAAATATTCTACAGTTGACAAATTCAGGTGTTGTAATTATTTTAAACAACGTTTTATTTTGTGTAATGTTCCAATTGATGTGCAAATAAACAGGGAGGTACGTAGATGGTAGCGTCAGAACAGACTACAGAAGAGCGGGAGCAGGAGCTGACAGCTCGTCTGAAGCTTATGGAACAGCAGTTGGAACGTCTGACTGCCCGTCTTGGTGATGAAAACTCACCCGCTGGAACCGCCGGTAACGTGACTGCACCTGTCGCTCCGCAGAATGAAATCGAATATCCTGCTGAGGACATCGCTGATGTTTCGGAGGAGGTTCTGAACTGGGCAACTCGCACTGCTCTTTTACCGCGGCTTGCGACGCTCTGTTTTTTAATGGTTGTGGCCCTCATTTTCAGGACAGTTACTGATAGCGGTGTCATCAGTAAACTGGTTGGGTCTGTATTAGGCATGAGTTACGCGAGTATCCTGATAGTCGTGAGCTGGTACTATTTCAGCAAGCAAAGCCTTCTTGCCCCTGTCTTTGCCGCATGTGGTGCTATCCTGATGTCAAGCATTGTTGTAGAAACGCATACTCACTTCAAGTCACTGCCGTTGATACCGGCGTATGCAACTCTGGTCGCGACCGGTATTGTCATGGCGATCATCAGCCGTCGATTCGATGCCTTTACCCCAATTTCAGTAGGAACACTTGCGATGTGTTTCGCAGGTGCAGCGATTGATTACCCGCACCCCATCTTCCCGTACCTGTCTCTGGTGCTTTTTGCTGCCAACGTGCTTGCCTATTTTGCCGCACAGATGAAACGTTGTGGCTGGCTGCGCTGGACGGTTTTAATCGTGAGCATGTTTATGCTGCAGCTCTGGGGTTTCCGACTCGGGAATGTGCTGCGGCGCGGTGAAATGCCCACTCCGGATCTCGCGTATTCGTGGTTTTTGCCGGTTGTGGCGGTCTTCGCTGCAACCTATTTTGTCTTTGCCTTATTCGGTATTCTCTTCAGAAAAGCTGATCACATATCCCGATTTGATGCGTCTCTACCGACGATCAGTGCACTCTGGGCTTTTTCAACGGCATATTATGTCGTAAACGCTGCAGGGGGCGGTACAGGTGTTTTGGGGATAGCGGGAACATTTATTGCCGTCGGGTTACTTGTCCTCAGTTTTTGGCTGGCACAGCGTTCACGTGAGGGATCCCCCGGAGCCGGCACTTTTTTCTTTGCCAGTGGTGTTATGCTGGCGTTGGCGCTGCCAGCCGCAACCGGTAAAGCGATATTTTCGCTACCGTTCATCTCCATGGTGGCAATCTTTATGGCGGTTGTATCCCGTTCCTGGGGGAGCGGGACGGTCAGGTTTGCAACCTATCTGTTCCATATTTACTGTAGCATCGCTATTGCAGTCCTGCTTAAGGGGAGTGACCCTGCCGCCCTGGATGCGGTCAATATTCTGCCGGCCGGCCTGCTTGCCGTAATCATACTGTATCAATATCAGTGGTGTCGCTGGTGGCCGCCAACGGCGGAATATTCTTTCTTTGAGCGCTTTGATGCGCATGACCGTAGTTCCGTACTGTTGCTGCTGGGTGGTCTTTTAAGCGGATTTTTTATGGTGCGCTGTACAATCTATCAGACCCTGCAGCTGATTCCAGGCTCCACCTCACCGGATGTCTTCCGCTGCTCGCAATCGGTACTGATCAATATTGCCGCGATTGTCCTTGTTGTACTGGCGTACCTGCGCAAGGATAAAACACTCAGAAACGTTGCAATATTTGTTATGATTATTGGCGGCGTCAAGGTTTTTGCTTATGATTTGCTTGGTACGCATGGCTTGCCGCTTGTATTCAGCGTATTTTCATTTGGTATGGCTGCTGCTGCCGAATCGGTTGCACTTGGTAAATGGCCAAAGAAAGCGGTCGAACAGGTTGTTGCTGCTGAATAATGAGCACTGGTTTCAGAAACTGTACTATAAAACGGGGATGCCACTTATTCATGGCATCCCCGCTTTATATTCAGCTGACTACGTATGTTTCGGTTTTCGTTTTACACGCGCTGCCTGTCAGTGTCCTCCACCGGACAAAAATGCAAGAATCATCAGTACCATCAGTGCCAGTCCGATTAACACTGCCGAGAATCCGAAACCCTTGAAGAGGAAGTCACGCAGAACGCCGCTGGTTGTCTTGCAGGCAAATTGCTCGGTGATACCGAGCTCCTCGTAACGCTTCCACTGGTCTCCACGTTCCTCGAGCATCTCTTCCTTGCCGATCTGCCCATTGAAAATTACAAAGTCCATAGGGAACTTTTCAGGACGGCAGTGTGTGTTGAAGAAGTGCACCGAGAAGATGAACCCGGTTGCCAGAAGTGCTTCATCTGAATGTACGATAGTGGCTACATTGAATGCCCAGCCAGGCAGGAACATCCCGAATAGCTCCGGAAACCAGAGCATCAGCCCGGAGCCACCGATGGCAAACATACCCCAGAAGACGGCAACAAAGTCAAATTTCTCCCAATATGTCCAACGCTCAAATGTCGGTTTTGGACCTTTAAAGAAGAACCATTTGACCATGCCGATGACGTCTCTGATGTCTCGCAGGTTAAAGCAGAGCGAATCCGGGCCGAACAAGCGCTGGATAGGGTTGCCCGGGATATCTTTTCTAATAAACAGGAAGTGGAAGCTCATTATCAGGGCGGAGCTGAAGTACACGAAGGTGATACCGGCACAAATCCTGTGAATAAAGGCAGCTACAGGTGCCCCACCGTAGAACTGCATCATGAAGGTTGCCCACTGCTGATCGCTGAACTTGAGCGGTAAGCCGGTCAGAGACAGACCCAGGAAGCTGGTGATGACAAGAACATGCAGGAAGATATGCAGGCCGTTAAAGCGACGATACTGCTTGTGAGCATCCGGGATAGCGAGATGATGCGTACCGGCCATCAGTTTGGCGGCCTTTTCCCGATTTTCAATGAATCCCCGGAACATCCAGAGCAGCGAATGAACCCAGAACACTGCGAAGGTTGAAACCAGCAAGCCGGTCATCGCGATAAACGTGTAATACAGGATCGGGTATTTTTCACGGTCAGTCATCTCACCATGGGCATAAAACTTTGCAAAGAGCGGTGTCGCCTTGGGGTGACAGGTTGCACACTGTTTAACCATATTGGTCGGGTTAATGCTGGATTGCGGATCTGATTTCGGTAAAACCGAGTGGGCGGTATGGCAATCGGCACAACCGGCTACTTTTTCGGGAAAGCCGAGACGATAATTCTTCTCGTGGTAGCTCTCCATATACGACTTGACCGCGACGTTGGTGACTTTATTCTTAGACATCAATGCCTGGTCACTGTGGCACTTCATGCAGACTTTCGTATGAAATTCGCGCCCTTTGTGGTCCGTTGCACCGCCCAGTTTCTGGATGGCATGCAGATTATGGCAGTCATGGCAGGCAGCTGAATCCATATTGCCGGCAGCGACAGCTTTGCCATGGACAGATTTCCGATAGACAGATTCCTTGTCATGGCACTGAACACATTTGGCAACAGCAATGCGTTTGTCGTTTTTCCAGTAGGTATGAGTATGGATATCAGTATGGCACTGGGCGCACATGACTCCTTTTTCTGCGTGAACACTGGCGTAATGTTCTGAAGTGGCTTTTTTATGGCAGCGCTCGCACTGTACCTTTTGAACTAAAATTTCCTTTTTCATATGCTTGAGCAGGTCGGTTATATCGATATGGCAGCTGGTACAGGCATTTTTGCCATGTACCGACTTGGCAAAAGCCTGCACGGATATCTTGTCACCGTGGCAACCGAGACAGGTGGCCGGATCGATGGCCATACCCTGTTCAGCGCGTACAGAAACTGATGTTAGCATCAACAGAAACAACACCAAGGCGAAACGACTATTCATTTTTTCCTCCAAACTCTTTTTTCTGGAAACTCCAGTATGTGTGTCATCTGCTTTTCCAAGCAGAGCGGGTTCAATAGTACCAGCTAAATGAAAAGGCACAACAGTATGAATAAAAAAAGGCGACAAACCAAGTCTGCCGCCTATTGTCATCAGAAGCTGTCTGTGCTCGTCATGCTAATAAACCCTTTTGCGTCAATGTCTTAATTAGTTGAGATCACTGCTATTTGGTATGGCAGCCTTTACAGTTCGTCGGCCCCTTCTTCATATCGGTGTGGCACTCTTTACATTTTTTGTGAGCGAAATCCTTGCCAAAACCCTCGATTTTTCCACCGTCAGCTTTTTCATGGCATTTTTTGCAGTCTTTTAATGCTTCGGCATGCGCCTTGTGTTTGAAAGAAACACCTTTTTTCATTTCGATTACGTCAGCAGCAAAAGCTGAACCTGCAAAAACGCTGATAGCCAACAGTGAAACAAGTATCTTCTTCATAGACACACTCCCTTTTTGTAGTTTTCTACATGCGGATAGCCCGCAAGCAGTCTGATTTCAGAATCGTTACAAAGCAAAACACACACAGCTATGTTCAGGGTTAGCGGCGTCAAAGATGAATCCCTGACTACCTTAATCTGATAGTACAGCCGAACGACAGACATTACATTAAATTTAAATAATAAAAACAGCTACTTAAAATTCATCAGGCATAATTTTGTGGCGGGACGATAATCGGCATAACGACTTCAGGCAACATTTTATATTGCTCCGGAGTAACCGTCGTTACAACAAGGGGTGCGTAGAGGGCACCGAAAGCGAAGGAAGTGATGAGGTAGGCTCCACAACAGACGGACGTATCACAGCTGTCGGTCTGGTGTGATTGTGAGTGGTGTCCCGTGTCAGAGGTATCCGCGCTGTCCGGTATGCCGAGGCATGATGCGCACGGGTGTGCGAAGCATGCCATCGGCACAAGTAGATACATAACCAGAAGTATGATGCAAATACATCTCATGATTAACCTTACATTTTGTGGCACTTACCGCATTCATCCTGCACAGGGAAAGCGTCTTTGCCCTTGTTATGACATGCGCCGCAAGATTTGCCGGATTCCATCTCGGCCATGGTTGCTTTCAGAGCACCAGCTTTAAAGGGGAATATTTTGGTATGGCAATCAGCACATTTGTAACTCTGGAGGTGAAAGTCGTGGCTGAAGGTGGCCAGACCGCCATCAGTCTTGAATGTAATGACACCCGGTTTGTATCCTTTATGGCATGTGGCACAATCGCCTGCCGATGAGAACGCGTCTTTACCGTTATGGCAGGCGCCGCACGATTTACCTTTTGACATGCTATCCATCGTCACTTTTCCAACTACTGCACTATACGGGAATATTTTTGTGTGACATGCGTCACATTTATATGCCTGCAGGTGAAATGAGTGACTGAAAGTTACCGAAGGTACCGTTTTAAGCGCAAAGTTGATATCCTTCGGTTTTAAACCTTTGTGGCAACGGTCACAGTTGCCGGCTACCGTAAAGGCGCGCTTGCCGTTGTGGCAGGAGCCACATGTCTTCCCTTTTTCCATCTGTGCCATGGTTACACCCTTCTCCTTGGTGATAACCTTGCCGCTGTGACACGACCGGCATGCTCCCCCAGTTTTGGCGAGATGCTGTGAGTGGCTGAAGACGACAGCCCCAACTGATTTGACCGGGTAGGTAACATTTTGAGGGCTGCCCTTGTGGCAACGGATGCACTCTTTTTCGCTTTTCACACTAAAGGCATTTACACCGCTGTGGCAGGCGCCGCACGAACGGGTTTTTTCCATCTCAGCCATGGTGTAGTGACGCCGATCGCTGAGATTAAAGATGGCGTTGTGACAGATCTTACATTTGTTGTTGTATTTTTTCAGATGCAGTTCATGACTGAAAACGACGGGGCCGGCATTTTTAAAGCTGAAGGTGACATCTTTGTACTCAGCCGCTCCAACCGAGAACACTGTGAGCAAAACGAGAGCAATGGCTGAAAACAATATGCATTTTCGCATGGGGCAAACTCCTTGAGGTTAATTCATTTGGTAGTCTTCCGTATCGCAAGCGGACACAATAGAAGACTGTCCATAAGTGTGTCAATTAAAAATGAAAAACGTACGATAAATTTGGGCGTATTACCAGATCAGTGAGCGAGGAAATCGAGGGGTTTTATGGAAAAAACGAGTTGAGTAGCTACGCGAATAATTGAGAGGAATTACCCGCGTAAACAATCAGATTGCAGGTTTGTACATGTATTGTGTGGGATTACATCGAAAATATGAATTATTTCTGCTTCGCATGACAAATATCGCAATTATCCTTGGATGCGAATGCTTTTTTGCCGTTATGACACGTACCGCAAAACTTTCCGGCGTGGATGTCATCCATTTTCATGACAGTGGAGCCCTTTTTCATCTTGAAAATCTTCGAATGGCAATCAAGGCATTTAACCCCGGCATCAAAATGGTTCTTGCCGCTGAAGGTCACTTTGCCCATGGGAGTATCCCACGTGACCGTTTTACCGGGCTGAATTGCAGATGCGGAATTCGCCAACAAAACAGAAATAAGTAATGTGATTATTGTAAAACAAGGTTTCATGAAAAACCTCCGTTTGAGAATTTTAAAGACGATATACTCGTTGTTAGTAAATTGCAATTGCAAAGGTGACCGTTGAGCAAATGTTTTTGTTGACAAATGAGATGCTGTTTACTAGTAATACGCTAGCTCACTGCCGTGTGATAGGCACTATCCCCTAGTGAAAAACTTTTGAGGCTGTTATGAAGAAACAAAGTTTTAGCAATCAGTGGCTGGTATTTGCCATTGTGGTCTCAGCGCTGCTTCTGTCAGCTACTCAGGGTCACGCTGTCAGAGTAAAGGAATTCGACCGATCCGGGAAGCTTGTAGTCTCCGATAAGACGGCTGCAGAGCAGCAACCGGTTTATGACATTAAAAACAAGGCTGCTGATAAAACATTTCCCGTCCCGCGGCCCCCCTTTTCAGATGGTATCTTTCCCTGTTCGCAATGCCACATATACATGAAGCCAAATCCGCAGCGACGGACACTGACCGAATATCATACCGAGATTGTGTTGCATCATGCAGAAGGGCAGCGTTGGTGCACTGACTGCCATAATTTGCTCAATCGTGACAAGTTGAGACTGGTTTCCGGAGAGTTAATCGATTTTACCGAGTCATACCGCTTGTGCGGTCAGTGCCATGGCGACAAATTCCGGGACTGGAAAGTTGGAATCCACGGCAAACGAACCGGATTCTGGAACGGGGAAAAACAGTACCTGCTGTGCGTACACTGTCATAATCCGCACGACCCTAAGTTTAAAGCGCTCAAGCCGCTACCTCCGCCGGTACGTCCCGGCGCCGCGCGCCACTGATCCAGACTCTTACCTATAAATCAGGGAGCTGATTTTATGTCAGAAATAACAAAAGTTGATTATATTCAGCACAGATCACGCCGCAAGTTCTTGAAAGGGCTGGCAGCCGGTGTTGGTCTGATTGCTCTGCCGAGTAAAGATGCGGCGGCTGCGGTCTGGGATGAGTTTTTTCAGAGGCATTTCCGCGAGCTATCCCGGGACGAGCTTAAAGGCGTTATTGCGAGACTGGAGAAAGATTACAGTAAAAAATTTGCGAAACAGGTCACCGTTAAAACGACACCGCCGATTGAAGGCGTGCTCTATGGCTACGGGCTCGATCTCTCCCGCTGTATCGGCTGTCGGCGTTGTGTGTATGCCTGCGTCAAAGAGAACAATCAGTCCCGTGATCCACAGATCCACTGGATCCGAGTCCTACAGTTGGATAAGGAAAAAGGGGTCGATCTGTCGCATGCAGAGCATTACTATAATCCCGATAAGGTACCAGAAAAAGGGCACTTCTACATGCCGGTTCAGTGCCAGCAGTGCGAAAAACCCCCCTGTACAAAAGTATGTCCGGTTCAGGCCACCTGGAAGGAGAATGACGGCATCGTTGTGGTTGATTACAACTGGTGTATCGGTTGCCGGTATTGCATGGCGGCCTGTCCGTATGGTGCCCGTCATTTTAATTGGGGCAAGCCGAATCTCCCGGCAGCAGAGATGAACCCGGTCACCCACTATCTTGGAAACCGTCCCCGCCCCAAAGGCGTTGTAGAAAAATGTACCTTCTGCATCCAGCGTACGCGTGAGCAGCCCGGGCGCTATCCGGCCTGCGAAGAAATATGCCCGGTTGGTGCCCGTAAGTTTGGCAACCTTCTTGACCCTAACAGTGAAATCCGCTACCTGATCGAGAATAAACGCGTGTTTAAGCTGAAAGACGATCTTAACACGCAGCCCAAGTTCTTCTATTTCTACGCGACATGATGGCCAGGCATACCGCTATCATCTGCAGGGAGAAACAATGAAAAACATATGGAATTTTTTTGCAGGCACACTTCTGCTGATATCCAAGGGCAGCAAGGCATATTACTGCTGGGTTTTGTTGCTACTGGTTCTTATGGCTATCGGTGCCAGCGCATTTCTGAGGCAGTTCGATCAAGGTCTTATTGTCACCAACATGCAGGATCAGGTCTCCTGGGGTTTCTATATCTCAAACTTCACCTTTATGGTCGGTGTGGCTGCTGCGGCTGTTCTGCTGGTTATACCGGCCTATGTCTACGAGTGGGGGCCGATCAAGGAATTTGCTGTTCTCGGTGAGTTGTTAGCGGTTTCTGCTATCGTAATGTGTATGCTCTTTGTCACGGTCGATATCGGGCATCCTGAGCGTTTCTGGCATCTGATTCCCAAGCTTGGACGGCTCAATTTTCCACAGTCACTTCTGGCCTGGGACGTTGTTGTTCTTAATACCTATCTGGCGTTAAACCTGACGATCTCAATATATATTCTGTATAACCTGTACTACAAGCGCGAGCCTAACCACAATTTCTATACTCCGCTGGTGCTCTTGTCGATTCCGTCCGCAATCTCAATCCACACCGTTACGGCGTTTCTTTATAACGGACTCGGTGCACGTCCCTTCTGGAACTCCTCGATCCTGGTACCTCGATTTCTCGCTTCGGCATTTTGTTCCGGGCCGGCGTTCATGCTGTTGATTTTTCTGCTGGTGCGCAAATACACCAAATTCAAGATCAAGGACGAAGCGATCCAGAAAGTTGCGGAAATCATGGCCTATGCCATGTTTATCAATCTGCTTCTGTTAGGAGCGGAAATCTTCAAGGAATATTATACCGATTCGATTCACCTGAACTCATTCCAGTATCTTTTCCAGGGATTACATGGCCATTCTGCTCTGGTCCCCTACATTTGGACGGCGATGGCTTTTAACGTGACCGCTTTTTTCCTCTTTTTAGTTCCATCGACCCGGAAAAATACCATTACGCTGGTAATCGGATGTGTTCTGGTGTTTGTCGGGGTTTATATTGAAAAGGGTATGGGGCTTGTCATTCCAGGTTTTATCCCCGACACGCTGCATGAAATCTATGAATATTCCCCCAGTAACACTGAGCTCATGCTTGCCATGGGTATCTGGGCTACCGGCCTGTTTGTTTACACGATGCTGTTGCGCGTTGCTATTCCGATTCTGAATGGTGATTTCCACGTTGCGGACGATGGTGTCAGTTCCTATATCGGTGACGATCTGTTCATTGTCCGTCAGGACGATGCTGAAGGGGAAACTGTGGTGGCAGAGCCGGTGCCTGCTCGAGAATAAGCATCTATTTCAACGCCATATCTGTGGCACAAGGGAGAGAGAGTGAAAAGTCATGTCTGGCGGCCTCTATATGTGGTCATAGTTCTCATCGTAGCAATGCTTGTATTTCGCTTTTTCTATGTTCCCAATGATTTCGGCTCCGGGAGCAGAGGTTTCATGTACTCGTACCATCGCAAGTCCAACGAAGCCGAATGGGCCAATCAGCCGGCTAAGTACGGGACGACCGGTCGGGAAAAACTGCATGAATTTTGTGCCGAGTGCCATGGCGATGTCGTGAAAATTCGTACCGAAAAACTTCACGGCACCATTCCCTGTGAGAATTGTCACGGTCCGGTACTCAATCATCCTGAAAAACCAGAAAAGTTGGATGTTGACCGCAGTCGTGAGCTCTGTCTGCGCTGTCATACCAATCTGCCCTATACGACCAGTGAACGAAAACGTATTCCTGGCATAGACCCCAAAACACACAATACGGGAGCAGTGTGCGTCAGTTGCCATAACCCGCACAATCCGAGTCTGGAGGGAATGAAATAATGGAACGACGAGACTTTCTTAAAAAGTGCATCATGGTTATTGCAGGCGCCTCGGTTCCCCTTTCGGCTCTGACCTTGGTTGATCCTAAAAAAGTACTGGCAGCCAACCCCAGTATTCAATGGGCTTTTCTGGTCGATACCACCAAGTGTGTCGGGTGCGGTTTCTGTGTCAAAGCCTGTAAGACGGAAAACGATATTCCCCTGAATGCCAATGTTACCAGGACCTGGGTAGAACGGTACGTCTACACCAAGGATGACCGCCGCTATGTTGACAGCCCAAAAGGCGCACTTGACGGTTATACCGATGCCCGTATTGATCTCGGAAAGGGAGAATTTAAAGAGATCGACAAAGATAACGTCGGCAAAGCCTTCTTTGTTCCCAAACTCTGCAATCACTGCGCATCTCCAGCCTGTACCCAGGTCTGCCCGGTTGGCGCGACCTATAAGGCTGATAACGGCGTTGTGTTGGTCGACCGCAAATGGTGCATCGGCTGCGGCTACTGCATCATGGCCTGCCCGTATGCGGCCCGGTTTTTCCATCCGGTTCTCAAGGTTGCTGACAAGTGCACCTTCTGCTACCACCGGCTTAGCAAGGGTCTCGATTCGGCCTGCGTCAATGCCTGCCCCTTCGGTGCCCGCAAGATGGGTAATATTCACGATAAAAACGATCCCATCACCCAGATCATCATGAATGAACGTGTCGGTGTTTTGAAGGATGAATTTGGAACCAAGCCCCAGGCCTTCTACATCGGCCTTGCCCAGGAGGTGCGTTAACCATGGTCGGACAAATCGCACAACATGCAATGGAAGTTCACGGAGAAGCCTGGACAATCAAAGAGCTTTTCACGCTGCCGAATGAAGAAATCTACTGGTCTATTCAGATCGTCATGTACCCATTTATGACCGGTCTTGTTGCAGGAGCTTTCGTTCTTTCTTCGCTCTACCACGTTTTCGGAATTGAGAAGCTTAAGGAAATTGCCCGGTTTTCGCTGGTATTTTCGTTTGCCCTGCTACCGGTGGCCATGATGCCGTTGCTGCTGCATCTGCAACAGCCGTTTCGCGGTATACACGTCATGATGACGCCGCATTTTACCTCTGCAATTGCCGCCTTTGGTTTCGTATTCAGCACATACGGCTGTATCGTCGCAACCGAGCTCTGGTTGGTGTACCGTAAATATTTTGTCCAAACAGCGTTGGAGTTAAAAGCCATGAAAAATCGTGGCACAATAGACAATTTACGCTGCCTGTTATTTGCGGCGCTTACGCTTGGGGCCTGGGATATCAGTGACGAGGCGGTGGAAAAAGATCATAAGGCCTGCAAGATTATGGCTGGCATCGGTATTCCGGTCGCCTGTTTTCTGCACGGGTATGCCGGTTTCATCTTCGGGTCAGTCAAGGCTAATGCTCTCTGGATGACCCCGCTTATGCCGGTAATCTTTATCTGTTCGGCTGTCGTCTCCGGTGTTGCCCTCTGTATTCTCTGCTATGTTGTTGTTCAGGAAATTCGCAAATTCATGGCGCGGCGTAAAATAGCCCGTTGGGCAAAAGATGTTAATGCACCTACGGTTGACCAGCTTGAAGGGGCTAAGCACGAGGAGGTCATGATCGCATCCAATTATCTGATGTACTTTATGATCGCCGCACTGACCCTTGAAATACTGGACTTGATTTTCCGTGGCTATACCCAGGTCAAATCCTGGGACATTCTGCGAGAGGTTATTATGGAACGCGATTTTACCAAGATATTCGTCATGCAGTACGGTCTTGGAAATATTCTTCCGTTCCTGATCATGGTTCTGCCGGGACGTACGGTACGCCGGACGACCATCGCCACAATCTTGGTTCTCTTCGGCGTGTTCATGATGCGTTACAATGTTGTCATTGGCGGGCAGGCCTTTTCGCTCAGTTTTGCCGGCTTTATGGATTATGAACTGCCGATCATTCCGCACAACATCGAGACATACAAGGAGGGCCTTTTAGGCGCTCTTACGGTTGCCGCGACACCTTTTGTACTCTTTTACTTTATTAACAAAGTCATGCCGGCTTTCCTGAAAGAGGAGGAACCAACGCACTGACACCCGCTTCCTCGCCATACAAGCCGCACACGATCCAAAACCTGGAAAAACCGGAATTTACGCATTAAATACAGGGCGCCAGATCAAATCTGGTGCCCTGTGCTGTTTTTTGAGATTTGACATTACTACGTCACTCTGCTAGCCTCTCAAAATTTTAGCGCCCATTTCAACTTATGTACAGCCAAACTGAGGAGTCCCGTTTCATGCGTAAAAAACTGTTTATACCTGGCCCGGTTGAAGTTCATTCTGACATTCTTGCCGCCATGGCGCTGCCGATGATCGGTCATCGCATGAAAGAATATGCAGAACTTCACGGACGAGTTACCACCGGATTAAAGAAGCTGATGATCACGGATGACAAGGTTTTTTTGGCGACTTCAAGTGCCTTTGGTGTCATGGAAGGCGCTGTCCGCAATCTTGTCGGCGGTCGTTGTGCTAATTTTTGTAACGGCGCATTTTCAGACAAGTGGCACGATGTCACCAAACGGTGCGGAAAACAGGCCGATGCCATTCGCTTTGACTGGGGTACGCCGGTAACTCCCGAGGCGGTCGATCAGGCGCTCTCCAGTGGGAAATATGACAGCATGACCATGATTCACAATGAAACATCCACCGGGGTTATGTCACCTTTGGCCGATATAGCCGAGGTCATGAAAAAATATCCTGATGTCATGTTCATCGTCGACACGGTCTCATCTATGAGTGCCGTGAAGATCCCGGTCGCCGAATTGGGTATTGATTGCTGTATTTTCGGCGTTCAAAAAGCGATTGCACTGCCGCCCGGCCTGGCTGTTTTCAGTGCCAGCGAAAAAGCACTTCAGCGCGCAGCCGGTATTGAGGATCGCGGTTACTATTTCGATTTCCTGGAGTTTGCAGCCAATGATGCCAAGAACAACACCCCTTCGACCCCCTGTATCTCCTTGATCTATGCGCTTGATTGTCAATTGCAGCGCATGTTTGCCGAGGGGTTGGAGCAGCGCTGGACACGTCATCACGAATTGGCCGAATATGTGCGAGGATGGCTGGTAGTGCACGGTTTTGAAACATTCCCGGCCGCTGCGTATCTTTCTCAGACGTTAACCTGCAGCCGCAATAGTCGCGGCATCGACCTGGCCGACCTTAAAAAACGGCTTGCTGAAGCAGGTTTTGCCTTTGATGACGGGTATGGCAAGATTAAGGGAACAACCTTCCGGATAGCACACATGGGTGATATGAGCCGTGCTGATCTGGATGAACTTTTTACCGCTATGGTTACAATCGTGCCACAACTGGCATAGAAAAACGCAGGATAATACGTGGAGGAAGTAGTATGAAATGCCCGAATTGCGGCAACAGGACTGAAATTGATATTGATATGCACTCGGACGGTTTTACGAACGATCAGTCACCGGTTAAAGAGTGTGGGGCGTGCGGACTTTTATGGCGTGTAAAGATTGAGGCGGGGGAAACGGTTGTCGATATCATTAGGCAGCCCGAAAAGAAATAACGGTGTACAAGAAGCGGGGCCGATCAGATGATCAGCCCCCGCATGCTTTATTCCTGTTCAAAAACATCCTTGCCTGCTCCGCAGAGCGGGCAACTCCAGTCATCCGGCAAAGATTCAAACGGTGTGCCGGGGGCGATTCCGTGATCAGGGTCACCAAGTGCAGGGTCATACACGTACTGACAGATGGTACAGATCCAGCGTTCCATAAATTTCTCCTTGTATGGTGTTATTTCCAGATTATAGTCTGGACGGGGCAGCCGTCGATTGCTCTCTGAATCTCTTCCTCACGTGCTCCGGCAGGGTCAAAACATTCAGCCTTGCCAGCACTGTTAAACCTGAATACAGCCGGACAGGACGAAACGCACAGGCCGCAGCTGATGCAATTTTCTGTTTCGACAAACGGTATCCTCATGCTGTATACCTCCTGCTAGTTATTGCGAACCGCCGGTGCACTTTAGCATGTTCACGACGTATGTCAACTATCCTCTTCCTCTTGCAGGGAGAGAAAATTTTCTATCCCGCTGGTCGGGATATCAGTGAGACCACCATGATATTTGACTCAATTCCCGTAGGCCCCTTGTCGGTTAATTGCTATATCGTCGGTTGTGAAGCGACACATGCCGGTATCATTATCGATCCGGGCGGTGATGTTGATCTGATCTCCAAGCGGGTACAAAAGCACGGTCTCACGATTGGTACGATCATTAATACCCATGGTCACTTTGATCATGTCGGCGGTAACCGCCAGCTGTTGGCCGCAAGCGGCGGGGCCCGGCTCCTGATTCATCATGCGGATGCGGCGATGCTGGCAATGGTGGCGCATGTTGCGACTATGTACGGTATGAACGGTGAAAATTCTCCTTCGGCAGATGATTATCTGACCGACGGTATGCTGATCACCTGTGGTGACCTTCAGCTGAAGGTGCTGCATACACCCGGCCATACGCAGGGGGGCTGTTGTCTCTACTTTGAAGACCAGCTTAAAGTTATTACCGGAGACACGCTCTTTGCGGATTCTATCGGGCGAACCGATTTGCCGGGTGGTTCGCATGATCGGCTGTTGGAATCAATTCGCAGTAAACTCTTCACATTGCCTGATAACGTGATCGCGTATCCCGGACATGGTCCGAGTACGACAATCGGCCATGAGAAGCGGTGTAATCCTTATTTTTAGAGGTGCAGGCATGCTTACGGGAAAGCAGATAGTTCTGGGAGTCAGTGGTGGTATCGCCGCCTATAAGGCAATCGAATTGTTGCGCCTGCTTACCAAAGCCGGTGCCGATGTGCATGTCATCATGACGCGCTCCGCCCAGGAGTTTGTTGCCCCGCTCACCTTTCAAACGTTGTCAGCGCATCCGGTTCATACCGAGCTTTTCAGCCTGATTGCTGAACGGGAAATCGGTCATATCTCACTGGCTGACCGGGCCGACCTGTTCATCATCGCCCCGGCTACCGCCAATATCATCGGGAAAATAGCGGTCGGCATCGCTGATGATATGCTGACGACGACCGTCATGGCAACCAAGGCACCGGTTCTAATCGCTCCTGCCATGAACGTTAACATGTACACCAATCCGATCTATCAGGAAAACGAGCAGCGACTTCGTCGATTCGGCTACCAGTTTGTTGCTCCGGTCTGCGGCACTCTGGCTTGCGGCTGGGAAGGGCAGGGCAAGCTTGCCGACCCTGCGATATTCGAGGCGGCCCTTTCGGCGCTGACACCCAAGGACCTGGCCGGAAAAAAGGTAATGGTAACTGCCGGCCCGACCCGAGAAGAGCTGGACCCGGTGCGCTACATCAGCAATCACTCCTCTGGCAAGATGGGGTACGCACTGGCGCTGGCTGCTGCCCGGCGAGGTGCCCAGGTACTGCTGATCAGCGGCCCGACAGCTCTGACAGTCCCCGCTGGAGTTGAGTATCTGCCGGTAGAAAGTGCGCTCCATATGCAAGCAGCAGTTATGGCCAGAATAGGTGAATGCCAGGTTGTCATTAAAGCCGCTGCTGTGGCGGATTATCGCCCTTGTGAACGTATCGCAACAAAAATAAAGAAGGGCAGTCAACCGGTTACAATCGAACTGGTTAAAAACCCGGATATCCTGGCAGTTTTAGGCGCTCTTCAAGATCGTCCGCTTCTGATCGGCTTTGCAGCTGAAACCAATAATGTTGCAGAGTACGCCACCCGGAAACTGAAAGAAAAGAATCTGGATATGATCGTTGCCAACGACGTCAGCCAGAGTGACGCCGGTTTTAATGTTGATACCAACCGGGCGCTGCTGATTTTCAGGGATGGACGCCGCATTGAATCCGGGCTTGTAACCAAGATGCAACTGGCCGGGGTAATTCTTGATCAGATCGCAGGAGAGCTGGCCGCCGGTCCGCAGGTGGAGTGAGCCGTATCTGTTTTGTCTTGACTTGACTGTTTGAACGTACTAGGTTTTCCCCTGCCTATCACCTTCTGGAGGTATTTTCCGTGGCCATAATAGCCGGCGCCGGTATCGTCGTAAAACTTGTACTGCTGCTTCTGCTGACATTTTCTGTTGTCTCATGGGCGATCATTCTGTTCAAATTCTTCCAGGTGCAGCGTGCCAAGAGCGAGTCGGAACGCTTTATGGATTTCTTCTGGAAATCAAAGCGCTTTGACGCGATTGCGGCACAGGTCGATCGCTTCACCAATTCTCCCCTGACGGTGTTGTTTAATGAGGGGTATGGCGAGTTGAAAAAAGTTGTCGATGCTGACAACACGAGTGAGGGGAGCGGCTTCAGCACCGACCTGGGGGGCGTTGAAAACGTTTCCCGAGCGTTACGGAGGGCTACCAACTCCGAGATCACGCGTCTGGAAAAATACCTCACGTTTCTTGCTACCACCGGATCCACCTCGCCATTTATCGGGCTTTTCGGTACCGTGTGGGGCATCATGACCGCTTTTGAGGGGATCGGCAAAACCGGTTCCGCCTCACTGGCTGTCGTAGCTCCCGGCATTGCCGAAGCGTTGATTGCGACTGCTATTGGGCTTGTTGCCGCCATTCCGGCTGTCATGGCCTATAACCACTTTCAGCATAAGATTCGTGTCCTGATCAACGAGATGGATAGTTTCTCCACGGAATTTCTCAATATCGTTCAGCGTAATATTGCGGGGAAGTAAATCATGGCTATGGGTGGACAGAACAATAACCGTAGCGTCATGGCCGAAATCAACGTCACGCCGTTGGTCGATGTCATGCTGGTTCTGCTGGTAATCTTTATGGTCACCGCTCCTATGATGCAGCAGGGCGTTCAGGTTAACCTGCCGAAAGCCGATACCAAGGCGATGACCCCGGCTGAAGAGTCGGTCGTCGTTTCTGTTGATAAAGAGGGCAAGCTTTTTATCAACAAGGATCAGGTTGCGGCCAGTGATCTTCGTAACCGCCTGACGGCCATGTTTGCCGGGCGCACAAAAAAAGAGGTTTTCCTGAAAGCTGACGCTGGAGTGCCGTACGGTGAGGTAGTGCGCACCATGGCAGATATCAAAGGGGCCGGCATAGAACGCCTCGGCATGGTAACGGAACCGTCAGCACGCTAATGTCGAGCCATTCCGTCGCACGCGGCACCGGCCTGAGTGTCAGTTTCATTGCATCCGCCATTATTCATCTGGCGGTTTTTTTGTTAGTGGCCTGGTATGGCAAGCTGTTTCCAATGGATAGTCCCGTGCAGGAAACCTACTACGTAGACGTGGTAAATTTGCCGGTGGCTTCACCCCAGGAGGGGACCGCATTACAATCGGGCAGCCAGACCGAGCAAGCTGCCGTTCTGCCGCCACCACCGCCAGCTCCCAGTCCCATGCCCCTGCCCCTGCCCCTGCCGAAAGCCGCCATACCTGCCAAAAAGCCCGCCTCCAAAACCAGTACTGACTCTGTTGGTAACGATTCCACACTTGCAGAACGTATGGCACAGCTGCAGCGGAATCAGGAGGCTCGCCAGGAAGAAGCCGTACTGGATCGCCTGCGTGCAAAAGTAAAGAGTGCCGGCATCGGGCGTGTCGGCATGCCGAATGCTCATGGCAGCCAGGCTGGCAGCGACTACACCGCCTACCTCCAGTCGCGTCTCAAAGATGCCTTTCGTGAAACGATCAGTTTTTCCAGTAAAAACCCGGAAATGATCGTCCGCCTTTTCATTGATAGTGACGGCAAACTGATGCGTCGCGTTACGGAAAGAAGCAGCGGTGACAAGGCCTTCGAGCTGTCTGTGCAGCGGGCAATTGACATAGCCAGTGAGAAATTCCCGGCTCCGCCTGATAAAAGAACATTTGAAAGTATTTTTGTTTTCAAACCACAGGGGATATCCCAAACTCGCAGCAAATGAGGATTTCTATGCGTTTTTTTCTCTTCCTTGCCATAATTCTGGCGTTTCCGGCCGTTTCCGGTGCCGAATCCAGGTTTGTTGAGGTCACTGCTCCCGGTAATCGGCAGCTCAAGATGGCGGTTGCACCCCCCCGAGCCGTTGATACCGCTCCTGATGTGCGTATCAGTCGACAAATCTCTGATGTTCTCGTATTTGATGTCACCTTGTCCGGCATTGCTGTTGCTGAAAACCGCGAGTTGCAGCCGCTTGCGGCCGGGACGGTTATGGCTGATTCCGATTTTATCGCGTGGCAGACCGGCGGCATCGATCTGCTGGTCCGCAGCGGGTACACCGTCAACGGAGATCAGCTGACAATCGAGTTTAGGCTCTTTGACGTAGCCAGTCGAAAAATGGTAACGGCCAAGCGCTATCTCGGTACTTCCAAAGATCTGCGCCGCTTTGCGCATTCCTTTGCGGATGAGATTCTGCGCGCTTTCACAGGTGAAAAAGGGTGTTTCACCACCAGAATCGCCTACGTCACGACCAAAACCGGAAATAAGGAGATCTGGATCATGGATTGGGATGGTAACAATCCCTTGCCGTTGACCAGAAACGGCTCTATTAATCTCAATCCTGACTTTTCGCCGGATGGCCGGGAAATACTTTTTACCTCCTATAAACGCGGTAACCCGGACCTCTACAAGCGGGCACTGTCCAGCCCGGTAGAAATACCGCTTTCACGGCGCTCAGGCCTCAATATCACCGGAAACTGGTCGCCGGACGGTACTAAAATTGCCTTGGCACTCAGTAAAGATGGCGATGCCGAGATCTATACGATTGCCCGCGATGGTAGCAAGCCGGTGCGGCTGACAATCAATCCTGCACTCGATCTCTATCCGAGCTGGTCGCCGGATGGCAAGCAGATCGCGTTTCTATCGGATCGTCTGGGAAAACCACAGATATTTGTGATGGCGTCTGATGGTGGCGGTGTCAGGCGACTGACGACTTCAGGCGCCTATAATGTCAATCCGCGCTGGTCGCCAAAAGGTGACAAGATCGCGTACGCACGTATGCAGGGGGGCAGTTTCCAGATATTTGTGATTTCACCGGATGGTGGCGGCGATACTCAGCTGACCAGTGAAGGGAGTAACGAGAATCCCGCCTGGTCGCCGGATGGGCGCTTTATCACGTTCAGTTCAAAGCGAAGTTCCGGTGATGGAATCTACGTTATGCGCTGCGACGGTACTGCTCAAATCAGAGTTGCGCAGGGTAAAGGTTCTTTTTTCCAGCCGATCTGGTCGCCGCGCTGATAGAGGCTGTATTGTAGCGCTGCAATATTTATTTATAATTAGTAGTTGCAATAACAGCTTGTTAGGTGTAGGCTCCGCAACGTTAAAATTTTCAGGGCAAAATGCCTCATTTTATTGAAGAAGGAGAATGGTATGAAAAAAAACATGATTTTATTATTGGCCGGTGTCAGTCTGTTTGCGCTACTGTCCGGTGGTTGTGCTAACAAGGAAGTTGTCAAGGGGGAAGAATCCGTTGTTCCTACCCAGTCCCAGCCGTTAAAGCAGGCAGTGGCACAGCCGGCTGCAGCTCCTGTTCAGCAGTCGCATCCGACTTCGCAGCCTGCTGTCGTCGCAGCACAACCGGCTCAGCAGCAGTCCACTCCGGTAATAACCGGAAAAACCAGTTTTGAGACGGTCTATTTTGATTTTGACAAAGCGGATCTACGTCAGGATGCTCGCTCAGCACTCTCCAAGAATTCCGAAGCTATCAAAGCTTTGGCTGGAGCTAAAGTACAGATTGAAGGGCACTGCGATGAGCGCGGCTCGGCTGAATACAACCTTGCCTTGGGTGAGCGCCGTGCCAAATCAGCACTACAGTATCTGACAACAACAGGTGTAAAAGGCGACCAGCTCTCTATCATCAGCTATGGTAAAGAGAAACCTGCCGTTCAGGGTAATGATGAATCCGCTTGGGCCAAGAATCGTCGCGCAGAGTTTGTTGTTGTAAAATAGGCCGTAACCGTTTTATTAACTTTAGACCATATAGAAACACTCTTGACTGGTGTTTCTATATGGTTTTTTGTTGCATGAAACAGCACAGGAGATGTTCATGTTCTGGTCCAGAAAAGCACAGTCATTGCAGGTTCCAACTGAGCTGAGTGAACGCTGTCAACACGAGGCTGAGGCGCTCTACCGTTCCGGTTCGCATCATTGCGCCGAAGCGGTTGTGGAGGCCATTCGTAAAAACTTTGCACCTGACGTTCCGGAAGCAGTTGTCGAAACAGTTTCCGGCTTCGGAGGCGGCTCCGGTACCGGCTGTATCTGCGGTGCGGTCTCCGGCGGTACGGTTGCGTTGGGCCTGGTGTTGCGGGACAAAAAGGCCGCAACCCACCTGACCAAGGAGCTGCATATCTGGTTCAAGGAGAAGTACGGAGTGACCTGTTGCAAAACTATTCGAACGACGCATAAGGGGGCTTGCCCCAAGCTGACAGGTGAGGTCGCGGGGAAAATTGCCGAAATGCTTAACAGTAAATCCTCTTAAATCTACCCTGTTTTGAGAGCGTGCTTGACATTGCGTTCTTTTTTTGTGATAGTTTGCCGCCATTTTTCAGGTAAAGCGACTCTACTCAATGTGCGGAGATGAAACAATATGGCAATAAAATCGACATCGCAGCAGGCATCGGCCCCGAAATCCTCAAAAACATTGTCAGAAACTACTGCTTCAGATTCTGGTAAACCTCGTAAAGCTTCGGAGGCACCTCTGAAAACCGAATCGACCTCTACGGTAAAAAGCAGGAAAGCGGCGCTCACGCCTGTCGCACATTCGGATCAACCTGCCGAAATTGAAACGATACAATCCACTACGCCTGGTTCCGTTGAATCTGTGCAGGCTGTCGCTGCTGCTGCGTCACCGGCAGAGCTCAAGGAGGCAGTTCCCGGTTCTCCCAAGGACAAAAAATGGCTTGAGATCAGGCTCATCCTCGAAAAAATCAAAGAGGATACGCTGACTGAAATTAGAAAAGCGGTCAAAAAAGGGACCGAGGCGGTTGCCGCCATTGAACCGGGCGGAGATATCTATGACCAGGCCTCATCTGAACGCGACAGGGAATTGGGATTGCTGCTGGGGGATCGAGAACGCGAAAAAATTCACAGCATCGACGAAGCTCTGCTGCGTATTGATGACGGTGATTATGGCATTTGCGAAGAGTGCGACGAGGAAATACCGCTTGGCAGGCTCAAAGCGATGCCGTTTGCGCGTCACTGTGTAAAATGCAAAACTGACATCGAGAGACTTCAGGCGCAAACCAAGCGGGTTGAAGAGGAACGTGCCTATCGCGAAATTCCTATGGGGGGCGAAGAAGAGGAAGGGTAACTCGGTTAAGGCTTCTTCCTTCCGGATAGAGTCGTCAGAATCTTCAGCAATAGGCCGCGTCTGACGGCCATGGCGTCATGCGGACAGAGCTCTCGGCAGCACCAGCAGCGAATACAACGCGCCTTGTCAATAGACAGCGCGTTGTTTTGTATCGTAATGGCGGCCGGCGGACATGCGTTACGGCATACGCCGCATAACACGCATTTTTTTGTGTCGGCAGCCGGAAATGCAAGCAGATTCTGTTTCATCACTTTTTTGAGAAATCCCGGGAGGCCGAACTGTACATCCAGGCCGCCTGGTAGTCGGAAGCGTGCCCCGACAAGCGTATCAAGCGCCGGTCCATATATCGTGATGTCTTCCAGCCGTGAACCTGGCAGCTGCATGCGTTCGGCTTCTCGTTCAAGCGGCAGCAGATCCGCATCCAGGCCAGCCAGTCTGGCCGCCACAACATCAACGGCAACCGGATTGACCCCCGCTATCAAAATCCCCCGTTGTACAGGGTCCCCGCTACCTGGTCCATTTCCCTCCATAGCGACTATCGCGTCGACAATATTAAGGGCCGGCTTTTTTAAGAGATAAATCTCCAGCAGCAGCCTGGCGAACAGCTCCTGTGATGTCCCCGCTTTAAGATGCCAGGCGGCTTTCTGGGTTCCAACAACCGCGCCAAACAGATTTTTCACGGCACAGGTCATAGTCATCATCTCGTGAGTCTTTAATTTGGGCAGATTTATTATTTTGTCGGCATCCAGATAAGCGCGAGCGAGCTGGATCCGGTGGAACATTCCTGTAGAAGGGAATTCAACGCTGTCGGTGAATTCTACCAGAGCAGTGCCGCTCGCCGCTGCAGCAGCGGCAATTCCGCTTTTTTGCGCAACCCTCCGAAAACCGCCAATACCGGGGCTGTCACCAATCAGTGCAATTCCGCCAGCTTCTGTTACAAGCTCGGCAACCACCTGAACCAACGCGGGATGGGTCGTTACGGCCTGTTCCGGGCTTTTCGCCGCCAGCAGATTTGGTTTGATCAGAACCCGCTCCCCTCGCGACACAATAGCGGCCATACCCCCCAAAGGCTTCAGTAATGTGATTATATTCTGTTTCAGGGCAACCAACTCATAGTCGGGAGTTTGCAGCAATGATACTGTTTGCACGCGCTCTTTCCTTGTAACGGTATTTTATTAGTAGCTCAACAGATGTAACTGATATAGTATTCATAACAATTAATCAATACCCGCACCGTATTCCGGGGGTGATGCTCGCTATGTCCGGCTTGTTTGAGCAGTTTGATATTTCTCTACTGTATGTCGAAGACGAACCGACTACGCGCGAACAGTTGTCTGCAATGCTGGCGCACGTGGTACGCACTCTGTACGTAGCCCCGGACGGCAGCAGCGGGTTGGAGCTGTTTAGCGCCCATGTTCCTGACGTTGTTGTGACGGACATCCTGATGCCCGGCATAGATGGCCTTGAGATGTCACGTCGTATCCGTATAATCGATCCTGATGCACAGATTATTGTCCTTACCGCCTACTATGAGACCGAACATCTGTTGCAATGTATTTCAACCGGCATTACCCACTTTATTCACAAACCTGTTGATATCAGGAAACTGATGTATGAACTCAGGCTGTGCAACGACTACATCCAGATGAAGCGCTGCCTACAGAAACAGGAAGATCAGATTCGTCTGCTTTCGCAGGCGATGGAGCAGGCCCCGATTCTTTTCGTTATGACTGCTTTGGACGGAACCATCGAATATGTCAACGAAATGTTTTGCACTGTAACCGGCTTTGATAAACAGGATGTTATCGGCCAGACACCGCGCATTCTCAGGTCTGGCTTCAATTCACCGGAACTGTACCAGGAACTCTGGGGTACCATTAAGGCCGGAAAAGAGTGGGAAGGCGAGCTCACAAACCGGCGCAAAGATGGTCAGATCTATTGGGAATCGGTCAGAATAAGTCCGATGAGGGATTCACACGGCTGCGTCACCAAGTATCTGAAGGTTGCCCTGGATGTTACCGATCGAAAAATGTACGAAGAAAACCTGCACTATTTAAGCACGCATGATTCTCTGACAGCTCTTTATAACCGGGTCTATTTTGACGCAGAAATGAGGCGGCTTGCCGCAAGCCGTGAATTCCCGGTCAGTATAATCGTCGCAGACATTGATGGCCTCAAAATAGTCAATGATACCTACGGGCATGATGCGGGCGATCAGCTGATCCGGACGGTTGCCGATACCCTTATTTCTGCCTTCCGGGCTTCAGATGTTGTCTCGCGAATCGGTGGCGATGAATTTGCCGTCTTGCTGCCGGGCGCAGATCAGGGCACTGTCAAGGAGGCGGTTGATCGCATTTCCGGCATGTTTGAGCTCCATCGCTCTCAATTGCAGGGGGGCGGTCTCTCTCTGGGCTTTGCGACGGCTGAATGCGGCGAAGCGTTGACCGCCTGCCTGAAGCAGGCTGATGAGCAGATGTATATCCAAAAATACAGCAAAAGACGTTAGCAGGCGCAGTGAGCTGTTTTGGAGCTGTTGACAGGTCGGTATCCCCGGCTTTATCTTTTGTTTTAATGCAGAAAGCAAAAAAGTATTGACACTGGTTCAATATCGTTGTATTAAATCGATTCTTCATGAGCCGCTAGCTCAGTCGGTAGAGCACCTGACTTTTAATCAGGTGGTCGCCAGTTCGACCCTGGCGCGGCTCACCATTAATTCCGAGGGGCATGGTTATTTACCAGGTCCCCTTGTTTTTCTTTTTGGGCACATAGCTTAGCTGGTAGAGCAGCCGACTCTTAATCGGCAGGTCGTTGGTTCGATCCCAACTGTGCCCACCATAAATATAAGGGGCTAGCCAAAAGCTAGCCCCTTTTTTATGTCTTTTTTATGTCTTTTTTATCGTAATGCCATGTTAAGGTTACAGAAATTACAAATTTTCCGTTTTAGGATGTATCGTTATATCCCACCAGTGTATAACCAGGTGATCGTTGCAAGCGTTGTTCAAGTTCTCCTTTTTTTCACCACAAACCTTGATGCCTTTCGCATACTGCATGTGCGCCCTGCCTTTCTGGTCGAAGTAATCCGATATTTTGAGCAACAGGCAAAAATGGTAACGGAAGGGCAATGGCCGGAATTTGAACTGACTGGGACGATTTCATCTTCAGAAAACATTTGCAGATGAGATCGTTTTGGTGCGATAACCTGACAAGATGATCACCGGAGGTACCTAATTATGACGCAGCAGCCGGAAATACTACATTACGCCGTTTCAGTAGTTGGCAAGGACCGCCCCGGCATCGTGGCCGGGGTCACCGAAGGGCTCTTCAACTTGGGATGCAACATCGCCGATTCCAGCTGCACCATGCTGGCCGGTGAATTTGCCATGATTCTGATCGTTTCTCTCAAAAGTCCGTTCAGCAAAACACGGCTGATCGACGAGTTGAAGCCGGTCTGCGCAAAGATGGGCATGACGCTGGGGGTGCGCACTCTGCATCAGGATGAGGTGGCCCGCCAGGAATCGGACGGAGAAATCTGTATGATCTCGGTCTATGGCGCCGACCAACCGGGTATTGTCTACCGTGTGACCCGTGAACTGGCGGCCTGCAACGTTAATATTACCGATCTGAACACAAAGCTGATCGGTACGCCTGAAGAGCCGGTCTATGTCATGATGCTGGAAGTAGCCCTGCCGGAGGGGCAGAACGCTGAAGGGGTCGAACAACTGCTGGCAGATTTGAAAAGCGAGCTGAAAGTGGAGATCGGTGTACGTGTCGTAACACCGGTGGCGTTCTAATCATGCCGGTTCAACCGATTTTACGTTATCCGCACCCGGTCTTGAAAAAGTTGTGTCACGAGGTCAAGCAGATCGATACAAGCATCCATGATCTGGTTCATGATCTGGTGGATACCATGCACGAAGGACCCGGTTCTGTCGGCGTGGCGGCCTCCCAGATCGGCGTAACACTCCGGGTCTGCGTTGTTGATGTCTCCAAGAATCGTCACGGCAAGGAGAATAACCATGGCCTGCTCTGCATGATCAACCCGGAGATCACCTCCCGCAGCGGTGTTGCAACCATGCGCGAAGGGTGTATGAGCGTTCCGGATTATACCGGCGATGTTGAGCGTGCAACCGAGATCAGTCTGCAGTTCTGCGAGCCGGATGGTACCAAGCGGGAAATCATCGCCAGCGGTTTCGAGGCGGTTGCCATTCAGCATGAGATGGATCATCTGGATGGCATTCTCTTTCTGGATAGGGTTACCAGCATCAAGACCGGACTATTCCGCCGCAAAAATTACTGAGGAGGTGATCCATGCCAGAGCTCTTAACCCGTCAGGAGCAGACTGAACTACTGAAGATTGCCCGCGATACGATTGTCTCGTATGTTACCAGTGGCCACGTGCCGGTTATCGAATGCAGCCTGCATGGCCTTCACCAGCATGCCGGCTGCTTTGTTACCATCAAGCAGAAAGGTGCCTTGCGGGGATGTATCGGTAACTTCATGTCAGATCAACCGCTGTGCCAGCTGGTACAGGAGCTGGCGGTCTCGGCGGCAACGCGCGATTCGCGTTTTTATCCGATGAAAACGGCTGACCTGGATGATTTTAAGATCGACATTTCTGTCCTGTCGCCGCTGGTGAAGGCAGCATCAGTTGAGCAGATCCAGGTTGGTATCCATGGCATCTATATCATTCGAGGGAATTATCGCGGCGTGCTGCTACCGCAGGTCGCTACGGAATATGGCTGGAACCGCGAACAATTTCTGCGTCAAACCTGCATCAAAGCCGGACTGCCGGAAAACGTCTGGCAGGGGGAGTGCGATATCTATATTTTCTCGGCCCTGGTTTTCGGGGAAGAGTAAGCGCCGCCCGTCCGAGGATCAGCAGGATCGATATTCCTTGGCTGTCATCGAATCAATTTTGACAGAAAAGACTATCACCCTGTCGACCGAAGCATCGGTAAAAGCGTATTCTCCCGTACTATACTGGTTCATGACAATGGCGAGCGCCATGCGTTTTTCAGCGACATCTTCAATGAAGCGCGGCAAGCCGTAACCGATAACGGTCTGATACTGCCAGTCCCAACTGCATGGATTTTCGTGCCTGACAACGCCGTGTTCACGCGTGATCTCAAAACAGACACGACCGCCACGTCTGAGAATATCAATCATCCGCCCCTCAGACGCCCCATGAAAATAGAGCGTGCCGTCCCGATATCCATAATTGAGCGGAACAACATACGGCTCACCGTCATCAACCATTGCCAGTCGGCACACTGTCCCGCCCAGCAGAAGATTCTCCCGCAGATAAACATCTGTAATTTCCCTATCTGATCTTCTCATTGCACTCCTTTCCTGTAACCCGTTTATGACCATCAGTCGACGACTTGCAATAATCGCACATTTTTACATGAATTTAACCTGGAATTTTAACGATTTCCGGACTATAGTGCTGCTCCGGCGCGGCGGTATCCGGGCAGTGCCCACCGGTGAGAAGACCCGGTAATGCCGCTTTAAGCTGTTTTTGTCGAATGATGACTGACCACCGCGTTGCGTGAATCACACGTCTGATCCTGCTGGAGAATGAGAAATATGGCACTTATATCACTTCGCGACATAACCCTGGCCTTTGGTGGTCCAGCACTGTTTAACGGCATCAACCTGCAGATTGAGCCGGGTGACCGGCTCTGCCTGATGGGGCGCAACGGCAGCGGTAAATCGACGCTGCTGAAACTGATCAGCGGTGATATACCTCCGGAGAGTGGAGATGTTCAACGCCAGCAGGGGCTCAAGGTGGCTGCTCTTACCCAGGATGTGCCGCAGGATCTGACCGGGAACGTCTTTGACGTCGTTGCCTCCGGCATGGGGTCGGCTGCCGCCGTTCTGGCTGAGTACCATCATGTGAGTCACCAGCTGACGCATGACTGCAGCGACAAGCTGCTGGCAAAACTGGAAAATCTGCAGAAAGAGCTGGAGGAGAATGACGGCTGGAACCTGCATCAAGAGGTTGAGCGGGTGCTGAGCCGCCTGGAACTGGATGCCGAGGAGGAGTTCACGGCTCTTTCAGGCGGAACCAAGCGCCGCGTGCTGCTGGCCCGCGCCCTGATATCGAACCCGGATATCCTGATTCTGGATGAACCGACCAATCATCTCGATATCGATACCATCCTCTGGCTGGAAGAATTTCTGGCAAAAAACGTCCGGACCGTGCTGTTCGTGACCCATGACCGCGCCTTTGCCCGACGGCTGGCCAACCGCGTAGCCGAACTTGATCGTGGGCGGATCTATGCGTTTTCGTGCGGCTATGACGAATTTGTGGAACGGCGCGAGGCGTTGCTGGAGGCTGAAATCACCCGCCAGGCGCTGTTTGACAAGAAGCTGGCCCAGGAAGAGGTCTGGGTACGACAGGGGATCAAAGCCCGGCGGACACGTAATGAAGGGCGTGTCCGGGCGCTGAAAAAACTGCGTGAGGAATCACGTCAGCGGCGCGAACGGCAGGGTACTGTCAAAATCCAGGTGCAGGTGGCTGATCGCTCCGGGGCGCTGGTGGCTGAAGTGAATGGTGTCAGTTTTGGGTATGCCGACAAAACGATCGTGAAAAACTTCTCCACCATGATCATGCGTGGCGACCGGATCGGCATTATCGGTCCGAACGGTTCCGGCAAGACGACCTTGCTGCGACTGCTGCTGGGTGAGCTGGAACCGCAGCAGGGTCAGCTCAAACCCGGTACCCGCCGCGAGGTAATCTATTTCGATCAGCTGCGCGAGCAACTGGATCTTGACAAGAGCGTTCAGGAAAATGTCGGCGAGGGGAACGACACCCTGATCATCAACGGGCAATCGCGCCATATCATCGGCTATCTGCAGGATTTTCTCTTCTCACCGGAACGGGCACGTTCTCCTGTCAGCATCCTCTCAGGTGGCGAGCGTAACCGTCTGCTGCTGGCAAAACTCTTCACCAAACCATCCAACATACTGGTTATGGATGAGCCGACCAACGATCTGGATGCCGAGACACTGGAACTGCTGGAAGATCTGCTGATGGAATACCCCGGCACACTGCTGCTGGTCAGTCATGATCGTGAGTTTATCAACAATGTCGTTTCAAGTACGCTGGTGCTAGGGGGAGACGGCTCAGTACGGGAGTTTGTGGGCGGTTATGACGACTGGCTCAGTCAGGCGGCGCTGGAGTCTGCCGCCGTTGCTCCTGCCCTTCAAAAACCGGCACCGGAAAAGGGGAAACCTCAGAAAGAAAAAACCCGCAAGCTCTCATTCAAGGATGAACGTGAACTGGAGGCGTTGCCGGAGCTGATCGCTGCACGCGAAAAGGAGCAGGAACAGCTGCACAGCCGCCTGGCAGATCCTGATTTTTACAAAAGCGCCGGTGCAGAGGTCGTTGCGGTTAATGCCCGCCTGGTTGAATTGGAGCAGCAGTTGGAAGCGGCCTTTTTGCGCTGGGATGAACTGGAGAGTCTGAAGGGATAAGCTGTCGGCAGAAGATCACGGTTTTTTTGCCGGCATCCCCAGCGACTTGTACAGTTCCGATTTTTCGAAGCGATCAAAAAACGGGGGCAGGAGTTTGAAGCGGCGTTCCACCATCTCGATCTCATTCTGGTCCCTCATTTTTTTGAGTACGCGTGTCACGGTCTCACGGGTGATGTGGACGCGATCGGCAATGCTCTGGTGTGAAAAACTCGCATTGATGATAACCCCGCTGGCGTCACGAATGCCAAGCGTCTTGCTGTAGTGCGCCAGCGTAGCCCGGATCTTTGATTCGGCGTCGTTGTTGCCGATAATCGAGTGAAACAGCCAGCTTTCCCGCAATCGTCCGCAAAGCGTCTCAATAACCCGCAGCAGCGCCCCTCTGTCAGTCAGAAAAAAATCATCAAATACCGCTTTTGAAATCATGAGTATTTTGCACGGTTCGCTGGCGATAACCGTCGCAGAATCAGTCTGCCCGTCAAGCATCCCCATGTCACCGAAACAGTTGCCCGTGTGACGGAGCGCCATAACCCGCTCCTGGCCGTCAACACTTATTTTGACGACTTTGACCTGCCCCTTCAGAACCACGTACATCTGCGTGTTCTTTTCCTCAGCCATAATTATAATTTCATCTTTGTTATAGCTGTACACGCTTGAGCGCTCCAGCAGCACGGATAACTCCTGATCGCTGAATTTTGAAAAAAGCGGAATCTGCTTCAGGATGGAGTGTGTCAGCACTTGATTAAATGTTCTTCGAATCATCGTTTCGTACCCTTTATTCGATATTTTGTGACATATATCACAAAATATCGGAAACAGGTATGTAATAAGTTAATCACACCGCATCTGATATAACGTTTTTATATAAATTTGATCTTTAAAAAATGAATAAGAACAAAACTCTAGTAAATCAAAGGGGGGTGATCTTAACACAATTGCAACAAAAATTTAACGTATATTTAACAAAGGTATACTGAATGAATAAGTTTAAAGAAACCGCTCGTGGCAGACGAGAATACTAAACCATTCGCGAGGGTGGGACGGAAAGCCCATTGGGTCTCACGGAGACAGCCGGGTCGCCGAAATGTCGCGTGATAACCGGCCTGCTAAAGCAGGCGATAATCACAGCTACGAAAGGAGCATTAACCATGGAAACAAAATATAATCATTTATTCTCATTCAGTCTGGTTGCACTCTTCCTGGCATTACCTGCTGCTGCACTGGCGGCAACCCCGTGGTATTCACATGGCACATCACATACTCTGTCAATGACGGAAGACGGACACGTCTGGTCATTAGGGAGTAACGACTACGGTCAACTGGGCAACGGTACGGTTGGAGGAGAAGCACTGGAACCGAAACAGATCAACGGGCTTACGGATGTAGTTGCCGTACGCGCGGGCGGCAATCACTCGGTCGCACTGAAAAAAGATGGCACCGTCTGGACATGGGGCGCCAATGGCTCGGGGCAGCTCGGAGACAATACGACACGAATTTCATCATCTCCGTATCAAGTAGCAGGCATCAGCGATGTTAAAGCGATAGCTACCGGCAGCAGTCATATTGTTGCGCTGAAAAATGATGGTACCGTTTGGACCTGGGGCGGAAACGGCTCCGGCCAGATCGGCAACGGCAGCTTTCTGAATTGTAAAACCCCTGTGCAGGTTTCCGGCCTGCAGAATGTCATCTCAGTTACCGCTGGTGCATTCACGACTGCCGCTTTGAAAAAAGATGGCAGCTTGTGGGCATGGGGTTTTAACGGTCGCGGTCAGCTCGGAAATGGCAGCAACGAACGCAGCGCCATCCCGCTGCAGGTTCCGGGATTAAATGGTGTCCACGCCGTAGCTGCCGGAGATTGGCACGTAGTAGCTCTCAAACATGACGGCACCGTATGGGCCTGGGGCAGCAACCATGACAGCCAGCTTGGCACAGAACAGCTTTCGCACAGCTTTTCTCCCGAACAGGTTCAGGGTGTCAGCAACATCACCGACATAACCGCTTCTGTTGGACATACGGTTGCTATCGCCAAGAACGACACCGTCTGGGCCTGGGGCGATGCCGGAACCGGCCAGTGGGGGAACGGAACTTCCGTTGATGGCAGCGTTACCCCGGTTCAGGTTTCAAGCATGAACGGCCCGGTTATCGTTGCTGCGGTTGTTAATCCGGATTCCGTTTTACGGGATCATGATTCTCACGACGGCTCATCCATTGTGGCAGATGCCGGATCAAACGGCGGTAAAGTCTCGCACGCCAGATGGTCTGAGGCGTTTATGACCGCTGCCCGTTAATCAACGATCGCGGCAGCTGCCGCTGAAAGCTTCAAAACCAGAAACGCCCTGCCGGTAGAGACCGAAGCAGGGCGTTTCTGCGATAGCCGTTCATCCTAAAAACGGCAGTTCATGAACCACAGAGCAACTGAGAAACAGAGAAATCAGGCAGTTACATCAACAACTGACATAACTAAAAAAGTGAGTGACTTTTTCTCGTTTTATTCTGAAATTTTCTTTGTTTTTGCTCAGTTGCTCTGTGTTTCAAATGCTTTTTCTAGGTTTATTCAAGTTGATTATTCAAATCTCGCCACCAATTCCTGTGACACCGCCACAATACCGATCCCGGTCGGGCAGACCGCATCGCAGCGACCGCAGAGATAACAGCTGATCTCACCCCAGCGTTCCGGATCGGCAGCCAGTTTGTGATGAATGCGCCGTCTGCTGCGCAGCGCCTCGCTTCCCATCGGATTATGGCCGCTGGCTTCGCGCATGAACCCGGCTAACTGGCATGAATCCCACATACGGCTCCGTTCCACGACGTTACGGTAGCGCCAATCCTGAACACCAAAGCAGGTGCAGGTGGGACAAACCAGATTACAGCCGGTACAGGCGATGCATCGATCTCCGATCTCCTCCCAGAAAGAGTCCGGCACCCGGTTGGCACGCAGCAGCTCTGACGCCCGCCGGATGATGGCATCGCCTTCATCGATATGGAACAGTGATTCCGTACGGATTCGCTGTAGAGCACCGCTTCCGGTGCTGTCAGCTATGCTATCGGCAATACTGCCGCCGCTTTCGCTGTAGGGCACAACCAGCCAGCAGCTGCCGTCCCAGACAAGTTCAAGGTCGCAGTTTCCTGCCGCCAGCGGCAGCAGAGAACCACCCGCCCCGCAATACCCGGAAACAGCAACTATCACGGCATTTTCTCGCTGACGAAAATAGAGATCGTCGCGCCAGCCACCGGCGAAGAAACGGTCGATAAACCGGAGGCAATCGAGGTCGCAACGCGTCAATCCGACCACCAGCAATGGGCGGGCAGGAAGCGGGGTATCCGGAACCTCACCGTCACGGGCAGTGAAAACGACCTCCTGCTGCGGAAAAAAAACTGCCGTCGGTTTGCTGTCCAGAGCGCCCCCCTGAAGAGCGATCGGTCCATCTTCAAGCGTGCCGATGCTGCGGGTGCCATCTGGCAGCATGACCGGCAGCCGCAGCTCGAAACTGGTCGCCAGTGCCGCAAAGAAATCCGCAATCCGCTCAGCAGAGAGAAACTTCATACGATTCTCCTGATCCGCACCGCACAGACCTTGAATTCCGGGATGGAGGATTCCGGATCGAGGACATTGTTGGTAAGCGCATTAGCGGCACCTTCGGCAAAATGAAACGGAATAAACACCACTCCCGGTATCACCATACCGGTCACCCTCACGGCAACCCTGATTTCACCGCGCCGACTGGCCACCAACACGATGTCATTTTCTCGTACGCCGAGCCGCCCGGCGTCTTCCGGGTTAATTTCAATGAAGGCACTGCGTTCTTCGCGGTCCAGCAGATGGCTCCGCCTGGTCATGGTTCCGGTATGCCAGTGGAAATAGGTTCGGCCGGTGGTCAGCACAAAGGGGTAATCGTCATCGGCTGTTTCGTGTGGTGGGCGGTAGTCTGCCGGACTGAAACGCCCCGGGCCGCGCGTGCAGTGGTCAACATGCAAAACCGGCGTGCCGGGATGTTTGGCGTCAGGACAGGGCCATTGCAGACCATGCTGATCGAGCCGCTCAAATGAAATGCCGCCGTAGCTGGAGGTGAGTGCAGCGATCTCTTCCATCACCTGGGCCGGACCGGAGTAGCGCATGCCGCCGTATCCGGCCCGTTCGGCCAGAGCGCAGATAATTTCCCAGTCCGCCAATGCTTCTCCGGGCGGCTCAAGCGCCTTGCGCAGTCGCTGCACGCGACGCTCAGTGTTGGTAAAAGTGCCCTCTTTCTCGGCGTAACAGGCGGCTGGCAACACCACATCGGCCAAGACGGCCGTTTCAGTGAGAAAAATATCCTGCACCACCAGCAGCTCCAGATTCTGCAGGGCTTGCCGGGCATGCGCCTGATCGGGATCCGAGAGGAGCGGGTTCTCGCCCATGATAAACATACCCTGCAGCTCTCCTGCGGCTGCGGCGTCCATGGCATGCGTCAGCGCTAAACCGGGGCTGCCCGGCAGATCTGCGACGCCCCAGGCCCGGGCGAATTTTTGGCGCATACCGGGATCGGCCACCGGCTGATAGCAGCTGAAAACATCCGGCAAGGCACCCATGTCGCAGCCCCCCTGGACGTTGTTCTGCCCCCGCAACGGATTGACCCCGGCGCCGGGTCGTCCCAGGTTTCCGGTCAAAAGCGCAAGCGCTGCACAGCAACGGACATTGTCGACACCGTGACTATGTTGGGTGATGCCCATCGAGAAGACGATCATGGCATTTTTTGCCTCGGCAAACAGCCTGGCAGCGACAACGATCTCCCCGGCCTCCAGTCCGGTAATCGCCGCCGCCCGTTCCGGTGTCCACTCACGCAGGTTTTCGGCAAAAGCGGCGTAGTTTTCGGTGCGGTTTTCGATGAAGGGACGATTCATGCGACCTTCGGTAATAATAACGTGCATCATCGCATTCAACAGAGCCACATCGCTGCCATTCTTGTGACGCAGATGCAGATCGGCATGCCGGGCCAGGCGGATGCGGCGGTTATCGGCGACGATCAGTTTCGTTCCGCTTCGCACGGCATTCAGGATGCGGGTTCCGATCAGGGGGTGTTGTTCGGTAGTGTTGGAGCCGATGACAAATATCAGGTCGGCCTGGTCGAAGCAGGCGATCGAATTGGTCATCGCCCCGGAACCGAGCGTTTCAGCCAGTCCGAAGACGGTCGAGGAGTGGCACAGGCGGGCACAATGGTCTATGTTGTTGGTAAAGAACACCCCCCGCGCCAGCTTCATCAACAGATAATTTTCCTCGTTGGTGGCCTTGGCCGATGAGCAGAACATTACGGAGTCATGGCCATAACGCTGCTGAATCGACTGCAGTCGTTCAACAACAAGGCCCAGAGCCTCATTCCAGGAGGCAGGCATCAACTCGCCATTGCGGCGGATCAGAGGAGTGGTAAGGCGATCAGGATGCTGAACAAACGCAAAGGCGTTCCACCCTTTGACACACAGGCCGCCACGGCTGACCGGATGCGTGACGCTCGGCTCGACCCCGATCAGACGCCCTCCGTCGCTGACCAGATAGAGCGCACAGCCGGTGCCGCAATAGGGGCAGACAGTCAGGGTCTTTTTCACAACGCACCTCGCAGATGCTCTATCTCATGCAGCCAGAAGACCGGACCATCCTGGCAACAGGAGAGATGTTCGATGCTGCAGTGACCGCACTTGCCGACCCCGCAACGCATTTGCCGTTCCAGCGAGACGACGATCTGCACTGATGTCAGCCCCTTTTTCTTCAATTCGGCAATCACAAAGCGATACATGACCGGTGGTCCGACGATCACAGCCACGGTCTGTGCGCAATCAATCGTAAGCGGTGGTATAAGGGACGTTATCTGTCCGACGTTACCACCATAGCAGCCACCCGCCTGCGCACGATCGACAGTGCGACTGCAGGCGAAGTGAGCTGAGGTTTCCCAGGCATTCAGATCCTGCTTAAACAGCGTATCTTCGATACTTTTAGCGCCGTAGAGGATGGTGACCCTGCCAAACTCAGCGCGGCGGTCTTCGCAATACTGGATCAACGACCGCATCGGTGCCAGGCCACAACCGCCGGATATCAGCAACAGATCGCGTCCACGCAATCTGTCGAGTTCAAACGATCGGCCATAGGGGCCGCGAATGCCGATCGTATCTCCTGCTACGCGCTGGTGCAGCGCCCCGGTCAGGCTGCCGGCACGACGCACACCCAGCTCAAAATAATCGCTCCGTGTCGGTGATGACGCAATTGAAATCGGCGCTTCCCCCCACCCGAGCAGAGATACCTGTACGAACTGACCGGGCAGGTGACCGAGAGCTTTACCCTCCGGCACCTGCAGCCGAAACAGCTTCTCGTTGGGGGTCAGATCGCTGACAGATACTATAATGCACTCGAAGGGCACATACAGCGGCCTGCCAGCAGAGAGTTTGCCCATCGCAGCACTATTTAGTACATCGTGCATAGGCCCTCTTGATAAATCTGGGCTGAAAATATGCGGTATTTAACAACAAACCACGAAGAAAAACAATGTTAATGAGGAGTCGACCCGGTTGATGCTTTGTGACCGTTGAAGCGGGAGGCAGATCCACAGAATTTGGGAGATTAATCGGGATGGGCAGCCGAGTTTAGCCGTGATGGGTGGCTGATCTGGCGCGGAATCTCCATTGCAAGCAGAGTGTCGCGCTCCTTGATCGTAATCAAGCCAATAACGGCGAGTTCCTTGATATCGACGGGGCGGGCGGATTGAACCGAATACGCGAAATCCTCAGCAGCGTAGTCAGTTGGCCGACCGTAGGCACGGCGCACCATAACCTGCACGGGACTCGGATTCCGCGCCAGGTGATCTTCCCATTGTTCACGCTGGCCCGGTGTCATAGAAGAGAACCAGATATGGTGGGCGAATTCGTGAGCGATCAGTTCGCGCAAACCAGCAATCGTATACTCGTTGTAGAGGTTACGGTAGATCAGTTTCGTGTCTTTACGGTAGGCGCCCAGATGGTGCTTGACTTCGACCGGCATAAGCACCTCCTGAAATGAAGTGCCGGTTCCACGCAAGGTTTGTCGGTCCGGGTCGTAGCGGTCATACAGTATCACCAACAGCACATCTGATCGGGACAGTTTCTGCACTTCATTGCTATAATCCCAGCTGACCGGAACATAGACTGCGGCACAGCCACTCAGCAGGAGTGACAGCGACAGAATAGTGCAATTTATGTGGAAAATTGACCTGAGCATTTCGGCTATATACCCTATTCGGAGACAAAGCGGCTTGCACATTAAAAAAAGGGGGGTACCTTAACGAGCGGTATTAGTCGTGCAGTCATCCGTTTAAAGTCCTTTAACAGCGACGCCGCTGGTGGAATTCAGGATCCTCACACATGAACCACCGTGTACGGAACAGTACGCACGGTGGTGTGGGAGGACGGCAGAAGTAATTCCTCCTCCTGCCCGATCCGGCCTTAATCCCCTTATCCTGTCAGTTGATATCGGAATGTTCATCAGCCTCCAGGTCACATTCAGATAACTCCGACTCTTCAAAATCCGGCTTCACTAACTTCGGTTTGCCGGCTTCAAGCAGATCGCGCTGCATGTTCAGCAGCTTTCTGGCACAGCGGATATGTTCCTGCAGTACACCAATCTCGTAAAACGGGCGCTTGTTGTTGTCGTTCTGATCGTCTGCCAAAATCTTTTCGTACATTCCGATAGCCTGCTCAAGCAGTTTGCAGAGGTTCGACTGTCGGTCTGCGGTCAGGTACACCAAGCCGGTCTGCCAGTGTGACAGCGTCTGTTCCGGAACCGCCAGCTGTCTGGCGATGAACCAGGCCGGTGCGTTCAGCCGTTCCAGGCCGGCCAGAACCGGCGGCATTGTCAGCACTCTGAGCTCGTCAACAAGCTCATTCAGATCCCGCAGGCTCATGACAACTTTCAGCCCATCGACCTCATTGATATATCTCATGCGTTTATCCTTTGGGCACGTTTTATAGCGCAATCTGGTAAAATTAAAAGTTAAAATATAAAAAATCAATAATATCAGCGTGCTGCACCGAAAGTCCTGCCGCTCCGTGCAGTGCCATGTTTACCTTTGACTTTAGTGCCGTTTGTGATAGACAACCAGCAAACAAATTGTGTCTTTCGGGTTTCTCCGTAAGGATTCTGCATGCAGCTCACAGAAAAAAATCACACCAACCATCAATCCCACAACAATTTTATCTGGCTGTGTGTTATCGTAGGTACTGTTTTCATCGGTGCTCTGTTGCTGGTGCGCTGTGTTACGGATTACCGGCGAGAGGTGCGCCTGCTCGAAGAGCGTCTTATGGCGCAGGCACGGGTTGTTGATGAGAACCTTACGGCTAATTTGTATTCTATTAACCTCATGCTGGAAAACATTGCTCAGGAACTTGGTACCAGCGATGGCACTAACCGTTCCGCAAGCCTCGCACAGTACCTTGAAATTCAAAGTAATTCACTCCCCGGAATTCGCACACTTCTCGTTACTGATCAAAATGGCCGTTGCCTGAATTCAAGTCGTAAAGAAATTGTCGGGCAGGACTTTAGTAAACGGAGCTATTTTACTGTTCCCCGTGATTCCGCTGATAAGAGCCTTACGTTCATGTCTTCACCGTTCAGGTCGATTCTGGGATTAGTTGTTATCAGTATTTCAAAACCAGTTATCGGAAAACAGGGGCAATTCAAAGGTGTTATTGTGGCGTCACTCTCCCCGGAATATTTTCAGACGCTGCTCAAGTCGACCATCTACGCCCCTGACAACCGGATTGCTCTCATACACTCTGACGGTACGATTTTTACCGCCATACCAGACGGCACCGGTTCCGTTGTCGGTCAGAATATGCTGAAACCGGGTACTCAGTACTTTCGGCACATCCTGAGCGGCAGGCCAACGTCTCTTCAGAGCGGTCGCAGTGCTACGACCGGGGATAGCCGTGTCTTTGCCTATATCAACAACACCCCGAAAGATCTGCGCTTCAACAAAAGACTGGTGGTCGCTGCCAGCCGTAATCTGGATGCCGCTCTGCTGCGCTGGAAGATCGAGGCCGCCATACAGCTGGTGCTGTATCTTATTATTGCGACTGTGGTCCTGATTATCACACGAAAGATGTGTCAGGCGCTGGAAGCAACAACCGCATCCAATGCAACCATGAGCAGGTTGATGAAAATTGTGGCGCACGAGTTTCGCACGCCACTCAGTCTGCTGATCGGCAGTACTGATATCCTGGACCGCTATTGGGATCGCCTGACCCCTGATAAGCGGACTGAACAGAATGAGTTTATCCGCAGTGCCGCACGACAAATATCAACGCTGGTACATTCGGTGATCTCTTTTAATGAGCTTGGAACGGTCAGGGTCGTTGAGCTTGCACTGATTACGGATATCAAGGCGCTTTGTCGCTCGTATGCGGCAGAAATTGAAGCCGTGTGGGGTACCGGCCAGCAGTTTGCAGTTTCGGGAGAGGCTGGCGGCGATCCGTTTCTTTTGGATGAAACCTTATTTCGGCGGATTCTGGAAAATATTCTGACGAATGCGTTCCGTTATACCCCCTCTAACGGTTCTGTGTCACTGAATGTCAGCCGGGAGCAGAACAGACTGTATCTGGTGGTTGCCGACACCGGAATCGGTATTCCCGAAAAGGACCAGCAGCAGATTTTTAATCCCTTCTATCGCTGCGAGAACGTCGAAGGGCGGCGCGGCCTTGGTCTTGGCCTTTCAATCGTCAGCGATGCAGTGGAACAGTTGGGGGGAAGCATCTCTATGTCGAGCAGAATCGGTGAGGGGACAACGGTGAGTGTGACAATACCGGTCTCTTACCCGCAATAAATTGAGCGTAAGGAGGAGAGGAGCGACTGCATGTATACCATACTGATAATTGAAGATGACGTTGCCTGCAAAACCATGATGGAAACCATTCTGCAGATGGAAGGTTTTTGCGTCACTAGCGCCACTGATGGTCAGGCCGGACTGGCGATGCTGGCTGAGTATCGCCCGGATTTGATTCTGTGTGACATCATGATGCCGACCATGGATGGTCACTCTGTGTTAGCGAGACTGAGAGCTGATACGTCCTGTGCAGACATTCCCTTTATTTTTGTGACTGCCATGGGGGACCGCAACGACGTACGTCGGGGGATGTCGGCGGGTGCTGACGATTATCTGTCCAAGCCATTTTCAGCTGAAGAGCTCTTGGCCGCTGTTACGGGGCGGTTGAGCCGACGGGAGTCGTTTCGCAACCAGAGCAGTAAACCGGCACTGTTGGAGGAATTTGCTTTTCTCAGCCACCAGACAACCGTGCGGGAGCGCGAGGTCCTCAATCTTGTCGGGCGTGGAGCTACATCCAAAGAAATAGCTGAGCAGCTCGGGATTACCATCAGAACGGTTCATGCGCACCGAACAAATCTGATGAATAAGCTCGGCGCAGCCAACGCTGCGCTTCTGGCGCGCTGGGCCGTCATAGCGGAGCAGATGCGGGACCGCGACAGTGGCGATGCTCGCAACCCATAACGACAACGGAGGCGATTCCCTGCAAAAAGCGTAAAAACGTGCGTAAATTGGTATTTCCTACAATAGACAGCAGGCACATTCATCTCTATGGTAGTAAAATTTTTTCCTGTTTTTTATGCACACATACAGAAAGGAGTAGTAAACATGGGGTTTGATCTTCGTTACAATCTACAGAACATCGGCACTCTTTTTGCCATTGCAGTGCAAAAAACGGCTGATTCGGCCAAGGCGTGCTCAAAAGGTGTTTTCCTGACCTATGACATCACATTGTTGAAGTCCAAAAAGCAGAAACTTTCGTGTGAAATCGGCGCGCGGGTTGCTGTGCTGATGCAAGAGGGAAAGATCAATTTAGCCCATGATGCTGCCTTGTCGGAGCTTATTGCGCAGCTTGAAGCGGTAGAACAGGATCTGGCTCTTCATGAGAGTCAAAGAAGCAGCTTGATAGATTCGCTCAAAGTAAATAAACAGGGCGCAAATGTCCAGCCAATAGCCAATAGCCAATAGCCAATAGCCAATGGATCAAACAATGCTTGATAACACGTGCACGTTCTGATAGTATTCGCGAACTTTTACGTATACAAATAATGCCATGTCTCAGATAGGTAGGTATGTGGTTGGTGGAGCAGACGTAGTATGGAATCAATTCAAGCCAAGAAAGCCAGATTATTCAAGGAGATGGGTGAGCGGGAACAGCACCTGAAAAGCGGTCGCCTGTACGTTGATTCATCTCTGGATGTTGTTTTTGCCATAGACACCACCGGCAGCATGGAGCCGTACATTCATGAGGTCCGCGATAATATTCTCAAGGTCATGGAAGATGTCTTTGAGTTTTCGCAAGGCATCCGGACGGGTGTTATCGCCTATAAAGATCATGGCGACGAGGGTGAAAACGAGTTCTATCTGACCAGAATTCTGCCGCTCACGTTTGATAAAAAAGAGGTCGTCGAATTTTTAAGGTCCCCTGATCTGCATATCGGTGTCGGGGGAGACGGAGCCGAAGCGGTTGAATGTGCTCTTTACGATGCTGTTAATCTGAACTGGAGCTCGGCAAAGACCCCCAAAGCGGTCGTTCTGGTGGGCGACAAGCCGGCGCATGGCGTCATCGACAGTTTCAGGGCCTGTCCGCGTATGAAAGATTATCGCACGGAAGTCGAAGCCATCAAAACCAAAGGCATCAAAATTTACCCGATCCTCTGCAACGACATGCACGAAACGGAATCCAGTTTCCGCTGGATGGCCAGCGAAACTGATGGAACCTTTATTTATCTCAATGAGATCTCCAGTCTGAGTGATATTTTGACCGGAATTTGTCTGAAAGAGACCGGAAAACTGCTTGAATACAAGGCCAAGCTGCTTGAATACGGCGACAAGGCCCGCCTGGAAAACATACTCATGCTCACTGCTCATGGACACGCTGAACACACCACATAACGGAGGATACCACCATGGAAACGGCCAGCACTAAATTAACGGGAAGTACGGTACTCAAAGACAGTTGCGCATGCTCAACCGAAGAAAACATTCACACAGCCTGTTCGATTTTTGGCAGCACCGTTGCCGGTCTCGGTGTCGGAGTTGTCTCCGGAATCAGTCTGGTCGTTCTGGCTGCTGCTGCCGAGGTTGCTGTCCCGGCTATCCTGGTACTGAAAGCATTTGGCTTGACCGGTGGAGCCTTCGGATTCCTGAAGGGCATCAAGAAAGACTAAGCGGTAACGCAAACCGTAATTGATTTAATTTATATAATAGAAACAGCATCTATACATGGAGGCGACTGTGGGAGATACAAGGATTTTAAACATCGGAGTGGATTTTGGTACATCAGTGAGCGTGATTGCCTGTGATAACGGCGTACGGGCCTGTGTGCCCAGTTATGTCGGATTTCCGAAAGACATGATTGCCCGTAAACTGCTCGGCAAAGAGGTTCTTTTTGGTGACGAAGCCATTAAACACCGTCTCTCCTGCAACATCTTCAGGCCGCTTGAGCTGGGCGTCCTCAAGCACTCTGATCAGGCGCAGGAAAATCCGGGCGGCTATAAACAGACCGTTGATGTGGCCAAAAAACTGCTCGAACATCTGATCGACATCGCGACACAGGGACGCCCGGAAGACTACGTGATTCGTGCCGTTATCGGTGCACCGGCTCTGGCAAGTGAAAACAATAAACAGGCGCTGTTGGATATTGCCGAAGGCATCGTTGATTTCGCTCAGGTGGCTTCCGAACCGTTTACCGTGGCATACGGCCTCAATCTGCTCAGTAACGGACTCGTCATCGATATCGGAGCAGGGACGGTTGACCTCTGCCGTCTGCAGGGCGTTTTCCCGACCAGAGATGACCAGATCACAACCTATAAAGCCGGCGATTATATCGACAACGTCTTTTTTGACCTGATCGAAGCCAAATATCCGGATGCCAATTACACACTGAACATGCTGAAACAGTTCAAGGATGAGCATGGCATCATTTCCAGCAACGCCGAGAAACTCTATCTGACGCTGCCGATCCAGGGCAAACCGACGGCTCTTGATGTAACTGACGAAATCCGCCAGGCCTGCCGGACAATCGTTCCTGAAATTGCGGAAGGGATCAAGTACCTCGTTTCGACCTACGACCCGGAATTCCAGGCTGTGCTGAAGGAAAATATCATCCTGGCCGGCGGCGGCAGCCAGATCGTCGGACTAAGTGAAGAGCTTGAAAAATATATGCAGGAGACTCTGGGTTACGGCAGTGTCAAGCGCATCACCGATCCGGTCTACGCCGGTGCAAACGGTGCTCTGCTGTATTGCAAGGATCTGCCTGACGAAGAGTTGACCGCTTTGAAGAATGTTACCCACAAGAATCTGCAGCACTAAAGGCTGGGTGATACCCGCATGCGAATCAAAGTGTTGTTTTTTAGCATAGTTATTGTGTTGTTTTTTTCGGTTCTGTTTCTGGATCAGAACAGTGAGCCGGTGCCGGTCAAGATTATTCTTGGGGAGCCACGACCGATCGGGCTGAGTACCGTTATCCTGAGCAGTATGCTGCTGGGGGCCGTACTGTCGGCTGTCGCCATGCTTGGATTTAACGCGATACGCAAACCAAAGAAAAATCTGCAGATCAGCGAACAGTAATTTAAATACACTAGTGCCACTCTCTGTATGGGCTTTCTAAAGGCGGGAAGATCCATGGGGGGTGGGGGGGTACACAACTAGAACAAGGAGGAATGAAGCGATGAGTTTCGATCTCAGGTACAACCTCAAACATATTGGGGACATCTTTATCGGTGCAGTGCAAAAGACAGCCGACTCTGCCATGCAGTGTTCAAGGGGTGTCTTTTTGACGTATGACATCAAACAGTTGCAGTGTAAAAAACAGCGGGTCTCCCGCGAAATCGGCGAGCGGGTCTCGTCGCTTGTAAATGAAGGCAATACCGATATTTCCCGCGATGCGGTTCTGGCGGAACTGATCGCTAAACTTAACGGTATTGAAAAAGAAATAGCTGACCATGAAGCAGAACGATCTACGATGGTAAATCCTTTCAAAACGAAAAAACCGGCGTGCGAATGCACCACCACCTGCGAAGAAAAGGAGTGAATTTTATGAGCAAAATTTTAATCGGCGTTTTCTCGGGTATTTTTATCGGCGCAGTTATCTACGAACTCGTTAACAGAACAAATCCTGATCTGATCAAAAAAGTTGAAGATATGGCCAGCAATAAGATTGATGCACTGTGCGGAGTTGTAAGCGAGAGTCATGAAGCAGCTTAGATTTGTCACCAACCCCATATTCCTGTTGATGATGATTTCCTCCTTCGTCTACGTCTATTTCTTTTATCTGGCCGATGGACCGGCCCGCAAAAAGGAAGCGGCGGAAGCCGAGATGGAAATGGCCCGTCCGGTGCCTCCTGCCACTAATCCCAACGCTGCAGCCCCTGTTGCCGGGATTATCATGAAAGAGGAAAACCCGTTTAATATGGGTAACGAGCCGGGACAGATGAACGTTCTGAACGGTAATCAGTTCTTTAATCAGCAGAATCGCCAGGACCCGATGGCGCTCCAGGAAGAGAACCCCTTTGCACCGCGTGCCAGAAAAGTGCGTCCTAGTCAGCAGGTAGATCCGAACGCTCAGCCGGTCCAGTTTCAGTACCCCAACGGCTACTTTCCGCAAGGTGTGGTTCCCGTGGCTGGCGGAGCTTTGGGTAAAACCTGGATTGAAGCCCACTGGATCGGATTGGAAGCCGGGCCGCTGGTGCCTGCCGTTGCAAAGGCCAACAATATCCCGCCCGATGTGAACGGGGTGTTTGTTGATGAGGTTACGCTGATCGCTGCCGACTCAGGACTTCTGGCAGGCGATGTGATTACGGAAGTAAATGGCGTGCACGTTAATGATCTGCGCTCATTCAAGTATGCAACCAATCTGGTGGCACAGGCAACCCAGACTCATGTGACGGTCTATCGGCGTGGCGGTTACAAAAATATCACCGTCAGCAGCCCGGATGCATTCGGTGTCGCCCAGGTTGAGGGGGCGCCGATGATTCTTGCTACTGACAGGGCGCCGCACGGCTATTACGGCCCCTGTGACAGCTGCCATACGATCGCACCCGGCCGCGCAAATCTTAACCAGATGGCCAAAGATCTGGGCGACATACTCGCCAAATCAGCGCCAAATATCAGAAAAGGGACACCTGCTCCGCACGGAAACAGAGGTGCATGCTCTAAATGTCACGTTCTACTTTGAAGCAGGGTTGCGGCAACGACATACAGGAATGTGTCGCGTGTGAAAAAAAGGCCGGCTGGAACGCTGTCTATGCGAACCTGGCGCTGGCACTTTTCAAGGCTTTTATCGGCTACGTCAGCGGCAGTAAGGCTATTTTGGGCGATGCACTTTTCTCGTTCAAAGACTTTATTGCTTCCGTCGTCGTCGTTATCGGGATCAAGGTATCCGGCAAACCTGCCGATGACCAGCATCCCTATGGCCATGGAAAAATAGAGTTCGTTGCCCTGTTTTTGATAAGCATCGGCTTGCTCGTCACAACCGTGTTTCTGTTCGTACATTCCGTTAAGGGGATCTGGCTCTGTTTTAACGGTGCCGGCGGCAGTGCTCCCAAGCTGATCGCTTTTTGGGCTGCACTGATCTCGGTTGTGGCTAACTACAAGCTCTCTGAATATCTGCTCTGCGTCGGCGACAAGTTAAAAAGCCCTTCCATGCTGGCCAATGCGCGTCATAACCATTCGGATGCCGTGTCATCGATTATGGTAGCCGTAGCTGTTCTTGGTGCTCATTTCGGCGGTATGGTGTTTCTTGACCCCCTGGTAGCTCTGATTGAAGCGGTTTGTCTGTTCGGTATGAGTATCGATATGTTTAAAGACTCGCTGAAAGGGTTGTTTGATTATGCGGTACATCCGGAAGCCGTAGACCGGATTGAATCCGTGGCGCGTCTGGTGCCGGGTGTCCGCAAAGTATCAAAAGTTATTGCCCGACAATTGGGGCATGGCGTCTGGGTCGATATGACGATCAAGGTTGATCCGGCCTTGAGTCACCAGGAAGGTTACATCATCGGGCAGCATGTCCGCGAAAGTATTCAGGCTGCGCTGGGCGAAAACACGACCGTCAATGTCATTGTAGAACCGTATCTGCCATGAAAGAAAACGGCTGGCTGTCAAAACTGCTTATGTTGACCGGCAAATCATTGCCCACGATTCAGGCTGAAGTTCGAGAGCTGCAGCGGGAGTACGATCTGGCACATGGCGGTAAAGCACGGCGCTACGTTTCCTACGGTGTCAGCAGCAAGCTGATCAGCAGGGCTGCCATGAAAACCGGAGCGTTCGGTGGCCTGGTCAGCGTTCCGGCAACTATTCCGGGCGTCGGTTTTTTAGGCACGTTGCTGGCCGGTGTTACGGCCGATCTGGTCTATCTGGTCAGAACGCAGATTGAGTTGTGTTATGCAATTTCAATTGCCTACGATGTACAGATGGATGAGGAGGAGCTAAAGGCGGTGGCTCTGGCCTTGCTCGGCTTTTCCGGTAGCGCCGAGGCGGCCAAGGGGATAGCGGTCAGAACGTTGCGCGGGGTTGTGGATGAGATGTCAGCCGCCTATTTGCGACGAGGTATCCCTGATTCGGCTCTTGACGTGTCGGCCAAACTGGCTCCCCGTTTCGCGGGTAAAGCCTACCGTTTGATCCCCTTTTTGGGTATACCGATTTCGGCCTCCTTGAATATTGCTTCAACCATGATGGTCGGTAATCAGGCCAGAAAATATTTCAGTACCTGGGAAGAATCCCCGGATAGTCTGGGTGAGCTGGATGCTACAACGTAACCGTTATGTCGTTTTGCTGGTTGCCATTTTAGTGGTTGTTTATCTTTTTGCCCGGCACGCCAACAATGTTTTTGTTGAAGAACAGCATCTGCTCTATATGGCCTCCGGTCTGCTGGAGCTTGAGATGAAACGAAGAACCGACCTGCTCTCCCGGACGCGCGATGCGGTCAACCAGTACAGCAACCTGGAGGGTAAAATTCAGACGCACATTGTAGAACTGAATGCGCTGAACTCACCACCGGGCAACAACAGCGTACGGCTTGAAAAGAGCAACCAGCTGTTTGAGCTGCTCAGTGAAATCGACAATGTCAAAGAGCGCTATCCGAAGCTGAAAAGTAAGGATCCCTACATTGTTTTAATGGAAGATATCCAGGAGTCGGGTGGTCGAATTATTAACGCCCGTATGGCCTATAATAAGAAAGTCAACGAGTTTAACACGCTGTTAACGATATTTCCGTACAAGCTGGCTGCCCGCCCGCTCGGTTTTCATCCCCATCCCTTTCAGGAAGGCGCCGGGGAAAAATATTTAAGAAACAGCAAATAAACGCTAGATAAGGTTCTATGAAGTATCCTGAGTGCATACAATGTGGCCAAACCTCTCCTAAATGGAGTTTCTTCGGAAATACGCTGGCGGCGATTTTCAAGGTTGCTGTCGGAACACTGACAGGCAGCAAGGGTCTTGTTGCTGATGGTGTCCATTCCGCCGCCGATGCCATGTCATCACTGTTTATCGTCATCGCTCTTAAGGTGGCTGACCGGCCGCACGACGACAAGCATCCCTATGGATACGGCAAAATCGAATATATCAGCACCCTGTGCGCCAGTTCGTTTCTGTTTGTCGGGGCCGGCTCCATTTTTTTCGATGCCATCAAGACCTTCAAACAGGGCGCCCATGAAATGCCGGGTGACGCCGCCCTGCTGGCAACCATCATCTCGCTCTGCTTCAGCTATCTGATGTACATATCCAATCAATGCGCCGGCACCCAGCTCTCAAGTCCCGCCATGCTGGCTGATGCCAATGAAAGCAGGGCCGACAGTATTACCTCGGTTGCCGTTCTGCTCGGTCTGATCGGCGCCAAACTGGGCTATCCCAATGCCGATACGGTCGCTGCGGTTATCGTATCACTGTTTATCTTCAATATGAGTATCGAGATGTTCCTGCAGGGGATCAACGGTCTGATCGACATGTCGGTTGACCCGGACATGCTGGAAGAAGTTGTAGCTGTCAGTCTCAGCGTCGAGGGTGTCGCCGGTGTCCGCTCGATAAAAACGCGGCAAATGGGGCAGAAAAACTGGATTGATATCGAAATTGCCGTTTCACGGCAGATATCCGTGCTTGAAGTTCATACCATTGCGGAACTGGTACGTGAATCCGTCATGAAAGAAGTACATGGTATTAGTGGCATATCAGTTGCCACGTACCCGATTGACTAACGGGCAGGGGGCCAGATTTAGTGAGTGAAAATGAAGGCATCAGTAATTTTTTCGGCATAATCTGCCTGCTGCTGTTTGTATTTGCAAATGCATATTATCCGGCTCGCTTGATTGCCAACCAATATCGACCCTGGCCGAAGGATATTGCGATATTTTTTAAAAAATATCTCGATCTTCATATGTCGGTCAACATAGTTGCCTTTATCGCCATGACAATTCATGCGCACTTTTCTGACGATCGCAACATCTTCCTGATGGCGAGCCTGCTGGTTACTGTCTGGCTGACATTCGCCGGTATTCTGATGCGGTCAAAGAAATTTTCGAGCGATACCAAAAAACAGATGCGACTGATCCATACGCAGCAGACGGTGTTTCTTGTCTGGCTGGCGCTGCTGATTTTAGGTCATGTCGTAGAATAGTCACAAAATAATCAGGTATGAACGTGGAGGTTACATGGCAGTAAAAGTCGATACGAGCGAGATTCAGTTTTTCTTTAAGGCAGCAGCCATTCATGCCAAAAGGTTGGTCAATAAATCCATAGACTCCTATAACAGCCTGCTGCAGATTGACGCCGAGAGTGCCAAAGAGATTCATAACGAACTCGGTGATTCTCTGGAAGCAAAAGGCAACTATGACGGGGCCATCAAAGCCTATAAAAAGATTCTGCTGGCTGACCCCAACAACGTCGCGACACTGTTCAAGCTGGGCAAGATCTACGTCCGCCTGGGGCAGAACGCTGATGCAATTGAGACACTTAAAAAAGTTACCATTCTGGACAGTACGATTCCGGAAGCCTATTATCTGCTCGGCTCGGTCTATTTTTCTGATGATGCCAATAATGAAGCCTGGGAAGCATTAAATAACGCCATTACCCTGAACCCCGGCTATGCCGATGCCTATTACAAACTCGGCTTGATTGCAGATGCACGTCACGACCATGATAACGCCATTAAAGCGTACCTGAAGACGATTGACTTAAAGCCGGATTTTATCAAAGCGTACCAAAGCCTCGGTTTTGTCTATGAAGCCAAAGGTAATCGTGATGAAGCGGTTAAATATTTTAAGAAATCACTGGAAATAGAGCAAAAGAAAAGTTGATGTATTTTATGACGTTACATACCATAAACGGTAAACAGGAGAAGATATGCTAAGTATTGTATTTGGTCTGATTGCGATGAGTCTCGGGTTCTGGGGTCTGGTCAGGTATTGGTGGTATATGGTTGATGTCCTGATTGCAATTCTGCCGTTGCTGTTGATTGTCAGCGGTGCCATTGCCCTTTTGGCAGGCATCAGGAACACCGGCATGCGCACCTCGTTTAAACTGAAAAAAGGTGCTGTTGCAGAAGAAGAACCCGCTACTCGAAAAAAAGACGAATAGGAGCAACTGATGGGATCAGAGAAAATTGCTGACAGCACCGAGAGTACTCTTCAGCAGCCTGAACATACGTGCTCCCGGAACTATAAACCGTGGATCTGGACACTGGTGGTCATGGCGATCCTCACCATTGTGTGGGCACTGTACGAAGGATCACAGCAGGAAGGGTATGTAAATAACTTCCTTACCAAAGGTCAAACTGCCAAGAATCTGGGTGCGCCAGCCCTTACACAGGTTGCCGGTGTCCAACAGGCTCCCGGTGCGGTTGGAGATGTCCAGACCTCCTATCATGGCATTATCGACATGGTCAGGCCTGCGGTTATCAGTATCGATGCGGCCATGCGTAATCAGCCGACGGCAGCTAACCAGGGCGCCATTGAGCCGCTCCCCACAGACGTGGCTTTCACCAAGATCGGATCCGGCGTCATTATTGATCAGCGCGGTTACGTGCTCAGCAGTTACCACGTCATTGCCGGGGCTGAGTCTTTAAAAGCAACGGTCTACGGTCCGGGAGGAGCTAAAGAGTATCCTCTCAAATTGGTAAAAGCTGATTTACGCACCGATATGGCCTTGCTGCGCATTCAGGGTGGCGGATCCTTTCCGTATGCTGCTCTGGGCAACTCCGACGCTTCCAGAACAGGTGATATGGTCCTTACGATAGGCAGTCCATTCGGATTTGAACAGTCGGTTACCTCCGGCATGATCAGCAGCCGCAACCGGACGCTGCAAGTCGGTGATACCGTCTATGAAAATCTGATTCAGACCGATTCACCCATCAATCGTGGCAGCAGCGGTGGCCCGATGCTGAACGTGCAGGGTGAAGTTATTGGTATTAACACCGCCATATTTGCTCCGACCGGTGTCTTTAACGGCATCGGCTTCGCCATTCCGATCAACCGTGCGGCCGACCTGGTGGGCGGAGTCATTGACTTCAACAACATGGCTCCCGGTGCAGGCGCCGGCCAGTTGGTAGCCTGGACAAACCAGGGTCGTCAGGTTGGTAACGCCTACCGTCTTCCTGGCGGACAGATGATTACACCACCGCACCCGCTGCGCGGTAAATGCCTGGACTGCCATCCTCAGTTGTTTGAACAGCAGGCGCAGGCCGCTCCGGTCAACGCGGATCTGTTCCCGCAGCAGGGACAGGCTACACCGGTTAACGTCGATCCGTTCCTTCAGCAGGGTAGAGGCATGCAGGTTAACGTTGATCCGTTTCTGCAACAGCAGGGTCAGGGCATGCCGGTTAATGTTGATCCGTTTTTGCAACAGCAGGGAAGAGGCATGGCTGCCAACGCTGATCCGCTGCTACAGCAGCAGAACGGCCTGCACATCGGAGCCGGTGCAGGAAAAAGCAAAGGTCTCTTCGGTCGCTTCAATGGCGGACCGTTAACCGGTAGCGGTGGTCAGTTGACAGCCGCCGGGCAGCAGGGTTCGTACATTGAACCGCTCATGGGAGTCGGCCTGGTTGACGTCAATGAAACAATCAGCCAGCAGGCCAAGATGGTGCATCCTGAAGGGGTACTGGTAACCGGAGTCCTGCCGGGTGGACCGGCCGATACCGCCGGCATCCAGCGTGGCGATATCCTTGTCCGGATTGCCGGGCGTAAAATACTGAACATTGCCAGCCTCAACAAGCTGCTGTCTTCACAAAATATCGGCCGCAAATTTGAGCTTATCTATCTGCGTAACGGATCCCGTCAGGCAGCCAGAATTAAAACCGGCATCAAGAATCAGGCAGCAGTGCAGCAACCTCGTCAAGCTGGTCAGATGCAAGAGCAGGGGGCCTATCAGTGGCCGTTGGGCGCCAGTGTATCACCGCTTGGTCCGAGAAATATGATGTTCACCAAAACCGGTGTCTGCGTTCAGAACAGCGGCGGAATCCTGGCCGCCAACGGTCTCAGAAACGGAGATATCATCAAGGCGATCAACGGAAAACAGGTTGAAGATCTGGAAACATTTATCAAACAGTCGAAAAAGGTTAATAGCAAGAAGGGGTTTATGCTGGACGTTATCCGTTCCGGTAATTCCATCTTCCTGACAGTAAAAGGGTAAGCGCCATTGAAAGAGATTATTGAAAAGCTGTATGCGCAGGAACTGAATCTGATTACGGCCAAACCGGTTATGGTGCGGGCTAAAAAGCCTACTCTGGCCAAGCGATTCAAGATCAAGGTCTGGGAAAAACAGAATATAGCTGCCAGAATTGCGATGGTCTCCTTCGCTCTGCTGATCTTTACCGGCTGCATTTACTACTATAATCTCTTTACCACCGAATCTTATATGGTTCGGCTGGAGGCGGCGCAGATCGAGGCCGAACTCCAGCGACGTAATGATCTGATTCCAAATCTGGTCAAGGCGGTCGTAGACTACATGGCTTATGAGGGCAAGGTGTTCGTGCATGCTGCCGATGTGCGTAGTGCGCTCGGTTCGCTGAAAGATATGTCGACTGACGGCACCTCGCTGCCGGTTGACGTCAAATCGATTGCCAGTTTCAAGTCAGCGATTTCTAAATTTCAAGCGGTAGCGGAGAATTATCCCGATCTCAAATCATCGATAACCTATCAAAATCTGATGAACGAGCTGGCCAATACTGAAACCCGGCTTGCTGTAGCGCGTGCCAAGTATAATTCAGCGGCAAATCTTTACAACACAAGCCTGGAGCTGGTACCGGGGTACTTTTTTGGTCTCGGTCTCGGTTTCAGGCATGCGGAAACATTCATAGCCGATAAAGCCGTTAAAGTGCCAAAAGATGTGAAATGAGCCAGATACGTAAGTACCTGCTGTTTGTAGGTGTCCTGATAGCTGTCCTGTACGCAACAGCAAACTTTAACCTGTCTGATATCGTCAGCTTACAATCGTCTAAAAGCGTATCCGGCCAAAAATCGTTTCACAAACCCTACGTTTCTAAAAAGCCGACCAATACGCTGACCGGCTTTGAAAGTACGCCGGCTACAGATTATAGCCCGTCACACAACCTGACTGCAGCGGCTGGAGATAATCAGATCTCGGTTTGGCAGCTGCCTGAAGCTGCAGCACTGCAGGAAATTGACGCTGGTGCGGATTTTCAGGCGCAGAGTCTTCGATTCATCCCTGGTTCTTCGCTGCTGGTAGCGGGTGGCGTCAAGAGTGATGCAAGCGGGGCGATCTGGTTTTTTGATGCCGTGACCGGTGAAGCGCGACTGCAGCTTGATGAACCGGAACCGATTCAAAGCCTGGACCCGCATCCGGGAGGGCGCTTTCTGATGGCCACCGCCGATAGCTATCTCAAAATTATTGATATGAAGGACGGCAATACCGTCACGGTGCTTCAGAAGAACAGCCCGGCAGCTCGCGGATATTATTACGGTAACGGGCAGTACCTTTTACAATCTGACACACTGTCACTGTTTGATCTGAGCAAACGCAGTCTTGTTGGTACTCTCGACTCTGTTGCGCCGCTGCTCTTCAAAAAAGGTCTGGACGGAACGACCTTTGCCTGGCTCACCGCCGAAGGGATTGCGGTCATAACGGCTGCACAGAAGGTGAAGCGTTTTTTCCCGCTTGATACAAAGGGCATCACGGCCTTTGATATTGAAAAGGAGGGGAGCTGGGGTCTGTTTCTGCTGGATACGCAGAAGCTGGCTGTTATCAATCTCTCAACCGGCAAAGCCGTAAAAACGATAGCCCTGAACGCATCGGCAATCGATGTTACGATCAGTCCGGACGGCTCGAGCGCCTATGTTGCCTACTCAACCGGTACGGTGGATGTTTACGACATCGGCCAGCAGAACAAGATCAGGAAAATGAAGCAGCAGCTGAAAAACCTGTTTGGGGCAACTGTCGATAAACTTGGCCAGTACGTAAAGCCGCTCCCGAAATAACTGGAAGATATGCTCTACAGGTTACTTACATCAGATGTACCTGATATTCTCGCCTACGCATCGGCTTTTGTTACGGCTCTCTGGTTGTTCGTAGATCATCAATATGCTGCGGTTCTGCCTCGCTTTATCGCAGTATGGTCACCGGATAATGGAATTATATTTTCTGTTTTTACCGGCACCATCCTGATCTGCAAATATATCTGTCTGGAAGGGAATGAGCAGGCGGTACATCAGCTGAGTGAGGAAACAAGTCGTCAGGAAGGAATTATAAAAGCCCACGAACTGACCGCTGTGGCGCTTAACAAAAAAGCGGCGGTTCGGGATTCTGAAATCAGCACCTTGCAAAGTAGAATTGCTGAAATGGACGCACACTCACCCACAGCAGAGCTGAGCGAACTTCGCAAAAAAATACGTGCCACCGAAGATGATACCAAAGCGGCACTGACGGTACTGGTTAAAAACCTCCAGTCACGGCTTCATTTTCTAAAAGATGTTCATGACCCGCAGCTGCTCTTCGCCTGTGATGTGCTGCGTCAGGAGCTGGAACTGGTCGAAAATGAACTCAAGCGCGGAGATCGCTCGTATTACGAGCTCTGTCTTAAAATCGTCGATATTGACGATAACCTTGCAGAGCTGAAAGATATCGATTTAGCGGCCAGTTTTGACCAGAGTCCCAAGCAGCACGGCGTTGCCGAAACCTGGCTGAATTTCATCAAACTTAATGACAGTAACGATCCGGCAGCCATTGAACGGGCCTTCAAATTTTTCAAGTTTGCGTTTCATCCGGACCGCTTTACGTCGGAGTCGTTAAAAGTGGAAGCAAGCAGGTACTTCCAGCACAGTATCAACGCGCATAACACCATCAAGCGAAAGGATCAGGCAGCTCCATGAATAAATACCTCCTCACGCTGCTGATACTGCTGGTCGTCACGGGAAACGCTCTTGCGGGCCCGGTTGTCATTGACGGACATGCCGTTGTGACCGATCTGCCGGAAGCCTTGCTGCTGGTAATCTTCGGCTGCGCTGTCGGCCTGATCGGAACTTTAATCGGTGCCGGTGGCGGATTTATCCATGTTCCCATGCTGATGATTTTTTTCGGTTTTTCACCGCAGTTGGCCATTGGAACTTCAATAACGGCCGTGTTCATGAATGCGCTGTCAGGCACTTTTTCATACGTGACACATAAACGGATCGATTACGAAATCGGTCTCAAGTTTGCCACCGCTGCGGTGCCGGGCGTCCTAGTCGGTGCCGTAATTGCCCAGCATTTCACGTTTACCAGCTTTTCGATCATCTTCAGCATCACGCTGGTACTTCTGTCGATCCACCTTTTTTCGGAGAAAGATATTTCAATCGTACGGACCAAAGCGCTCGAACTGCCCAAGGAGCGACTGCTGATGGATGCCGAAGGAGAGATGCACGCCTATGCCCCCGACATGGCCATCGGACTGGCGGGTAGTTTTTTTACCGGTATCTTTTCGGGACTGTTCGGTATCGGTGGCGGCATCATTCATGTACCGCTGATGTACTCGGTGCTCGGCATGCCGGTCCATATTGCGACGGCAACATCGCATTTCATTCTTGCGATAACCAGCTTCTTTGCCGTGATTATCTTTACCGGAATGCACGAGATTGATCTTGATTTTGCCATATTTATCGGCGTAGGCGCCATTCTGGGGGCCTATTTCGGAGCCCGTCTGTCACGCAGAACCCGTCCACGCTTTATCAAGCGTGCTATCGCGGTCTGTCTTTTAATGCTGGCCTTGAAATTGATTACCGGTGTTATGTAACCAATAAACCGAAACAGGGGAGGGTGTCATGCAGCAGAAAATCATTTTGAACACCATATCAAAAACTATGAATTTGGGCGGATCCGCACTTGTTTCGGTATACGATGCCGGTGCCGGTATATTTAACAGCACCATGTCGGCGCTGTCGCCGGGTGAAAAATCAAAGCTGCGCACCAGAATCAAGCTCTATGAAAAGAAAATACAGTCACTCTATGGTGAGATCGGCAGGGAATCGTCCAAATATCCCGACCCTGCTGCTGCCCTGGAATCAAATTCTGTGAAAGCTCTGTTAGAAGCGATCAAAGAGCATACCAGTGGCATCGAGATTATGAAGCAGCGTATCATTGAACTCGAAGAAATCAAGGCAGCCAGGGTTAAGCCAAAGCCGGTAGCAAAACCGGAAGCGAAGAAGGGGCAGCACGAAAAAGTCGGCGTGGCGGCGTTTTTTATTAAGTCAATATCAAGCTCTATCGCCGGTTATCTGCCGGGTGAGCGCTCAACCCTTGAGCGTTCGATTGCTGAAAATGATAAAAAAATTCAGGCATTGTACGGTGAATTTGCCAGAGAATCCGCTAAGATGCCGGATCCGGCAGAAGCGCTCGCTTCAGAAACCGTCGCCGGAATTATATCTAAAATTAACGCGCTTAAAACAGTGAACGAAACACTGAAAGAACGTATTGTTGAATTGGCGGCTGGTAACAAAACTGTGCCGACTGCTAAAAAAGCTGCTGCTGTTGCACCGACTGAAGAGGAATGTTACGAAACTACCGCAGCGGCTGCGCCGCTCTGTGATGCGGTTGATGTCCTTGCAGCAGCCGGGGCAGAGCCGACACCTGTAGCTGCAATTGCTGAACAGTCTGATCCTTCAACGACAGATTATACCAGGGCCAAGCCATGTACCATTCCGACCCCGAACCTTCAGCCTCCTACCAGGGGGGATATCGAAAACGTCACCCGTACGCTGCAGCCGGAACCGGTCGTTGAAGCTGTGAGTGCTGATCTGCCGCCGATAGTTGCCGAGGCTGTTGCAGTTGTTGAAGAACAGGTTGCCTCTGAAGTTGCTGATGTCATTGAAGAGCAGGTTGCAACTGATGTTGTTGCTGCCGTTGAGGAACAGGCAGCATCGTGGGGTGTCGTTGTTACTGACACAGAACCGGAAGCGGTGACTGTGGTCGTTGTCGAAGAACCGGTCGCTGCTGAAGTGAGCGCTGCAGTAGAAGAGCAGGCTGCTGCCTGGGGCGTCGTTGTTGCAGAGCCAGAAGCGGTTGCAGAAGCTGAACCGGAAGTACCTGCCGTTATTGAAGAGATTACAGCAGAGCCTGTCGTGCAGGCTGAAGAGGTGGTCGCCGCTGTCGAAGAGGTGGTGGCTGTTGTCGAAGAGGTGGCGGCTGTTGAAGAACCGCTCCCAGAGGCAGTAGCAGCCGAAGAAGAGTTGCTTGATGCTGACGTTATAGAACTAGCAGAAGAGTTGACCGAATCAGAACCGTCAGTCACTACACCGCTGCAGGAGGCCTCACCGCCTGAAGCACCTCCCGTTGTAGAAACAGTCACACCAGTTGTTGATGTTACTCTTACCTTAGAGGTTCCGCCGGCGGAGCTCGAAAAAAAAAAATTACCTTCTTTTGACCGGCCAGAACCGGAGCCGGTTGCCAGAGGATATTTTAGCGCAGCTCCGGACGAGTTCTCAAAAGTCCGGACAAGAACCACTGCAGCGCCATTTCGAGCACAACACGAACCGACTCACGATTTCGCAGCACCGGGTTACGCGTCAACCTCAGGCTCTGCCGACGCCTCAGGGCCGGCCTTTCGTACCAGAGTTCACCAGAACGTATTCTCCACAATCGCCGCAGTTCCGTCAGCAGCCGCTCTCCCTGCTGACGGTGCTCCGATTAAAGTTAAAGTTGCCGAAAAAGTAGCAGAGGCTCCTGTCTACCGCCCTGCTGCAAGCGTGGACTCCTCAGAATCAGGGCCGGTATTTCGTACCAGAGCACATCAGCAGAATCCGTATCTGGAAGCGGCTGCCGCACAAGGCTTTACGCCTCCCGCTGCTCCGGTAGTCGAGACGGTTGTCAATACTTCTGAAGCAGTTGCCGAAAAAAAAGAGCCTGCAGCTAAAAAACACGCTGAAGCATCGCCAGCACTTAATAAAACCAGTGCCGGCAAAGCTTCTGTGAAGCCGGATGCTGCAGCGGCCAAAGCAGCCGCCACCGCTGCAAGCGGCAAGAATAAACCCAGGAAGCGGAGCTGATGCGAACGAAAGAGCCGATTGAGGACTACCAGGTTGAGCAAGGCCTGGACGGAACTACTGCTGAGCATGCCGGCTTCGGGAGAAGAAAGTTCATCAGCCTCTGTCTCGGTGGTGTGGGGGCGCTGGCCCTGAGCGGCTTTGCCGCCGTAGTCTATCCGCTGTTCCGCTACTATCTGGTGCCACATTCCACCCAGTCAAGTGCCGCAACTTTCCAGATACCGCTCAATGACCTTGTGCCGGGTGAGGCCAAGTTCTTTGAGTTTAACGGCTCAGCTGCAGTTCTGCTCAAAAAACAGGATGGCAGCGTAGTTGCCCTTTCTGCCGTCTGCCCGCATCTGGGCTGTATCGTACAGTGGGAACAGAACAAACAGGATTTTCTCTGTCCCTGTCACGCCGGATATTTCACTGCTGACGGAGCCGTCATCTCCGGTCCGCCGCCTCGCCCGCTGGCCAAGCTGCCTTTCAGCGTCGCAAACAATATTGTAACGGTCGGCTAAAAACCTATTTTAGTGCAGGACCGCACCACTACCAAAGGCCTACGCATGATGCTTCACAAAAAGCTCTATAACTGGATCGATGACCGTCTCGGCATGCACGAGATTATCAACGAAAAGCGCAGCGGCTACCTGTTGCCGCCCAACGTTAACGCGTGGTATTCGCTCGGCAGTGTCCTTCTGGTTATCTTCGCCCTGCAGGTTACGACCGGTCTGCTGTTGATGCTCTATTACGTTCCTGATGTCGATAAGGCTTTCAGCAGCGTTGCTTTCATCATGAATGACATTCCGCTTGGCAGACTGGTACGTCTGTTTCACGCCGTCGGTTCGAGCCTTATGATCGTAGTGCTTGTCCTGCATATGCTTTCAATCCTGTTCATGGGCAGCTACAAGAGCCCGCGTGAGATGCACTGGCTGACCGGCTTTATCCTGTTGCTTATGGCGATGGGCATCTCGCTGACCGGCTATCTGCTCCCCTGGAATCAACTTTCATTCTGGGCGACCACCGTCGCCACCGATGGCATTGGAACCATCCCCGTCGTTGGCCCGTATCTTGTCGAGCTGCTGCGCGGTGGCAAAATGGTCGGTTTCAAAACACTCGGGCGATTTTATACCCTGCACGTCGGCCTGCTGCCCGCCGGCATCACCATTCTGATCGGTGTCCACCTGTTCCTGATCCAGCGTACCGGCGTCTCGACACCACCGTTCGGACTCGAAGATACCAGCAACCCCTGGAAGGAAGAAAAATTTAAATACGAAGACCATCCGGGCGGTATCCCCTTCTTTCCTAACTTCTTCCTGCAGGATCTGATTTCCATCTCGCTCTATCTGGCCTGTTTTCTGGCGCTGGTATTCTTTGCCCCCAATCTGTTCCTGCCGGCTACCGCCAACCTGCCGGCCAATCCTTACGTAACGCCGGCTCACATCAAGCCGGAATGGTATTTTTTAGCCAACTATCAGACATTGAAGTTATTTCCCAGTGAAATCATCGGCCTGATCGTTCAAGTGCTGGCGATCGCCTTTGTGGCCCTGCTCCCCTTTATTGATCGCGGAGCGGAGAAACACCCGTTGAAACGGCCGTTCTTCACTATCACCGCGCTGGGATGCATCCTGCTCTGGATCGGTATGACGGTCTGGGGATACTATTCATGAGAGGCTGGACTATCAGCCTGCTGCTTGCAGTCATGATGTTGTCGCAGGTCCAGGCCGACGCTGCCGGGGTGGCGGTAGTCAACTGCATATCCTGCCATACGGTTCTCTCGGGGCGTCTGAGTACTCCGGTCAAACTCTGGAACAGCAGCATTCACGCGGAGCATGGCATCACCTGTAACGCCTGCCACGGCGGTGACCCTGCCGACAGCGCCAATGCCATGAGTCCGGCGCGCGGCTTTCGCGGCAAGCCAGCCGCACCTGCTGTCCCGGCCCTGTGTGGCGGCTGCCATATGGGTGTCCTGAAACATTATAATGAGAGCGCGCATGGCAGAGCGCTGACAGTTGGCGGTCCTACCTGTATCACCTGCCACGGTAGTCACGGTGTGGTCAGTGCTTCAATTGAATTGATTAACCGCAAAAACTGTTCGAAATGTCACTCCTATACAAAAGCCCGCAAGATTAAAAATGCCATGCTGAAGACAGAAGGCATGCTCAAGGCGATTGATAAAAAGATAGCCGTACTCAAGGTGCAGGGGGTTGATACGGATAAGCTTGAAAAGCGCCTGTTTGCACTCCGTAATCGTTTTCATGCCATGTACCACAGCCTGGATGTCAAGCTGATCGTGCAGGAGTCAGACCATATTCAGGCGGAGCTGAAGAAAACAAGCGGAATCGGCGGGGGCGGTACCGGACCACTGGTTGGAATGCTGGCTGTTGCATGGGCGCTTCTGGCCGCATTGCTATTTTATCTGATCAAGAAAAATCTGGATTGACACGTTTTCTATTACTACGTATAAAACGGATCTTAATTTAGTTGTTTATAATGTCTGCCATTGCAGCGGAAATGAATACATTTTTAAAGGAGTTCGATTATGGCACCTGTTCAATGCCCATCTGTTGTAACTGTAGCAGGACATAGAGCCAGTCAGAGTCTTGGGTACAAGGCCGCCTGCTGTAAGACGGCCGCTGCGGGTAAAGGCCTTTGTCTCGGCATCGGCCTGGGTCTGGGACTCTGGGGACCGATTGCGCTGGTGGGCATCGGAGTTGCCGGCGGGTATTATTATTGGAAGAAAGCAAACGAGATGTTTGATTAACGACAAATTATCGAGGGAGACACGACATGACGCTAGACATTATTGAAGACATGAAAGCCCAGGCAACACAGGACGTTCGGGAAGTTATTCTTGAGCTTGAGAAAAACCAGACCGGCCTCACTGAGGGTGTCGCAACAGTTATCGGTGCCGGTACCGGTGCAGCCGGTTCAATTGCTGCTCTGTCATCACTGGGTACGGTTTCAGGTTTGTCGGCTGCCGGTGTTTCTACCGGGTTGGTTGCGGCCGGTGGTTTGGTAGGCGGAGGCGTACTGGTCGGTCTTGGAGTTCTCGCTGCTCCGGTTGCCGCATTAGGAATCGTAAGTTACACGCTGGCCAAAAAGAGTAAAAAAGCCAAAACCGCCGCTGCACTTGGCCTGGCAGCCAAAAAAATCTGCGATATACAGTCACGACTGCTTGAGCATGAAGAGCATTTTGGGGAAGAGCTGGCCCACATCAAGTCAACGCTGGAAATAATTACCCGGCTGAAAACTGCGTAGAAAAAGCATCAGATCACGAGCAACCCCCGCCACGAACGTTGCGGGGGTTTTTAGTCACTGCAGATCAGATTTTACGTACAGTCACCCGCCATGATTACAGAAAAATTGATCAAAATAGCTTTTAACTTCAGGATGAAGAGGTACGCCCACATGCTGAAACTTGATATCAATTCGGAAGATAAAACCATTGATCTTACGGTGCTGCTGAAAGGTGAAGCGTCACCGATCGATATCCATATCGGCCACTATGAAGTTCTGACCGACGAAGTACAGGGGATAAAAATCAGTAACATACATACATCCCGGGAGTGGATGACCGAGCTGATTCAAGCAATCGCTCCAGAACGGATCATACCTTTCCATCGCGCCAAGTTGCTTAAAATTGTCCTCTAACCCTATATTTTAACACCATAAATATTCGCGGCGATATCCTGCTCCAGCGCGATCTGTGTATTTTCGATCTGAATGACATAGGCGGGAAATTTCTGGCGGATCTTGATCACTTTTCCGGGTGACACCCCAAAAGATACCAGCTTGCCCATCAGGACCGGATCCTCTTTACGGATAAAAGAGATGCGTACCTGATCACCCACCTCCATCGTATTGAGCGGATTGACAAACGACTTGACGGAGCTTTCGGAGCGCTTGCAACAGTCGCCTTCCGGGATCGGAGATCCGTGAGGACATTCACGCGGATGCCCAAGCAGAGTACAGATCGCTTCGGTCAGTCCCGGAGCCAGGGTATGCTCATATTCACAGGCAGACTCTTCGATTTCATCAAAAGGCATTCCCAGTACATCAACCAGTAAACGCTCAGCTATTCTATGTCTGCGGATAACCGGCATGGCATGCGCCTTCCCCTCTGCTGTAAGCGCAATTTCAGTCCCCCGAATTGTTACCAGGGCGTTTTTCTCCAATTCCGAGAGGATCTCGTCATCAACGATATAATCCGTGCTCTTTTCATGCTCATCCTTCACATTTTGGAGCGTGCAGTGTCCGCGCTCCTCAAACCTCCAGATTGTTTCCAGAACTTCATCGGTAACATGTACAATTTTCACGGCCTGCTCCTTAGAAAGTGAGATGCGCCCAGCGGATAAAATAATTAACAGCTCCGCCGGTAATGATGGCAGTAGTGGTGACTGCAGTGATGATTGCCATAGCCCGCTGCGAACCCTGCTCTTTGATGATTAGCATGAAGTTTGTCACGCAGGGGATAAAGAGGATGGTTACAATCATGGCTACGACCAGTTGAGCATGATTCATGGTGCCGGCATCGGCCATCTTTTTCAGGATGGCGACCCCGGCTTCACCCCGGATAAAACCCATAATCAGCGATTCGGCAAACTGGGGCGGCAAGCCCAGAAAGCCACTGATCAACGGTGCAAACAGGGTCTCGATAATAGTAAGCAGACCGACTCGCTGGGCAATGAACAGGCCAAATGCACTGATCACAAAAAGCGGCACCGCCTCCTTGAGAAACAGCACTGAACGATACGACGTTTTTACGAGAACGTTTTTAATGCTCGGGATGCGAATAGGGGGAACTTCCATGATAAAGTTGGAAGCTTCGCACGGCATCATTTTGTTGAGGATTATTCCGGTAGCGATGGTGAGCGAAAAAACAATGCCGAAGACAAACAGAAAAGCGGTAAAGGAGATCTGGGCCATGATAGCCAGGATGACACTCAGTTTGGCAGAGCAGGGGATGCCGAGCGAGAGCAGAAAAATGGCGATGAAGCGCTCACGCTTGTTGTCCAGGACCCGGGTGGATATTGTTGCCATGGTAACGCAGGAAAAGCCGAGTACCATCGGTAGAACAGCTTTGCCGTTGAGACCGACTTTTCTGAAAAGGCGATCCAGCAGAATCGAGAGGCGGGGAATATAGCCCGAATCTTCAATGCAGCCGAAGGTAAAGAAGAAAACCGTCAGAATCGGGAGCAGCAGGCCAAAGACCGGCACTACCGCCATGGTGTAAAAACCATACTCGCCAATGATCATATCCCGTACAAAACCATACGGAATTCCTGCCACCACTATTTTCAACCACGGCGCGACAATGCCGCCAAAAAAATCATCTGACAGCAGATCGACAACGATGCCGGCAGCAAACTTACCAACGATCAGATACAGGGCGAATATGAGTGCAAGCAGTGTCAGGGTGCCTGTCACCGGCGTCAGCGTCAGGTCTCCTATTCTGTTGAGCAGTGGTGTTGACGTAACGTGGGTTGCGTAGACCGATTCAGCGTACAGGGCTTCGGCCCAGAGACTCTCCGAGCGGGAGACCAGCAGTCCGAGATGACGGTGGAACGATTGTTGAGCGTCTAACAGTGCCTGACAGGCGACCGGGTTGTTCTCCAGCCCGCTTTTCTGCAGGGCCCACGTTGATGTGGCGTGATCACCAGCGATGGCAAAAAGAGCCAAAGCACGTTTTTCCCATACTGTACGTGGTGTGTCAGCAGAGAGCTCTGCCAGGTGTGTGACGGTAGCGGCCAGATGAGCGGGTAAACGGGATGCGAAGGTTGGCGTAACCGCCGTATGCAGTGCAGAGATCAGGGACGGAATACCGACACCCTCCGCTGCGATTGTTTCGATTACGGGTGTGCCGAGCATCTGCTCGAGCTTATGGCGTTTGACCTTGATTCCCTTTTGGGCGGCCTCATCCACCATGTTGAGGGCCAGGATCATCGGGATGTTGAATTCAGCCAGCAGGGCGGTCAGAACGAGGGAGCGCTTCAGGTTTTTTGCATCGCAGACCTGAACTACCAGGTCCGGTGCTTCATCGATCAGGATATTGCGGGCAACACGTTCGTTATCTTCGTTGAAGTACAGGTTGCAGACGCCGGGGATGTCTATGATTTCAACATCTTCTCCGTTGACCCTCAAATCACCCCTGCGTACCTCAACGGCGGTACCGGGGTATGTTCGCAAGCTGACTTTATTGATAATTAAGCGGCTGAATATTGTGCTCTTGCCAACGTTCGGTACGCCAAGCAGTAAAACCTTTTTCAAAATGGAGCCCTTTTCGTGGAAATGATGCATGACTATGGTGACGTGACGACGTGGCACCATAGCATATTTTTAATTCGAGGTGCTATCCCGGAATTTCATTGTTCTCATTGTTATTCCGACCGATGGTTGCGAAGCGCTTCCAACAGTCGTTACTGTACCTATGGTTCAATCTTCGTACCCAGTACCTGTAAAAATTCAGCCAGCCATTGAGGGTGTGCCGGCCACGCCGGAGCAGTTACCAGGGTTCCATCCACGTGAGCTGCATCCATCGCTATCGATACGTATGTGCCGCCAGCAAGCGTGACGTCGGGGCCGACGGCTGGATAGGCGGAACAGCTTTTACCGGCAATGACTCCGGCAGCGGCCAGCAGCTGGGCGCCGTGACAGATGGCTGCTATCGGTTTGAGTGTTTCAGAAAAATGCTGTACGATCTTTATGACCATCTCGTTCAAGCGAAGATATTCCGGTGCCCGTCCTCCCGGAATCACCAGCGCATCATAGTCTTCGGCCTTGATCTCTGAAAACGTGGCGTTCAGCGTGAAATTATGGCCACGCTTTTCGCTGTATGTCTGATCCCCTTCAAAATCGTGGATTGCCGTACGGACCTGTTCGCCAGCCTTCTTGTCGGGGCAGACTGCATGCACGGCATGACCTACCATCAAGAGCGCCTGGAATGGAACCATTACTTCATAATCTTCTACATAATCTCCTACAAGCATCAGAATTTTCTTTACACTCATCGTGAACTCCTTTCAGTTGTCGTGCAGCAGATCTCCGCAGCTCATTTAGCCGGAGTTTTGAAGTACGTTTTGGTGATTGTGGCGAGTTCCATCAGTAAAATGTAGCGTTCCAGGTCAATGGCAACCTTGCCGTTGTCGAGTACGCTTGTGCCGGTAGTCGAGTAGGGGAAATTCTTTTCGAGAGTCTGAAGTCTTTTGTCGATACTCGCCAGCATATTCTCAAGCTCCACTCTTTCTGTTGCTACCGTTTTTGCGTCAGACATATTTTTTCCCGGTTTCAGCACGACTTTCTGATCGGCAGGACGTTTTTTTGTGAATGCAAACAGCTTCTTCACGCCCCGCCCCCCCGCATTCACCAGCCCGGTTGCGGCTAAAGCGGTAAATTCAACTGCTGCCAACGCAATTTTAGCTGTCTGGACCAGCTTATGGTCCACTGTTTGGATCATTTTCTTAACTTTCAAACCGGGCCCCTTTGCCGTGCGCCAACCCATGTATCAGTACGAGATATTTCGATTTAGTCTCTGCCAGCAGAGACTATAGTGTAAAAAATCATAAGAGGCAAAATAAAGATGGTCAGATGGCAGTGAAAAAATAGTATATGTTAAAAAAATAGTTGACTTGTTATAGATATTGCCGTATAAGTTGCGTTCTCCACACAGTAATGGGCCTGTTTCCTTAATCGGAACGGTGTGGTTGAATTCATACGTCCCCTTCGTCTAGCCCGGCCCAGGACACCGCCCTTTCACGGCGGCGACACCGGTTCAAATCCGGTAGGGGACGCCAACAACTAATCCGGTACAGTCCGGTTAAGTACAAAAAGCCTTGAGAGATCAAGGCTTTTTTGTTTTTGCTTGTCCGACATGATCCGCCTTGGTATGATGAAATCCAGATACTTTGATGGTGTTTTTGGTGGCGTCTCCTAAAACCACAAAAGCAAACACCACCAAAAAATGGAGGAAGCCATGCCTAAACGAATTGTGCCTCTTACGGATCTTCAGCTTAAAACTGCAAAACCAAAAGTAAAAGAGTACAAGCTTTCTGATGGCGGCGGCCTTCATCTGCTCATCACACCCAGCGGCGGGAAGCTGTGGCGATGCAATTACCGCTTTGATGGAAAGCAAAAGACCCTCTTCCTTAAATCCTACCCCGAAATAACCCTTTCAGAGGCACGAAAAGCTCGTGATGATGCTCGACAACTACTGGCGAATGGCGTAGATCCTGGCGCTGTTATTAAGGCCCAGAAAATACAAGTGCAATTGCATGCCGAAATTGTTTTAAATACGTTTGAAAAAGTTGCGAAGGAGTGGCTACTTAAAAATTCTCCGCAATGGAGCGACAGCCATATCAAGACGATTACAGGTCGACTTGATCGCGACGTTTTCCCTGTTTTTGGAGATCGTGCAGTTACCAGCATAACCAGAAATGATGTTAAATGTTTGATGGAAAAAGTTGCCGCACGTGGAACGATAGAGACTGCAGACAGAATTAAGCTCTATTGCCGACAGATTTTGCGGTATGCCCTAAATAATGACATGATCGAATCAAATCCGATCGACGACATGAAAGATATATTAGCCAAGCGGGTACCAGGTCATCATGCTGCATTGACGGATCCCAGGAAAGTTTCTCAACTTCTGAGAGCTATAGATGGATTCGATGGGTCATTTGTCGTCAAATGCGCATTACAGCTCGCACCGTTGCTGTTTGTCCGCCCTGGTGAACTTCGGGCGGCTGAATGGTCAGAGATTGATCTCGATAATGCTGAATGGAACATCCCTGCAATAAAAATGAAAATGAAATCAGATCACCTTGTACCTCTTTCTCAACAGGCGATCGCAATTTTGAAAGAGCTGGTGCCTTTGACCGGTGGCAAGAAATATGTTTTCCCGTGCTATCGCACAAATTCACGTTGTATGAGTGAGAATGCTTTGACGGCCGCTCTTCGCCGGCTAGGTTACATCCAGGGGGAAATGACTCCTCACGGATTCCGGGCTATGGCAAGAACCATCCTTGACGAAGTATTGAACCAGCGCGTTGACTTCATTGAGCACCAGCTTGCACATGCAGTCAAGGACCCTAATGGAAGAGCTTATAACAGGACAGCACACCTTGATGAACGTAAAAAAATGATGCAGTTGTGGGCTGATTATCTCGACAGTATCAAAGTGTTGCGAACGCTTTAGACTCGGCAGCGCACCTGCTGCCTTCGTAATCCAATCTGAGCCACATGCAACGGCCATTACCTCGATAGCGGGGTAATGGCCGTTTTTTTAGTTTAAACGCATAATTTGCAGTCATTACACAAAGGACCTTCCCCCCCCTACAGATATTCCAAGTAGGACAATATGTTCCGAACAAGTCCGGACATGTCCGTTAATCCTAAATCTGTACCATGGAGGCTCTATGCACAACTCATCCCTTCCCGAGACCGGCTTTGTCCGGCTACCCGACATCATCGGCAACGCAAAGGCCGATCCGCCTATTAAACCTGTATATCCTGTAAGCCGTTCGACTTGGTGGGAGGGTGTGAGGTCCGGACGCTATCCCCAGCCAGTAAAGCTCGGTCCCCGAATAACAGCCTGGCGGGTTGAGGATATTCGGGCACTGATCGAACGGCATTCAAGGGGGTAATTGATGATCGTAGAATATTTTATCGATACCATCCGTAATGTTACCGGCGGCGCACCGGCATATGAAGCACTCGTGCCGGGTAAAATGATCAGATTCGCCACCAGTGACCGGAGAGGCGATGATTCCGGTTGGTGCAAACTCTTCGAGGACTGCGAAAGCGGAGTTTTCGGGTGCTGGCGGCAGGGTATATCAGATAACTGGCAGTCCCGAAAGGACAGGTCACCGGATGAACAGGCCGTCTTCCTGGAGCGGGTGAAACAGGCAAAAGCCGAAGCCGCCTGTATTGAGGAAGAACTCAGGGCCAAGTGCCGGGAAAAATCAGCAAAACTATGGGAAAAAGGGCGCGATGTTGAGGCACGACATCTCTACTTGGTGGCAAAGAATATCAAGCCTTATGGAAGTAAGCAATTGGGGCACTTACTCATGCTACCGGTACGGGACATCAATGGTGTGCTTCACGGTCTACAATTCATCATGCCGGATGGCACCAAACGCTTCAAGAGCGGTACCGCCGTTACCGGTTGCTACCACGCGATCGGTAAGCCGAATGGGAAGATCCTGATTGCCGAAGGCTTTGCCACCGGCGCATCCCTGCACGAAATCACCGGCCATGCCGTAGCCTGCGCTTTCTCTGCCGGCAATCTGAAACAGGTCGCCGTGGCTCTCAGGGAAAAGTATCCCGATACGGTTTTGGTTATTTGTGCTGATGATGATCATCTCACCGAAGGCAATCCCGGTTTGACCAAAGCCACCGAAGCTGCGATGGCTGTCTCCGATCTACTTGCCGTCCCCTGTTTTTCTGAGACCAGGGAATCAAAGGATACCGATTTCAACGATCTGGCCAGACTGGCAGGACGGGAAGCTGTTGCAGGCTGTATCGAAGCGGCAGCAGTGCCTGCCGATCAGATCCCGTTATCTATTGACTCTGAGCCCGAAAACCCTGATTACCCGCTTGATGCTGTCATCCAGAGACTATCGAAACTCTCCCCGTTGCAGTATGACCAGGTACGCAAACAGGAAGCAAAAGCGCTCGGCGTCCGTCCCGTTACCTTGGATGCTGTTGTCAGGGATGCCCGCAAGGGAACTGTTGCCGACGATCTTCCTTTCGCCGAAGTTGAACCATGGCCGGATGCTATAGATCCGACGCAACTATTGACAGATATTGCCGCCACGGTTCGGCGCTTCATAGTCTGCGACAGAGAAATCGCCCATGCTGTTGCCTTATGGGCTGCCATGACTTGGTTTATCGAAGTTGTACAAGTCGCACCACTGGCAGTCATTACTGCTCCCGAGAAGCGCTGCGGCAAGTCGCAGCTCCTCTTTCTCTTGGGGAGAGTGTCTGCCCGGGCAATCACCACCAGCAGTATTTCACCGGCGGCCTTGTACCGAACCATTGATGCCTGGTGCCCAACTCTGTTGATCGACGAGGCTGACGCATTTATACGAGATAACGAGGAGCTGCGCGGTCTGCTCAACAGCGGGCATACCAGGGAGAGCGCCTATGTCATCCGTACCGTAGGTGACAGTTTCACCCCAACCAAGTTCAACACGTGGGGAGCAAAGGCCCTGGCCGGTATCGGTCATATTGCCGATACCCTCATGGATCGGGCCGTCATTTTTGAGTTACGGCGCAAACTCCCCCATGAAAAGGTTGAACGTATCCGCTATGCCGAACCTGGCCTGTTTGATGATCTGCGTTCGAAGCTGGCACGATTTGCCGAGGATTACAGCGATCAGGTACGACAGGCCCGACCTCCGTTGCCCCACAACCTGAATGACAGGGCCCAGGACAACTGGGAACCGCTGCTGGCCATCGCCATGGCAGCGGGCAACGAATGGTTTCAGCTCGGCACCACGGCTGCATTAAAACTCTCCGGCAGCGAGAGTGCTGCACAGACAATCGGAACTGAACTGCTTGCCGATATCCGGGAAATTTTCGGACAAGACCTGGACCGAATCACCACGGCAGAACTGATCCGGCTGTTATGCACCGACGATGAGAAACCGTGGGCGACCTTCAACCGGGGTAATGCGATTACCCCGCGACAGGTTGCAAAGCGTCTCAAGGAGTACGGCATCCTCTCCCATACCATACGCATCGGTATCGAGACCGCCAAAGGGTACACCGCCCATCAGTTCAGAGAAGTATTTTCACGATATCTGCCCGTTCCCGCCGAATTATCAGTAACACCGTCACAAACCAGTAACTATGCGGCTTTAGCTGTGACGGATAATCCGTCACGTTACCCTGACGAAATGCAAAACGTCACACGTGAACCCGCAACCAAGGAGGGTTGTGACGCTGTTACGGATAAAAACCCCGAAACGAAAGCATATATAATGACGAAGGTCGAATCGTCGGAAGTTTCACCATGACGGTAGTGGACTTTGCAGCGCTTCACGTGCTGCCGCACATTCCATATTCGTGCTGCCGCGCGAAGCGGAAACAGAGGGTGGTTCAATAATTACCGGTTCTGCTGTTGAAGCTGTTCAGAGTAAACGGTTTTGTCTGGTCTTTGCCTTACCCCCTCTTTTCCCGCGCTGTGTCAGCATACACGGACACAGCGCGGAGAGAGATCCAAAGCTGATTTTCAGGAATTGATGCGACACAACAGGGAGGACATCCAAATGACGAAGAATCACGAGACATTTAATGCACAAATCGAGGTTGAACAAATTCGTGCCCGGCGCACCGAAGCGAGACGCAAGCTTTACCACAAAAGTCGTCTGGATAAGTATCGCGCCGAGTTGGTCGCAATGAAACGGGCAGGTGCTTCCTGTGCCGACCTGGTGGAGTGGCTCAGGGTGTTCCATCGCTGCAAAGTTAATCGCAGTTCCGTCGATCGCTATCTGAAAAAACTGCCGGAGCTGTCCCTGTCCAAGGTGGACTGCTAATGCCAAGTTTCCGTTCACCAAAAGCGCAGTCCAATCACGCTGTAGCACAGAAGGTGGTTTTGGGCAAAGGGCGGCACGATCACCGGAATGACGGTAAAATCCACAGCGTTGGCACTGCACGGGGATACGGTCAGGCACTCAAGGGTTTTGCCGAATATATCCGAACGTGCCGATGGGGTGATCTCACCAACGCCACAAGTGACATGGCGATGCATTACCTGTCTGAGCGGGCGGCGATTGTCACGCAGAAAACCCTCGACCTTGATCGCCAGGCAATTCAGATGCATTTCGGTACTCGCCTTGAAGTCGTCAAGAGCGAGAAGGAATCGCACCTTACTACAAGGAGTTATACCTCCAGGCAGATTGAACGGATTGCTTCCGCCCAGTCTGATCGGAACAGCCTGGCCACACGAATCGCTTACAATGTGGGTTTAAGGGCGCACGAGCTGCTGACGATCCGGCCTGCTGATGAACACCCAGCTTCGCGGCACCGGGAGTGGAGTACGGAGCGTTTCGCTGGCCGTGAAGGCGTGCGATACACGGTTGCCGGCAAGGGTGGGCTTGTGCGCGAGGTTCTTTTGTCGAAGTACCTGGCAACATTGCTCACGGCGACACGTCTTGTCGAACCTCGACAGGTAGTTGATCGTGGTGTGAATTATATCCAGTGCTACGATCTGGCGGGAGGCAAGGCGTGGAGTCAAAGCTTTTCAGCTGCCAGTCAGCGGGAACTTGGGTTTTCCAACGGGGCGCATGGACTTCGCCACAGTTACGCCCAGGAACGAATGGCAGAATTACAGCAGAATGGGATGAATCATGACGATGCCAAAGGAACAGTCGCTCAGGAAGTCGGGCATTTTGACAAGGAAACTACGGAGGCTTATTTAAGATGAAATATATCAGAATTATTTTGTATATATCTATTTTATCAGCGTATTGCTGGTTGACCTGGTGGGTGTTACCCGATTTTGCGTTTATTCATCTCCAGGGTAAAAAGGAGCAGATCCCTGATTCCGGACTTATTCTGTTTGGCTTTGAAAAAGCCAAGTATACTGGGCATCGTGTTATATCCAGCATTAACTATGGCTGGTCAACATTATGGGCAGCATGGCCATGCACTATTGCTGGCGGGCTCTTCGGCTTAGGCATAGGGCACATAGGAGGCGAAATAACTCGCCGAACCTTTGCGATCGAACTTGCATCAGAGGAGGCTGTCCGTTTAGCCAAAAAGCATGAATCCAATGGAGACTCATCATGTGCGAACGTTGAAAAACTGCTGCAAAAACTGGAACATGATGTTTTACAATTCGAATCTGAAAAGAGAGGCTTTGAGTTTCAGCGCTTAGAGCTTCAATTAGAAAAAAAGCTTTTTAAGGATGGGGTAAGGAAATTTGAATCAGGCGAATTAAACAAGGCAAAATCAACTATCAGTAGGCTGGAAAAGAAAATTAAGCGTCTACAAGAGAAACCGGTTGACGCCAATCAAATCCAGGGATAAATTGTTCAACATATACCGCACGCCGTGATGCTTTGTCTCAGATGAGACTCACGGAGGCTCGCAGAGCCTGCCTTATAGGCAATCTGCAGTGGTTCTATCCAGACCGGCACCAAAGTGCAAAAGGATAGCAGCGGTGAACAGTCCCACGCTGAACAATCAGGGGGCGAATCGGGAAGGCAACTTCTCGCGGTGGTTAAACCATCGGCTGCGGCAGCAATAGCTGACCGTATGGCAATCTAAAGCGACGCAAACTTAAATACTGTCTATACTGAATCTCCGGCCTCCTTTATGGGGGCCTTTTCCGTTATGGATTAAGTGGGCGTGACAGTTATGAGTGGTGACATTTCTCACCCTTTTTTGTGACAGTTTTTTCAATACTGTTGGAGTGTATTATGCTGGTTCGACCCTTTTCAGATATTCATGCCGAGTTCTGGCAGCCCAACAAGATTCCCCGCATACTGGAAATGGTGGTCCCGCCGTTACCGACTGACCAGGAAACCATTGCTCTGGTTGCTGGCGATATCGGATTGGCCCATAAACAGGAGACCTGGCTCAAGGTTATCAGCCTTCTTGCCAAGCGTTTTCTGGCTGTGATCTATGTGGAGGGGAATCACTTTTTCTATCACAACGATTTCCTCGGGCGTATCCAGGAGCTGAAAACCACGCTGTCGATTCCAAAAAATGTCCATTTTCTTGAAAATGAGTCAGTTGAGATCAACGGTGCCATATTTATCGGGGCAACATTATGGACAGACTTCCGGGAGAAGGATTTCTTCAAGATGCAGTACGCCCGGAAGAATATGAACGACTTTGTGTTGATCAAAAAGGCTGACGGAACACGGCTCATGCCGGAAGAGACAGTCGATCTGTTTCAGGAATCGAAGCGTTATATATTCGAAGCACTGGCAGCAGCCGGCGAAAAGAAGACTGTCGTGGTGACACACCACGGGGTTTCACCGCTCTCCATCCATGAAAAGTTCCGGGGAGACCGTCTGAACTGTGCTTTCATGACCGACATTTCCAGCGAGATCATCGATCATGGTCCGGTTCTCTGGGTCCATGGCCATACGCACAACTCGTTCGACTATCTACTCGGAAAAACTCGGGTGATTGTGAATCCCTATGGCTACAAGGATGTGGAGGCCAATCCGCAGTACGACAAGCAACTGCTGATCGAGCTATGAGCAAGTGGAAATAACTGGTGAAGCTTTGAGGAGGGGGAAAATGCGACAAAAGAAAACGACACCATACGGGCAACTTTCCCGTCGCAAACAGCGTGACAATTTCATCCGCCTGCGGCAAAAGATTCGTAATGATAGTTCATTTTATGGCGGAGAGTTTACAAGTGATCATGTCCTGAACGAACCGGGACGTCCCGCTTTGTACAACCAATGGGCTGATGCATACTTCCTTGGCAGTGACGGGTTGACCATCTGGAATGCCACCATCATCACCGCCGCCAGAGAGTTCTGGGACGTAGTAGAAGAGTTGGCCCACACACGGGCCTGGGATCTGCTGACGCCTGAAGAACAATCAGCAGAAGCGGAAATAAAGTTTGAACCGATCTGGTCGAATGGCCATCGTATGTTCCGCATGGCCGAAAGGCCAAAACTCGTCTATGAAAAATACAGCGGGCTCAGCTTTATCGAGTATCAAGACAAACTTGCTGAAGAAATCGTTCTGAACGAGCCGCCCGAAATATTTGAATCATTCGAGACCGACCGTTCCTACTGCTATGGTACCGGGCTGAATATGGTTGTTCACGTTGATGAGATCAACCAGGCTACTATTGAGGAGTCGATTCGTCGATTTCGCCAAGTTGGGGAAAGCAACTGGCGATCTGCTACACCGCTGCTCCGCAGTGAATTACCGTTGGAAACTCAAAATGCCGCATTCAGCAGGATAAGATTGCAGCAAAGCACACCTGACGGCACGGCCATTATTTAGACTGCCTGCCGTGTCGCTAACCATGCTTCGTCTTCACTGCGTCGCCAACCGACGCTGTGATCTGTAAGACGGATTCGAGCCGGGAAAAATCCCTCTCGCTCCTGCCGCCAAAGGGTCGTCATTGATAGTCCCGTAATTTGGCAAAGATCTTTTCTACGGATAACATCACCGACAGCCCTTGTAGTGCGAGGAGCTTCTTGCATAACTATCGGAACAGTCCTTGCCGCAATCGACTTGGGGCGTTCTGCTGCCTCCTGTACTTTGACGAGCAGGGGTGACAGTTTTCGCACCACCGCATCGGCAATTGCCTGAAGATCGTCTGGTTCAAGGGTAATACGCATAATGGTACCTCCAATGGCACAACCTGCCTGAGAGCCAAGTCGGCAGGCTGCAAGATTTACCCGCGTCAGGGTGTCTTACATATTAAAATAAATACTGAAAATGTGCTATTCGTCCAATAAAGCTGTTGCACACGCATAGCAAATAAATTACAGTAACCACCATTACCATTAAAGCATTGACGGTGGTGTGGACCCATGAAATTCTACAATCGTGTCAGTGAACTCGAAGAACTAGCCAACCTCCATGAACAGTCGGCAGCATCCGGCAGGATGACCGTCATCACCGGTCGCCGCCGGGTCGGCAAGACGATCCTGGCTCTTGAATCGGCAAAATCTGCCAAACACCTCTATCTGTTTGTCTCTCGCAAGGCGGAATCCCTTCTCTGCCAGGAGTACCTAGAAGAGATCCGCCGTATCGGCACCCTGCCGGTCATCGGCGAGATCCGTAATTTCCGCGATATTTTCACCCTGTTGATCGAGCTTTCCCGCACCGAGCGCATCACCCTGATCATTGACGAGTTTCAGGAGTTCTTCAGCATCAATCCGGCTGTCTACTCCGAAATACAGGGGATCTGGGACCGTAACAAGGCAACCTGCAAACTGAACCTCATCTGTATCGGCTCGGTCCACTCTCTCATGCACCGCATCTTCCAGGATGCCAAGGAACCACTCTTCGGCCGGGCCGACCGGATCATCTTTCTCAAACCCTTCAGCATCACTGCTATCCATGAAGTCCTGACTGATCATGGTCACAGTGATACCCCGTCTCTGTTCGACAGCTACGCCATTACTGGCGGCCTCCCCAAATATCTGGAGATGCTGGCCGAGAACAAGTCACTGACGCATAAGAAGATGCTCGACTTCATTCTCAAGCCGCATTCACCATTTCTTGCTGAAGGGAAGAACCTGCTGGTGGAAGAGTTCGGCAGAGAGTATGGCACCTACTTCTCCATTCTTGAGCTGATTAGTGTCGGCAAAACAGCCCGCAGCGAGATCGAATCGGTGCTGGAAATCCACAGCGGTGCATACCTGGCCAAACTGGAAGACGAATACGCCCTGATTGCGAAGCACCGCCCGATCAACGCCAAGCCGGGCGGTAGGTTGCAGAAGTATTATCTTCGCGATAATTTCCTGAGTTTTTGGTTCCGCTTTATCTACCGCAACCTGTCAGCAATCGAGACCGGCAACTTCGGTTACGTTCGTGAGATTATCGAGCGCGATTACGCCACCTGGTCCGGCAAGATTCTGGAGCGCTTCTTTCACGATCTGTTTGCTGCCAGCGGCAAATATAACCGGATCGGCAGCTACTGGGAACGAGGCAACAAAAACGAGATCGACCTGGTTGCGGTGAACGATCTTCGTAAAGTGCTGGTCATTGCCGAGATCAAACGGAACAAATCCCGCATCAGTCTGCCGGCCTTGCAGCACAAGGCCGAGCGACTGCTGCAGGAATATCAGGGCTATCAGGTGGAGTACCGTGCTCTGGGGCTGGAAGATGCGGTGGAGTTTTTACCGTCGGGAGTGAACAGCTAAATGTCGAAATGACGCAGGCTGTATCAAAAAAACCATCTCGGAACATATCCGTAACATCTTTGAAGAGGGTGAACTTGACGAACAGGTGGTTGTCCGGAAATTCCGGATAACCACCCGCCGCTGCTGATTCGACCAGACAGTTCCCATTCTCAGGAGGAGGCGCGCAATGCGGCTTTTGGGAGAACAGATGCTGAGATGTCGCTGTTCGTTGTCCTTTTGGTCAGGAATAATTGCATTCGGGTCATTTCAGCACGGGATATGACAGTCAAAGAACTGGAGGTGTATCGTGACCGCCTTAAAAAAAATCCAAAATTTAAAACAGAGGATGATGAGCGGGACTTCTGGTCAACTCATGATGCGTCGGACTATCTTGATTTTTCTCAAGCCGAGGAGACTGTATTTCCCAATCTGACCCCTGAGGTCCCTCGCCGAGACAGGAACCCAAAAGACGACCAAAATGAGCATTGGGGAGATTAGGAGACAATCTGGATTTTATCCCTTGGAGCTGCGCGGGCGTAGTTAATAGTTGTTTACAATTCAGCCTAATTGTGCGAAGTATTATCATTTTTTGCGTTATTCGGAGAGAGGATATTCTTGGCGCTGGCTCTGATCAACAACACTCTATATGCACTTGTCCCGGTGGAGACACAAGCTGGATGGCTTGAACTTGCTGATATATGCAAGGCATATCTATCGGGTCCCGAGCATGAAAAGCTGCATGATTATCTGCAAGATGATGTCAAAGCCGTTCTGGTTGAGAAAAGCTATATTGATAAAGACTACCGGGACACGTACTCGAATTTTTATTCCAAAAAGTTTGCCAACCGACCTTCAACTGCTTACCGCCTTCATTTTTTCAATTGCCTGATCCCGGCGGAACATCTTTTCAGCCTGGATCAATACAAAGATAATTATATCGGCTATTCGGTAATCCGCCCGACTCAACTGAACGCGATCGGTCGTACCATCCTTGACCCATGTAAGCTTTCACGTATTACAGGCATGACTTGCGCAACTGATTTCAGCGTTCATCTGTTTGGCGTAAAATTCACGGTCAAAGGCTTTCCCTATATCAGTCAGGACAGTGATGTAACCATCTGTGCCCACGCAGCTGCATGGATGGCGTTCCGTTACTTCAGTGAACGGTACTCTGCTTACCGTGAAGTTTTCCCGTATGAAATAACCCAGCTTTCAAGAAATGTCTCGCTTGGCCGTCTCCTTCCTTCAAAGGGGATCACCGCTTATCAAATAACGGAAATATTTTCCAACTATGGCTTCTATCCCGAGATATATTCAAACACTCAATATCCGGACAATTTTTACCGGTTGTTGTATTACTATATTGAATCAGGTATCCCGGTTGTCGCCTGCACCACGAAGCACGCAATAACAATAATTGGCCATGTTTCAGATTACAACCTGACAGCAACCAACAATAACAGTGAAGATTATCTGACCGGCTACGTTGCCAATGATGACAATCACTGGCCGTATCAGTTGGTGTTGCGAAGAGGTCTACCAGAAAGCGGCCATTGCTCAAAGCTCAAAATAGAGGATCTTGTTTGTTTCATCTCACCGCTTTATGAAAAGATGTATCTTTCAGCAGAACATATTGAAGGTTTGACCGATAAGATTCTTGAACATCCTTCTTTCGGTGTAAATGCTGTCTCCAAGTTGGTGCCGAAGGACAAGCTGATAAAGCGCATTTTCCTGACCTCATCAAGATCGTACAAGAAGTTTCGCCGGGAAAATCCGTTGCCATTCGGGCTACAAGATTATTACCTTCAGCTACCAATGCCGAAATTCATCTGGATTTGTGAACTATCCATGGGCGGCTTTTATCCCAACAAGCAAATTGTAGGTGAAATCATTTTCGACGCAACGGCAAGCCATCGGGATCGGTTTTCGTTTCTTGCAATCCACTATCCAGACTTTATACTATTCAATGACCGTGATGCACTTGGTGATGCCCCAAATCGGTTTAAATATGAGCATCTGGCAGCTAACACGATTCAATCTTATGCTATGTATATCAACAATCTAAGGGAGATATGAACATGGTTTTCATCGGAAACCTGAAGTTCGAGAAGAAACAGGGACTACTTGATACAGAGGAGAAAGTTCGGGAAGCACGGGAAATACTGGTGAAGAGTACGGAAGATACTTTCAGAAGGCTGGATAGTGCAAAAACGGCCTCATGGGAAGGAGCGCACAGTATCCTTCTGGACTAACGACTTCCCACTCGAAGCACGCTTTTGTGTTGTATGACAAGGCCGTTCCACTGTGGACGGCCTTTTTTTAACCGATCATTTCAACGAGGAATTACGATATGGCAAATGGTAACGATGCACAGAAAAACGTCAACGGTGGCAACCTTGGCTTCGAGGCTGAGATGTTCAAGGCCGCCGACAAGCTACGCGGCAATATGGAGCCGTCGGATTACAAGCATGTTGCTCTTGGTCTGATTTTCCTCAAGCATATCTCTGATAGTTTTGAGGCCAAACACGCGGAGCTGCTGGCCAACTATCCAGAAGGTGCCGAAGACCCAGATGAATACTCAGCCGAGAATGTTTTCTGGGTGCCGAAGGAAGCGCGCTGGTCGCATCTACAGGCCAACGCCAAACAGACTACCATCGGCAAGCTGATAGATGAGGCTATGTTAGCCATCGAAAAGGTCAACCCGAGCCTGAAGGGAGTTCTGCCCAAAGAGTATGCCCGACCGGCGCTCAACGCGGTCATGTTGGGTGAGTTGATTGACTTGATCTCCGGCATTGCTCTGGGAGCGACCAAGGACCGGACAAAGGATTTGCTCGGTCGAGTCTATGAATACTTCCTCGGTCAGTTTGCCGGTTCGGAAGGGAAGCGCGGCGGCGAGTTCTACACGCCCGGCTCAGTTGTGCGCGTCATGGTTGAGATGCTGGAGCCGTTTCCGGACCCCGAACGCAAGATTCAGGGGCGTGTCTATGACCCTTGCTGCGGATCGGGAGGCATGTTTGTCCAGGCCGAGCGCTTTCTCGAAGCCCATGACGGGCGCCTCGGTCAACTTGCTATCTACGGGCAGGAATCGAACTATGTCACCTGGCGTCTGGCCAAGATGAACCTTGCCGTTCGTGGCATTGATGCAGACATCCGCTGGAACTCGGAGGGTAGCTTTCATAAAGATGAGCTGCCGGACTTGCGAGCAGACTTCATCCTTGCCAATCCACCTTTCAATATTTCTGATTGGGGTGGCGACCGCTTGAAGGAGGATGTCCGCTGGCAGTTTGGCATTCCGCCTGCTGGAAATGCCAATTTTGCCTGGCTGCAACATATCCTGCATCACCTTGGCCCCAATGGTACGGCTGGCGTGGTGTTGGCTAACGGTTCCATGTCCTCAACTCAATCGGGAGAAGGCGAAATTCGTAAGCGGATGATTGAAGGTGATGTGGTGGACTGCATGATTGCCCTGCCGGGGCAGCTTTTCTACTCTACGCAGATTCCCGCCTGTTTGTGGTTCCTTGCTCGCAATAAAAAGAACGGCAGATTCCGGGACAGAACCGGCGAAGTGTTGTTCATTGATGCGAGGAAATTGGGACAAATGGCCGACCGCACAAGAAGAGAGCTATCCGATGAAGATATAGAGACTGTTTCTAATGTGTATCACTGCTGGCACCAAGGTAACGATTACAAGGACGTACCTGGTTTTTGCAGATCGGTGACACAAACAGAGATGGAGGGGCACGGCTTCATTCTTACACCTGGGCGCTACGTAGGTGCAGAAAGTGTTGACGATGACGACACTCCATTCACCGAAAGATTTGAGGCGCTGAAGACAACGTTAGCTATCCAATTCAATGAAGGACGTGCTCTTGAGTCTCGAATAGAAGAGTTGCTGGCAGGAATTATTACAAATGGATAAACCCCGCAAGATATCACTTGGAGATGTTGCAATTGAATTTACTGGCCGTGCTGGGTGTAACGTTGAAGACATCCCAGTTTTTGGTGTCGATAAAAAGGTTGGTATAACAACTGAACCCAGATACCAATCTAAAGATCTCAGCAGATACAAAGTTATCAAGCCAGGCATGTTTGGTTATAACCCAATGCGGTTAAATATCGGGTCAATCGGATTTTGTACGGAACGCCACGGAACGGGTTTGATCAGTCCTGACTACGTAGTTTTCGGATGTGACAACGTTCAATTGCTGCCAGAATTCCTCTACTATCATACATGCTCCACTCCTTGGAAGGCGTGGCTCGAATTAGCTGGAGAAGGTTCAGTTCGTGAGCGAATCTACTTCAAAAAACTTGCAGCCTACACTTTTCTCCTACCTTCCATATCATACCAGCATGCAGCAGTTAATATCCTCGGCACCTTGGACGACAAGATCGAGCTGAATCGGCGGATGAATGAGACGCTGGAGGCAATGGCGCGGGCGCTGTTCAAATCGTGGTTTGTGGATTTCGAGCCGGTACGGGCCAAGGCCGAAGGGCGTGGCACAGGTCTGCCCAGAGATATTGCCGACCTGTTCACGGCATCGTTCGATGATTCTGAGTTGGGTGAGGTGCCGAAGGGGTGGAGGGTAGGGAAATTTGTTGATGTGGCTACTCTAAGCCGCAGTGGCTTGAATCCCAGCGTGTTCGAAGACGAATTATTTGACCATTATAGTCTGCCAGCATTCGATGAGGGATGCACTCCAAAGTTAGATGTAGGGCAATCTATCAAAAGCAACAAATTTGTTGTCTCGCCAGATAGTGTGCTGGTTTCCAAGCTGAATCCGCGAATCCCTCGCGTCTGGCTCCCCTTAACTCACAACTCAAGGCGTTCAATCTGTTCGACGGAATTTTTGGTTTTGCTTCCTACGAACGGTAACTCGCGGGAATTTCTTTATTGTCTGTTATCTAACGACATTTTCACTAAGGAGTTTGCAACACTGGTTACTGGTACTTCAGGAAGCCATCAACGGGTTAAGCCGGAATCTTTATTGACTCTCAACGTCGTTTTACCGCCAATACCACTTATTCATCTGTTCACTACACAAGTCACACCTATGCTGCAACGAATCAATAAAAATATTGCCGAAATCCGTACTCTTGCCACCCTGCGCGACACATTACTTCCTAAACTACTATCCGGCGAAATCCGCGTGAAGGATGCCGAAGTAATTGTGAAGGAGACAATATGACTTTTGACCGCTCCAAGCCTCACAACGATCTGCCATTACTGCCTCCTCCTGTTGATCTGGAAACCAAGGCGGTGCTGAAACAGGCGATTGCCGCAAATCGGGCGCTGGCTGATCTGAAAGGCCTTGCCCGGCAGATTCCCAACCAGGGCGTTTTGATTAACGGTATCGTGTTGCAGGAAGCCCGCTTGTCTTCGGAGATCGAGAACATCGTTACCACCAATGATGAGCTGTACCGCGCCGCAGCCGATATGGAGGGAAGCACCGACCCGCATACCAAGGAGGTTCTGCGTTATCGTCAGGCACTTTGGACCGGCTTCCAAGGGTTACAGGAACGCCCGCTATCGACTAACTTGTTCATCGACATTGTCCGCAACATCAAGCAGGCGGATATGGATATTCGCAAAGTGACCGGAACCGCCCTTAAAAGCCAGCAGGGGGATGTGGTGTACACACCTCCTGAGGGAGAGAGCATTATCCGCGACAAACTGGCCAACCTGGAGAGTTTTATCCATGCCGAAGATGGTCTTGACCAGTTGGTGCGTTTGGCCGTGATTCATTACCAGTTTGAGGCGATTCACCCGTTTCCGGATGGCAACGGCAGAACCGGCAGGATCATCAACATTCTCTTTCTGGTGGAAAAGGGACTGTTGGACATTCCGGTGCTGTTTCTTTCTCATTACATCTTGCGTAACAAGGCAGACTACTATGCCGGTCTGCGAGGGGTGACGGAGGAAGGTTCGTGGGAGCCGTGGGTTCTTTTTATGCTGCGGGCAATCGAAGAAACGGCCAGAAAAACCTCTTCACGGGTTGAGCGCATTCTTGCGATGATGGATGAAGTTAAGGTTACCGTGCAAGAGAATGCAAGCCGTATCTACAGCAAAGATCTCATTGAAACCATCTTTATGCATCCATATTGCAAGATAAGGTTCCTTGAAGAAGCGGGCATTGCCAAGCGTCAGACCGCCTCGGATTATCTTAAAACGCTTGCAACAATTGGTGTATTGCGCCCTGAAAAAGTTGGGCGGGAGGTCTATTATATTAATGACCGCCTTTATAAGATCCTCGTTGAAGAATAGGTCGATGATTTCGACAGATCATAATTATATGTCGATTTTTTAGATTTTTTTCGACATGTTTTCAAAACCTGTCGATTGCATCGACATATTGAAACTGATTTCGAGGTAGGAGTTTTTGATGGCCTTTATCACTGAAGCTGATGTCGAGATGATGCTTTTGGAGCAGTTGGCAAGCCTTGGTTACTCCCACGCCACTGATGCGGTGATTGGGCCGGATGGCTCCTCTCCTGAACGGGAAGCCTATTCCGATGTCATATTACTGAGTCGTTTGACTGCGGCTATTGACCGTCTAAACCCTGCAATACCAGCAGAAGCCCGCCATGATGCGCTGAAGAAAGTCATTGCGGCTGAGACTCCTTCGCTGATCGAAGAAAACCGCCGTTTGCACCGGTCCATAGTTGAAGGCATCGATGTTGAATATTATGCTGAAGACGGGACTATTCGGGGCGACAAGGTTCGGTTGATAGACTTCACCAATCCGGATGCCAACGACTGGCTGGCGCTTGATCAGTTTACGGTGATTGAGCAAGGAGTTAATCGCCGTCCGGATGTTGTGGTGTTTGTGAACGGCCTGCCGCTGGGTGTGATCGAGCTGAAGAACCCTGGTTATGAGAACGCCACGCTGACGGGAGCATATAACCAGTTACAGACCTACAAGACACAGATTCCGTCGCTCTTCCGTACCAACTCCGTGCTTATAACATCCGACGGACTGACCGCCCGGATTGGCTCACTGACCGCAAACGAGGAACGCTTCATGCCCTGGCGGACAACCGACGGCAAGGTCATTGCCCCCAAAGGTAGCCCGGAAATGGCGGTGCTGATCGAAGGGGTGTTTGAGAAGCGCCGCTTTCTCAACCTGATCCATGATTTCAGTGTATTTGGCAACAGCGGTTCGGGCCTGATCAAGATCATTGCCGGTTATCATCAATTCCATGCCGTTAAGCGTGCCGTTGAATCTACTGTTCGAGCGATTGCGCTTGCTGGAAAGGTTGCTGAAGATCCTGCCGATTATGGATTGCCCGGTGTCAAAGGCTACCAGAAAGGCGACCGCCGCGTGGGGGTTATCTGGCATACGCAAGGTTCCGGTAAAAGCTTGCTCATGGCGTTTTATGCCGGGCAACTGGTTCGTCACCCTGAATTGGAGAACCCCACAATTGTTGTTTTAACCGACCGCAACGATCTTGACGACCAACTGTTTGCAACTTTTTCCATGTGTCGCGACCTGATCCGTCAGACGCCGATTCAGGCGGAAAGCCGCGAGGATTTGCAGAAGGCCTTGAACCGTGCTTCTGGAGGAGTTGTTTTTACCACGATCCAGAAGTTCGCACCGGCCAGTGGGGAGACGGTTTACCCGATGTTGACGGATCGCCGCAATGTCGTGGTTATCGCCGATGAAGCCCATCGAAGTCAGTACGGTTTCAAGGCACGGATTGAGCGCAAGACTGGAGAGGTCGCCTATGGGTTTGCCAAGTACATGCGCGATGCCCTCCCGAATGCTTCCTTTATTGGCTTTACCGGCACCCCGATTGAAAAGGACGACGTAAACACCCCGGCTGTTTTTGGTGAATATATTGACATCTACGACATCAGCCGGGCGGTTGAAGACGGCGCAACGGTGCCGATCTACTACGAAAGCCGTCTGGCGCGTATAGAATTATCGGAAGATGAAAAACCTCATATTGATGCAGAGATTGAAGACCTGACCGAGGACGAGGCACTTTCCGAGCAGGAACGGCTGAAGCGGAAATGGTCCACCGTTGAGGCGTTGGTGGGCGCTGAGAAACGGCTCAAGATGGTTGCCGCCGATCTTGTCCAGCATTTTGAAGATCGTGTTGCAGCCATGGACGGCAAGGCAATGGTGGTTTGTATGAGCCGCCGTATCTGTGTTGAGCTTTACAAGCAGATCGTTGCAATAAAACCAGAATGGCATTCTGATGATGACAAGGCGGGAGTAATAAAGGTCGTTATGACCGGTTCTGCAGCCGATCAACAAGACTGGCAACAGCATATTGGCAACAAGGCACGACGTGACCTTTTAGCCAAGCGCGCCAAAGACCCGAACGACCCGCTGCAATTGGTGATTGTCCGTGATATGTGGTTGACTGGCTTTGATGCTCCGTCAATGCACACCATGTACATAGACAAGCCGATGCGCGGACATGGACTGATGCAGGCCATTGCCCGCGTCAACCGTGTATTTCGTGATAAACCTGCCGGGCTTGTGGTTGACTATATCGGCATTGCGCAAAACTTGAAGAATGCCCTCGGACAGTATTCCGCCGCCGATCAGCGCCAGGCTGGCGTTGACGAAGAAGAAGCCGTCGCCATGATGCTGGAGAAGTACGAGGTTGTGAAGGCGATGTTTCACGGTTTTGATTACATGCGCAGCATTGATGGCACGCCACATCTTCGGCTGGTTGTCATGGCAGAGGCGATGGAATGGATTCTGGATCTGCTGCATAAGGCAGCTGAAAAAGAGAAGACAGATGAGGGCAAGAAACGTGTGCATCGCCGCTATATGGATGCCGTGCTGGCCTTGTCGAAAGCCTTTGCGCTTGCAGCTGCCAGTGATGAGGCCCGAGAAATTCGCGATGAGGTTGCCTTCTTCCAGACTATCCGGGCTGCACTTGTCAAGACATCCGACACCGGAGGTAAATCTACTGCGGCACGGGAATTTGCCATTCAGCAGATTGTGAATCGTGCTGTCGTTTCAACCGAGATTGTGGACATTCTCGCAGCCGCAGGGCTGACCACGCCGGACATCTCTATTCTTTCCGAAGAGTTTCTTGCCGAAGTTCAACAGATGGAGAAGAAAAACCTTGCCATGGAAGCCCTCAAGAAGCTGTTGAACGATGACATCCGGTCGCGCAGTCGTTCCAACGTGGTCGAAACGAAACGCTTCTCGGATCGCCTAAACGACGCCATTGCCCGGTATCATCTCAATGCCATCAGCACGGTTGAAGTGCTTCAGGAGTTGATCAACCTTGCCCGTGACATCCGTGTGGCCCGCAAACGTGGCGAAGATGAAGGGCTGTCCGAGGACGAAATCGCTTTTTATGACGCGTTGGCGGAAAACGCGAGCGCGGTAGAGGCGATGGGCAATGATGCGCTCAAAATCATCGCCCACGAATTGCTGACGGGTCTCAAGAGCAACATCACCGTTGACTGGTCACACCGCGAAAGCGCACGGGCGCGGATGCGAGTACTTGTCAAACGCATACTTCGTAAATACGGCTATCCGCCCGACCTTCAGGATTCCGCTGTGCAGACGGTATTGCAGCAGGCTGAGGCGTTGTCGGCGACATGGAGTCGGTGAAGGTTGTAACCGCTGGCATAGTTGTGTTCTACAGTCGATTGTCGACCATGAAATGGTTCGAGTCTACTGGAAAACTGGGCGGGAGATTGTCGAAGATGAACAGTAGGGTGAGCAGCGAGCCGAATACGGCAAGGCGTTGATTGAGATTTTGGCCAAGTAGCTGACTGCTTGACGCGGTAAACGGTTTGATCGTTCGAACCTATTGGTGCATGCGCAGTTTTTATCTTGCCTTTCCAAAACTCGACGCACTGCGTCGAGAATTGTCATGGACCCAATACCGCCAGCTACTGAAATCGCAGAATCGTTCTTTTTGCAAATAGAAAGTGCCAACGGATAGTTTAGCTAGTTTTATGCTGACGCAAGTATTTTTCTCTTACTCCATTTTTTTCAATCTGAAAAAGTCAAGTTCAGCAATTTCCTTGAATTTGTCATAAAACGACTCATTGAAATCACGCAGATATTTTGCAACCGCTTCGTTACGGATCAATCTTTTTAAATATGCCTGCATAGAGGTTATATCTATCATTGCTGTACCATACTGTTCCTTCAATGAGCCTATTTCCCTGGACAAGGCAAGACTCTCTTCCTCAAGACGAGCCTGGCGGGCCAGTATTACCGGAGTTTCTTTTTTTGGTTTGCCTTTATTGACAAGTTGGTCCGCTGGCGTTGCATCCAGAAGGGCCTTGGCATAGATGCAGTTGAACTTGTTCTGATCATTCATCAGCATGGCAGCGATAATCTGCCGAGGCGCTAGCATTTTTCTCAATACTTTGAAAACCGGTTCCGGCACGACCTTATCTTTCAGCAAATCGACAGCCTCCGGACAGATACCTTCAAGCAAATTCTTCTTATTTCTGATTGTTCCGATGTCAAGATTCAAGGCACGGGCAAGCTTTTCTTCAGAGACTCCTGACTGCACGGCTTTCACAATCATATGATGTTCCTGAATTGCTGAAAGCCGATTGATGTATTTATTGTAGGTATAGGTCTCATCATCGGTGGAGATCAGACAGGAAACGCGTTCCACTCCCAATTCTTTCAGAGCCATTATGCGTAAATGTCCATCGAGCAGGAGATATCCTTTTTCCTTCTTAAGCGGAGCGACCACAGGAGCTTCAATAAGTCCTACTTCCCGTATGGAAGAAAGAACCTGAGCATACTTTCTGCATTTTCTTACACAAATTGAAATGTTTTTGGTGAGGAACAGTTCAGCCACGACAAGATCTATGAGTCTTTCCTGGAATCCCTGCTTAATTTTGTTTGCCATAGCCGCTACCTTTTCAGAAGATCCGTTACATGCTGAGGAATTTCATTCATGCCGACGGCTTTCAGTTGATTGGTAAAATGTACATCTTTCAATAACTGGCGAAGAGCCGTGGACGTGTAATCCAAAACTTCCTTGATATAATTTGATTGAGCCAGCAGCCGTTTTTTCTCCTTAGCTTCCTTTTCATAGGCTGCAATCAAATCTTCTGCGGAAACCTTGGCATGTTCACGGTGTGGAGCTGAAAGACCTTTTCCATAATGTTTCCGTCGGGAAATAATTTTTTGTGCATCAACCAGCTTTTTTCCGGTCAAACCTCCCGATTCATACGCTTCTGCCAAAGCCCTCTGTACAGCTGTGTCATCTTCCGAAGCAATGTTCAGCGCCTGGTACAAAGGGATTCGTCCTTTTTCCACTGCGTTGACCAAATATTCCTCTCCCTGTTCAAGCAGACGGATAATACCTCGAATATATTCTTTACCAAGATTGGTCTTGGCTGCAATGTCATCATCGGCGTACCCCTGACTTTTCAGATTCTTGATACTTTGCAGAAGTTCCAGTGCATTGCCATTACGCCGGGCGATATTTTCCACCAGACTCATAATATGCGCATCTTCTTTGCTTACTTCACGAACGATACAGGGGATTTCCGTTTCTCCAGCAGAAATATATGCCTCAAGCCTTCCCTGTCCACAAACCAGATCATATTTCTTGCCGTTTTTAGCATCATTTCTTGGAGATACTGTTATGGGCTTTTTCAAGCCGACGCTTCGAATGTTTTGCCGTATTTCTTCGGCAATAATTTGATTGCGTACCCGTGGATTCAAGATGTGAATATCTTCAATGGAAATAAGTATTATTGCCCCTTGCACCATATTCCACCGCCTTGTCGAGAGAGATGTTAATGCTCAAATTCAGCAAATAATCCAACGAATCAGTACGAAAGCTGTCCAGAAACCCTCTGTTGTCCTCCGAGAGCTTTATCTGCCCATGCGAAAATTCCAACGCGGGCAGAATATAGTAATCGTGGATCGCTTCATTGCTGGTGTCCATGCGTACCGCTATGGTTATATCGGGATGAAGGCCGTTATCAAAACGGATTTTCCAGCGCCGGGTTCCGGTTGGTGTGGTAAAGCAACGGCTGATGACAACTGAAACAGATAGGTTGTGATTCAATTCCAACAGGCAGTTTTTCTGATCTATGGGAATCTGTCTACCGCAGAGGCTTTCTATGCTGTGAACAACGTCAGCTACAATTTCGGCATGGAGGGCGCGTAACCGTTGGTTGATGACAATATATCGATAGTCGTGTTTCGGGGCATACCCGATCATCTGATAGGCCCGCAAAAGTCCGCCGAAGCGAGTACTAAAAAGACTACTGGGTGGCAAATAATCCGCTTCGTCAATGATCAGCGCTGAAAGGCGTCCTTGCTTGGCATATAAATCCCGCAGCCCTTGCAATAATTCTTCGTCGGTAGTCTTTTTGTTCCGTTCCCGGTAGATCCCCTGGACGGTCCAGAAGCGTTCCATGTCCACTATGGGCTCAAAGGCGCGTTCCTTACGCACCCATTCGTTTTCCGGATTGGGTTTGGCTTTGCTCTTCATCTTGCCAGATGTGCGGTTGAATAAGTTGTTGCCGACATATTTTTCATTGGTAAGCACTTCGCACACAGTTCCTCGTGACCATGGACGTCCAAAATGGGTTTTCACCCCTTGTACATTCAACTGCAGCGCAATTTCAGTTTCACTTATCCCGGCAATGAACTGGTCATAAATCCAGCTCACAATCCGAAGTTCGTCATCCGGCCCCGGCATCAGGATCACCCGCTCGGTGAGCAGGCTTTTACGCTGTCCCATTGCCAATTCCTGCTTGGGCCTACCGGACTCATCCAGCAACATGCGCCGAAGCCCGAAACCTGCCACACCTCCCTGCCGAAACCCTTTTGACACAAGGTTGCATTGTCCCACCCAAACTTTCTGAGAAAGCTGGCGGCAATAGTCGCTGGCGCTTTCGTCACGAAGCAGAGTCATAATACGGTCGGCAATATTACTCGTTAATGTGAGTGGCTTTTCGCAGGACTGACAGAGAACGTTTTTTCGTTCCAGTCTCATGCGGTGATAATCCGCCTCGCGACTGTCTACAAACCGTCCCCAGCGGCTTTCATCCAGATATATGACAATATTGAACGCACTACGTCCTTGCTCCACATCATCAATCATGGCCTGAAACTGTTCCCGCTTTTCCGTGTTGATTCCGCTAACGCCCAGGTCAGCATAGATTTTGATAATTTCAATTCCGTATTGAGCGGCATAGTTGCGTATTGCGCGTTCCTGATTCTCAGGCGACTCCACCTGCAATTCAGTGGACATACGGATATACATGGCCCCCTTCAAGCGAAGGCTCATTATTTGACTTGGAGTATATGCCGTTCCCGTTTGCAACATTTTCTGCATATCTCCTTGTTACAACTCATAATATTCCTGTAATACTTTCAACCAACAAGGGGCGTATGTCTAGAAAGAATCTGTGGCAGATCTGCCACAAAAAAGATCTCAAGAATGGTGATGTAACGAGATATATTATGAGGTTGCTTCAAGAACAGGGAATTACGACAAAACAGGTGGCGAGTGAACTCAACATACCTCTCGAACGGGCACGGAACTGGTATTACAAGGATATAGGAATGACGGCTCTCGATTTAATAAGGATGATCGAGAAGTATGAGTTTGTCAGGCAGGCGGTTGCAAGTCCGTTGTTGTTAGAATAAAAGCTCACTAAGGGCTCAAAGGACTCGTGTTCAAGCCATACTGGCTAAACGGGGAATTTTGCTGGCCGAAATTTTCAGTATGGCAGTGAGAGATAAAATATGATGTAATTACGGTTGGAATGGGTGAATTTATGAGAAAGCTGGCAACAATCCGGAAGGTTGATGAGATACGGTCTATTGAGGACGCTGATGCGATAGAGCTGGCTGTCTTCGGCGGCTGGCAGGTTGTGGTGAAAAAGGCGCAGGAGATAAAACCTGAAATGCTGGTTGTGTATTGCGAGATAGATTCGGTTTTTCCGGAACAACAGCAGTTCGAGTTTTTGCGGCAGGACAAGTTTCGCCTTCGTACCAAAAAGTTCCGTGGCGCCTTGTCGCAGGGTATCGTTTTTAAAATAGATGAGGTGCTGATAGTCGGGAATTATGTCGAGGGAGAAGATGTAACGGGGATTCTGGGCATAACCCTTTATGAGCCACCTATCCCGGCAGCAATATCGGGCGAAGTAGCCGGTGCTTACCCTGGGTCTGTGCCTAAAACCGACGAGGAACGGGTACAAAACCTCGATATTGAAACTTTTTCCGGTATGTCTTTCTTTGTAACGGAGAAACTCGACGGCACATCGTGTTCGTATATTTTCGACGAGGCGGGTCTCCATGTCTGTGGAAGGAACTGGGAGTTTTGCGAAACTCCCGATCAGACCTTTTGGAAGCTTGCTCGGCACTATGATATCGAAGAGAAACTGCGCGACTACCATGCCCGGACGGGAAGTTATCTTGCCTTGCAAGGCGAGGTCGTCGGCTACGGCATTCAGTCGAATATTTACGGATTAAAAGGGCAGGATATCTTCATCTTCAATATTTTCGACATTACGAGGCAACGTTATCTTCCGGTTGCGGCCTACCGCACAATTCTGGATAATTTCGCCCTCAAAGGCGTTCCGGTTGTAGCGGAGAATTTTCCGACTGGCGGATTCGACCATGCCCGGTTTCTTGAATATGCCGAAGGCAAGTCCTTTCTCAATCCACAAGCAGAACGCGAGGGGGTAGTCTTCCGCTCCATTGATGAGACACGCTCCAATCAGGGTAAAATATCGTTCAAGGCGATATCCAATAAGTACCTTCTCAAGCATGGTGGATAGTGACAATAGCTTAAGATATAATTCTATGGACTATTTTAAGGCTATTGATTATATTTATTGTATCAAGAGTCCTAAATAGGATTTTTATGCAAAACTCTAAAACACCAGAAGAGATGGAAGCTGCTTTCGGGGATCAGTTGCGCGATCTGCGCCTGCGCCGGAACATTGATCAGCGCCAGCTAGCCGAGCAGGCGGGTGTTGCCCTGAATGCCGTCAAAAACCTGGAAAACGGCAGAGGGGCAACAATGACGTCACTGGTGAAGGTGTTGCGTACCCTGGGGCGGGCCGACTGGCTGGAAACCCTGGCACCGGCAGTTGCTATCAGCCCGATGCAGATGCTGAAGGCAAAACAGCCGCGACAACGTGCATCCAAAACCAAAGGTAACGCCAATGCATAAACCGGTTCAAGCTATTGAAGTGCGCATCTGGGGCAAAACCGTCGGTGCAGTTGCCCTGGCTCCTAATCTGGGATACTACGCCTTCGAGTATGACAGCAGATTTGTAACGTCAGGTATTGAACTGGCACCTCTTACCATGCCGCTGGCAGAAGCCCGTGAACCATTTATCTTTGTCGATCTTCCCGAGTTGAGTTTCAAGCGGCTGCCCGCGATGGTGGCTGATGCCCTGCCGGATGATTTCGGCAATGCCCTGATTGATGCCTGGATGACAAGCAAAGGTATCGATAAAAAACAGGTGACGCCGCTTGACCGCCTCGCGTACATGGGTAAGCGTGGCATGGGCGCACTTGAATTCAAGCCGGCCCGCACACCGGCCATTGCCAGCAGCACTGCCATCAAGCTATCCCGTCTGGTCGAGAGCGCCCGTCAGGCTGTCCATGGTGAACTGGGAGCGGACCACCTTGCCAAAGCAGCTTTGGCGCAGATTATCCAGGTCGGCACCTCGGCAGGCGGCGCACGGGCCAAAGCGGCTATTGCCTGGAATCCGGAGACTGACGAGATCAGACCGGGACAGTTCGATGTGGAACCCGGCTTTGAACACTGGCTGCTCAAGTTCGACGGTATGGGGGTCGACCAGGAATTGGGCGGTTCTCAGGATTGTGGCCGGATCGAGTATGCCTACTACCGGATGGCTTGTTCCGCCGGCATTACCATGTCAACCTGCCGCCTGCTGGAAGAGAACGGCCGGGCACACTTCATGACCCGGCGCTTTGATCGTGACGGGAACCATAAGCATCATCTGCAATCACTCTGCGCCATGGCGCATCTGGACTACAAACAGAAGGCAACCCACGATTACAGCCAATTTCTGCAGACCGTTGTCCGCCTGGGACTGGACTATGCCGTGCTTGAAGAAGCATTCCGGCGCATTGTCTTCAACGTTATAGCGGTAAACTGCGACGACCACACCAAGAATATATCCTTCATGCTGCGGGAAGGTGGGCAGTGGGAACTGGCACCGGCATATGATGTAACGTACGCCTTCAATCCATCCGGCGAGTGGACCTGGCAGCATCTCATGGCGGTGAACGGTAAATTCAGCGGTATTACTCAAGCGGATCTGCTGGCGGTTGCCGATCGGTTCGGCGTCGGCACCGCACATAAGGTTATCAGGCAGGTGCAGGATGCCGTTGCCGCTTGGCCTGATTTTGCCGGACAGGTCGGGGTAAGTCCAGTCGAGAGCAACAGGATACGTGAACACCATTACCTGCTGTAGGGTGGCTGAACTTTTCCGATTTGTGGAGGAAGTTGCCAAGGAATTACTTGTTGCAATTCACCGTTTATTAGAGTTTTATACAGGCAGATTTGCTACGGATGTATCTGTTGCATTTTAACAACGGTTAAATTTTGGTGGTGTTTTTAATGGCGTCCAACGTGTACCCATGTAATAATATGCATAATATTAAAATGTTACGTGGCTGTGCAAAGTCGGTAGGGGACGCCAAATCTCAATAAGGTCACTTTTCTTCGGATTAGTGACCTTTTTTTGTTTGTACTCGTCATTAGTAATTGCAATTGAATCAAATGGTTTCCTGAAATTTACCGTCAGTTCACCCCCTGCCCATGTGGAGTTCGAACACACGCAATTGAGCAACTTTCTTTTTTCCTCCTGATTTTGCGCAGAGTAAAGCGTAGCGGCCTTTTGAGCGAGTTCGAGTATCCGGTTGCCGTCAACTGTTTTGACATCACCACTGGCCTGCAACTGGTGCAGGCTGAACTTCACATCGGTCACCTCACTGCGGAACTTACTGCTCAATCGGCGGTACTCATCTTTCTCAAGAACCCCATCAAGTTTATCGAGATACATCTTATCCAACCTGGCTTCCAAACGCTGCTTCTGCTGGGTAAATGCCGCCATCTGCACTTCACGCTGCTTCCGTGCATCAGCCGTTGAAGCATGTATCACCTCAACAATCCAATCGACAACATCATTATCAAGCTGAATACGTTCCAGTGAATCCATAAACTGCTGGTCAATCACCTCTTCGCGGCTGTACTTTTCAGGACACTTACCTTTGTTGCCGGTGCAGTGGTAGTAAATGTATTTTCCTTTCTTGATTTCAGCCACCATGGCACAGCCGCAATGTCCACACGTCATAAGCCCATGAAAAAGAAAATCATGTTTCTGTCGCCCCGTAGGGCAACTGGAACGACGCTTGAACATCAATTGAACTTTATCAAACAACTCTTTACTGATGATTGGCTCATGAGTGCCATTGTACAAAACACCCTTCCAGATAAAATCACCATAATAAATCGGATTATTCAGAATATCATACATAGCAGCCTTACCCAGCTTATTACCGCTTTTACGGTGTACGAGACCAATCCGGGTTGCCTCCTTGGCCAAATCCTTTGTTGAATAGAGTCCTGTCGCATACATCTCAAACATTTTCTTCACCAAAGGGGACAGCACCTCGTCCTGCACAACGATTCGTTTTCTGTTTGGCCCTTCGACATTCTTGAAACCGATTGGAGCCTGAGAAGGCCAGATGCCCTGTTGGGCTTTCTCCAGCATCCCCTTTTTCGTCTCCTCCGAAAGATTATCAACCATCCGTTCCGCCAACAGCACATTAAGCCCATGCACAAACTTTTCATGGGAACGGGAACCGGGCGACATAACCACATTTTCCTTCGCCAAATGCACCGTGACCCCCAGGTCACGGATAATCACCAGATCATGCACATTACGATAGAAACGGTCCGTCTTTTCCACCAGCACCGTTTGACACGTCGAACTACCCGGCGGCAAAGCCTGCTGGCTTTGCAGAAACTGGACAAGCTGACCGAACTCCGTCCGGCCAGCGACTTTTGCGCTCTCCACGTCCATGTAGGTATGCAGCACCTCCATATCGTGGGCACGGGCATAATCATTTAGAAACTTCAGCTGTGCATCCAGAGAAAAACCCACTTCTTCCTGTTCCTTCGAGGAAACTCGAATGTAGGCGACCGCCTTTGTTTTCGGACTTGTCAGCGAAGCTACCGATAATTGCTTGTGCTGTTTAACCATTGTGTATTCCTTCGCCGTGTTAGTGGTTTTCACTATTTTTGATATCTGGTCCGGCTGTCATGTTTTTTCTCTGCTGTTTGACGGGCATTGCTGTCAGCAGGAAGTGCCTGCTGAGTTTCATAAAAGTCAACCGCGGTCTTCTGTCCGCAGACGGTACACTTTCCTCGTCCAAAAAAGTTTTGACAACAGTTACTGATAAAAATAATACCAGATTTCAGTGGTTTTAAGATTACTTATTATTAGCTGGACTTGAGCTTAGTCCATTTTGTGCTGAATTCCATTTAAACAATAGTGAAAAGTACACAGCAACGTTTTCTACCATTTCCCGTGCCTCTTCCGGTGATACTTTCTTCCCGAAAAGACGCTCCCCTAAACGGACAGTATTCTGAATTAACTCAGAATGCCCCCCTCCATCTTTTTTAGATCGTATTGTGTCTGATGTTATACGGTTCATTTGAATACCCCCCCTTTTTCGGGGGAAGGCGTATCCAAGGTAAAATCCTGCCCCTGTACTATAGATCAGAGGGGTGTCCGTTTTTTCTGATTCGCTTCTAAAAAGTTTAATAATAATAAGGTAAAACAAAAAAAGACCAGCTCGGGGACAACATCTCCCCAGCTGGCCTTTTTGATCTTCGTTGGGCTGCTGAGAATAATCCGCACCCCAACTGACAAAGCGGGACGTCATGCGGTAATTACTCATTTTCAGCAGCGGATGTTGATTTACGTACTTCATCACTATTTCAACCCGAGGTAATGCGTCGTGATTTCGATTCTGTTATGGCCGAGCTCTGCGGAAACTGCGCCCAGGGATTTCTCGTAACTTTTCCCTGCAGCCTGCAGCTCTGCGAACCGCTGCTGCGCAAAATTCCATCGCAAGCCGTGGCTGCCGTTGTAGAACTGCGCAGAAGCATGTGCAGCGGTTTTTAGAGGTTGGCGATAGCCGTCAACATTAACTTTCAGGTTTCCATTCTGCTGGATGTGGTCGGCGATTTTCTGGTACGTTTGCGGGGCCACATATGCGATGCCCGGTTTGCCACCTTTGCCGACATAAGAAATCTGGCCGACGGTTTTGCCGGTGTGTACATCCTTTGAGAGACCCTTGAGTTGGTCACGGTTGATATTGCTCGCACCGGCAAGGCGAAGGCCGCTCTCCTGTTGTATCCGCGCAACAAGTTGATGCGATTGGTTACCAATATTATTGATGAGCGTGGCCGGGTTGTCGTAGTTTCGAGCTCACTCGAACCGAGGCAGTTCTGCTTGGGCCTCTGGGCGCATTGCTTGAATCGCAGCCCTGAAGTTATATGCAGCGCCTCGTTGAAATGCAGAGGAGTATGAGTTCAGAGCATTTTCAAGTTTTCCCAGTTCTGCGGCATACCCGCTCCAGTGGCTGTAGGACACTCCCATTTCCATTTTGTAGTGTATAAACTCTCGAACCTGCTCAGTAGTAAGTTTCTCCAGGTCACGAAGGCCGTACTCCTCCTTCGCGAAACGGCCTATTTCCTGCCATTTTTCAAGATAGTTACCCCGTGTGCTGAGCGAGTGAATACCAGTTTTTTCAGCAATTGCGGCCGAGGTTGCACCCCGTCCTGCGGCGGCAAGCGCAATGCGGGCACAGTTTTTTGCATCAAACTTACTGTGACCAATGTGATTGATTCCTGAAGCATTCAATAAATGCAATGTTTGACCTCTTATACTTCCCCGCATGTGACCTCCAATTCGCCTCTGAAATTTACCTTCTGTAATACAGATCAAACTGGTGTCCGTTTTTTATGAAGCAGTGCGATTTCGTTTGAGAGCCAATATTTGTGTAACCGTCAACCTCAGACCATCTTGAATGTGTTTCGGATTTATGATTGTGATGAGATTTGCCTTGCGGCGAGCCAGTTATCCGGCAGGAGTTGATCGATCTGCTTTGCGGGATGGGACATGA
>DUZX01000012.1 GCA_013349325.1 Desulfuromonadales bacterium
CATCAAACGCGTTGAGATCCTGTCGGCACTTCAGGAACGGCTGCCCGGCTCGCCGGTTATCGGCCCCGAACATCTGGGTTCTCTGCACACTCTGGGTGAAATTGCCGCCCATCTGGGCGCCGGTACCGCTCCGGCGGGCTTTTCGTCCGACCGGTCTGACCAGTCGGACCGGTCGGAAGACAACCACGATACCGGTAGCGCAGGTCAAACAGTTCACCGCAGCACTGTTGTACCGATACTGATCACCGGATCAACACGAAAACTGCCACTGGCTGACAGCGGCGCTATCTGGGTTACCGACGACGGCTCGGATTTCTCCTCCACGTTATGTGACCTGTTACGTGCTGCGGGACGTGACACAAAAAAGGTCGCGATCAAGGAGGCATGTATCAACGCCTCACGGACTGAGCTGGCCGGTCTTGTTATCTGCGCTCCCGTCGGCGGAACTGATAACAACTTTTACGAACAGACGTTTCCGCTCTTAAAGAGTGCCGCAGCGGCGCTGCGCAGGTCCGGAGAAAACGGCGGCGCCCTGTTTGCAAGCATCTCCCGTCTGGACGGCTCATTTGGATTTGGAACCGATAGCGCTGTGATTGACCCGCTTTCCGGCGGTCTTGCTGGTATGGCAAAAACGGCGGCCCATGAGTGGAACGAAGTATCCTGTAAAGCGATCGATCTCGGGACTTTTAGCGATTGTGCCGCAGCAGCTGAAGCGGTTGCGAACGAACTGCTGCTTGACGGTCCGCTGGAAGTCGGCCTGACGCCTGCAGGCAGAATCGCCCTGAAAACTATTGATCTTCCTGAACTGTCACACCAGGCTACAGCACCGTTTCAAGCTGGGGATGTTGTCGTCATCACCGGAGGTGGACGCGGGGTAACGTCAGCAGCAGCTATCGCGTTGGCAGCCGCCTACAAACCGCAGCTGGTCCTGCTGGGACGCAGCCAGGAATTCCAGAATGAGCCGGAATGGCTGTCACCACTTGGGGATGAAAGCCAGATAAAACGGGCTATCCTTGAGCATACCGCCGAAAAGCTCCACCCACGTGAAATAGAGGAGCGCTATCGGGCTATCGCAGCCGGGCGAGAACTCAAGGAGACTCTGGCCAAGATTGCAGAGGCTGGTGGCCGGGCAATTTACCGCTCAGTGGACATTCGCGACGCTGCTGCCGTTTCCGTTCTGCTCGATAAAATCCGCCAGGAGTACGGCCCGATCCGGGGCATCGTACATGGCGCCGGAGTGCTGGCCGACCGGCTTATCAGCGACAAGACACCGGAGCAGTTCTCCCAGGTGTACGACACCAAGGTCAAAGGATTGCAGGCGTTGCTCGCCGCTACCGTGCAGGACGATCTGTGTTGTATCGTTATGTTTTCGTCCACGACGGGACGTTTTGGCCGGAGCGGACAGGTCGATTACGCCGTTGCCAACGAAGTGCTCAACAAACTGGCTCAGACCGAGGCACGCCGCCGGTCTGCCTGCCGGGCCGTCAGCATCAACTGGGGACCGTGGGATGGCGGCATGGTGACCCCGTCGCTGAAAAAGGTTTTCGCCGGCGAAGGAATCGGCCTGATAGGACTGAAGGAGGGCTCAGAACTGCTGGTGCGTGAGATTGCTGCCGCCGGTGAAGCGGTTGAAATCATCGCCCTGGCCGGGGCATCGGCCGCTTCACTGACAGGTGCTTCATTACCACCGGAGACGCCGCTGACCGAGGCGTTCCGCCTGAACCTGACCATAGAGGATTTCCCCTTTATCCGTTCGCATGTGATTGATGGCAAGGCAGTCCTCCCGATGGCCATGGCGGTTGAGTGGCTGGCTCACGGCGCCCTGCACGGCAATCCCGGTTTCCGTTTTCACGGGTTCAACAACCTACGCATCTGCAAAGGAATCATCTTCGATCAGGGGAGCACATGCAGCCTGAGGGTCATGGCCGGGCGCGCTGAGAAACATGATTCACTCTTCGTTGTTCCGGTTGAACTGACCGGCAGCAACGCTGACGGGCACAGCTTCCTGCATGTTCGCGCTGAAATAGTGCTTGTTTCAAAACTACCGAAGGGGATCCGCTCGATTATCGATGTCCCGTCTGCACCCTACGCGCCGGGCAACGACGCCATCTACGACCAGGAACGCCTCTTCCACGGATCTGACCTGCACGGAATCGAACAGGTCGGAGGCTGCTCTGCCAAGGGCATTACCGCCCTGGTAAAAGCGGCACCGAAACCGGAGCTCTGGATCAAACAGCCGTTACGCACTATCTGGCTGACCGATCCACTGGTGATCGATTGCGCCTTTCAGTTGATGATTCTCTGGAGTTTCGAGCGTTCCGGTTCCGGTTCGCTCCCCTCGTTTGTCGGTCGTTACCGCCAGTTCCAGGAGAACTTCCCCTCTGAGGGGGCCCAGATCGTGATCAGGGTCACCGAAGAGCGGAACCATGGCGCATCCGCCGACATTGAATTTCTTGAACGGACCAGCGGCAAGCTGATTGCCCGTCTGGAAAACTATGAGTGCATTATCGACTCGTCACTGCAAAAGGCTTTTCGGCGCAATCAACTGACACAACCGCAGTGTGTAGAGCTGGAAGTAGCCTGATGGCCGATTACTGTTCATCCGTAGCCATCGTCGGGATCGGCGGCATCTTTCCCGATGCTCCCGACCTGGCGGCTTACTGGGACAATATCAGAAGCTGCCGCAGCGCCTTCCGCGAGGTTCCTGACGGACGCTGGATGGTTCCGGCCGACTCCGTGTTCGATCCGGAGCCGGGAAAAGCGGATTGCGTCTATTCCCGCCGGGGCTGTTTCATCGACCGGCTCCCATCAGCGGCAACCCTCCCGGATCTGTCCATCGATCCGGCGCTGCTCGATGGACTCGACCCGCTCTTTCATCTTCTGATCCATGCCGGAAAGCGGGCTTTTGATGATGGTGTCACCGCGCCGCTGGACCGCTCCCGCGTTGGCATCATCATCGGCAATCTTGCCCTGCCAACGGAGACTTCGGCACTCCTGACCCGCAACGGGCTCGGGCGCACCTTCGAGGAACAGCTGCTCGGATCAGCCTCGCCCTCCTCTCCCATCTCGCCGCTCAATCGCTTTCCCACCGGTCTGCCGGCCGGGATTCTGGCCCGCACCCTCGGTCTCGGTGGCGGCGCCTGCACGCTTGATGCCGCCTGTGCCTCATCGCTGTATGCCTTGAAACTGGCCATAGATGAGCTGCTGTCCGGCAGGGTCGATGCCATGCTCTCGGGAGGCGTTTCCCGTCCCGATCCGCTCTTTACCCAGATGGGATTCTCACAACTGCGCGCCCTTTCCAAACGGGGCATCTGTTCGCCGTTTGATGCAGCAGGCGACGGGCTCGTGGTCGGTGAGGGTGCCGGGCTGTTCCTGCTCAAACGGACCGAGGATGCCGTCGCCCACGGTGACCGGATTTACGGCGTCATCAGGGGTGTCGGCCTGGCCAACGATGTAGGGGGCAGTCTGCTGGCTCCCCTGTCGGAAGGTCAGCTGCGCGCCATGCGTGCCGCCTACCATCAGGCCGGCTGGCAGCCGGATGATGTCGACCTGATCGAATGTCACGCGACCGGCACCCCGGTCGGCGATGCGGTCGAAGTTGCCAGCCTCAAACAGCTCTGGACTAACGGCGGCCGGAAAGATGCGCACTGCGTCATCGGCTCCGTCAAATCCAATATCGGCCATCTGCTGACCGCCGCAGGCGGAGCAGCAGTGACCAAGGTGCTGTTGGCACTCCAGAACGAGACACTCCCCCCCACAGCCAATTTCAATACAGCACAGTCCGGCATGAATCTCGATGAGAGCCCGTTTCGCATCCTGACTTCACCGGTACCCTGGCAGCGGAGGGGCGCTGGCATTCCCCGGCGTGCTGCCGTCAGCGCCTTCGGTTTTGGCGGCATTAATGCTCATCTGCTGATTGAGGAATGGCTGCCAGCGTCCCCCCCTCCCGACCTCCCCCCGCTGGGGGGAGGAGTAAGCTCCCTCACCCAGCGGGGGAGGGTTGGGGAGAGGGAAGCCATCGCCGTAGTCGGCATGGATGCCCGTTTCGGCCCGTGGAAATCGTTGCGGGCGTTCCAGGAACGGGTGTTGGGGGGGGATGACACCGTGCTCCCGACCCCTCCAAAAGGGTGGCGGGGCGCAGCAGAGAGCAGATGGTTCCGTGCGGAAGGGCTCGATGCGACGCCATTCGCCGGCTTTACCATGGACGAAGTGGCGCTACCGGCCAACCGTTTCCGCATTCCTCCGCGCGAAATGGAGGAGATGCTGCCACAGCAACTGCTCATGCTGCAAACGGCGGCAGAAGCGCTGCTCAACGCCGGTTGCGACCGGGACAGCAACTCTTCTACCGGCGTCTTTATCGGCATCGCCCTTGATCTGAACAGTACCAACTTCAGTCTGCGCTGGGATCTGACCGGTAAGCTCTTACGCTGGGAACAGCACCTGGGACGGGAATTGACTACCAAGGAACAGTCGGAGTGGCTATTAAAGCTCCGCGCCGCTACAGGACCATCCCTGAACGCCAACCGCACCATGGGAGCACTTGGAAGTGTCGTAGCCAGCAGAATCGCCCGCGAATTCCGTATCGGCGGGCCGAGTTTCACGATCTCCAGCGAGGAGAGTTCCGGCATCCGGGCTCTGGAGGTGGCCGTCCGCCAGCTTCAGAATCGTGAACTTGATCGGGCTCTGGTCGGCGCGGTGGATCTGGCCGGTGACCTGCGTGCGGTTCTCGGACAGCATGCCCTGCACCCCTATTCCCATTCAGGTAGCTCTGCCCCGTTTGACGAAACAGCCGACGGCGCACTTATCGGTGAAGGCGCCTGCGCAGTGGTGCTCAAACGCCTTGAAGATGCCGAGCGTGACGGCGACCGCGTGTATGCCGTCATTCGTGGCATCGGCTCCGCAAGCGGCGATCCGGTCGCTGCCGGACAGAAAACCTATCTGCATGCCCTTGATAAAGCCTACGCTGACGCAGGCGTGCCTCGGGAATCCGTCGGTTTGATTGAGGCGAGCGCCGACGGCACCCCTGAAGCTGACGCTCATGAAGCAGCTGCCCTGGCATCCTGGTTTGCTTCCGACAACGCTCCGGCCCGTTCATGCGCCGTCAGCAGCGTCAAGGGGGATATCGGCCACAGCGGCGCGGCTTCCGGTCTGGCGTCGTTCGTGCGTGGTTGCCTGGCCTTATACCATGAAATCATTCCCGGCTGCCGTAGTCTGACTTCAGACGCTCCGGCGCTCCCGCAGCGGTCGCCGCTTCATTTTCCCCGCTCCTCCCGTTACTGGCTGCGCAACCGCAGCGACGGCCCACGCCGCGCCGGAGTCACCGTTCAAAGCGTTGACGGTTCCTGCAGTCATGTGGTCCTCGAAGGGTACGACACGGTCATGTCCGGTGATACAGCGGACCGCTGTGCCCCGCTCGGAGCGGGCAGTGAAGCCCTCTTTGCCATTGCCGGTGATACGACAGCCGAACTTCTGGCGCAATTGGACCTGCTTGAGGGGGCGTTAGAGGGTTCTTCTGCCAGCCTCTACGACCTGGCCTCTACCTGGTATCCACACTTTGCGGCAGGCGCCGGTAAAAAGCGTGCCATGGCCATAGTTGCCCGGGATCGCGCCGAATTGACTCTGTTGATTGATCTGGGCCGAACCACACTGAAGAATAACGGCACTCCCCCTGCTACCGCACCGGGGTTGCGTGACCGGCTGTTTTATTCAGCAAAACCGCTGGGATCAGCAGGAAAGGTAGCGTTCGTCTTTCCCGGCTCCGGCAATCATTATTCCGGCATGGGGATGGAACTGTTCAGCCGCTGGCCGGATGTTCTGCGTCGTCAGGATCAAGAGAACCTTCTGCTACGGGCGCAGTTCCAGCCGGAGCTGTTCTGGAACGGCGCCGCAGCATCGCGGATCAATGACGACCATCGGTCCGTAATTTTTGGCCAGGTAGCCACCGGCTGCGCCGTCAGTGACCTGGTGCAGCGTTTCGGCGTCCACCCGGCCGCCGTCATCGGCTACAGCCTCGGTGAATCGGCGGGGCTCTTCTCCCAACGGGCGTGGCGCGACCGGGACGCGATGTATGACCGTATGCAGGAATCAACCCTCTTTAGCGATGATCTGGCCGGCGAATGCCGTGCGGCCAAACTGGCCTGGGGCCTGAAAGATGGTGAAACTGTGCAGTGGAGCCTCGGCGTTGTCGCTGCCCCGGAACGGGCTGTGCAGGCGCTGCTGCCGAAGTTCCCGCGCACCTATCTCCTGATCGTCAATACCCCCGATGAATGTGTTATCGGCGGTGATGCCAGCAAACTGTCCCGCTTGGTGGCGGCGCTCGACAGCCCGTTTTTTCCACTGCAGGGGGTGACCACCGTGCATTGCGAGGTAGCCCAACAGGTGGCAACGCCGTACCACGATCTGCATCTGTACCCCACAAAAGCACCGACCGGTGTGGTCTATTACAGCGGCGTCAGCGGCGATTCCTATGAGGTCACCCGCGAAAGTGCCGCCGCATCGATCCTCGGTCAGGCGCTGCACGGCCTCAACTATCCGCAGGTGATTGAATCGGCCTATCGTGACGGTGTCCGGCTGTTTCTGGAGATGGGACCGGGCGCATCCTGCAGCCGCATGATCGGGCGCATCCTCGGCGATCGTCCGCATCTGGCCCGCTCGGCCTGTCATGCCGGTCAGGATCCGGTATCCGTCGTTCTGAAGATGCTGGCCAACCTGATCGCCGAACGGCTGCCGGTTGATCTGTCACCGTTGTTTGATCTCCCGCACAGAATTGATGCTGAGGCACATAGCGGAGCAATGGTGCGGGTCGTACTCGGCGGCGCTCCATTTCAGCCGCCGCAGCCTGATGTACCCTGTAGGGGCGACGCCGTTGGCGCGCCCATCGCTGCAATAGCCAATGATGCGGTATTGCCAGACAGGGCGACCCGCCGGGATCGCCCCTACGGAAACGATAATTCTTTAATTTTTACGCCCGATTCGCTGATATCCGAACTGGCCCGCTCCCAGCAGTCCCATTCGGAAGCCCATGCGGCCTTCCTGACTGTCAGCGAGACCGTGACCGCTGCCATGGCGCAGGCACTGACCCTGGAAATGTCGCTGCGTCAGGCGCTGGGGGATGATGCTCCTTTTGAAACCAACCGCTCCCGGCCTGACCTTATCAGGGGAGGCGACATACCCTTGAGCCCCCCTGATAAGGGGGGGTGGGGGGTTGCCTTCAACCGCGAGCTCTGCTTCGAGTTTGCGCGTGGTTCGGTGGCTCGCATGCTGGGTCCCGATTTTACCGAAGTGGACGCCTTTCCGACCCGTGTCCGCCTGCCGGATGAACCACTGATGCTGGTAGACCGGATCATGAGCGTCGAGGGGGAACCACGCTCCATGTCTCATGGCAGGGTTGTCACTGAACATGATATCCAGCCGGGCGCCTGGTATCTGGATGGCGGTCGCATCCCCACCTGCATCGCCGTGGAGGCCGGCCAGGCCGACCTGTTCCTGTCCGGCTATCTCGGCATCGACTTCATGACCCGGGGTCTGGCGGTCTATCGCCTGCTCGACGCCGTGGTCACCTTCCATCGCGGCCTCCCCGGACCGGGAGAGACGATCCATTACGACATCCGCATTGAACGGTTCTTCCGTCAGGGGCATACCTGGCTGTTCCGCTTCTTCTTCGAGGCCACCATCAACGGCCAGCCGCTTTTGTCGATGCGCGACGGCTGCGCCGGGTTCTTCAGCCAGCAGGAACTTGATGCCGGCAAGGGCATCGTTCGTCCGGTGCTTGATCTGCGCCCCACATCCGGCATCCGCCCGGCTGACTGGCAGGATCTGGTGCCGCTGGCGCGCGAAGGGTACGATGCTGCTCAACTGGATAGGCTGCGCAACGGCGATCTGGCCGGCTGTTTCGGGCCGTTGTTCGCCCGCCTGCCGCTCTCCCGTCCGCTGACGATTCCGGGAGGCAGAATGCGCCTCGTCCACCGCGTCAATGAAATCGATCCGAACGGCGGGCGCTGCGGAATCGGCCTCATCAGGGCCGAAGCCGACATCCACCCTGACGACTGGTTTATCACCTGTCATTTCGTCGATGACCGGGTCATGCCGGGCACCCTGATGTACGAGTGCTGCATGCACACGCTCCGCATCTACCTGCTGCGGATCGGATGGGTTGCCGAAGCGGCTGGTTCGGTCTGGGAGCCGCTGCCGGGTGTGGCCAGCAAGCTCTGCTGCCGCGGACAAGTACTCGAAAGCACCCGAGTCGTTACCTATGAGGTCACCATCCGGGAAATCGGCTACCGTCCGGAACCATACGTAATCTGTGACGCCCTGATGTACGCCGACGGCAAACCGATTGTCGAGATCACCAGCATGTCGGCCCGCCTGACCGGCACAACCAGAGAACAGCTTCAGGCACTCTGGAGTGGACAACATACTTCCGCAGACAGTCCCCTCCCCCTTGGCGGGGGAGGGTTAGGGAGGGGAGAGACTTGCCAGAACCAAAGCCAGTCGCACCTTCACCCATCCCCTACCCCCCTCCCGTCAAGGGTGGGGGAAATCAAACCGTCCATCTACACCAAAGAGCAGATTCTGGCCTACAGTAACGGCAACCCCTCTGAAGGATTCGGTGACCGCTACCGCATATTCGACAGCGGGCGCAAGATTGCCCGCCTGCCGGGGCCGCCGTTCCAGTTCATGGACCGGGTCACCGCCCTGCGCGGCGAACCGTGGCAGATGACCGCCGGTGCCATGGCGGAAGCACAGTATGACCTGCCAGCCGACGCCTGGTTTTTTGCTGCTGAGCGGCAGCCGCGCATGCCGTTTTGCGTCCTGCTGGAAGCGGCGCTGCAGCCGTGCGGTTGGCTGGCTGCCTACGTGGGCTCGGCGCTGACCAGCCCGAATGACATCTCCTTCCGCAATCTGGGGGGCACCGCCGTGCAGCACCGGACCGTGACTCCCGACAGCGGCGTCCTGACCTGCTGCGCCACCATGAACAAGGTTGCCACCAGCGGCGGCATGATTATCCAGGAGTTTGACTTCAGCGTTGCCGATCGGCATGGCATCCTCTACGAGGGAGATACCATGTTCGGCTTCTTTGCCAAGGAAGCGCTGGCTAATCAGGTCGGTCTCCGCGACGCTAAGCCGTATCAGCCGACTGAGTCGGAGAGCAGGCGGGGCCGAAGCCTCCTGTATCCGGACGGTGCGCCGTTCCCGGAAAAACAGTTGGCTATGATCGACCGGATTGAGCTGTACGTTCCCGACGGCGGGCCGAACGGACTCGGTTACATTCGCGGCATTAAGGATGTCGATCCGGATGAATGGTTCTTCAAGGCGCACTTTTACGAGGATCCGGTCACACCCGGCTCTCTGGGACTGGAATCGTTCATTCAATTGATGAAGTTTGCAGCTGTGGAGCGCTGGGAATGGAAAAATGGAACGGTCGTTGCGGCAGTGGCATTGGAACGGAAGCACCACTGGCTCTATCGCGGTCAGGTTGTGCCGACTAACAGCCGGGTAACGGTTAGCGCCTGGATCACCGCTGTGGACGACCAAAAACGAATTATGACCGCAGATGGCTTTCTGTCTGTGGATGGAAAGTTGATTTATCAGATGATGGATTTCACTGTAACCATGGAGCCACTATGAAATACCGTAACGTTGTTATCGAAGCAATGGGCTACGAACTGGCTCCGGTTGTCGTTACCACGGCAGAACTTGAAGCACGGCTGGAACCGCTGTACCGCTACCTGCGCATCGTACCGGGGCAATTGCAGGCTCTGACCGGCATTCGTGAAAGGCGCTGGTGGGAGCCTGGCTATCCACTGTCATACGGAGCGATTGCCGCTGCGCGGAAGGTTCTTTCGGTAACCGGTATTTCGCCAGGCGACATTGGGGCTCTGATTTACACCGGGGTCTGTCGCGAGCAGTTTGAACCTGCCACGGCCTGCAGGGTCGCCGCCAAAATCGGCATCGGCGGCAAAGCCGCCGTATTTGATCTCTCCAACGCCTGCCTGGGCGTTCTTAACGGCATTCTGGATGTTGCCAACAGAATCGAACTTGGCCAGATAAAGGCCGGCCTCGTGGTTTCCTGCGAAAGCGCCCGCGAAATTAACGATATCATGATCGAGAGAATGCTGGAAGAGCGCACCATGCAGCACTTCGGCGCTTCACTCGCAACTCTGACCGGCGGCTCCGGCGCTGTTGCCATCCTGCTGACAGACGGTTCGTTTTCAGGCTCGTCGCGGCGCCGTCTGCTGGGCGGCATAACACAGGCGGCTCCGGAGCATCACCGGCTCTGTCTCTGGGGGATCACCCCGGACGGCAAGGGGGGGTATCTGCAGAACATGTCAACTGACGGCGTCAATGTCATGAACTATGGCGTTGAACTTGGCCGGACAACCTGGGACACGTTCCTGCCGCATATCGGCTGGAAAACCGGGGATGTTGATCAGGTGATCTGCCATCAGGTCGGCTCTGCCCATCAAAGCGCCATTCTCAAGACACTCGATATCCCTGCCGAAAAAGACTTTAGCACCTATGAATATCTGGGTAATATGGGAACCGTATCCCTGCCGCTGACAGCCGCTATTGCCGATGAACGGGACATATTGGAAGCGGGCGACAAGGTGGCGTTTCTGGGAATCGGCAGCGGCTTGAACTGCCTGATGCTGGGGATAGAATGGTAAACGCCCGGCTGAAAGTTGAATACCCGTTCAACGGGAAGCACCTCGATATTGACGTCCCTTCGACTTCGCCCAGGGCAGGCCTCTCCTGTCATTATCTGGATGAAGGTACCGGCTCACCGGTGGTAATGGTGCACGGCAACCCCTCCTGGTCGTTCTATTACCGCAATTTGGTTTTGGCGCTGCGTGACCGCTATCGCTGCATCGTGCCCGACCATATCGGCTGCGGCCTGTCCGACAAACCGAGTGACGATCGCTATGAGTACACCCTCTCCCGTCGCGTTGATGATCTGGAACGGTTGCTTGATACGTTGGAGGTTACGGAGAACATCACGCTCGTTGTGCATGACTGGGGCGGAATGATCGGCATGGCCTACGCTGTGCGCCACCCCGAGCGGATTGTACGACTGGTAATACTCAATACCGGGGCTTTCCACCTGCCGAAAGCCAAACCGTTTCCACCCGGCCTGCGCATCTGCCGTGACACGGTTCTCGGCACGCTGCTGGTACGCGGCTTCAACGCCTTCAGCGTCGGTGCATCCTATGTCGGCTGCAAACGCAATCCGATGTCCAAGGATCTTCGCGCGCTCTACCAGCTCCCCTACAATTCGTGGCAGAACCGCATAGCCACGCTCCGCTTCGTGCAGGATATTCCGCTCACCCCCGGTGACCGTGGTTATGATCTGGTCACCGCCGTTTCTGACGGCATCGGACAATTCAGCAATCTGCCAATGTTGATTCTCTGGGGCGAGCTGGATTTTGTCTTTGACCGGCATTTTCTGGCCGAATGGAAGCAGCGTTTCCCGGATGCCGAACTCCATAGCTACCCGGATTGCGGGCATTATATCCTCGAAGACGCCAAAGAGGAGGTCGTGCCGCTGATATGCCGGTTTCTTGAGCGAACAGGAGCATAAGCGGTCTGCCCTTGACACGAGATAATTTACCGCAATATACGTTGGTTTCAAATGCCATACCAACAAAACGAGCGGCATCGCTGCCGCTCTCGAAAACCACGGGCACATCTCTGATTCGCAAGCGATCCATCAACATACTATGCGATTTTTACCGCTGCTTTTAGCAGCGTACATCAAGTCGTCTACACGTTTGAATATAGTATCAAGCGTGTCGTCTGCCCGGCAGGAGGTCATCCCGAAGCTCGCTGTTACATTGTCCATTTCACCTGCTCTATGACGTGCCAGGGCTATACGCAATTTCTCAGCAACTAATGCGGCCTCAGAATGATTAGTCCCTGACAACAAAATCATGAACTCCTCACCTCCCCAACGACCAACCGCGTCGAGAGTCCTGATGTTTTGGCCCACAATTTCAGCGATGTCTTGTAGCACCCTGTCTCCAATATTGTGGCCTAAATTGTCATTTATGCTCTTGAAATTGTCTACATCAAACATGATCAACGAGAATGAACTGCCGTACCTCCTGGAACGTTCCAGTTCCGCCTCAATTTTTTCTTCAATAGATTTCCTGTTAAAAATGCCTGTCAGGCTGTCATAGTTAGCAGCCCGGACCAGTTCCCTTTCCATTTTTTTCCTGTCGGTGATATCGCGAATAAAGCTGAAGAACCGTCCACCATTTTCGTCAAGATATGTTATCGTGACTTCAACGTCGATTTCCGTTCCATCCCTGCATTTATGTTTTGATATAAAAGAGTCGGAACCGGCTTTAATGATCTTATCTATATGCGCTGCTACCATCTCGGGGTTTTCAATAGCTTCAATATCTTCAATTTTCATGGTCACGAGCTCTTTGGCGGTATAGCCGACCATTTTACAGAATGAGCCGTTGACCTCCAGTATTCTGCCATGGGCATCACTCATATTGAACCCGTCTGAAGTCGTTTGCACAATTGTCCGATATTCATCTGCCTTATGTTGGAGCTCCCTGACACTATCTTCCAGTCGTTGTGCCATCTTGTCAAAGGTCTGCCCCAGCTTTCCAAGTTCGCCTCCTCCGACCTCATCAGCAATTCTGGTATGCAGATCTCCGACAGCCAAACGCAGGGAGGCACGCTCCAGAGCAAGAACCCTGTTAATGATATATTTCTTGCCAATCAGCCATGAGATAAAGAAGGCGACGACGAGAGAGACGGAATAAATCATCAGGTTTTTGCCAAGGGCGGCATTCGTTTCGAGCATGACTGCGGCTGACGGAATACCGGCTCGAACGTACATGTATGGCGTTGATTCACTCTCAAGACGTAATTTGCGATATGTTTGAATGCGATTATCGCCAACAGCACTGCTTGCACCGGCGGAAGTCTCTTCTTCCGGTCCCTCCATCATATATCTGAATATTTCCGGGTTTGCCTGCTTACCCACGTATTTTTCAGGATCAACCGCTCTTGTCAAAATAATACCTTTATGGTCAATGAGCGCATAACTTGAGCCTTGAGGCAATTTGAATGCTCTGAAAATATGCTGGTAGTAGTCCAATGAAAGAGCGGCGCAAATGACCGACGTCACCCTGCCGGCTTCATCCATCAATGGATACCCAAGGATAAACGAAGCTTTATCGGTGACTCTTCCGATGTTGTACTCGCCCGAAGACAATGTACCACGTGCCAGTGCATTCTTGAAATATCGTTCGTCTGACACCGAAATAGACTCTCTCAATGGGACTGCCGACGCCCAGACCACACCGGTCGGGCCCGCTATGAATATATTTATGTACTGTGGGCTTAGTTTCAATATTTCAGCTAAAATGGCCTTGACTTCGACTTGTTTACGGAGTTTGACATCGGGTAACTGTGACAAGGCAATAAATAATTGACGAGTTGACGCAACAAGATTTTTTTGTTCACTGACAATTGCTTCAGCCAACTTTTGTGTTTCTGTCTGTGCATTGTGGATGGCGTTCCTTCTTTGTTGAAGCCCCGAGTTGATGATTATACAGATGGCGGGCAAGGCAATGATGGAAACGATTATGAATAGTTGATATTTTATTGAAAGTCGAGATAAGAACATATGTGATAATCCGCCTGGATTCGGTATGAAAAAAAGTTATCCGGTTATTGAACGGTCTTCCCTGCCATCGCAGAGCTTCATGGCAGTCAGGATGACATTACATACTAAAGGAGTAATGTTGGCACGCCGCAACGGGGCGCGTCATTTTAGTGAGAACTATCGTATATCACCCAGAGAGTGATTCCGAAAACCAATGAATCAAGATTTCTCCGTGCCGATATAGCGCACACCACCGACAAAAACCTCCTGCACGCTCCCCTCAAGCAGGATCCGATCCAGCGACGCTTCTGCTCCGCCACTGCACCCCGAAACGACCTGAAAATCAGCACGTTTTCCAACCTCCAGCGTACCGCAGGCAGCTGAAATACCGAGAGCTGCGGCGCCGCTGCTTGTAACCATGCGGAAGACGTCCTCTGCACAAAGGTCGTTCGGGAAGCAGCCCAGCGCAAAACGGATCTCATCCCACAGCGAGAGCGAATCATTGCTGGCCAGCGAATCGGTTCCAAGTGCCAGCGGAATTCCGAGCTTTTTGAAGAGGGCAACCGGAGCACTCCCGACGTCCAGACAGGTATTGCTGCGCGGGCAGAGCACAACGTGTACCCCGCGATCCTTTAAAATGCGGGCATCGCTGAGCGATACGTGAACGCAGTGCACCGCCAGTGTACTCGACGTCAGGAGACCGTGCCGCTCCAGTAGCTGCGTGGAACTGCAGCGGTGCGGCGCCGTTAGAAATCGCTCCCAGTCGACAAAAGGATAAAACTCCGTCGCAAGCTGACCGCTGCTGTCGAAAATAAAATCGGTTTCAGCAGAGGATTCCGACACGTGGATTGACAGCGGCAGGTTGTGCAGTGAGGACATCTCTCGAATGACGGACAGGTGCTGCTCGGCAACCGTATAGAGTGAATGTGGTGAAAGACCGGTCACCAGCCTGTCTGAAATTGTGTGCGCGGCGGCCAATGCAGCCCTGGATGTCACGTTAAAGTGACTCCGTTCCTGTCCCAGCATTTCAAAGTAGAGTCGTCCGCTCAACAACGACTCATGATAAAGAGCAGTCAAGTCGGGATAGGTGACGATTTCTGCAACCGCTGTTGTTCCGGATTCCAGACAGAGGCGGATACCTTCACACAGCGACGATGGATAGTCGGCAGCTGTCAACCCGCGCTTGATCTTGATCAACTGGATAATCCAGTCAGTGAAATGTCGCGGGTTATAGGCCACATTCGTTCTCAGTTTCCAGGCCGGAAAGTGTGTCAATTCCAAATGCGTGTGGGCATTGACGAAGCCCGGCAGGATCGAGCAACCCGGGAATTCAACCACCGGGGCCGAATGTGCCCGGCGCAGTTCCTCAACGCTTCCGGTGGCAACGATCGTACCGTTATGCACCAGCAGTCCACCTCCGTCAACAGGCGGGACATCAGGATTAATCAGCCGGGAAGCGGCATAAATAGAGGGTGCCGACATAGTGTAACCTCCACAACGAAGTGGCAAAAAATCAAAGAATACCCTAAAAACATCCGTTAGCCATCAATTAAAAAACAACCCTGCCGACTTTACAATGTTTCGAATCAGCCTCTCGTTGAATTCCTGATGGTATCATGCTATAGAATCTCTCCGGCATTCAAATACTTCAACAGCAGGTATGCTCCCATGTCACTTGCAGAGCAGGTTTTAGAAGGCAATATTCGCGCCGCAGCCCGTCTGATGCGCGATATTGATGACGGTCGACCACAGGCGATTGATGAGTTAAAAGCCCTGTATCCGCATTCGGGCAAAGCCTATATCGTTGGCATTACCGGCCCCCCCGGCGCAGGAAAGTCAACGCTGGTCGATCAATTGACCGCAGCGTTCCGCGCTCAGGGCAAGCGGGTCGGGGTGGTTGCCATTGATCCCAGCAGCCCTTTTACCGGCGGCGCAATTCTGGGCGACCGGATCCGGATGAACCGGCACGCCTGCGACGAAGGGGTGTTTATCCGCAGCCTGGCAACGCGCGGCTCTCTGGGCGGGCTGTCACGCTCGACCTCGGATGTCGCTCTGGTCATGGATACCATGGGAATGGACATTGTCATCATCGAAACGGTCGGCGTCGGCCAGGATGAAGTTGATATCGTCAAGACAGCGCATACCACCTGCGTTGTCATGGTTCCGGGGATGGGTGACGATATTCAGGCCATCAAGGCCGGTATTCTCGAGATCGGCGACATCTTCGTCGTCAACAAGGCTGATCGGGATGGATCCGATCGAACGGCTCGTGAGCTCTCAAATATGCTGGAGATGCGCAACGCCACAGAAGGGTCATGGAGTCCACCGGTAATGAAGACGGTGGCCCAGCGTGGCACGGGCATTCCAGAGCTGGTTGCCGAGATTGATGCCCATCGTGAATTTCTCTTTACAAGCGGCTGTGGCACCGATTTCCTGCGCGAGCGCAATGAACGACACTTTATGGAAATTCTGCGCGACCGACTCTTTAAGAACGCTCTGGCGTATATGGAATCGGACGGCCTGCTTGAACAGATTGTGACAGGTATGGGTGCTCATACTCTTGATCCCTATTCAGCTGCGGAAGAAATCATGGCCAGCATAATGCCTGGGCGTAAGTAATTCCAATTCCAGATCAAGGATGATATCAAGGCGGCGAGGATTGAGGCTGCGAGGCGTGCATGTCCGTACGTTGAGCAGCCGAAGACGAGTCAACGAAGAGAGTGCCTTGATATGGAATAGGTATAACATGCTTTAGAGATTGAATTATCTGATTTTTGTTATATACTCGCAGCTGTTCGAACTAACCTTGAATCTGGAGAACTTGTGATGTCGTTGACCGGAATAGCACTTATCATCATTGCTGTTGCTTTCTGTATCCTGGTGCTGACTTTGGTGCCGGCCATTCTCGCCTTCAAGCGCACCACCGAATCCGTCACATCGCTGTCAGAGATGATCAAGACCGAATTGAAACCGACCTTGCAGGAGTTAACGGAAGTTCTGTCAGAATTGAAAACAGTCGGTGGCGGGATAGCTGAGCATACAGACGATGTCCTGCACTTCATGTCGGCACTGGGCGAAACCGGCACCAACCTTCAGACCATCAACCAGTCAGTCGGTGTGGTTACCAACATTCTTAACACCACCTCGGTCTGGGCGACCGGGGCCAAGGTGGCAGGAAAATACATGCTTGATCATTATCTTAAAAAACGGGGAGGTAAGTAACCATGTCTGACAAATGTGAAATATCCGCTGGAGCCGTATTGGTGTCGTTTGTAGCAGGAGCAGCTATGGGTGCTGGATTGGCCCTTTTGTACGCCCCCAAAAGCGGGCGGGAAATGCGTGAGGACATTGCTGATCTTACTGAAGATGCGGTCGACCGGATCAAGGAATACGCCAAAGATGCCCAGGACAAGATCAAGACCGCTGTTGAAGAGGGTAAAGACGTTTTTGAAGACAAAAAGTCTGTTCTCGCTTCTGCTCTTGAGGCCGGACGCGATGCTATGAAGAAAGTCATCTAGGTCTGAGACACGGCATTCGTCTGAATTCCCAACAAAAAACCACCTGAAGCGGGTGGTTTTTTGTTGGCGAGAGTAAACAGGAAACGGATCAGGTGCCTTTTGCCTGCGAAATATAGGCTTCTATCGTCTGCAGAGCCGCTTGTTTAACGCTATAGCACTTCTTCACGTGCGTGAAAAAAAACAGAGCGGTTTCCCGGTCGGCCTGCCGCAGCAGCAGTTCTGCCAGTTTCGGCATAAACTGAATATCATCCCCTTCCCTGCGCAATAGTTCATCGTAACAATCACAGGCTGCCTGCGGCTGGTTCTGAAGACAACGTATTTTAAGCATCCCCACGAGTGATAACATGTCGTAGGCACTGTCCAGATTTTTTGTATAGACACGTGCGGCAGCTTCAAGCTGTCCGAGGGTGCAGTAGGCATCACCCAATCGCACCATAACATTAGCCGTGCCCGGACTTCGTTCCAGAATACGCTCCCACATATCAACAGCACGTTGATAGTCGCATTTCCAACGGTAATAATTACCTAAACCATACAGTGCATATGAGTTGTAGGGATCCTGCACAAGGGCTTTCTCGTAGTATTCACGGGCCTGTTCGTAGTGTTCATGCCGCCAGTGCAGATTGGCGACAATAGTCAGGATATTAATCAGGGTGACACCATTGGCCAGCGCCTTCTCATAATATTCAATCGCCTGCAGCTCATGGCCCCGCTTATGATAGAGATCAGCCAGCCCCATCAGTGCATATCGATCACGAGCGTTTAACACCAGTGCCTTGTGATAATAGTCTCGTGATGTATCATAATTATCTATAGTTTTGTAACTGTCCGCGATTCTGGTGAGAACGCAGATATCATTGCCGTTATGCAGCCTGAGATACGTCTCCCAAAACCCGATCGCTTCCCGATATTCCCCAAGACCGCGCAGGGCATCTCCCAGTCCGCGTAATGAGAATATATTGCCCGGATCATCCTCAAGCACCTGCCGGTAATAGGCAGCTGCCCCGGTGAAATCTTTCTGTTGACGCAGCAGATCCCCCATACCGGTCAGCACATGTGCGTTCCGGGTGCCCAACGAAATGGCCTCTTCAAACAGCAGACGCGCCTCGCTGCTGCGACCGGATTTAAGCAAGGCATGACCCCGCTTTGAAAGGTCAAACACTTTATTTTTTATAGCATACTGCTCGTTAGGTGCGTTCATACTGACTCTTTTCACTCAAGGAATACCAGCTGTTCAGCCCTGCGTGACAAATTTATCGTATACACTACAGTTGTGCGCATTCTTGTCTAATTTTCATTTTTATGTCAAGCTGAAAGCCTTTTGATACACCGATTAATTCTACGTGCGAGCTCTGCTACATGCCGGACAAAACGGACACCCATTCGAAAAACTGGTTCCTGTATATGATTCTCTGTTCCGATGACTCGTTGTATACCGGCATCACGACCGATGTAGAGCGCCGTTTCCGTCAACACGCTGACGGCTTCGGTGCCAAATATTTCAGAGGCCGCCAACCACTTCGCATTGTGTACATGGAGGATGGTCACAACCGCAGCAGCGCGAGCAGTCGCGAGTATCAGATCAAACAGATGACAAAAGCAGAAAAACAACTTTTACATCTCTCCACCGATGACTCAATCACCAGAAGGGCATGAATATCTGCGATTTTTAGCGCCGTTGACATTCAGAACAGCTTCCTTTATACTCCCGCGACTTATGAAAAAACACCCCCAACATATCTACATTGCTTCATTACTGTGCGCTGTACTCTGCAGTAGTCCGGCATCCGCTGTCGAACAGGTCAAACCGCTGCTGACGGAACTTGTCAGCCCGAGTGCCCCGCAGATGGCGCAGCCGGAGCTGGTTCCCGCCGATCAAGCCTTAGAGGACGAAGCCGCATCAGAAACACTGGTCACGGACCTCTTCTCACTTGAGGACCTGCACGATAAACCGGGTGCCGGGAGCGAACTGGCACTGCCCGATGTTGATCTGCCGATAGCCGATATTCCGCTGACCCTCAACAGTCAAGTCGAATACTTTCTGTATTACTTCCAGACCAGCGGCAGGCTTGCCTTTTCCCGCTGGCTGTCACATTCATCACGCTATATACCGCTGATGAAAGACATTCTGAAACGGGAAGGGATGCCGGAAGATCTGGTCTACGTTGCCATGATCGAAAGCGGCTTTCAGATGCATGCCCGATCGTGGGCCAATGCAGTCGGCCCGTGGCAGTTTATTTCGGAGACCGGAAGACGGTATGACCTGCGCATCGATCAATGGATTGACGAGCGTAAGGATCCGGTCAAGGCCACCACCGCAGCTGCTCTGTATCTGAAGGAACTGTACGAAATGTTTAACGGAGACTGGTATCTGGCGGCAGCCGGCTATAATGCCGGTGAGAACAAGATTCTGCGGGCCATCACGATGTACAACACCAGCGATTTCTGGGAAATTTCGCGTGGATCATACCTGAAGAAGGAAACCAAAGAGTATGTCCCCAAACTTCTGGCGGCCGCCATTATTGCCAAAGATCCTGCCCGCTACGGCTTTACCGACATAGCTTATCTGACCCCGATCGAATACGACACGGTTACGATTCCGTCCCGCACAGACCTGGAACTGGTTGCACGGCTGTCCGGCTACAGTTATGAAGCAATCAAGGAACTTAACCCTGACCTGCGCCACTGGTGTACCCCCCCCAACTATCCCGATTACCTGCTCAAGCTACCCAAGGGGAGCAAAAAGGGTTTTGAGGCGGAATTCGCCAAAATAGCCGCCGATCAGCGCTTTACGGAAAAGGTTCTGTACAGCCGCTACAAGGCCCGCAAGAAGGATACGCTTGCAAGCGTTGCCCACCGTTTCGGGACAACCCCGGCTGTCCTGGCAGAATTGAACAGCCTGAATGCGAAGAGCCGCTTGAGTGGCAAGACCGTCATCGTACCGGTAAAGCAGACCGTGGATTTTGGTCATGAAGGGCGGACTCACAAGACAGCTGCTGCCGCGCCCAAGGGGACTTTTGCCAAATATTATACCGTTAAAAAGGGTGATACACTGGCTGCAGTGGCCAAACGTTTCAACGTATCAACCCAGCTGCTCTCCGCCTGGAACAACCTGAAAACCAAAGTTGCCCTTAAGCCGGGGCGCCGGATAATTATCGCCAAATTCAGCGAGAAAAACGGCAAGATGGTTCCGGCAGCATAACAGCGACACGTTTACCCCATCCCCCATTTGTCACACGCATGAAAGGAATTCTCGATGTATAACATGCTCATCTCTGCAGCCGCCGCCATTGCGATGCTGCTGACCATGGTTTTTGCCCTCAAACTCCCGCTGTGGGGTTCTCTGATTGTCGGCCTGATCATCTTTGCCATCATCTTTGTACTTATTTCCAAAGCCATCATGAAAAAGGTCATGGCGTCCATGGAGTCAGCCGGTAAAGATCTCCAAGCTCAGCCGCCCCGCTTTGAAAAAGCGATCCGCGAACTGAAGGAGGCCCTGCAGTACAGCCGCTGGCAGTTGTACGTTGAGGGTCAGGTCAACTCACAGATCGGCATGATCTACTACATGAAACGGGATTTTTCGAACGCCTTTCCGTATCTGGAAAAAGCCTTCTTCAAGAATTGGGCCGCCATGGGCATGCTGGCCATCTCATACATGAAGCGCCAGAAAAAGGAGCTGATGGTCAAGACCTTTGACAAAGCAGTGCAGTGGAACGCTAAGGAGCCGATGCTCTGGGCTCTCTACGCCTACTGCCTTAACGAAAACGGCGATATCAGCAGGGCCAAAGAGACGCTTGATAAAGGGTTAAAAAAGATTCCAGGTGATGAAAAGCTGAAGGATCTCAAGGAAAGCTTGGAGAAGGGTAAGAAGATGAATATGCGCGCCTATGGCGATATGTGGTTCCAGTTCCATCTGGAAAGCCTGGGGGCTCTCCAGCGCCACCAGATGGCGTCGATGGGTGGCCGCATGCAGCAGCGCCGGAGTGGCGTCAGAAGGTAGTTAAGATTCTACAATCGCTCCTTTAAAAACCGAAGGTCAGTTCCGGGATAATTTTTCCAGCGTCAAGCGGCTTCTTGCCTTTTGATACGAGTGTTTTTGCTTCTTGCATTTTGTCGATTCCCTGCGGAATTCATACAACAATTGTGAAAGGAGGTTTGTACAGAAAGACATTTTCATCGGGAATAATAACGGGGGCCGACACGTTGGCCTGCCCCCGCAGAAGGGAACTATTTTTTGAAGGTTGTAATGATATAATCAGCCAACAGTTTTGCATCGGCATCGGAAATAGATTTAGCATCAAAAGCAGGCATACCGCCGCCGCCCTTACGGACCTTTTTGATTACTTTTTCCGGTTTACTAATACCTTTAATGGTATGAGTCGGCTTCATGATGTTACCGCCATTCGGGTGACAGGATGCACATTTTGCTTTGAAAACTGCCTCACCACCTGCCTCGGCAGCAAAGGCGGCTGCTGACAACAAACAGACTGAGAGTACTACAACAACGTTTGAAATAACTTTTTTCATCAAATTCTCCTTTCATACGGGTATCTATCCACCAGAACGGGGATAACTATTTTTTCGTGCAACACAATAGCATTCTAAAACCAATCAGACAAGCAGAGGTTTCGCTTACTCTCCGGATAGCATCTCAAAAAAACGACATTCAGGGTAAAAACCGGTTAAAAACCTGGTTTGAGAGCAGCATGCCGCGCCGAGTCAGCTGAAAACACCCTTGAGACTTCCGGACCAGTTCCAGCCGAATCAGGTCTGCGAAGATCGTCCCATAGTGCGCGTCCCAATTTGCGTGGAATTCTTGTTCAAACCGTCCCGGCTTGATGCCATCAATCAGTCGCAACCCTAAAAACATATATTCAGCCATGGCATCCTCTCGGCTCAGGTACTGCACATCAACCGGCTGCTGAGAACCCAACGTAACCTGACGGGAATACTCTTCCAGCGTAGCAGGATTACCACATCGGAGACCATAGCCATCTCGAAGCAGCGAATGGGCACCGACGCCGATCCCCAGATAACCGTCACGCTGCCAGTAGCCGCTATTGTGGCGCGAGCGGAATCCCGGCCGAGCATAACTGGAGATTTCATAATGCTCAAAACCGGCTTGTGTCAGCAGGTCGTCTGCCAGCTCGAACATGTCTGCCGACAGATCCTCATCCGGCAGTTCCAGCGCGCCTTCATCATACCGCCGGGCTAAATCGGTTCCCTCTTCCAGCGTCAGGCCGTAGACCGAGATATGCTCGGGTTCCAGATCAACAGCCGCCAGCAGATCGGACCGCCAGCTATCGAGCGACTGACCCGGCAGCGCATACATCAGATCGATGCTGACATTCTCAAAGCCGGCCTGCCGGATATCACCATACGCCTGGCGCGCCTGGCGGGCGTTATGGATACGCCCCAGAATAGCCAGAAAACGATCGTCAAGTGACTGGACGCCCAGAGAAATCCGGTTTACTCCGGTGTCATGCAAAGCCAGCAGGCGTAGGGCGTCAATCGTACCGGGATTGGCCTCCAGCGTGATCTCGGCAGCCTCCACCAGCGAAAACAGATCTCTTACCGATACGAGTACGTGTGCGACCTGCTCCGGCTGCAATAGTGACGGTGTGCCGCCGCCAAAATATATCGAATCAAGCGTTCCACCCGTGATCCCCCGTCCGGCAACAGCATTCAGCTCCTGCTGCAACAACGTATGATAGGCCTCAAGCTCGCCATCCTGCGGAGGCCGTGAAGCAAAGGCGCAGTACGAACATTTCTTGTGACAAAACGGGACATGAATATAGAGTCGCCTGAACATGGTAGAGTCCATTTTTTTGAGTGCCGTATCTATCATTCTTATGCTAGTATCCCAAAAATTGAACGTACATCCAAAAAAGGGGAATTCATGAAAAAGAAACTTTTAGTGTCACTTTCCTGTGCTATAGCACTATCTTCAGCAACTGTGTCCATGGCAGCACCTGACAAAGCGGCTGTACCCGCATCACCTGCTGCTCCTGCCGGGCATGCCGCCCCTGTGGCAGATAAAGTTGCGGCAAAACCAGCTGAAGTCCTGAGCGGTAAAGTTCTACAGACTATGAACAGCGGCGGCTACACGTATGTCAACCTTCAGAAAAAAAACGGTGACAAAATCTGGGTAGCGGTCATGGAAGCAGCGGTCAAAAAGGATGCTCAGATGAGCTTCAAGGGTGGCATGGAGATGACCAACTTTGAGAGCAAGAGCCTGAAGCGCACCTTTGAAAAAATCGTTTTTTCCGATGGAATCATTGCTGACTCTTCTGCCAAAGCAACCGTCAGCGAGGGTAAAAAATCCCTCGGCAGCAAAGGCTCTACGGCAGCCAAAGACACCAAAGTCAGCGTAGCCAAGGCGACCGGTGCGGGTGCAATAACGGTTCAGGAGGCTTTTGCCAACAAAGCCAAGCTGAACAAGAAGAAAATCGTCGTTAAGGGAAAGGTTGTCAAGGTTTCATCGCAGATCATGGGTAGAAACTGGATCCATATTCAAGACGGTACCGGTTCACAGGCCAAAAGCAACCACAACCTGGTCTGCACATCCAAAGGCACTGCCGAAATCGGCGATGTTGTCACAATCAGCGGCACGCTGATCAAAGACAGGGATTTCGGCGCCGGCTACAAATATGCCGTCATCATCGAGGACGCTGTCATCAGCAAATAGCATAAATTCAGTACAAGTCCAAAGACCGTTTCTGACACAAGAGCCCCTGACCAGGGGCTCTTTTTATTTTACATGCCGGTCAGTCCGGCCAGATTAAAGCTGACTGTGAATGAAAAATTACCGGGACGCTGGTGCAGCGCCGTGGTGACACTCCAGCACTGATGGCGATATTCGGCTGCGTAGACCGACTCAAGGAAGTCGCCACGATCAAAGGAGTAGCGGGCGGTATAGCTCAGATTAAGCGGCTTTATGATTTTGGTCGCCAGACGCGCCTCAAGGTATTCCAATTCGTTGCGCGCCATGCGGTAACCGGCAGCAACGACATTCCCCTGACGGTCGTCAGCTTCCACGCCGAGCGCCAGAGTCGAAATAAGATGATCGTACAGGTTATAGCGAGTCTCAAAAGTCGCCCGTACGGTGCGGTTCAGCCAGACATCGTTTTCAAGTATCAGATCTGTCCAGTGTCTGCCTGCATCAACCAACGTCAGCAGGTCACGCCGTCCCCCCTCAAAACTGTACCCCAGCATCAACTTTGTCCGGGACAGATCACGATACTGCATGGTATCGCCCGTGGAAGATCTTCCATTCAGCAGACTGGTGACGGAAAAGGTGACTATATTCTGCCATACGTTACGATCAGCATAATCATAGAAGGGTAGACGCTCCTGATTCCGTTCCGGAATATAGCGATAGCTGATCTCAGGAATTATCTCGTGGCGCAGTTTTTTGAGGCTCCCTTCGTGCAGTTCATAGACGCGTGTCAGAGAGGTTGAGACACGGGTACCGATCTCCGGCAGGAGATCCCCATCGCTTGAGTGCAGAGTCGTGCCACGTGCATCAGTTGTATAGCCGCGCAGATGCGCGCCCGCATACAGCGAAGCCTGCAGATACGTCGGGAGTGACGGCAGCAGCGTCAGGCGCGGGAACATGTTTAGTCGTTGACCACTTGTTCCGCTTTCACGGTAAAAATTCGCCAGGTCGGCATCCACATCAAAAAAGAGTGGTACTCGTGGAAGACGTTGGCGCACACCGGCAACTGAAATTGAAGGGAGCGTCTGCACGGTGCTCTGATTGTCGGTCGCATACAGATTGTCACTATAACGCAGATACATACTCAGGGCATACTGCTGCCACGCTTTAAGGGCGTTGACAGTCGAATCGCTGGTCTGACGGTTGTAGTCGCCACTCTTTTCGCCGTAATCACCCAGAAACGTCCGGTCACCGGTACGATTGACATCCATACGCAGATTCATATCCGGCGATATAATTTCTTTATGGCTCTGAGTAAGTTGCCAGCGCCAGCGATTCTCTACCAGGTCGTAAATCTGATAGCCCCCCAGATGCCCTTCGCTGCCGCGTTGGCGGATATAGCGATAGTCAAGCGCCGTACCGACACCGCGCCGCGACAGCATATCCAGATCAAACTGCAGATCCTGACTGGGGGAAATGACCCAGTAGAGCGGCAGATCAAGTTGCGCTCCGCGCGATTTTGAGTAACCGACACGCGGAAAGAGCAGCCCCGAGCGCTTTTCCCGCACGACCGGAAAGGCTATCCAGGGGAGATACAAAACCGGTACATTCTTGACGTAAAAGACAACGTTCCGTCCGGTCGCATACCCCATGATATTGACGCTGAGCTCGTCAGCCCCGAATTTCCAACTTGGATCAGGCAGTTCACAGGTGGTTAATTCTGTGGAACTGACCTCAAACTCATGTTCATTCAAACGAACTATCTTATCTCCGCTAACATTCAGGCTTGAATCAGGCGACGAGAGTGAGGCCTTGTCCATTTCAGCATGCCCGCTCTCCATGTTCAGAACCAGAGTTTCCCCTTTGAGAACATCATTTCCCTTTGAGAGAACAACATTCCCGCTGGCCTGCAGCGTATGCCGGACCGTATGGTACTCGGCCCGGTCGGCAACCAGACGCATCCCCTGCCAGGTGACCACAACGTTGCCGCTGGCGCTGAAAACGTCTGATTCGCCATGTTGCATGCTGTCAGCGTTGATATGAATAGTGTCATCAGAAAAGGGGGTATCGGCGGCAAAAGCAAGACCGGCAGCGTGCAGAACCAGTATGAGAAAGGCAAGACAGGTAGATAGTTTCATGACGCGGGTTAGCCTCGAATGCCGTTGTAATCACTGTTTTCAAGCCAGGCTTTTACTTCTCCGACCAGAAACAGTGAGCCACAGACCAGGATCAGATCTCCCGGTCGAGAGTCAGCGCGTGCCGTCTGAATACCGCTGACAACCGCTCCGCAGCAGCGGGACGCTCTGCCCATGTCTGAAAAAATCCGGGAGAGAGCCGTATCATCCAGCGCACGTTCAACTGCCGGAGATACGGTGTAAATCTGAGCTACGAGCGGTAAAATCGGCACATAAATAGTGCGGATATCCTTGTCGGCGCACGCTCCGGTCACCAGCAGGATACGGGCAGGCGCGTAGTCGGCCAGCGCTTCGGCCAGCGCTGCGGCTCCAGCCGGATTGTGGGCACCATCCAGAAGTAGCGGCGGAGCGCCGGCGATCAACTCCATTCGACCCGGCCAGTGAGCTGTTGCAATGCCGTTCACACAAGCCGCTTCCGAAATGTGCGTTCCATGGGCGATCAGCTGCTCTGCTGCCGCCAGCGCCACAGCGGCGTTTTGGCTCTGATAGCGCCCCGGAATTCCAGGTTTCAGGTTGCCGAATGCACGGGAACTACCACGGTAATCAAGACCGGACTGCTGGTTCCAGTCAGCTGAAAAATCAGGGCCGAACACACGGAGCAGATTTCCACCAACTCGGCATTGCTGCTGTATTTGCAGGAGAACCTCGTCCGACTGGGCAGCCGAGATAACCGGCGTACGCGGCTCAATGATGGCGGCCTTTTCTCGCGCAATTTCCACCAGGGTCTCCCCCAGATATTCGGCATGATCCAACGCAATCGGAGTCACTATCGTCATTTCTGCCGCGAGAGCCGCCGTAGCATCGGAGACCCCCCCCATTCCCGCTTCAACTACCGCAATTTCGACCCGTTCCTCACAGAAAACGGCACAGGAAAGCGCTGTGGTAATTTCGAAAAAAGTGGCTTCTTCGGGCGCCGCTTCCAGAACAGTTTTCAGAATAACAGCCAGTTTATCAGCCGGATATTCTGAGCCGTTTATGCGGAATCGCTCGGTGAATCGTATCAGGTGTGGAGAGCTGAACTGGGCAGTGCGAAGTCCGGAGCAGGACAGGATGGATGTCAGAAAGGCTGCAGTGGAACCTTTGCCGTTTGTGCCGACAACGTGAATACTGCGAAATGTTCGTTCAGGATTGCCGAGGCGCGCCAGCAGAACCGCCACCCGATCGACGCCTGGACGTATTCCAAAGCGCCGACGGGCGTACAGCTTTTCCAGCAGAGCGGCCAGGGGCATGTCAGGCGACGGGACGGTGCAGCATACGCAGGATTGAAGCCAGCTTTGAGCGGATTTCTGTTCGTGGGATAATGGCATCTATCATACCGTGGTCCAGCAGATATTCGGCACGCTGGAAACCTTCCGGGAGTTTCTGACGAATGGTCTGTTCAATCACACGTGGACCGGCAAAACCGATCAGCGCCTTCGGCTCGGCAATATTCACATCTCCCAGCATGGCAAAACTGGCTGTTACGCCGCCGGTTGTCGGGTCGGTCAGCAACGACACAAACGGAATGCCGACGCTTTTCAGTTTTGCCAGAGCAGCAGATGTTTTGGCCATCTGCATCAGCGAGAGGATACTCTCCTGCATACGGGCGCCACCCGAAGCCGAGATGATGATAACCGGCTGCCGCTTCTGTAGGCCGCGCTCAATCGAGCGGGTGATTTTTTCGCCGACCACGCTCCCCATGCTGCCCCCCATGAAGGCAAAATCAAAACAGGAAACCTGTACCGGTTGCTGTTCGATGGCCCCTTCAACACAGATAACGGCGTCTTTGGAACCACCCTTTGCCAGGGCTACATCGATGCGATCCTGATAGCTTTTGGCATCTTTGAACTTCAGAAAGTCGACCGATGTAATATCGGCATCAAACTCCTGCCAGGTTCCACCGTCGAGAAGGGCTTCCAGTCTTTTCCGGGCCGAGATGCGATGATGATACCCGCATTTCGGACAAACCTGAAGGTTGACCTCGATCTCTTTTCCCTGAAGGGTTGCCGAACATCCCGGGCACTTTACCCACATCCCGACGGGAAATTTGATTTTATTACTGTCTGATTTTTCTACTCCGGCTTTTTCTTTTGTAAACCAGCTCATGATTGGCCTCGTGCCTTTCGTAATTTCAGTTATTCGAGTAGGTATTGATTATTGTATCGCCCGCTTCAGATCACCGACCAGGTGCCGCAGTTCACGCTTCAGCTCATCACCGCTGTGGCGTTCAAACAGTTTGACGAGTGCACTTCCCACCACAACACCATCCGCCAATCCGGCCACCTCGGCAGCCTGCTCTGGTGTAGAGATGCCGAAGCCCGCCATGACCGGCAGCGATACTTGCTGCATAATCGCCGTCAGCTCGCTGGCCAGACTCTCCGAAACAACCTGACGGGCTCCGGTGACGCCGGTCACGGTCACATAATAGACGAAGCCACGACCCAAGCTCGCTACCGTAGAAATCCGGGTGGCGTCAGAGGTCGGCGTCAGCAGAAAAATGATATCCAGACCATGCGCCCGTGCGCTCGGCAGCAGTTCCTGCGCTTCTTCAGGTGGCATGTCAACCAGCAGAACGCCGTCAATACCGGCCTCGGAAGCATCACGGCAAAAACGGTCATAGCCATAGGCATAGATCGGATTCAAGTATCCCATGACGATAATCGGGATCTGCGTACGGGCACGGATGTTTGTAACTGATGCCAGAATATTCGATAACGTTGTTCCGGCAACCAGGGCACGCTCGGAAGAAAGCTGGATGGTCGGCCCGTCTGCCATCGGATCGGAGAATGGCACCCCCAGCTCAATCACATCGGCGCCGGCTTCCTCCAGGAGAATGACCATCTCTTCCGTTGTTGCCAGATCAGGATCGCCTGCGGTGATAAAGGTCACCAGAGCCTTGGACTGACGGGATCGAAGTTCAGTAAAACAGGTATCGAGTCTGCTCATAATAGTATATCGCAACCGGCTTCAGATCGTAAAACCGGCCATCTCCTTTTCAAGCAGTTCTATCTGATGCGTCAAATCAGCTACCGATGCATCCATAATTTTGGCCGTGGTGCTGTTGGCGGTTGTCACGTCCTGAATATTATCAACAGATTTTGAAATCATGCCGCAACTCTGTTCCTGAGACCGGCACGCCTCACGAATCTGCTCCACCATGGCGGTCACATCTTCGGTTGACTTGGCGATCAAACTGCTGGCACGACTCTGTTCACGGGTCGAAGTACGAACATGGACCGTAAGCTCTTTCATTCGTTCAACAGCCGAGGTAATCATTTCGGTACCGTGCGAATGTTCACGGGCTGAGGTTGCAATATACCCAACCATCTCGGCAATACTCTCCATGGCGTTCCTGATACTCTGACTTCCGTAGGCCTGCTCAACGGCCGCCCTGGCGATTTCACCCGCCTGAACGCCGGCCCGTTGCGCACCGGTAACGATTTTTTCCAGCGCGGCACCGGAACGCTGCGACAGTTTTTCACCTTCGGAGATGCTCCCCTCGGTCTGATTAATGGCCGCAACCGCACGTCCGGTTTCTTCCTGAACCCCTTTGATGACGCCCGCAATTTCACGGGTGGAACTGCTGGTACGCTCGGCCAGCTCCCTGATTTCATCGGCGACAACGGCAAACCCCTTACCATGTTCTCCGGCCTGAGCCGCTATTATGGCGGCATTGAGTGCCAGCAGATTGGTCTGATCAGCCACTTCGTCAATAACCGAAAGAATCGTACCGATATCGTGAACCCTCAAGGAAAGATTCTCTACCACCTCCGCCGTAATTTTTGACGCTGCCAGAATGGCCTGCATACCGGCAATCGTCTCAAGAACTGCGTTTTTACCAGTCTCGGCATCGCTTCTCACCGATTCAGAAATAGCGGCCGAAGCCATGGCATTCTTTTCTACCTGCTTAATAGTGGCATCCATCTCTGCAACCGACGACGCAGTGGTACTGGAGGCGTCCAGCAGATTGACGATGCTCTCCCCGATCGCTTTCAGGGAAGCGGCCATCTGGATAATAGAGGAACTGACCTCCTCTACAGCCTGCTCCAGATTTTCGGCACTGAGGGCAACCTCTTCAATTGTCGCAGCCATTTCCAGGGTTGACGAAGAGGTCTCCGTAGCGGCTGACGAAAGCGTTTCAACTCCGGCTGCAACTTCGCGCACCGACTGATCGATCCGAATGACCGACTCAGACGCTTCCCGTACGGAACCTTCCTGCTTCTGCGCGGAGCTGACCACCTGACGGGCTGACGTTTCAATTGTCGTGTCGATCTTCGTCAAAATCTCGGAAGCGGAGGAAATTCGTGTCACCATACTATGCAGACTTTCTGCCATGCAGTTCATTGCGGCCGCCAGATCAGCCGTTTCGCCCCCCCCCTTAACGTCCAGACGGGCATCAAGCTTGCCACCGGCAACATCCTGGGCAAAGGTTACACAGGCACTGAGCGGTGCCGTGATAGATGTGGTGATATAAAACGAGAACAGGGCGATCAGCCCGATCACAACCAAGGTGACTGCGGAAGAGATGGCAATCTTGACGCGGATACCGGCGGCAACCTGCTCTTCCGTCGTTTTGACATCAGCGTGAATAAGGCTGACCATGCGGGCAACAGCCTTGCTGAAAGAGCTGAAACGTTCTGTCTGAATGCCGGTGAGCAGATAACTGGCCTTGAGCACATCGCCTGAAACAGCCGCCGGCAGAACTTCGTTCAGCAGTGTGGCGCGATACTCTTTCCAGATGGTTTCAACTTTATTGATCGCGTCACGTTTCTGCGGTGATTCTACCGACTCAAGCACGATTCCGAAATTGAGTTCAATATCATTGGTGAGATCTTTAATGGTGGCTATGTTTTTTTGAGCGGTAGCCGCATCAGATTCAAGCATGAAATTCTGAATTTCACTGTTGATCTGAAACAGGTCCGACTTCAGGAGCGCAATACCTTCAAGCGCGTCCTTGTTCTTCTGGATAGATACATAGGTAGAACCACCGATCCCGACCTCGCGCATCATAAACATGCTGATCGATGAAACCAGCAGAATTCCAAGAAACGCCGCTGCCGAAAGCAGGAGCATCTTGGTGCGAAGGGTCAGGCCGCTCGGGCTGCCGGCGTACGTTCCACGCTTCACGAAAACACTCCTTGCAGATTAGAATAAAATGGCCCAAAAAAAGCCGCCCGACTATAGCAGAGCGGCAGCTTTCTTATCAAGCTAAATCAGGGCCGCCGGGGGCGTGACAAGTTTCCCCAGAGCTGACTCAATGAAACTTCGACAGCGTTTCAGCCAAGGCGACTTTCTCGTTCTGACGTTCGAAATCAGTCTGCATTTCGCGACGAACTTCGCGAACCTTTCTCATATAGGCATCGGCTTGCGGTCCCTGTCCGCAGTAATACTTTTTGGCCCGTTCCAGGTTTCCCTGAGCCATTTCCAGCTTGGAATAGAGCTCCCGCACTGCGGCCTCGGCGCAGGTGGCATCATCTTTCATATCTCTCGGCAGGTACCCGTGGCTTCTGGCGCGTGTCGGCATCAACTGCCAGACTCCCAGAGCACCCCTGGAAGAAACCGCCGTTCCGGACAGCCTGTGTCCGCCGGTCTCTGCCAACGCAATTTCAGCCAGATCAAACGGCATAAAAACGGTACCGTCCGTCTTGTCGTAACAGATGGTAGCCAGTCGTCGAGCGCGCAGAGGAGTGGTTCGGCGTGCAAAAGCCGATTCAATGACCATTTGTTGTTTTTTTCGCTGGATAAGGAGAAGAGTGTTGCTGTCAGGGAAGGAGGATTCTGTGGCCAGCGCAGTGGTCGATTGCATTTCCGTCATTTTCAACGGGTCATTTTCGCATGCTGCAAGTAAAAGCATGCATGACAGATAAATTAGTTTTTTTCGCATAATAAAAGAGTAGGGAAGTGGTATCGGCTTTGCCGGAGCGGCGTCGTTGCCCAGAAAACTAACGGGGCGTATCTCCGGCGGGGAACTCCTTTCTCAATGAATTTACCTTCTGAACGTCAAAATCCCGAATACTCGGGATATCGAAAATACAGTTTAATTTCCCACAGATTAAAACACCACTACGTCATTGTCAATCACATTCTATTTTTGATCTTAAAAATCAATATATTACGAGCATAAAAACTGCTTATCCGCTCTTATTCGCTCACCAGATCTTTAAGAGTCACTGCCGACAGAACATCACGAACCTGGTTCTGGACTCGCTGCCATACCGGGTGAATATGGCATGTTACCGACCGCTCACACTCGTCCCTTCCGGCCACACAACGATTCGGAACGATCCTGCCTTCAACCGCCTCGACTACCTCCAGAAGCGTGATTTTATCCGGTGAACGCGCCAGCACAAACCCGCCACCGGTACCGCGAAACGACTTTACCAGACCGATTTTACTAAATTGCTGAAATATTTTGGCCAAAAAGGTGGCCGGCACATCAACGGCAGTGGCAATATCGTTCAGCAAGCAGATACAGTCGGTCGGTTGCCCCGCCAGATACACGATGCCACGAATAGCATATTCTCCCTTGCGGGTAAGCTCCATCATAAAAAACCCCTAAAAAGACATTATTTATCCTTTTAGGGGTTTCCATCTGAAATGTCAACGTAATACTTTGTTTTACGACTCTTCTTCCGGCAGCTCATCTTCGACTACGACTCTCTTTTTGCCAAAAACAAGTGCGACCCAAACGCTGATTTCATACATCGTGTACATCGGGATCATGATGACAAACATGGTAATCAGATCGGCATGAAACGCAGCTACGATAGAGCTTGCCAACAGGGCATACTTCCGTTTGGGAGCCAGAAACTGATAACTGACAATCCCGAAGCGGGACAAAATCAGCGTCAAAACCGGAAGTTCAAATATCAGACCAAAAATCAGGATCAGTCGCAGGCAGAAATTAACATAGGCGCTGATATTAAACCAGCTTTGCAGCCCCTCGGATTCGTACGAAAGTGAAAAATTGATAATGACCGGCCAGATAATAATAAGAAAGAACATGGCGCCGACGCAAAATGTAACGGTAGCTGCAGAAACAAACGGAACCACCATCCGTCGTTCCCGCCGAGTCAGTCCCGGCGCTATAAACACCCAGACCTGATAAAACACGACCGGAAGAACAATCACAAACCCGGCCAGCATCGCTATTTTGCACTGCATGAAAAAAGGTTCCAGCGGCGCACTATAATTGAGAACACGCAGCTTTTGAGGTGCATTAACCTCTTTGTCCAGCTTGTAATATGCATACAGCGCCGGCGCACGTTCCTTGACCTTGACATAGACCATCTTCTTTACTTCGGTAAGGTACGTTGCTCCGGTGAGCGGTTTTTCTATAAAGCGAAGAATATCATTGGAAAAGTTCCAGGCGACACCCATACCGATGATGATGGCGACTATAACAATCACCAACCGTTTGCGTAACTCAACAAGATGCTCCATAAACGGGACTACTTTTTCTTCCGTGCTTTCTTCCGTCATCATTCTTTCCTGTTTGAATTACTGCCCATTATTGTAATTTCAGCAGGTGAATTCCTACCACAGCTTTTGACACTCATGCAACCCGAATCAGCTTAACGCCGCTTCCGCCCGCCCGTTTTCCTCTGCCCGCTGCGACCTTTTTTTGCGCCACCCGTCGTATCCTGCCGATCACTCCGAGGCTGGAGGCCCGTCAGACGCTTGCCTCGCAGTGGTATCCGCGGGTACTCGTGCGCAGTAACCGTCCCGTCGACTGACCGCTTTGCGGCAACGGAAGCGGTATGAGCAGCCAGAACAAATTCAATCCGCCTTGTGCCGGGGGTCACCGATGCTACGGATACCCGTGCTGCGTCTCCTATCCGGAAAACGCGCGCACTGTGGCGACCTATCAGTGAATGCTGTTTCTCTGCATAACTGTACTGGTCGTCCTCCAGGGTCGTAATATGCACCAGACCCTCCACAAACAGCTGCTCCAGCTCCACAAAAAATCCGAAGCCGGTCACGCCGCTGATATAGCCGTCAAACTCTTCACCAACATGCTTCTGCATATACTGCAGCTTCTTCATCTCGACCACATCACGCTCTGCTTCCATAGCTACCCGTTCACGTTTGCTGGTATGTTCGGCAACCTCGCCCAATCGTTCAGTAGCCAGAGCAAGTTGCTTTGACATGCGCTTCCCTTCGGCTCCGCTCAGGGAACGATCTGGGCGCTGAGCGGAGTCCGCCGCTGGTTGAGCGAAATTGGGCGTTAGCTGGGCGGAGTCGAAGCCAGCCAGGAGCGCCGCCTTCAGAATCCGGTGTACAACCAGATCCGGATAGCGCCGGATGGGTGAGGTAAAGTGACAGTAGCAATCTGACGCCAGTCCGAAATGACCATGGTTTTCAGCCGCATAGCGCGCCTGTTTCATACAACGCAGCAGAGCGTAGTTGATCGTGCGCTCCTCCGGCTGCCCATCAGCCTGCAGCAGCAGACGTTGCAGCTCGGCCGGATTGACACGTTCATTCTCCAGACGGAACTCGTACCCGAAGCCATAGACAAACTCATGAAAACTAAGCAGTTTTGCCGAGTCAGGGTTTTCATGAACGCGGTACAGGAACGGGATCGACAGTCCCGTTATGTAGCGTGCGACCGCTTCATTGGCTGCCAGCATGAACTCCTCTATCAGCTGATGGGCAAGGTTGCGTTCAGCACGAATAATCCCTTCTGTCTGGCCAGTCAGGCCGATAACAATCTCCGGCTCAGGCAGGTCAAAATCAATACTGCCCCGCTTTTTACGCATCCCCTGAAGAATCAGAGCCAACTCTTTCATCTCCCGCAACATTGGCACAACAGGCCGGTATGTCTCTGCCAACTCACGGTCATCATCGACAATAATTTGCTTTACAATTGTATAGGTCAGACGGGCGGCGCTCTTGACAACACTTGGATAGAAGTTCGACGCCAACATAATTCCGGAAAGGTCAAAGAGCATCTCGGCTGTCATTGTCAAACGATCCAGATCCGGATTGAGCGAGCAGATGCCGTTTGAAAGCCGCTCCGGCAGCATCGGAATGCAGCGATCCGGAAAGTATACCGAAGTTCCGCGCAGGAAGGCTTCACGATCCAGCGGGCTTTCTTTGCGCACATAATGCGATACATCGGCGATCGAGACCCACAGCCGGAAATTCAGCCCTTCCCGCTTGAGCGATACGGCATCATCAAAATCACGGGCGGTCTCGCCGTCAATGGTCACGGTCGGCATGCTGCGCAGATCAACGCGCCCGATCAGGTCCGCCGGCGAGACAATTGCGGCAACTTTGTCCGCTTCTGCCAGTGCATCCGCAGGAAAAACGTGTGGCAGATCGAAACGCCGTATGACCGACTGCACCTCAACCTCAGGATCATCCGGCCATCCCAGCACTTCCACGATCCGGCCTTCAGCCGGACGTCCGCCGATTGGATAGGACGTCAGCTCAGCCACCACCTGATGGCCATCCTGAGCGTTACCACGACCTGCAACTGGAATTGAGACGACAACATTGAGGCGTTGGTCTTCGGGGATCACAACCGCCCCCCGGCGGGTCTCCTCATAGCGTCCGACCACACGGCTGGTAGCATGTTCAAGCACCGCCAGTATCCGCCCGTCCAGTTTACCGCCCCCCATGCGGCTCGGAGAAAAACTGGCCTCGACCAGGTCTCCATGCAAGGCGCCTTTCAGCAGTTTTGAAGGGATGAAGACATCCTCACCACCCGCCTCAGGTGTTACAAATCCGTATCCGTCACGATGTACCGATATCCGTCCTCGAATAATCCTGTCAGCTGTCGGCAGCGTATTTTTCTTCCTGAATTTCATGTATGGCTCCAGCTTATTTTCTGTTGTTCGATTCAGGGTGCAATGATATTCTTTCCCGCCACACATTACGATCTTTTTCCTCATGGGAAACCTGAATGCTCACCCTTATACGACAAGCTTTTATTCTGATTTTACTATCGCCGCAACTGCTCCAGGCAACATTAAACATTCCAGCGCCGGATTTACGGGAACTGACAGACGACGTTGCGACCACGGCAGGTGTACCGGCACGTTCAGCATCAGCTGCGGTGTGCGAAGATTTTAACCGGCTGAACAGCCTGATCCGGGATGGTAAAATCCATAAAGATGCCGCCAAAAGAGTACTTGTCACACTCTTGGACAGAGTTCGGAATGAGTATTATCTACGCGGCGGTCGTGATTTTCAACCGAGTGCCTGGGCTTTCCCGCTGGCCGGCTACGATATCCGCTCCATTGATACCGGTAGACAGCATGGATTCTCCGCATCAGGCTATGATTTTTTCAGCGGGAATCGTCATGGCGGTCACCCGGCCCTTGATCTCTTCATTCACGATCGTGATCAGGACAGTCGTGACGATCAGACCGGAAAACCGGTGGCAGTGCTTTCCATGACAGGTGGCGTTGTAGTAGCTCTGGAACGGGAGTGGAGCTCAGACAGCGGCTTGCGAGGCGGTAAATATCTCTGGATCTACGATCCTGCTAACCAGCTGCTGGTCTATTATGCCCACAATCAGGAGTTGCTGGTCGACATCGGTACCATCGTCAAGCCGGGCGACCTGCTGGCTAGAGTCGGCCGTAGCGGGCTCAACGCTGCGAAAAAACGTTCCCCGACCCACCTTCATTTTAGCGTGCTCCAACTGAGAAACGGCCTGCCGATTGCGCGAAATGTTTATAAGGAGTTAGTTGACGCCAGAGTACTGGAAGCCCGCTAACGAAAAGGCCGTCCGGTATGTTTCCGGGCGGCCTTTCTACAATCATTCAATCTGTCCAATCGCATCAATCGACTGTTTCCTTCAAAATGCGGATGATCTCCACCTGACGTTGAAATACAAAGCGGGAGAGGAGCTGTTCCTGATGCTTGGCGGGAAAAGCTTTGAATGTGTACGTATAGGGAGATCTGTCCCCTTTGATCTCTACCAGTGTTACCGGTATATCGATCGGAACATCCTTTAACAGAACCGGGTCAGTCAGTGTAAAGCTGGCCGCCATGTCGGTTCCTGAATCAATCTGAACAAATTCAGCAACTTTAATGGCAAATCCCTGAATAGAGATATTGTCCAACAAGCCGCGTAAGTGCTGATTCGTATCAAACAGGAGTGATATCGCCACGGAATGATCCAGATCCAGTCGGACAGCGGCACGCTTCTCTGCCAGAATATTCACATACGAAAATTTGTTGAGCGATACCACATGTTTCTTTATGTTGACGTACTGAACGTGAGCGATCAGGGGATGCGTGAAGAGCCTGCTGCGAACCATCGTATAGTGGTCGGTTGAAATGGCGGCCGCCTGTTGTGGATGAATATCAAGATCCAGATTGCTCCCTTCAACTCCCAGAAGAGTGGCAGGATAGCTGATAGGCAGACCTTTAAAGTAATTAATCAGGGTAAACGTGGCAGCGTCACGTGATTTTTTCGCCGTACGAAGAATACCCATTATATCAGTCAGATCCTCGTTGAACGACTTTTTAATGCAGCTGGAATAGAGACTGGTGTAATCCATTGGTTCCTGTTTGAAAATGGTATATTCGCTGAAGTAATTGACCGCTTTTGTAGCATAGTGTTTGAAAAACGTAAAATGAAATCAGAGGTTACCCAAAAAAGTTTCTTCACAATACAAGTATTTCCAAATTCCGATTATACGACCTCGTTGGCAGCCAATCTGCTCTCCCAACGCCAGGCGTCGGCAACGATGGTTTCAAGGTCGTCGTAACGGGGATGCCAACCGGTTAACTGCCTGATTTTAGATGCAGCGGCAATTAATGAAGCCGGATCTCCGGGACGGCGATCCTCTTCAAAGACCGTAAAATCGATGCCACTGATCTTTTTGACAACGGCCAGGACCTCACGCACACTGCTGCCACGACCATAACCGACGTTCATGGCGGTCGGTGCTCCCCCTTTTTCGAGATATTCCAGGGCATACAGGTGCGCTGCGGCCAGATCTTCTATGTGTATATAGTCGCGGATACCGGTCCCATCAGGTGTGGGATAGTCGGTACCATAGACACTGATGCTTGAACGCATTCCCAACGCGGCCTGACAGGCAACCTTGATCAGGTGTGTCGCTTCGGGAGTACGCTGCCCTATACGTGCCTGGGGATCTGCTCCGGCCACGTTAAAATAGCGCAGCGCCACGTACTGCATGCCATGAGCTGTCGAAACGTCGCGCAGCATCCACTCGCTCATCAGCTTGGAGGTGCCGTAGGGATTGATTGGCGCCTGAACACTCTCCTCGGCAGCCACACCCCCCTCCGGCATGCCGTATACCGCCGCCGTACTCGAAAAGATGAACCGTTTGACGCCATGCTTGACACAGGCCTCCAGCAGTCCCAGCGTATTACGGGTGTTGTTACCGTAGTATTTGAGTGGCAATGAAACCGATTCCGGAGCAATAATAGCTGCGGCAAAGTGCAGCACCGTCGTAAAGCGGTGCGTAGCAAAGAGCTCGTCCAGCTTGTCACGTTCAGCCAGGTCACCTTCCACAAGCACTTCACCATGAATCAGTGCCGTGCGGAAACCGGTTGAAAGATTATCGTAAACCACGACCGTGCGACCCGCTTCGGACAGTTGACGGACAACGTGGCTGCCGATGTAACCACAACCACCCGTGACAAGAATAGTTTCAGACATGCTCACTCCTTTAGGGGGCCAATTCTGGCGGATGTACAGCGAGAAACTTCTGAATGTTCATCAGTGCCCGCTGAAGATGTTCGGTGCTATGGGCTTCAAGTGTCCAGACAGCATCCGGTGCGTAACTTCTCAGCAACGGAAAAAACTTCAGGAAGTCAATGGCCCCCTCTCCGACCGGCAGGTGTTCATCGTTCTGGCCGAAATTGTCGTGGATATGGGTCTCGACGATGTAGGAACCAAGCTCACGAAACCACTCTTCCAATGTACCAACTGTAAACATGTTCCAGTGCCCGATATCAAAACAGTGCCGGAAACAGGGGTCGTCAATCGCCTCCAGCAGGGCCTTGAGTGTGGACGGTTCCTTTTCGAAAATATTCTCAATCGCCAGCACGGTTCCCAGTTGTCGAGCCTGTGGAACAAACTCCTGCCAGAAATCGATGCTGTTTTTGAGCCAGACCATTTGATTGTCACCATAATGCAGATCGTCATAGCCGGGATGAACGACAATAGCCCGTGGACGCAGCAGCGCGGCAGCCTGCATGACCTGGCTGATGCGATGACGACTTGCGGCGCGGATGCTGCTGTCGGTAGAACCGGGGTTGAGGTCGATAAACGGGGCATGGATCGTAGTTCTCAATCCGGCGTCATGAAGCGTCGTCGCCAGAAAGGACAATTCCTCCCATACCAGCATATCAAGCGTTTCACCCTGAAAGAACACCTCTGGATTGATGCGATGTGCAATCGCGTACTCCAGATGTTCTGCCAGACGTGAGTAGGGAACGTGGGCGTGAATGTTATGGTGCATGAAAATCCCTTCTATGTTTTTTGATTATTTCATCACTGGCAGGGCGTGCGACCAGATCCTCAAGTTTGTGAATGGCGGTCGGGTCACCAAGTACAATCAATGTATCATTACTATCAATTTTGGTTTGCGAATGCGGATTAAATACCATCTTGCCGCGGCTGTTTTTAATGCCGACAATAATTACCCCGATCTCCTTGCGAAAACCTGAACTGACGAGTGTTTCTCCGACAAAAGCCGAGTGTTCGGGAATACCGATCTCCTCCATCTGCAGTTCGAGGTGTTCGCGGCCGGTGGCAATCTCAATAAAATCTACCACGTTAGGACGCAGAATTGACTGCGCCATACGGTTACCACCAATGGTATACGGCGAGACGACTTTGTTGGCTCCGGCACGCATCAGCTTGATATCGGAACCCTCTTCACCGGAACGGGCCATGATATACAGGTCTGGATTGAGCCCGCGTGCCGTCAGAGTTATGTACACGTTTTCCGAATCAGACGTTACGACCGAGATCAGCCCTTTGGCGCGTTTGATACCGGCCTTGAGCAGCGTTTCGTCAACAGTGGCGTCCCCCCTCATATAGAGATAGCCATCTTCATCCAGTTTTTCAGCGGCGTCGACACTTTTTTCCACGATCACAAAAGCCAGCCCGTTGGCCTTAAATTCCTTGCAGATCAGCGAACCGATGCGCCCGAAACCGCAAATGATATAGTGTTCCTTGAGCTCACTGATCTTTTTCTCCACCTTTTTCCTCCCCACAATCCGCTGAATCTGACCCTCAAACATGATCTGAGCCAGACTGCCGACAATATAACCGATGACGCTGACGCCAACGACAACCAGCCCCATCGTAAATATTTTGCCGCCATCCGAAAGATCATGCACCTCTTTGAAACCGACCGTACCCAGCGTGATAACCGTCATATAGACAGCATCCAGCAGGCGCCACCCCTCGATTGTCATGAAGCCGGCCGTCCCCCCTGATACGAGCATAAGCAGTACTAAAAAAGATATTCTAAGGTGTCTGACCGGATCCATAGCGCTGGAAGATACCCTGTAACAGGCCTTGATGACAAGCTGTTTTCTTTATACAGGATCAATCATGTCTCCCGCAAGAGCAGCTGTTACAGTACGTCAGTAAGGTTGTATCTGTATGAAATTCTACGAGGCACGATTGACAATTTACGTATACTGTATACAATGTTTGAAAATTTCTCCCCAGGAGTTCCTGTTCGATCATGAAAAAGCCGATGGAAAAGCACCTGACCCTGCGTGAAAAGATTCTTGAAAATATCCGCGACGCCATCGTAACCGGCAGCCTCAAGGCCGGCAGCAGAGTTTCTGAACCGGAACTGGCCGAGCGCTATGGTATCAGCCGGACACCGATACGTGAAGCATTCCGCCAGCTCGAATCCGAAGGATATCTTACCGTTATACCCCGGCGCGGAGCTGTGGTAAGTTCTTTCAGCCCCAAAGATGTTGAAGAATTTTACGCTATTAAAAGCATACTGGAAGGGTATGCAGCCCGACAGGCCTGTGAAAAACTGAGCGACAAGGATATCGACCGGCTTCAGGGGATCAATGACAAACTGGCTGAACTGGCGCGTCAGAGCGATATCAGGCATTTTTTCAAGATCCACAGTGATTTTCATGACCTGTTCATCAAAGCGGCCGACAATGAAAAGCTGCGCGAACTGATCGCCGGTCTGGTGACAAAATTTCAGCGGCTACGTTTCACGTCACTCAGCCTCCCCGACCGCATGACCGTCTCCGTTCAGGAGCATGAGAAGATTATCGACGCCTTTCGCAGAAGAGACGCTGATGCCGCCGAAACTCTGGTACGAAAAAATGCCGAGTATGGCGGCCACGTTTTGATGGGGGCCACGCCTGCGGTAACCACCAGTATCCTCAATTGATCCGACTATTGACGCGCACAGCCTTTGCATCCCGGTAAGAAACTGGTACATTGCTGCCGGAGGATGAGAAAATGAAACCTTTCAAGACCGTTGCCTTGATTCCTGCGGCCGGAATGGGCAAGCGCATGGGCGCCCCCATTAACAAACAGTATCTGCTGATAAATGGCCTGCCGATAGTGGCGCGAACAATCGCAGTTTTTGAAAGCTCCCCGCTGATCGATGCCATCTATCTAGTTATTCCGGCTGAAGAAATTTCGTACTGTCAGGAACATGTCATAGCAGCCTGCGGCTTTACCAAGGTGACTGCGATTATTGCCGGAGGCAAGGAGCGCCAGAATTCCGTCATGAACGGCCTGCGTGCCATGCGAGACTGCGTCGATGATGATGATATCGTGGTAATTCACGATGGCGTAAGACCCTTTGTAACGGAAGCCATGCTGCAGGACTCTATTGCGACTGCAGACATACGGGATGGTGCCCTGGTTGCGGTACCGGTCAAAGATACCATCAAGCACGTCCGTGAGGGAATTGTTGTGGATACACCGGAGCGCGAAACGCTGTGGCAAGCCCAGACCCCGCAATCATTCCGGTTTGGCATTATTTTCGCTGCCCACCAGAAAGCAGTAGAGTCCGGCTTTATCGGCACTGATGATGCGTCCCTGGTTGAAAAGTGCGGTGGTGCGGTAGCTATTGTTCCTGGAGCATATCAGAATATAAAAATCACGACGCCGGAGGACCTGATCCTGGCTGAAGCGTTTCTGGCCGGTAACAAAAAGGAACAAATCTGATGTCCATGCAATCACCAACCAAAATTCTGATCGTTGAAGATCAGCAGGATATTGCTGAACTCCTCAAACTGCAACTGGAAGCGGCCGGATTTGACACCGCATGGGCGGCCGACGGCGAAAGTGCACTGAGTATGCTCCTGACCGGTAACTCTTTTGCACTGGTATTGCTGGATATCATGCTCTACGCTGTCGATGGCATCGAGGTTTTGAAGCGCCTGCAGGAGAGCCACTGTGATGCAGCGGTAATCATGATGAGCGGACACGGCAACGAAGCACTGGCCGTAGAGTGCATGAAATCCGGTGCTACCGACTATCTTACCAAACCATACGAGCTGACAGACTTGCTACAGCGCATCAACCGAGCCCTTGATCATCGACTGGCGGTGCTTGAAAAACAGCAGCTTGAACAGGAACGGGAAGACTTTTTTCTGATGCTATCCCATGACATGAAAAACCCGATGGCTGCCGTGATCGGTTCAATTGACATTGTCCGTGAAGGGCGACTCGGTGCCGTAACTGTAGAGCAGTCAGACTATCTACAGGCGGCCATCGACAGCAGCAACGAGATTGTCACCATGATTGACAATCTGCTCGATGTCAGGCGCTTCGAGGCGGGTAAAATGCGCATGACCATCCGCCCCCGCAATCCACATGACATTATCTGCAGGGTTTCCGAACAGTTTGCCCGGACTGCAGAACAGAACAGCATCAGACTGAACGTTATCTCTGATGGAAATGTCCCTGATGTTGCTGTCGATCAGCTTGTGCTGATCCGTGTACTTGCTAATCTGCTTGGCAACGCGCTGAAATTCTCCCTCGAAGAGGATGAAATAGTCATTGCCTGCCGCTGTGTTGAGGGGAATGAGGCGCATGCGACCCGCATTCCGATTTATGTAAAGCTTCCGCCTCACTTTACTGAAAAGAACTGTTTTGTCCGCCTGAGTGTCAGTGACAATGGCAATGGCATCCCGTCGCACGAATTGGGACGGGTTTTTGATCGTTATACCCGTTTGGCCGACCGTACGGAACGTGAGCAGAGTGGCGCCGGTCTCAGCCTGGCCTTCTGCAAACTTGCCATTGAGAGTTTTGACGGTGCCATCTGGGCTGAAAGCAAGCAGGGACAGGGCATTGAATTTATCATCCTGCTGCCCTGTTTTCCGGGTGGAGACAATGTCTGTAAAAAACATATTCCAGGAGCACGCCAATGAGAATGACACTACTGACCCTGATGGTTGTGACGGTTGCATTCGCATGCGAACCGACTTTCGCCGCCGATCTTGACCTTTCCAAAGCGATAACAATCGGAAGCGGTCCCAAGACGGTGATCGAATTCACCGATCCGGACTGCCCCTACTGCCGCAAGGCTTCAAAATATTTTGACAGCCGACCGGACATAACCCGCCACGTCTTTTTTTACCCGCTTCCACGTCATCCCAAAGCCAAAGAGAAAGCCCGCTATGCCCTTTCGCAGATGGATCGCGCCACAGCTTATCACGCAGTCATGTCGGGAAGATTGGACAGCGTACAAAAGTTTGAAGGGATCACCGAAGCCGGCACCAAACTGCAGGAAGAACAGCTCGAAATTGCCAGGAAGAACAAGGTCAACTCAACGCCGACCTTTATGATCAACGGCAGGATTATTGTAGGGTTTGAACAGAAGAAAATCGAAGAGGCGCTCGGAAGGTAGAGAGTTAACTCTCGTGGGGAAACAGATTCAATAACAGGAAAAGGCGCTCCGTAAGCGCCTTTTCCTATTTTAAAATTCTAACGGCATCGCCTTGACCTGCCGGGCGGTAAACACCGGACCATCCTTGCAGACATAGACATTACCCACATTACAACGACCGCACTTGCCTAGGCCACATTTCATACGGTTCTCCAGAGTGGTATAGACCTGGTCATCCGTAAAACCGAGCTTTTCCAGTACCGGCAGGGTAAATTTGATCATGATCGGAGGCCCGCAGACCAGCGCTATCGTAGAGTCGGCAGAGGGGGCTGCCTCTTCCAGAACTGTCGGTACAAAACCGACCTTACCATCCCACTCAGGCCCGTTCCCACCAGGATCGACCGTCTTGACCAGGCGTACATCGGCCCGCTCCTGCCACTCCTGCAGTTCTCGCTTGTAGACCAGATCACTTTCCGTTCTGGCACCGTAGACAATCGTGATATCACCAAATTTATCGCGCCAATCCAGACAGTTCCAAATCAGCGTCCTCAGCGGCGGCAGAGCAATACCGCCGGTGACGAAGAGCAGGTTTTTGCCGAAGAATTCCTCTATCGGAAATGAATTGCCGTACGGCCCACGGACACCCATCGTATCGCCCACTTCAAGGCGGCGCAACGCCTCCGTTACGCGACCGACAGAGCGGAAACAGCATTCAATGAATCCTTTCCGTGTCGGCGACGATGCAATGCAGAAGGTCGATTCACCGGCGCCGAAAGCGGAATATTCAGCAAACTGCCCGGCCCGAAAGCTGAAGTTTTCCCGAACCTGCTCATCCTGAAAAACCAGCTTGAGCGTGCGCACATCCGGTGTCTCGTCGATAACCTCTGAGACGGTAGCCATGTAGGGAAGGTAAATGTTTTTGTTGGTGTGATCAGACATTTCTAGAACCTTTTTGGAAACACAGAGCAACGAAGATACTGAGAAAAACGAAAAAACAAAGCGTTTTCAATATTGCCAAAGCTAAAAATATAAGTGGGGGTTAGTACATTGAATTGGTCTATTGATTCTTTGCATCTCTCATTTTCATCTTTGATCTTCTCTGTTGCTCTGTTGCTCTGTGTTTAATTTATTTTTTGCTGATCTCTTCGACGATCTGGGCGATATCGATGCCGACCGGACAGACACGGATACATCTGCCGCAGCCTGTGCAGAGGGTCTGGCCGAATTTGTCGTCGTAATATTTGAATTTGTGCATAATGCGATTGCGGTAGCGCTTGGGCTGCTGGTCACGCGGGTTGTGCCCCGAGGCATGATGGGTGAATTTCCAGAAACCGCAGGCGTCCCAGTTCTTGCGACGTTTGCCCGCCTTTTCGGTCCCTTCGTCGACAATATCAAAACAGTGGCAGGCCGGACAGACAAAGGCGCAGGCACCGCATCCGACACAGCGGAGCGCAATTTCATCCCAGGAAGAATCTTCAAAGTGCTCATCCAGCCAAACCTTGACCTTCTTCAGATCAAATTTCTCTGTGTACGGCTGGGCCAGGGGCAGCGGCGTGGCATTGTTCGGTTCATTAAAGAGACTGGTATGGTCGTTGATCAGCGCTTCGCCTTTGTCACTGAATGTTTCACAGACATAACCGCCACCCTCAAGCGGAGTCAGAAACAGATCGCTCCCTTTGGTATCAGCCGGAGAAAGGCCGACGGCGGTGCAGAAACAGGCGTCATCAGATGTGGTACAGGCCAACCCCACAATGGTGGTCTTACGGCGACGTTCCAGAAAAAATTCGTCCTTGTAGTCCCAGGAGAAGACCGCATCCAGAACCGGAATGGCACAGGCATCACAGGGACGCACCCCCACCAGAACCGTCTCGGGAAAGCGGGCCGGATCGATATCGGTGATTGAGACCTTCTGCCCCTCTTTCTCATAGGTCATGATGTCTTCGCAGACCGGAAAGTAGGCTTCTTTGGCGGAACGGCGAGGCAGTTGGTCCATGACCATTTCAGCGGAGCTGGCGAGCGGTTCATAGAGCGGAGTACCGGCATTCATGCGCGGGGCAACGACACGGGTACCGGTGGCGATCAACTGGTCCAGGAGCTTAGTAAAATTTTGCCGAGAGATGTATTTTTGCATGTAAAACCCTTATTTTATAAAACTCTGATCGTCTTTTTCATTGAACATCGTCAACGGACCTTTTTCCGTTACTTCGAAACCGGCTTCGTGGTCGTAGAGTTCCTTCAGCTCTTTGGCCATTTTACGGTTTAGAAGGTTCAGCGGAATGTCCATCGGACAGACCCGTTCGCATTCGGCGCAACCGGCACAGCGACCGGCCAGATGCATGGCCCGTACGATGTGCCAGGCGGTATTGCCGGCCGGACGAGGCGTTGTCTCCACCATCTGCGGCTTGTTGCGGTCGCAAAGGCACTGTTCGCAGAAACAGAACGGACAGACTTGGCGACAAGCGTAGCACTTGATGCATTTCGCAAACTGCTCCTTCCAGTAGGCCCAGCGTTCTGCCGGGGTCAAAGCTTCCAGGCGGGCAATCTCGACGGCATACTTTTTTTCCAGTTCCGGGGTTAGCGGCGTCTCTGTCGGAACAAAATCACACCCCGTCGGCAGATGGGCGTCGCATTCGGTGCACTTAGGGGCAAGAGACTCATCCGTAAGCTCCTGAGACGGGGCAAAAGTCGAAGCGAGAACACCGGCGCAGGGCACACCAATCAGATACAACTCTTCACGCTTGAGTTGCGACTCTCCCATCAATCCGGTCAAGGCCTTCATATCACAGCCTTTAACAACTATGCCGATCTTCCCTTTCTTTGGGATATCTTTCTTGGCCTTGGTCAGATAGACGGCCAGGTTGTTGACGCAGGCCGGAGTGAAAATCAGTTTTTGTGCGTCAGAAGCGTCCGTTATCACGATCGGCTGGGCTGAACCTTTCCTCCGTGCAGCGGCGTAGCCGACAATCGTCGAGACCTGCCCGTCAGAGAGGATTCGTTTCGCTTCCGCCTGTATGGATTCCGAGATGGCGGCATAGATGGATGTTTCGATGAGTGTACTTGTCATAAATTTCCCGTCAAATTGCGTTGTACGCTTCTTTCAGTTCCGGTGTATTGATCGCGCCGGACCACTGTTCTTCCATGGCAAGCTCCTTGAATTCCGTCATCGGCCCCATGTTCCTGACTTTTTCCGTTAGATCAGTAACGACCTCGACCCACTTGCCCCCTTCAGCAGCGGAAACCCAGGAGAACTGCAGGCGGTTCAAGTCGACTCCGACAAATTCCAGCAGCTTGCGGAATACGGCGAATCTTCTGCGGGCGTGGAAGTTGCCGGCGATATAATGGCAGTCACCCGGATGGCATCCGGAGACCAGGACGCCGTCAGCACCCTGCTGAAAAGCCTTGAGAATAAAAACCGGGTCGATGCGACCGGTGCAGGGGAACTTGAGCACCCGCACATTGGACGGATACTGCATGCGGCTGGTTCCGGCCAGGTCGGCCCCGGCGTACGTACACCAGGTGCAGACGAAGGCGAATATTTTGGGTTCAAAGGTATGCTGTTGCTGTGCTAGGTGCATCATAACCTCTTATGGAGACAGAAGACAGAATTCAGAAGTCAGTAAAAAATCATCCTGTCTCCTGAATTCTGACTCCTGACTCCTGAATTTTGAATTCAGCTTTTACAGTGCCTCGATCATTGCAATAACTTGTTCATCGGTGTAGCCGTCCAGCTCCACACATTTGGAAGGACAGGTAGCCTGGCAGGTACCGCAGCCGGCGCAGACACCCGGATTGACATAGGCGACTACTTTTATGAGATTGCCCTGACGGTCGCGAATCTCTTTTTCTTCAACGGCGCCATAGGCACAGACCTTCTTGCAGGCAAAGCAGCCGACACAACCAGCTTCGCGCACGCGGGCCACGATCGGTTCGCGTTCCAGTTGATCCTTGGAAAAGAGTGTCATGACTTTGGCGGCAGCGGCAGAAGCCTGGGAGACTGTTTCGGGGATATCTTTGGGGCCCTGACAGGCACCGGCCAGATAGATACCGGCCGTAGCGCATTCCACCGGACGCAGCTTGGCGTGGGCCTCGGAATAGAAGTTGTATTTGTCATAGGAGATACCCAGCTTCTGAGCCAGCAGATCGGCCCCTTTCTGGGGCTGGATGGCGGTCGCCAGCACGACCATGTCGGCCTCTATCTCGACCTGAACACCAACGGCAATGTCACTCCCCATCACGACGATCTTGTCACCTTTCTGATAGAGACGCGAGACCATACCCCGGATATAGACGGCATCTTCTTCTTCAATCGCTCTTCTCCAGAATTCGTCGTAGCTCTTGCCGGGGGTTCGTGCGTCCATGAAGAAAACATAGGCCTGACCTCCGTGAACTTTGTGATGATAGAGCATGGTATGCTTGGCGGTGTACATGCAGCAGACTTTGGAACAGTAACTGATCCCCTTTTCACGGGCACGCGAGCCGATACACTGAATAAAAACTATCTGTTTTGGCTCCTTGCCGTCAGAAGGGCGCAGGATTTTTCCACCGGTCGGACCGGAAGCGCTGGCCAGACGCTCAAAAGTCATACCATCAATCACGTCCGCTATCTTGCCATGCCCGAATTCACCGTAGCCTTTGATAGGTGAGCCTTTCGGCTTTTCGTCGATGGTGTAGAGGTCAAAACCGGTAGCCACCACAATTGCTCCGACCGGTTCAACAATCAGACTGTCTTCCTGCTCAAAGTCCACAGCGCCCGGCCCGCAGACCTTCTGGCAGACGCCGCATTTTCCGGTCTTGAATTTGGTGCAGTTTTCGCGATCAATGACCGGAGTATTGGGCACCGCTTGCGGAAAAGGGATGTAGATGGCCGTGCGCATACCGATATTCTGGTCAAATTTGTTGGGTATTTTTTTCTGGGGGCATTTGGTCATGCAGACGCCGCAACCGGTACATGTGTCTTCATTAACCGAGCGGGCCTTTTTCTTGATCGTGACCTGGAAGTTGCCGATATACCCTTCCACCAGCTCGATTTCTGAATAAGTGTAGAGCTTGATCTTGGGATGGTTGGCAACATCGACCATTTTGGGGGTCATAATACACTGCGAACAGTCCAGCGTCGGAAATGTCTCGGAGAGCTGCGCCATGTGGCCACCGATCGAGGGTTCCCGCTCGACGAGAACAACTTCATGACCGGCATCGGCGATGTCCAGAGCAGCCTGGATACCGGCAATACCGCCGCCGATGACCAGCGAACGCTTGGTGACCGGTACCGTGATGGTCGGCAGGACACGGTTTTTCTTGACGCGTTCAACCATCATGCCGACGATTTCAGTCGCCTTGATAGTCGCTTCTTCGATATTTTCGTGGACCCAGGAGCAGTGCTCACGGATATTGGCCATTTCGCACAGAAACGGATTCAGACCGGCCGCTTCAACCGCCTTGCGGAAGGTTTTTTCGTGCATACGCGGTGAACAGGCCGCCACGACAACATGGGAGAGCTTCTGCTCCTGAATTGTTTTCTTCAGCAGCGTTTGGCCCGGATCCGAGCACATGTATTTGTAATCAGTTGAGAATGCAACGCCGGGCAGACGACCGACGTCCCGTGCAACCCGTTCGACATCAACAGTCCGGGATATGTTTTCGCCGCAATGGCAGATAAATACACCTATTCTTGACATTTACAGTAACCCTTTTTCTTTTAATAACGGCGTCGGGTTGACGATCATGGCATTTAGGCCAAGCTGGTCAGGAGCAAGTCCGACAGAGAGCCCGACCAACTGGGTCAGGTAAAAGACCGGCAGATTGTATTCGGCGCTGTACACATTTTCGATTTCTTTCTGGCGAATATCCAGGTTGCCGTGGCACAGCGGGCAACCGACCATGATACAGTCGGCTCCGGCCGCTTTGGCGGAGTCAAGAATGGCATTGGTCAACTGTAAAACAACGCCGGGGCGTGACAGGGTAAAATTGGCACCGCAGCATTCGAGGCGATGAGTCCAGGCTACCGTTTCGGCTCCGGACGCTTCAACAACCCGCTCCATGATCGTGGGGGCTTCCGGGCAGTCAAGGTTCGGTACATCGGTCGGACGAGTCAGCAGACAACCGTAGTAGCAGGCGACTTTAAGACCGGCGAGCGGTTTACTTACAGAAGCGGCCAGGCGTTCCAACCCCAGATCTTTAGCCAGGATTTCCAGCAGATGCTTGACCTTACCGTCCAGTTTGACCGGAGCGTCAATTGCCTTTTCCACCTGTTTACGTTTGGTGGCATTTTCTTCCAGAGTATGCTGGGTAAATTTGAGGCGCGAGAAGCAGGAAGCACAGGCCACGGCCAGGTCCCCTTCCACCTGCTCTGCCAGTTCAAGGTTTTTGGCACAGAGCGAAAGAGATAACAACTCGTCAACATTATGGGCCGGCGTGGCACCGCAGCAGAACCAGTCGGGGACTTCCGTCAGACTGATGCCAAGCGCGCTGAAAAGTTCACGCGTCGACAGGTCATATTCTCCGGCCGAGGCGTGCAGTGAACAACCGGGATAATAGGCGTATTTGAGGGTATCGTTCATGAGTAAGAACCTTTCAATCCTTCAGGTCAGACATATCTGACCGGTCTGAAGGCAGTTGCTTTTACAGCGCTTCACCTTTTTTACGCATCTCTTCAATGCGGCTGAATATCTTCTGGATTTCGGTCAGATTCTTGTTTTTCCTCTGGAACATCTTCAGCTTGCCTTTGGCAAACAGCTTGGGACCAAGCATCATATCCTTGAGAAACTGGCCGGATTTGACGTTGAATACGGCTGCAAGCCGCATCTCGTACTGACGCCCATAGCTGCTGATGTTCTGTAAAAAAAGTTTATTGGCTAACTGGACGTAACTTTCCTTGGAGGGACCTTCTGCGTCCCAAGAGAGTTTGCGCAGGGCATCCATGATCGAAGCCAAATGAACTTTGTTGGGGCAACGGGTAGAGCAGGTTTCGCAGGAGGCACAGTACCAGATTGATCGACCGGCCAGAACACGCTGCCACTGACCCAGCTGAAGCAGGCGCATGACCCGGTTGGGAGGGTGTTCCATAAAAGTTGCCATCGGGCAACCAGCCGAGCATTTGCCGCATTGAAAACAACTGCGCACCGACGTGTCAGAAAGCGTTTCAACTTTTCGGATAAAACCGGTATCCATCGTCTCCTGAGAAAGGAGCATCTTTTTCTTTTTCACGTTATATCCTTGTCACTACTACTCGTTACGGAATGCATAGTACGGCACATGATAGCGATTGTCGCAGTAAGCAAAAATGTATCTATCCTGCTATTATATACGCCAAAATTTCTCATTAAACAACAAGTTTAGTAATAGCAAAATAATTCGTTTTGAGTAAATGTCAACAATATTTACATAGGACAAAATAAAATCACTCGGACTTGAATAGTATCAATTTTTCAGGTAGTATCCGCGAACAAATCATGTACAAAAAAGGAGACAAACAATGAAACGAAGTATTTTCAATCTGATAGCCCTGCTGGCGCTGGCGGCGCCTGCCTGTGCCTCCGACTCGATTGCCGTCGGCGTAAGGGGTGGCGTTGCTGTTGCTGAAAAGAGTTTCAGCACAGAGGTGTTCGGCGACCTGTACCTGAACAGACTGCTTTCAGTCGGCGCAACATTCGGCTACACGATGATTGATAAGGACAAACACAGCTTCAAGCGCGACACTTCCGTTCCAATCACCGCACTGTTCAAGGTACACGCTCCAGTTCCCTTTATCAAACCATACGCGGGACTGGGACAAGCCCTTATATTTCACAACAGCAAGGCAACCAAGGGGAGCGTAATCGGAGTTGCCGGTCTTAACCTGCCGATCGGGCCGCTTTTTCTCAATGCCGAATACCGACGCCAGTTTGACGACAAGCATGATTTCCTGGCCGGCGGTGCCGGAATCGCGTTTTAATCATTTCTGCCTGAATAAACTGGCCCATCTCCGCTGCTCCGGTGATGGGCCCTGTTTTGCAAAGATGTCAGAACGATCAGTAAATAATTATATAGCCATGTTCTTCCGCAATTTTCCGCACTTCATCCTTCTCCTGCAGTCGATAGTTTTTTCCTTCCAGCTTGAAAACAAATCCACCTTCACCGTCCGGAATCAAACCTTCCAGAAGCGCCTCAAAGGTTGCTGTCTTGACCATATCGTGCCCTCCCCTCTCTTGTTCTCAGCATCCGGCAACAGCGGAACGAATTGCAGCTGTCAGCTGCTGGACATCCTCAGAGGTCGTTTGCCATGAGCACATGAACCGCGCCCCCCCCGAACCTATAAACGAATAGAAATGCCACCCTGCAGCACGCAGACCGGCGGCAACTTTTTCCGGTAGTTCTATAAATACCGAATTGGCTTGACGCGGATACATAACCCGCACTCCTGCAATCCCGACGAGGTTACGCTCCAGCAGCTCAGCACAGTCATTGGCATGACGGGCGTTTTTCAGCCAGGTACCCTCTTCGAGCATGCCGATCCAGGGTGCAGAAATAAAGCGCATCTTGGAGGCCAGCTGACCGGCTTGCTTGCAGCGATAGTCAAACTCTTCGGCAAGTTCACGATTGAAAAAAAGTACCGCTTCACCCACCGCCATACCGTTTTTAGCGCCCCCCAGACAGAGCACATCAACGCCGACCCGCCAGGTTATGTCAGCCGGGTGCACGTTCAACGAGGCTACGGCGTTGGCAAAACGCGCCCCATCCATCTGGACACGCAAACCGTACTGCCGTGCCAATGCACTGGCAGCCCGAATTTCATCCGGCGTATAAACGGTGCCGACTTCGGTAGCCTGCGTCAGACTCAGTACTCGAGGACGCGGATAATGGATATCACTGCGCCGGGTTATGGCCCGTTCTACCTCCGCCAAATCAAATTTTCCATTTTCACCCGGCACATGCAGAATCTTCGTACCATTGGAGAAAAACTCCGGAGCGCCGCATTCATCGGTTTCGACATGCGCCAGCTCATGGCAGATGACACTGTGATACGAGCGACAGAGAGATGCCAACGCCAGCGAATTGGCCGCCGTGCCGTTAAAGACAAAAAACACCTGACAATCGGTCTCAAAGACCTGGCGTAGCTGTTGACAGGCCCGCTCTGTCCAGGGATCATCACCGTAGGAAGACACAAAACCGGTGTTGGCGCTCTGCATGGCCTGCCACGCCTGCGGACAGATCCCGGCATAGTTGTCGCTGGCAAACTGATTATAGTCGGTTCGTGCTGCAGAAGTTTGCTCTAAAGCGTCCATACGTTCTCCCTCAATGAACCGGATTCATCAGACCGGTATCTGATAGATTTGACAAATTAGCATCTGTTGTTACCGGTTGCCAGAATTTTTCTGAATACACTCGCGTCACAAGAGTTGAATAGTCGCACACAAATAGCTATTATGAAACCGCTCGTCACCTGCGAGGTTATTTTTCATGCGCTACAGCCATATGCGACTCTCACACAAGCTCGTCCTTATCGGGCTGTTCACATCCGTTTTCGTCGGCCTGACTGTGCTGCGCACGCCATCCATGACACATGAACCGGCAGCATCACCGTCGGATACGTCCAAGGAGGATCTGACGAGGATCGAATACCCAAGCCTGAAGCAGATCCGCTGGCACGGGCACTTTATCCAACCCGATCAGACCCTGGAATCGCTTTTTGGTGATAATTGGATCAGCGTCGCCCGCTTTAACCGGATTGACCGGCGGCACGTGTATCCCGGTATGACGATCAAAGTACCGGACAACCTGGAGGAGATCCGCCACTACTGCCCGCTGCCTGAACAGTACGAACCGGCCAAACGGCATGAAAAATACATTCTGGTGGATATTACCGAGCAGTGGCTGGCAGCCTACGAGTACGGCAAACGGGTCTTTTCGGCACCGGCAGCTACCGGGAAACTAACTACCGAAACGCCTGTCGGCATGTTCCAGATTTCAACTCGCCATCTGACACATACCTCGTCACTCTACAAGACAGCTAATGATGAAGAGCAATATCCGATGGACAATGCCCTGCGCTTTTATATCGGCCCTGATAACGTTTCATACTGGCTGCATGCACGCGACCTGCCGGGCAAACCGGCTTCACACGGCTGCATCGGCCTGTATGATGAAGATATGCAGAAGAGAGTCTTCAACAGCCCGCAGAAACCGGTATTGCGTGACTCACAATTACTCTACGAATGGGCCGCCGGTGAAGATGAATACGGCGATGACTATGGAGATTCAGATGAACTGGAGGACGGTCCTATTGTGGAGGTTCGCGGAACACTGCCGCAGTATATCTAAAAGACAGCTGCGGCATTGAGAGGAGCTTCGGCTCCGTACGTAACTCGGGAGGAATGGTATGAAGCGATATCTTTGGATTGTCATGGCACTGGTCGCAGCCGCTGAACCTGCACTGGCAGCACGAACCGTTTATCTGAAAGAAGGGGGGACCATTACCGCCACATCAGTCTGGCGGAGCAAAGGGCAGGTGCATGTCCTGGTAAACCGCGATACATTGACACAGTTTCCCTCATCTGAAATCGACCTGAAGCGAACCTTTCCGCGCAGACACCGCAGCATGACAACCAGTCGGCCGTCAGCAGTCCACGCCCCGCCAACAGCTGCAACGGCAGCAGCCGTAAAAACGGAAGAACAAAAAGATGGCAAGCGCACATCACACATGACACTGCCGGAAATGCCTAAAATCAAGGAGCGGAATCCGGAAGACCTGGTTCCTTCCAGTGGTGGCGGTGGGTCCATCCGGCAGCATAAAAAAGAACTGGCGGAGCGAATTGGCGACTAAGCGGGCCGTAACTCCTGACAAAAAGGGCGATCCCGATGGACCGCCCTTTTTGTTTCCTTGAAGCGAGGCTGGCGCCTCTTTAGATTATCTCTTATCGGGCCAACCAGCGGGCGACGTCCTTGGCGTGATAGGTAATGATAATGTCGGCGCCGGCCCGTTTGAACGCGATCATCGTTTCCATGACCACCCGCTCTTCTTCAATCCAGCCCCGCTCGGCAGCGCCCTTTATCATACTGTACTCGCCGGAAACATTATAAACCGCCAGCGGCATATTGTACTCGTTGCGCAGGTCGCGCAGAATGTCAAGGTATGGCAGACCCGGCTTGACCATGATGATGTCGGCCCCCTCTTCGATATCGGAAGCCGCCTCGCGCAGCGCCTCACGCCTGTTGGCGGGATCCATCTGGTAACTGCGACGATCACCGAACTGCGGCGTAGACTCGGCCGCCTCGCGAAAAGGTCCGTAATATCCGGAGGCATATTTGACTGCATAGCTCATGATCGGAATCGCATCAAAGCCATGTTCATCCAGAACTTCACGAATAGCCGCTACCCGACCGTCCATCATGTCGGACGGCGCCACCATATCAGCCCCGGCCTGCACATGTGAGAGCGCCTCCCGCGCCAGAAGTTCCAGCGTTGCATCATTATCAACATCACCATCTTTTATAATCCCGCAGTGACCATGATCGGTATATTCACACATACAGACATCGGTGATAACTGTCAGTCCCGGCACCTCACGTTTAATCGCCCGGATTGTCTCCTGGATGATGCCGGTATCACAATATGCATCACTGCCGACCGCATCCTTGGTTTCGGGAATACCGAACAGAAGTACCGCCGGTATGCCGAGTGCTTTGACCTCTTTGGCCTCGGCAACAATATGTTCAATCGACTGCTGATAGATACCCGGCATGGAAGAGATTTCCTTATGGATACCACTACCGAATGCCGAAAACATCGGATAAACGAGGTCGTTGACCGAAAGGGTAGTCTCGCGAACCATGCGACGAAAAGATTCATTACCTCTGATTCTACGTGCCCGGAACTGTGGAAAAAACATTAACACATCCTCCTCAACTGGTTATTTTCTGACGGGATTCTGTCGTCATATACAGCTTCGCGAAGAGTAATGCAGCTCGGATAAAATTGCAAGATTTTCCCCTTTCAGATATTCGCGTGCCGTATAGATGACGATCTCCCGCAACGGTAAATTAAAACGGGTATACGTTTAGTTGTTGCGTTGAATAGTGTAAAAATGGTATTGACCTAAGCGATTACATCAACATTGAGGGAGGAAACATCATGAAAATGAAAATGAGTATCGTTCTGGCAGCAACCCTTGCCGTAGCCGCGACATCAGCACATGCAGGAGTTAAAGAAGGGGAATTTTCGGTATCTCCCGTTATCGGTGGATACACCTTTGACGGCAAACAGCACCTGGACACAAACCTGGTATACGGAGCTCGAGCAGGATACAGTTTCACAAAGAATCTCGGGGTTGAAGCGCTCTTTGATTACGCCTACACCAAATCGACCAAAAACCTGGGCAAAGCCGACCTGTATCGCTACGGCGGCGACTTGCTGTACCATTTTGTGCCTGACAACAAACTGGTACCCTACGTTGCAGCAGGGTTCTCTGCCGTAAATTTTCACGGTGCCCATATTAACAGAAAAGCTCATGGCGCTTTTGATTACGGCGTCGGCGCCAAATATTTTGTGACTGAAAACCTTGCCCTGCGCGCTGATGTCCGCCACATTATTTACACCTTTGACAAAACGACCTTCAACAACATCGAGTATACACTCGGCGCCTACATTCCTTTCGGCGGCGTTGTTCCGCCAGTTAAAGCGGTAGCTGCCCCGGCAGCGGCACCGGCTCCGATTCCTGAGCCCGTCCCGGTTGCAAAACCAGTACCTGTTCCTGTTCCTGTTCCCGCACCGGTTCCGGTTGTGGTACCTCCTCCTGCTCCGGTTGACAGCGATAGAGACGGCGTAATCGACACCCTTGACAAATGCCCCGCGACTCCGGCCGGCGTTGCTGTTGACCGTAATGGTTGCCCACTCGACAGCGACAAGGACGGCGTCTACAACTATCTCGACAAATGCCCCGACACCCCACTCGGCACAAAAGTGGACTCAGTTGGTTGCCCTCCCGTTGTTGCTGCTAAATTATGCACACCAACCGTCGTTGACATCGAGTTCGACACCAACAAAACCGAGATCAAGCCGGCCTTTCATAATGAACTAAAAAAACTGGGAGACTTCCTGAAAGAATTCCCCACAACCAAAGGCACTATCGAAGGGCATACCGACAATGTTGGCAACAAGTCTGCCAACGTCAAACTTTCCCAACGCCGCGCCGAAAGCGTTCGGAACTATATCGTAAAAACGTTCGGTATTGACCAAACTCGAATCGCAGCCAAAGGCTATGGCCCTTCCAAGCCGATTGCCGACAACAAAACCAAAGAAGGTAAAGCCAAGAACCGTAGAGTAGAAGCAAACTTCACCTGCCAGTAATATTTCAGCAGACAGAGGCACACAAGAAGCCCTTCCGGCCACTCCGGAAGGGCTTCTGCGTTTCCGGCTTTAATTAAGACTAGACCTGCCGACCTTCAAAGTTTATACTTCTCACGTGAATGGATTGCAGACACGCTATACATACTAACAGGAGGTAACAGGCATGAAAAGATACGTTGTTGCACTGTTTTTCGCAACTTTGATCGGCGTAGCGACAAGCGCCGAAAGCGCTGAAACCAAGGGGCAGTTTTCAATTTCCCCGGTAGCAGGCGGCTACACATTTGAGGGGGCCCAGCATCTTAAAACCGGTCCGGTTTATGGTGGTCGCCTAGGCTACAATTTTACGCAGGATTTTGGCATTGAAGCACTGTTTGACTATGCACGCACCAAAGACACGAAGAGCTCTGAAACTGCAACATTATACCGGTTCGGCACCGACCTGCTCTGTTACCTGTTACCTGAGAGCAGGCTTGTACCTTACCTGGCCGTCGGCATTTCAGGAATCAAGATTGATGGCAAAGGGCGGAACAATGACCTGCGTGCAGGCTTGGATTACGGCGCCGGTATCAAATATTTTGTGACCGATGCATTTGCTCTACGCGCTGACGTCCGTCATATCATATACAATCAAAGCTCCGTGACCTTCAACAATCTGGAATACACGCTGGGTGGCTATTTCCCGTTTGGCAGTACGAAACCGGCCGTCGCTCCGATAGCTTCCACACCGGCTACGATTCCTGTCGCAGAAACAGCAGCACCAAAAGTGGAACCGGCACCAGTTCCGGCGCCCGCAACGGTTGCGAAACCTGTTGAATCGGCTGTTGTAACTCCCCCTCCCAGTCAACCGACACGTATCGTTGTACCGGTCATGACACGAAAAGCAGAGACTTCCCAGAAAACCGTAACGGCCAAACGTTTCTGTAACAAACCTGCCACGCTTGCCATTACCTTCGACACTGGAAAGGCCGACATCAAAACGGAATATCATCAGGAACTCGCAGTGGTAGGTATTTTTCTGAAGGAATTTCCCGAAGCACGCGGAACAATTGAAGGTCATACTGACAACGCCGGTCCGTTGGCGCTCAATATGACCTTGTCAAAGAAACGGGCTGAAAATGTCCGTGATTTCATCGTTACCGCCTTCGGCATCGACGCCAGCCGCATTGCTGCTGTCGGTTTCGGCCCCGCAAAGCCTGTCGCAACCAACAAGAACGCTGCCGGAAAAACAAAAAACCGCCGAATAGAAGCGGTCTTCACGTGTAAATAGCACCACACCACCTGTCGAAAAAAAGAGGGGTCCTCCAATGGTTGAGAGCCCCTCTTTACGTTTAGTTGTATGTTTACTGCCTTTGCGTGTTCTGCGGGTATGCTTTTTGGTTATTTCTTTCGGCGATCCTGTAATGAAATAACCTTGGGGGCCCCACCCTCCTGCCGCATCTTCTGCATACGCTCTTTTTCCAGCTTCTCTTTTTCGATCCGCTCTGTTTCAACAGGAGAGACAACCTCCTCCATCCTGATAGGAGTGCCACCCATCGTAAAATCAGCTCCCTCAATCTGATACTCATCAAGTATCCAGGTAAACACCTGCAGCGGAAACGTCAGCACCAGCAGACTGACATGCCACCACCCCGGCTTGGCGTCAGGAACCATCTCTTCAATACGGGCATAGAAACCCGGTTTGTTATCAACATGAATCAGAACTATGTCATCAGTTTTAGCCATATCGTTAGTGCCTCGCACTCATAAAATATTTCACCTTAACTTCTTCTTTTACTTCCTGACCAAAGCAGCAGCGGCGTCGAAAGCGGGGTACCCGCAAGCTGTGAGAGCCTCTGCAGGTATTTTCTGATACGTGCTTCCCGTTCTGACAGTTCAAACCTGTCAGACTCTGTCAGGCGTGCCTCGATTTCATCACAGACAAACAGGATACAGTCCATCGGCCGAAACCGGGGAGACAGGCAGCAGCCCCGCTCTGTCCCGTAAGGGCAGAGCGGCTTTTGATTGAAATCAGAAGACAGCAGCATCTGCTTTACGTGTAAGGCCAAGGCATCACACACCGTCAGGCGGAACTTTCCGTTCTGGCAGCACTGCCCCGCGCATTTCCGGCAGATATCTGCGGCATCCACCGCCTGAATAACAGCGGCCAAGGCATCTTTTTCAGCGCGATACAGATCCAGAAGATCTGATATCTGTCGTTGTTTATCGGGAGTACATGTAGCAAACAGGCTGGCAACCTGCGACAAGCCCTGCTCCAGTTTCTGTTGATCGTTCACAATTTTCCTGAATAAATGGTTGAAGCAGTCCGTAAGCCGGGTTCTGTTCCCGGGTCGGGTTACCCCTTCACGGGCGATGGCCATTCATCTGGACATACCGTTACCGGCAGCCTCAAGCAGCCAACCCGGAGGCACGGGCGGGCAGCCCTTAACGCCTCCCTATTTGGCCTTGCTCCTGACGGGGTTTACCTGGCATCTGACGTCACCGCCAGACCCGGTGAGCTCTTACCTCACCCTTTCACCCTTACCTGCCGAAGCAGGCGGACTTCTCTCTGTGGCACTTTTCCCTGGGGTCATCCCCGCTGGACGTTATCCAGCGTCATGCCCTGTGGAGCCCGGACTTTCCTCCACCGGTAAAACCGGCAGCGGCCACCTGGACTACTTCAACCAAACCCTCTGAAGGAAAGACTACTACTGCTGTTGCAGCTTGAGAATCAGAATACGCTGGCAATGCGGGCAGCTCAGTAGCTCTTCCTGCTTGTACAAATTGTTATACAACTGGGGTGGCAGCTGCATATTACACCCCATGCAGTAGCCATCCCGGGCAATCGCCAGTGCACGCCCACGCCTCTGATCGCGCAGCGTGGTAAAGCGTTTGATCAAACTGGCCGGCATGGCACTGGTCAAGGCCTCGCGACGGACGACATCAGCGTCGATATCATGCTGGATTTTATCAATTTCAGCCTGTTTTTCGGAAGCACGTTCCGCCGAATTTTCAGCCATCTCACCCAAAGCCGATTTTTTCGTCGTCAACTCCCCGGCAGATTCATCGATCTGGGTTATCTTCTGCAGGATCTGCTCTTCAATTTCCGTCAACTGCTTGCGGGCAGCGCTGATTTCACGACCGACAGCCTGAAATTCCTTGTTGGTCTTGATCTCCTTCATGTTGGTTTCCGAGCGGGTAATGTTTTCCAGCTCCGTCGCCTGAGTCGCTTCAAGGGCGCTCTTTTCCGACTCAAGCAGAGTCAGGCGCTCTTCCAGCCCTGCTACTTCCTGCCGGGTTGCATCCACAGCCAGACCGATATCGTCCAGTTCGCCCTGCAGTCCGCTCTGGACCGTTTTCATCCCGTCGATAACCTGCTCAATTTCCTGCAACTCTTCCAGCATTTCCAATTTTTTTTTCAAAACCGTCCCCCCTGATACTTTTTTCTGAATCAACAGCTGGTTATGTTTCTGAATGGATCCGTCTGTATGCAGCATGGCAACACCTGACACGCTGTGCAACCTGCAGCGGAAATTGCCCGCTCAATGCGCTCTGTCACATCGCTAACCATAATTATTTCCGTCGGAAAATGCCCGGCATCGATCAGGGCTATGCCCAAATCCTCCGCATCGCGTGCTTCATGATATTTAACGTCACCGGTCACCAGCAGATCAGCCCCGTTACGCACCGCATCGCGCAAAAGGGAGGCGCCACTGCCGCTACAGAGTGCAACCTTTGAAATACGGACAGCAGGGTCACCAACGAAGCGTAAACCAGGCGCAGATAACAGTTCGCTGACCCGCCTGGCATATGCGGCCAGCGAGTCTACCTCTGCCAGACGCCCGATACGACCAAGGCCGAGCTTTGCGCCCTCATTCACAAGCGGATAGAGATCATAGGCCGGCTCTTCGTAGGGATGCACCGCCAGGAGAGCTTTGACGGTACGTGCCAGATTTGCACGTTCAATCAGCAGTTCAAGCCGCTCTTCCGGTTCCTTCTGTGTCGTTCCGATTGCCCCGACAAACGGGCGGGCACCCGCCTGCGGTGTGAACGTCCCCTCTCCGGCCGAGGCAAAAGAACAGTCGCGGTAGTTACCAAGCGACTCCGTATACGGAAACAGCGCTGTTCGCACCCGATCCAGATGGTCAACCGGCACGAATACAACCAACTTGAGCAGTTCATGAGAGGTTGTAATGCGGAGCGGAACAGACTCGTGCAGACCAATTGTCTGCGCCAGCAGATCATTCAAGCCGCCACAGGCGATATCGTAGTTGGTATGCATACCGACAATCGACAGACCGGATCTGATAGCGGTCTGTATCTGGCTTCCCAATGGTGTGGCGGTCGAAATTGATTTAAGTGGTTTGAAAATAAATGGATGGTGGGTTACTAGCAGTTGACATGAGGCACTGACAGCAGCGCTGATAGTGGCTGGCGTCGCATCCAGGGCCACCATGATCCGGGTGACATTATCGCTCGGATCGCCAACCTGCAACCCCGGGTTATCCCATGCCTCCGCCAAGTGTGGTGGGGCTATTTTATTAATGATTCCAACAATATCTGAAACTTTAAGCATCTTCATAAGCTGAAATCAAAAAGAGTGCAACCTTGCGGTGTGCACTCTCGTGGTGAGGTATGATAACGGGGCGTTCCCAAATATCTGGCCGGCATCCGGCGTTTTCCCTCGTTTTTGTAAGTTGGTGGGCCCACCAGGACTCGAACCTGGGACCAACCGGTTATGAGCCGGTGGCTCTAGCCAACTGAGCTATAGGCCCGTAGGGTGGTGTATAATAGAGGAGAAAGGCTCTATCGTCAAGTAATTTAAGAGCTCCCTGAAATTAATACTGACGCGAAGCGCTATAGTGATATACATACTGACGCGTAAAATGGATAAAGAGACTGCGACTATTAATCTGCACACAGATGAAATAATGAGGACATCATGAAACAAAAAACCGTTTTCAGCTGCCAAAAGTGTGGCAGCCAGTCTCCGAAATGGCTCGGGAAATGCCCCGATTGCGGTGCCTGGAACAGTATGGTTGAAGAGACGACCGGCGTGGCATCACCGGCTTCCGGTGCTATCGGCGGTCAGAACTCTCAACCAGTACCGATCTGTGACGTCCCGGCACAGTCCGAAACACGGGTAGCCACAGGTATCGGGGAACTTGATCGCGTACTGGGGGGCGGCATCGTACCCGGATCGTTGATTCTCATCGGTGGTGACCCCGGTATCGGAAAATCAACGCTCCTGCTTCAGGCCATGAACCATCTGGCACAGAGTGTCGAAGAGGTGCTGTATGTCTCCGGAGAAGAATCCGCCTCGCAGACCCGTCTGCGTGGTGAGCGACTGAATGCGTCGCACAAGCGGCTTCTGATTCTGGCGGAAAACTCTCTGGAAGCGATCCTGGCTCATGCAACCAAGCTCACGCCGCAGGCGATGGTGATCGATTCCATCCAGACCGTATGGACATCGGCTCTGGAGTCTGCTCCCGGCAGCGTCAGCCAGGTGCGGGAATCGGCCGGCAAGTTGATGGTGCTGGCAAAGAGGAGCGGCATCCCGATCTTTCTGGTTGGCCACGTTACCAAAGATGGCTCGATTGCAGGCCCGCGAGTTTTAGAGCACATGGTTGACACGGTACTGTACTTTGAAGGCGACGGCAGCCACCCCTTTCGTATCCTGCGGGCGGTTAAGAACCGCTTCGGCTCAACCAATGAAATCGGGGTGTTCGAAATGAAACAGGAGGGATTGCGAGAGGTGGCCAATCCTTCCGAACTGTTCCTGTCCGAGCGACCGATCGGGGTTTCCGGATCGGTGGTGACGGCATCGCTGGAGGGAAGCCGTCCGCTGCTGGTAGAACTGCAGGGGCTTGTCACGCAAACAACCTTCGGCACACCCCGGCGGACAACAATAGGTGTTGACCATAACCGCCTGGCGCTTCTGGTGGCGGTCCTTGAGAAAAAGGTCGGCGTCCATCTCTCCGGCATGGATATTTTTTTAAATGCCGTTGGCGGTGTGCGCATCAATGAACCTTCTGCAGACCTGGCCATGATTATGGCGGTGGCCTCCAGTCACCTGGATAAACCGATTGACCCTCACACGATGGTGATCGGCGAAGTGGGACTGGCCGGCGAGGTACGGGCCATCACGCAGCCCGAGCAGCGCATTGCCGAAGCTGAGAAACTTGGCTTCACATCATGTATCCTGCCGTCCGGCAACCTGAAACGTCTCAAGAAAGGGCGCATCAAACTGGAAGGTGTGGCTTCGGTCGATGAGGCTATGCAACTCCTGATCGGGTGAGCCCTTTTTCAGTTCAGGCGGTAAATGACGTTTAGAAAACAGGAGGTGAGCCGATAGGTTTAAGGGCGGTAAAAACCAACGTTCAATTTTTCAAAAGCTGCGCGTACAATTATATTCCGGGGGTGGACGGTGAAAGTTCTGAAACATATCATGGCGGCATCAGTTTTCGTGATATCGACGACATTTCTGGCAGGTGCGTCTGAAACAGCCAAGGAACCGGAAAAAGGGGGCGCAGCAGATGCCCACTCCGTTGATCATTCCCCGAGCCATTCGGAGCCGTCCTCCATGAAGCCCGGTCGGAAAGAGAAATCGGGCACAAAAAAACCGACTGCGGAATTTGCCCACGATATTATGCCGATTGATACGGAAGAAAAGGTAAAACGGATCATTGGAAACAGCCGACACACCCCTCCCAAGAAAAAACCGGTTTCACACAAGAAGGCACCAGCTCCGGTCGTCGCAGTCCACACACCGGAATCGGCCCACGGCAGCGCTCCCATTGACGCTGAAGAGGCTGTAAAACGGCTCCTTGACGGTAATCGTCGCTATATTACAGGCACGAATTCGGCCGCTCATCGCAGCGCACAGCGTCGCACTGAAGTTGCCAAAGGTCAGCACCCGTTTGCCGTAATCGTAGGCTGTTCCGATTCGCGCGTTCCCCCCGAAATCCTCTTTGACCAGGGGATGGGTGACCTGTTCGTGGTGCGGAGTGCCGGAAATGTCATTGATGACATCGCCGTGGGGAGCATCGAGTATGCCGTTGAACATCTCGGCGTGCAGCTGATCATGGTGCTTGGACATGAGCGCTGCGGAGCGGTTGATGCGACCCTGAAGGGGGGAGCGGTTGGTGGAAAGCTGAAATCCGTTATTGAAGCCATCAAACCGGCCGTTGAGAAGGCAAAGGCAAAAAATCAGGTCACACATGGGTGCGACCTGCTCTGTTCATCGGTTAAAAGCAATGCCCGCATGGTGGCGGAAAAATTGAAAAAGTCCAGCCCGGTTCTTACCGATCCGATAGAAAACGGCATCCTCAGGGTGGTCGGCGCCTATTATGAGCTGGAGAGCGGCGTTGTTTCGCTGACCTATAAGCCGGTATTATGAAACGCCCGTCCCCGTCAATCAGGCCAATTCCTCCCGCAGCTGCTGACGGCGGCAGATGTCGGCATAGATTCCATCCAGCGCCTGCAATTCTGCCGACGTTCCCTGTTCGGCGATGCTGCCCGATTTGAGCACGATCACCCTGCTGCAATCACGGAAGGCCGAGACGCGCTGCGATACGATCAGCACGGTTCTGCCGGCATAAAACTGCCCCAGTTCGTTTAAAATTTCTTCTTCGCGACCAGCATCGACCGCTGAAAGCGGATCATCCAGCAACAGGATCGCCGGATTGCCAGCCACCGCCCGTGCAATGGCCAGGCGCTGTTTCTGTCCGCCGGAAAGCGTGACCCCTTTTTCTCCCACCTGCGTATCAAATTGCTGCGGAAACAAGCTGATCTCCTCCAGAAATCCGGCCTGCCGGGCCGCCGTCTGTATTTCTTCCTGCGCATTCTCACCGGCCATGCCATAGCTGATATTCTCGGCAATGCTGCGCGAGAAGAGAAAGGCCTCCTGAGGGACATAACCGATCATCTGCCGCAGACTGGCGATATTGAGGAAATTGATATCGCGGCCATCGATAAACAGCATGCCGTCCGGAAGCGGCAGCAGCCGTGGCAGCAGACGCAGCAGGGTTGACTTGCCGCTGCCGACCTCGCCGGTAATTCCGATCGTTTCGCCGACCCGGAGCTGAAACGAAATATCGTTGAGTATAGCTGTGTTGCCATACGCGAAGCTGACATTCCTGAATTCAATACCCTGCTGCAGAGCAGTAATCAGCGTCGCACCCGGCCGATCAGTCACCACCGCTTCAGCCCCCAGTATGTCTGCCAGGCGCGACATTGATGCGGCTCCGCGCTGCGCCAGCGTCAGGATCCATCCCATGACCGCCGTCGGCCAGACCAACATGGCCAGATAACCGCTGAAGGCGACAAAATCCCCCAGTGTGATCGTGCTGGCTATAACGAGACGCCCACCCATAAAGAGCACAATCAGGGTGCCTGAACCGGTGGCCGCCGCCATGACCGGCAGGATCAGACCGCGCAACCTCGCCAATCGCAGGTTGTGCTGCAGGTAGCGCCGCGCTGTCTTCTCAAATTCACCCTGAAAATGCTCTTCACGGCGGTAGGATTTAATCAGCCGGACCGCTGAAACGGTCTCTTCAGCCTGACTTGAAAGCTTGGCCAGCTCCTCCTGAGCCTGCAGCGAGCGGTGAAAAAGTCGATGACTGACTTTTTTGACGATCAGAATCATCAACGGGAAAGGGAGAATTGCCCAGAAGGTCAGCTCGGCATGAATCCGCAGCATCATGGTCACGGAAGCGCAGTAGACCAGCACCGTATTGATGGCGCTCATCGTTCCAAAACCGGCCAGCATGCGCACGTTGGTCAGATCATTGGAAAAACGGGAAAGGATATCACCGCTGCGACTGGTAGAAAAGTAGCCCAGATCCAGCAACATCAGCCGCCGAAACATGTCATCACGGATACGGAATTCGATAATACGGGCGGCATTCAGAATCAGGGTCCGCGAAAAGATGCGCGTCACGGAATGCAGTACCGCCAGCAGAGCAATAATCAGGGCGCACGCCGCCGGAGAAAAGCGGGCCGTAACGGGATGCTGCAGAGCTTCCACGGCCAGCTTCATGAACCAGGGAATCAACAACGCAAAGGCATTGGTAAACAGTAAAAACAGGGTTCCACCGGCGTAGCGCCAGCGGAGCGAGACAAGATAGGGGATGAGGCGGCGTAGTTCTTTGATGGCGGCTTCCTTATACCAATTCCATATCAAGGCACTCTCTTCGTTGGCTCGTCTTCGGTTGCTCAACGTACTGACATGCACGCCTCGCAGCCTCAATCCTCGCCGCCTTGAGATCATCCTTGATCTGGAATCGGAATTGCGTCTCTGTGTTACGAGGGGTACGGATTTTCGGGCTGACTGACCGGCTGATTTTCCGGCTGTCTGACCGGTTTGTAGCTGATCGGTGTGCGGTTCTTGACGGCAAAAACCTCAATGCCGGCTTTACTTTCGAGCGGACAGACGTTTTCGCAGATGCCGCAACCGTTGCAGATGTCTTCAACCAGATAGGGTTCCTTGACGATGCGCGGGAGACCATCCAGCCCGACGGTCGGAACCTCGCGTGAGCGGATGGCCTTCTCCGGAATCGGGCAATGCTCTTCACAGACGATACAGTCGATCTTGCGGGCGAACGGCAGGCAGTGGTTTTTGTCGAAGACCGCTTTGCCGATCACCTCGCGCCGTTTGGACTCCACCAGCAATGATGGAATCGCCCCGGTCGGACAGACCTGGCCGCAGAGCGTACAGTTGTACTCGCAATACCCCAGTCGCGGTATCAGCAGCGGCGTATAAAAACCTTCCAGACCGGCCTGATAGGCGGCCGGGTAGAGGGCGTTCTTCAGGCAAACCTTCATGCACTCACCACAGCGAACACATTTTTTCAAAAATTCATCCTCACTGCGTACTCCGGGCGGCCTGAGCAGTTTCGATTCCTTTTCGGGCGACCGAAAACGGGCCGGGATCGCCAGCATAAGTCCGGCCGCCATGCCACCCAACAAGACCCTGCGCTCCGGCCGCAGTGGACCGGCCCTCTTCAGGGTCAATTTCGGGCGGAATGAAATCCGACCGTGCGGACAGCCATCCTGACAATCCAGACAGAGTACGCACTCTTCCTTATCCAGATGACCCTGCCGGAAACTGGTCGGGCATATGTCACGACAGACACCACAATCGGCGCACAGACCGGTCGGCGTTCTGCGGAGCAGAGAAAAACGCGCCAACCATCCCAGCAGCGTACCGAGCGGGCAGAGGGTGCGGCACCAGGTGCGCGTCTCGAAACGTTCCAGAGCGATCACGGCCAGCAGGATCATGCCCGAGAGCAACGCCAGCGGATAGAGGGCGTCACGAAAGGGGAGCATATTATCTCTGATCAGATTGTAGGCCGGCGCCAGCGTATCGCGACGTTCTCCGATCAGACCGTACAGCGAGACCCACCCGGAACGGGAAACCAACCCCAAGAGCGGATGGAGCAGAAACGTCAGGCCGCGCAACAGGATGGCGATTGGATCGAAGAGTCCGCTCACATTGAGATTAAACAAAGATGCCGTCAGGAGCGGCAGCAGCAGCCAGTATTTGGTATTCCCCTGCAGAATTCTGAGTGGAGCCGTTTTACGAATGCGGGTGCTCACCAGATCGAGAATCGTTCCCAGCGGGCAGATCCAGCCACAGAAAAAACGACCCAGAATCAGCGTTGCCAAGGTCATCAGCAGCGCCGGCAGCAGCAGCCAGCTCCAGGATTTGGCCGCCAGCAGATAGCTGAAGAGTACCAATGGATTAACCCGGAAGAAGGTATTCACGGCTGCGTTGATCTCGTCGCGACCGCGATACTCGGTCTGCATGAACAGGATCAGAAACAGCGCCAGAAAGAGCAGCTGGCAGATGCGGGCCGGAGTCCGTTTCATTCGGTCACGCCCTGAAAACCCTGATTTTACTGAGATCCATCTCACCCAATCCCCGTTTGTGGGCCGCCACGGTTACAGCAATATCGCTCGGTTTCAGACCGAACAGCGTGGTTGCAAAGGCATCGGCTGCGACCACATCAACCGAGGCGATCACCTTGTTGAGTACCTTCACATCAGCAATATTGCCCCCCTGCGGACCATGATTCGTCAGGATGCGGGTCGCATCGATAATCGTCAGATGACTCTTGAAATGGGCATTCACGTCAGCCAGAGCGACTTCAAGATCACGGTGGATATAGCCGCGTTTGCCCCCCATGATACCCATGATGTTTTTCAGCCCGAGCGTCAGTTTGGAGAGCCCGTGATGTTTGGCCACCGGCACGTTGATATAGACATCGGCCGTCAGGGCTTCATCGTACAGCTCCCACTCCTTAAGAAACTGGCCATTCAGGGTCACCTTGCTGAAGCGCTCCGTTTCAATCTGTTTGCAGTCAACATTTTTAAGTCCCTTGAGGGCGTTCTCAATGCCGCTGTTGACATAGCAGCGCCGTGCGTCGTTGCAGGTGTTGTCGAAGACCTTGACTTTTTTGGCGCCGGCCGCCAGACATTCCTCCACAACCGCCCGCACCACCAACGGATGAGTATTGGCGGCCAGTTCCACGGAGCGGTCCCACCCCATATTGGGCTTGACGACGACAACATTGCCCGGCTTGACAAATTTTTTGATGCCCCCCAGTGCGTTGATCGCCTTGCGGGTAATGGCAGCATAGTCGCTCCCTTCCGCCACAACGACCAGCGGCTGTTCTCTGGCTGCCAATGCTTTCCTGATCAGTATCGGTGCCAGCAGTGATGCTGCACCACTCGCTTTTAGAAAGGTTCGTCTGTCCATAGCTACCTCCGGATGGGATATGGTTGCTGATTCGCGTTACAGTGTACGGAACTGGCAGTTTTTTTCAAGTGCTAACTCTCTTTGATGTTGACATCCCCACTCCAAACATATATTTAAGAATGAACGTTCATTCCGGACAATGGGAGTTGATCATGACCAAGCCTGACAAGCGTGAAGAGATTAGCCGTGCCGCACTGGAACTTATCGCCGAAAACGGCTTCCACGGCGCTCCGATGGCGATGATTGCCGATAAGGCCGGGGTGGGAGCGGGAACCATCTATCGCTATTTTGAAAACAAGGATGTCCTGATCACCGAACTCTACCAGGATCTTGAAGAGCGCATGTACCCCTGTATTCAGGAAGGATACTCCACCGACAAACCGATTCGGGAGCGTTTCATCCACCTTGGCACAGCATTGCTGCGCTATTTCATCGAATACCCGCTTGACTTCCGCTACCTGGAACAGTTCCACAATTCCCCCTATGGCACAGATTATCGGCGAGATAAAATCCTGGGCGACAAAGAGGAGTGCCACGTTTTTCGGGATCTTTTTGAAGAAGGGATTGCCCGACAGGAGATGAAGAATTTGCCGTTAGTGATCATGTTTTCACTGGCCTTCGGACCGATCCTGACGGTGGCACGCGATCAGATTCTCGGATTTGTCTCACTGGACCAGGTGTTGATCACCAGGAGCATTGAGGCGTGCTGGGACGGAGTAAAACGATAATTACATTAGCTGATACCACACTCTCAGAGGTGCCTATGAAATTCATGAACAGATCAACAGTATGTGTCGTCGGAATCTTTGCCGTAAGCCTGCTGGCAACATCCTGCAGCAAGCCTCCTCAGCCGCCGCCCAAAGCGGGTCCGCCGGAGGTTGGAGTTATGACTATCACGCAAGGGCGAGTCGCCCTGACCACAGAATTACCCGGCCGAACAGTGCCGCAGCTGATCGCTGAAGTACGCCCCCAGGTCGGCGGCATCATCAAAAAACGTCTTTATACCGAAGGTTCGGATGTCAAGGCGGGACAACTGCTCTACCAGATTGACCCCGCCGCGTACGAAGCAACCTACGCCAGCGCCCAGGCCGCTCAGGCCCGTGCAGAAGCCAACCTCTTTGCGGTGCGCTTGAAAGCGGGTCGCTATCAGGATCTTGTCAGGATCAAGGCGGTCAGCCAGCAGGACAATGATGATATCCAGGCCTCACTCAAGCAGGCCGAAGCGGATGTCGCCGCAGCAAAGGCTGCTCTGGAGAGTGCGCGGATCAACCTGGCCTACACCCGGATATCGGCTCCCATTTCCGGGAGAATCGGACGCTCAACCGTAACCGACGGTGCCCTTGTGACTGCCAGCCAGCCAACTGCACTGGCAACGATCCAGCAGTTGAACTCTATGTACGTGGATGTAACCCAGTCAACTGCCGAACTATTGAAACTGAAACAGAATCTGGCCAGCGGCTTCGTGAAAAAAGGGGACTCCGCCAAGGCTAAAGTCAAGCTGCTCTTAGAAGATGGCAGCGCGTATCCGACGCCGGGAATCATGAAGTTTTCCGAGGCAACGGTAGACCAGAGCACCGGCTCCGTAACGCTGCGGGCGCTGTTTTCCAATCCGAATCAGACCCTACTGCCGGGCATGTTTGTCCGTGCGGTTGTCGAAGAAGGGGTCAGCGAATCAGCGATACTGGTGCCGCAGCGCGGTGTGACCCGCAATCCGAAAGGAGATGCGGTGGTCATGACCGTTGGAACAGAAGAAAAGGTTGAGCCGCGACCGATCAAAGTGATCAGGACAGTGGGTGACAGCTGGCTGGTCAGTGAAGGCTTGAAAGCGGGCGATCGAGTTATTCTGGAAGGGCTACAGAAGGCCAGGCCGGGAACAGTGGTAAAAGCGGTACCGTTTGGGAGTAAACCGGCGGCGCCAACAGCTGGTGCGCCACAACCGGCAGCAGCTAAAAAATAATTATCAAGAGTCAGTATTCAGAATTCTGTCTCCTGAATTCTGTCTTCTGTAACATAAGGAGCTCTCTCCATGCCTACTTTTTTCATTAATCGCCCGATCTTCGCCTGGGTGATCGCCATCATGGTCATGCTGGCCGGCCTGCTGTCGATCAAGAAGCTGCCGGTTTCCCAGTATCCACCAATCGCACCGCCGCAGATCGCCATCAATGCCACCTATCCGGGCGCCTCAGCCCAGACCGTGCAGGATACGGTTACCCAGGTCATTGAGCAGAAGCTGAACGGCATCGATAATCTGATCTACATGTCATCGACGAGTGATTCGGCCGGCGCGGTCAGTATTACGCTAACTTTCAAGGCCGGCACCGATCCCAACATCGCCCAGGTACAGGTGCAGAACAAGCTACAGCTGGCCGTACCGCTGCTGCCTCAGATCGTGCAGCGCTCGGGGATCCAGGTCGTCAAATCCACCAGAAATTTTTTGCTGATCGTTGGCCTGGTATCGGAAGACGGCTCCATGGACCGCAACAGCCTGACCGACTACATGGTTTCAAATGTCCAGGATATCGTCAGCCGTCTGGCGGGGGTCGGCGAACTGCAGCTGTTCGGCACCCAGAATGCCATGCGCATCTGGCTGAATCCGTCGCGGCTGAACAACTACCACCTGACCTCGAACGATGTCATCACCGCCCTACAGTCGCAGAATGTCCAGGTCTCCGCCGGACAGTTCGGCGGTACTCCCGCCAATCAGGGTCAGCAGCTGAATGCCACCATCAATGCCCGCACGCTGCTCCAGAATGCTGAGCAGTTCGATGCCATCATCCTGCGGACCAATCCTGATGGTTCCACGGTCAAACTCAAGGATGTGGCCGAAAGCAGGATCGGCACCGAAAACTACGACATTCAGTCGTACTACAACGGCAAACCGCTGGGCGGCATGGCCATACGTCTGGCGGCAGGAGCCAACGCCCTGGAAACCGGCAATCGGGTCAAAGCAAAGATGGCGGAGCTGGAGAAATATTTCCCGGCCGGCATGAAGGTGGTCTACCCCTACGACACCACCCCCTTTGTCAAAATCTCCATTGAAGAGGTTGTTCACACCCTGGTTGAAGCGGTCTTTCTGGTCTTCGTCATCATGTTCCTCTTTCTGCAGAACATCCGCGCAACTCTGATTCCAACCATTGCGGTACCGGTCGTCTTACTGGGTACCATGGGGGTCCTGGCGGCCTGCGGCTTCTCTATCAATACGCTGACCATGTTCGCCCTGGTTATTGTTATCGGTCTGCTGGTGGATGACGCGATCGTTGTGGTCGAAAACGTGGAACGCATCATGACCGAGGAGGGTCTGCCACCCAAGGAGGCGACCATCAAATCTATGGGGCAGATCACCAGCGCCCTGTGGGGTATCGCCACCGTTCTGACGGCGGTCTTCCTGCCGATGGCCTTCTTTCCCGGCTCTACCGGCATCATCTACCGCCAGTTTTCCATTACCATCATCTCCGCCATGATCCTGTCAGTTCTGGTAGCCATGATACTGACTCCGGCCCTCTGCGCAACCTTGCTCAAGCCGGTTACCAAGGGACATCATGCCGGTGAGAGCGGCTGGTTTGCCGGTTTCTTCCGTTACTTCAACCGCGCTTTTGAATTCTGTCGGCACAATTATGAAAGGATCGTCGGTCGCTCATTCGGCAAGCCGGTGCGCTATCTGGTGGTCTACAGCGCCATTGTGGCTGCCATGGTATTCTTTTTCCTGAATCTGCCGACATCGTTCCTCCCGGATGAGGATCAGGGTTTCATTATCTGTCAGGTTCAGCTGCCGGCCGGGGCCACCCAGGAACGGACCATCGCGGTAATACGACAGCTGGAACAGCATTTTCTGGAGAAGGAATCCAAAACAGTGCAAGGGGTCATCACCGTGGCCGGATTCAGTTTTGCCGGCCGTGGACAGAATATGGGGCTGGCCTTTGTCAGACTCAAACACTGGGATCTTCGCAAGACGCCCGACATGAAGGCGTCGGCCGTGGCCGGTCGGGCCATGGGGGCCTTCTCACAGTTCAGGGACGGTCTGGCCTTCGCGTTTTCACCGCCGGCGGTGCTGGAACTGGGCGTTGCCAACGGATTCGATCTGCAGCTGCAGGATCGCGGTGGCTTGGGGCATGAAAAACTGATGGAGGCGCGTAACCAGCTGTTGGGCATGGCCATGAAGAACCCCAAACTCAAAGCTGTGCGCCCCAATGGCCAGGACGATTCACCCCAGTTCAAGCTTGACATTGATGATGTCCGGGCCGGAGCCATGGGGATTTCGCAGACCGATATCAACACGGTACTGGCTACTGCCTGGGGAAGTACCTACGTTAATGACTTCATCCAGAACGGACGGGTCAAGAAGGTCTATCTGCAATCCGACCCCCGTTACCGCATGCTGCCGGAGGACATCAACCGCTGGTACGTCAGTAATAAAAAAGGGGAGATGATACCATTCTCAGCTTTTGCCACCGCCCGCTGGCAGTTCGGCTCACCCCGTCTTGAACGCTACAACGGCATTCCATCGGTTGAAATTCTGGGACAGGCCGCGCCCGGAATCAGTACCGGCGAAGCCATGGAAGAAGTGGAAAGGATGGCCGCTCAACTGCCGGCCGGGATCGGCTATGAATGGACAGGTCTCTCCTACGAAGAAAGGAACGCCGGGGCACAGGCGCCGGTGCTGTATGCCATTTCGCTTTTGGTGGTATTTCTTTCCGTAGCGGCACTGTATGAGAGTTGGACCATCCCGTTCGTCAACCTGCTGATGCTGCCGCTGGGACTGGTCGGGGCCGTCGTCGCTGTCAAGCTGCGCATGTTCCCCAACGACGTCTATCTTCAGATAGGGTTGCTGACAACCATTGGTCTTTCAACCAAGAACGCCATTCTGATCATCCAGTTCATCAAAGAGCAGATGCACCAGGGGCATGATCTGGTTGAGGCAACACTGTCAGCGGTCAAGATTCGACTTCGTCCGGTCATAATGACGTCGCTGGCGTTCTTCTTCGGCACCCTGCCGCTGGCACTGACCAAGGGAGCCGGTGCCGCCGCCCAGAACGCCATCGGCACAGCCGTTACCGGCGGCTTGCTCTCGGCCACCTTCATCGACCTGATTTTTATTCCGTTTTTCTTCGTGCTGGTATCGCGACTGTTTGCCAAAAAGAAGGTTCCCGTCGCTGCCCATGTCGCCGGTAGCTCCCCGGAGGTACACTGATATGAAATCGCATTTGCTCTGTGTTTCAATACTGTTGTATAGCATCACGTCTTTAACCGGCTGCGCAAGCATGGCTCCCACGTATGCCCAGCCGACTTCGCCGGTTCCGGCTGTCTGGCCGAGCGGACCGGCTTATAAGGTTGAAGCCGCCACTCCGGTCGGCAAAAAGGTTACCGACATCCCCTGGCGGGAGTTTTTTGTCGATCCGCAGCTACAGAAGCTGATTGCTCTGGCTCTCGAGAATAACCGCGACCTGCGGGTTGCGGCCCTGAACATCGAGCGTTCACAAGCCTTATACCAGATCAAACGTGCCGATCTGCTGCCGAAGGTTGATGCAAACGCCGGTGCAGGTTTCCAGAGGATTGCCGAAACCCTCTCCGGTAAAGATCGGGCCATAACAACCGAGCAATATACCGTCGGCCTCGGCGTCAGCTCCTACGAGCTGGATATGTTCGGGCGGGTGCGCAGTCTTAAGGATCAAGCCCTGGAACAGTTTCTGGCCACGGAACAGGCGCACCGCAGTGTACAGATCAGCCTTGTTTCGCAGGTTGCCTCCACGTATCTGACACTTGTGGCCGACCGCGAACGCCTGAAGTTGGCCAATGAGACGCTGCTCAACCAACAGGAGTCGTACAAACTCACCAAAAGTCGATCTGATGCCGGTATTATCTCATCTTTAACCGTCTTTCAGGCACAGACCACGGTTGATGCGGCACGGGTGGATATCGCCCGCTACACGGCGCTGGTGGCACTTGATGAAAACGCCCTGAGTCTGGTCGTTGGTACGCAGCTGACTCCGGAGCTGGTACCGACATCGCTCTCCGATTCGACAACGTACCTCACGGAGCTCACCCCCGGCCTGCCGTCAGATGTACTGCTGGTGCGCCCCGACATTCTTCAGGCTGAAGCTGCATTAAAAGGGGCCAACGCCACTATCGGTGCCGCGCGGGCAGCGTTTTTTCCTCGCATCAGCCTGGTTTCAAACGTCGGCTTTGGTAGCGATGACCTGACAGCTCTCTTCAAGCCCGGATCATTTGCCTGGAAATTTGCGCCACAGATCACCCTGCCGATCTTCGATGGCGGCAGCAATCGCGCCAATCAGAGCGTGGCCGAATCCGACAGGAATATCGCCGTTGCCCGTTACGAGCAGGCGATTCAGGTTGCTTTCCGCGAAGTGGCTGATGCTCTGGCACAACGGGGGACTATTGACAGTCAGCTGAGCGCCCAGCAATCGTTCACCGACGCGATAGCTTCGAGTTACAAACTCTCACAGGCGCGCTTTGATGCGGGGGTGGATAGTTATCTGACGGTGCTGGACTCACAACGTTCGCTGTATGCTGCCCGACAGGCGCTGATCAGCACGCGTCTGGCCCGGCTTTCCAGTCAGGTAACGCTCTACAAGGTGCTTGGCGGTGGTGTGGATGGGCGTGCCGAAGGGAATGCAAAAGAGAAACGATAGCGGCAGGCGGGAGAGGATATTACGCTACGGAGGTTTGTTCAGGTGACCTGTCTGGCGCCTTCGTCGCGGCTTTGATGATATCATCGGCTTCTTGAGGTGTAATCCTGTCGATCTCAGCCTGGCTATACCCCAGGCTACAAAGATCCTTCTCATCCTGACGGGTTATCATAAACTTAACCAGCACAGTCTTTGAAGCCTCTGTTGCACAGACTGTTTCTGCTTTGGCAGGCTCTTCCGGAAAAACCGCCTGCAGGATTGATACCGCCTGAGCATCGAAAAAAACGTATCCGGATTCAGGATTTTTATCATCTTCCATCATCGCCACCTCTTGTAAGACTACCGAGAGTGTACAAGCGTTCGTGGTAGTCAACGGCATCCAACGCTACATCATTTTCAAAAAACATAACAGATATTTGTTTTGAACCACGCCATCATCTTGCATCCCACTTTCCTCGTTTGGCATCCATCCCAACTCTCCTCTCAATCTCTCGTAGAAAGGGGACGATAGCGGACTTGAGGGCGTTCGGCCTCAGAAATAAATCGTATTAAAGTTGCGGCCTCCTGAAAAAAACATTTCCTTTAACGAGTCTTTAATATTCAGTGTGATATTGTCTGACTCGCAAGGGATTCTTCATATGAATTCCATATAACTTTAGACGAGGAGTCAGTCATGACAAGCAGATCACAAACAAAAACAGGATTGAAGATGGCGGCAAAAAGTACAGCAATTGTTGCAGGAATCGCTTTATCAGTCACTATCGGCGCCGGTCCGGTATTCTCCAGCAGTGACAGAGAGAGTGAAGGGTCTGAAAAGCACGAATCACAAAAGAGCGAAAGCAAATTGTATGGAACCGTGCAGAAAATCCCCGCTGACAGAGGAGGTTTATGGATCGTCAACGGACGTGAGATCAAGGTAACCGGTGAAACTCGCATTAAGGAAGAGTACGGCAAAGCTGTATCCGGTTCATACGTTGAAGTTGAAGGAACCAATACCGGCAAAGTCTTCACAGCTACCAAAATCGAAGTAAAACGCGCAAAAAAATAACAATTATCGGGAGACTGAAGGCAGACCATGAAACCTGAACTTATCTGGGATCTACCGACCCGTCTCAGCCATTGGCTGCTTGCAGCAGGATGCTGTACCGCATTTGCTCTGGCATTGGCCTCTCCTGAACAGAGCAGGGCTTTTTCCGTCCACATGCTGTGCGGTGCACTTCTGTTGCCTATCGTAATATTTCGAGTAATGTGGGGTTTTGCGGGGAGCAGATATGCACGATTCAGATCGTTTCTCTATACCCCCAAAGAAGCTTTTGATTATCTGTGCAGCACGCTTACAGGCACAGCTGAGCGCTATACTGGCCACAACCCGGCGGCAAGTTACGCGATTATTATGATGCTGCTATTGGTTATCGGATCAGTTCTTTCAGGACTGTTGATTCCGGGCAGCAAAATATTTGAAGAAATGCATGAGCTCGTATCGTATGCCTTGCTGGGAGTTATCACGGTACATCTCGTCGGAGTAGTTGTCCACACCGTTGTGCATCGGGAAAATACGGCTTTCAGTATGCTCAGCGGAAGAAAAGTTACAACAGCTTCAACCCGTGGAATCCATTCTTCACACCCGATTATCGGTATGATGTTGCTAATCATGACGGGAACTTCGGCGGTGGTTGTAGTCAATAACTATGACTTCACAGCCAACGTATTTAAGGTGCCGCTGGTCGGATCCATTATTCCGATGGGTAAAACTGAATAGCCCCACGGTTCGCACAGAGATGATGATGACTGATTTTTGTTCGCACCACCAAGGCGCCGCGAGAGGATCAGCCGATGAAAATTCTCATTATTGAAGATGAAAAACGGCTGGCCAGACTACTTAAACAAGGCCTGGAGGAGCAGGGATTTGTGGTAGATCTGGCCTGCAACGGCACTGAGGGACAGTATCAGGCTGAACAGTATCCTTACGACACATTGCTGCTCGACCTGATGCTCCCGGAAGTGGACGGTCTCACCATTCTCAAGGGATTACGCGAAAAGGGCAATGCTGTGCCGGTACTCATTGTTACGGCGCGTGGAGATGTCGAGGACCGTATCAGGGGCTTGAACCTCGGAGCCGACGATTACCTGGCCAAACCATTCGATCTGGAAGAATTAATCGCCCGCCTGCGGGCTCTTATCCGCAGAAGCCGTGGCCAATCATCTCCGCTGATAACGGTAGGTGACCTGACGATAGACAGCAATTCCCGGACGGTAACGAGGGCAGAAAAGAGACTGTCACTTTCCGCCCGTGAATACGACCTGCTGCATTATCTGGCTCTCAACAGCGGCAGGGTCATCAGCCGGACAGAACTTATAGAGCACATTTACGCAAGCGACTACGAATGGGACAGTAATTCCATGCTCGTCCGGTTACACCATGTGTTTGAAAGTCAAAAACGACTGGTAGCTGATGCTTCCCATGAATTGAAGACGCCCTTGGCGGTTATTACGACACAATGCGATGTAACGCTCCTGAGCGAGAGACGTTCAGAGGAATATGTCGAAACCATCAAATCCATACGGAGCGAAACAAAAAACATCACCCATCTTGTCAATGACCTCCTCTCGCTGGCACGATTGGATGCGGGCCTGATATCTGCCAGCAGATATGAACCGGTTTATATTCGTGATCTGGTAGCTTATGCCGTTCGCCTCACGGCCCCGCTTGCGGCCGAACGTGAGATTTGCGTAACAACAGATAGTGATGACGATCTGCAGATGTCCTGTGTACGCACCGCCTTGGAAGAAGCACTTCTTAACCTGGTGGAAAATGGAATCCGCTATAACCATGCCGGCGGAAAGGTCATTATTTCTACAACGATTAACGAATGCAGAGAGCTCGTCATTGAAGTACGGGACGGTGGTAACGGCATCGGCAGTGCCGATTTGGAACGGATTTTCGAACGGTTTTACCGGGCTGCGACGTCACGGAGCAGCAACGGCAGCGGACTGGGATTAAGCATCGTCAAAGCCATCATAGAGGGACACGACGGCAGAATTACCGTGGTCAGTAACGCGGGAGAAGGGAGCTGTTTTACGATTGTTCTTCCGAAAAGTATAGTTACTTCAAGGCTTACGCATCTTTCTGAAACCCCGGCAGGCCAAATGCATGCCCCTTAGACACAAAAAACGACTACATAACCCATAGTCGCAGACATAAAGAAAACCCTCTGGACAACAGCCGGTAAACTGCGCACCAACATGGACGCTGCCGAATAAAAGCATGCCGTGCGCCATTTATCACCAGTTGCAGGCGGCCCGTTTTCAGCGAAATTTTCTACCCTTTCAGCTTTAATGCGATGCCGGCTACATGCGCACCCTGATAACGGGCACCAGCAAGCTCGTTCTCACTCGGCATCCGTTCACCCTGACCTCCGGTAATTGTTGTTGCTCCATACGGTGACCCTCCGGTCAGTTCCGTCACACCCATCTGCCCGGCGAAAGAATACGGCAGTCCGACGACCACCATTCCGTGGTGCAGAAGCGTGGTGTGAAAGCTGAGGATGGTTGATTCCTGACCGCCGTGCTGGGTGGCGGAGCTTGCAAATACGCTCCCGACCTTACCGACCAAGGCACCTTTCATCCAGAGTCCCCCGGTGGCATCGAGAAACTGGCGCATCTGTCCGCACATATTTCCAAACCGGGTCGGAGTTCCGAAAATAATGGCGTCAGCAGCGGCCAGATCATCTACGGTAACAACCGGGACATGCGCCATACCCTTCTGGGCGTCCAGCGCCCCCATCATCACCAGCACCTCATCCGGAAGTGTTTCCGGTACGCGCTTGATGACCGCCTCGCACCCTGCAACCTGACGTACCCCTTCCGCTACCGCTTCAGCCATTTTGTAGATATGTCCATACATACTGTATTGAACGATGAGTACTTTCATGACTTTCTCCTTTTCTGAAGGTTAATGCTCATAGAGCGTTCGACACGCCATTACCACTGATATGCGGCCATATTGAGAAATCCGTAGCTATAGGCATCATGAAGCAATTTCCCATTGACGCCAGCTCCCATCGGAACAAATATTGGCAGGAAATGTTCCGGAGTCGGATGATTTCTCAGCGCCTGCGGAGCTCGCTTTTCATAGTCGAGCAGTTCATCTGTGCGCCCTTCAACGATTGCTTTCGTCAGCCACCCGGCAAACTCCTGAGCATATGACAAAGGTGCAGCATCCAGCGTGCTTCCGAAAAAGTCGCGTAGATTATGGGTTGCCGAGCCACTCCCCAGGATAAGTACACCTTCATCGAGAAGTGGCTGCAGTGCCCTGCCCATCGCCAGGTGATGCGCAGGGCCCAGGTGCGGCTGAACCGAGAGTTGAATTACCGGAATATCGGCATCCGGATACATCAGCATGAGTGGTGTCCACGCGCCGTGGTCGAAGCCACGGGACATATCCTTATCGCCCGTGATGCCGCTGCTCTGGAGCAGCGCAAGAACACGCTCTGCCAGAACGGGATCACCGGGCGCCGGATACGTGAGCGAGTAGAGTTCATCCGGAAATCCTCCGAAGTCATACATCGTTTCCGGATGGGGATGCATAGTCACGCGAGGTTCCGCAGTCGTCCAGTGGGCTGAAACGCAGACGATCCCCTTGGGCTGTCCACTATTTTTGCCCAGTTGCCGCAAAAAGTCACGGGTTGGACTATTTTCTATTACTATTGTCGGAGCGCCGTGTGAAACGAATAGCGGTGAAAATCTGTGGTTCATTGTAGTTCTCCTGCAAACAACTCAGCTGATCACGTCAGAACGGTGCGAACTATCCCGTCTGACGTGATCAGGCTCTTCGCTCACTTCTTGATCATTTCTATTTCGAGGGTAATGGTGATCTCCTCTCCTACAGCAACACCACCTGTTTCCAACGCCTTGTTCCATACCAGACCGAAATCCTTGCGGTTGATCTTTGTTGTGGCTGTTGCACCTTTACGGATATTACCCCACGGGTCTTTGCTTTCTTTTGTAGGACCTTCAACATCAAGAACAACCTGTCTGGTTATACCGTGTAATGTCAAATCACCCGTTACTTTCAGTTTATCCTTGCCGGCCGTGGCAACCTTCTTCGATACGAAAGTCATTGTCGGGTATTTAGCGACATCGAAGAAATCAGCGCTGCGCAGATGTTCATCACGCTTCTGGACATTGGTATTGATGGAATTGGTATCAATGCTGACTTCTACTTTCGATTTGGTGATGTCCTTGTCATCGATCTCGACGGTGCCGGTATGTTTTTCGAAGCTGCCTTTCACATTAGACACCATCAGGTGACGAACTTTGAATCCGATATTGGAGTGATCGGGATCTATTGTCCAGGTAGCGGCGGATGCGAATGTCGGCAGGGCCAGGGCGATAATGGTGCTGATTGATACGATAATGTTTTTCATGACGATTCTCCTTTCGTTTTGATATTGATTTAATAGTAAGCCATAAACTTTAAAAAACTTCTTCATACTACTTTTCTTCTCTCATACCGAGTTTTTTACACAACTGACCAAGCAATTCTTGTTCGCCCTCTTCAAGTGAAGACATTTCCGTAACGATTGCTGCTTCAACATCAGCGAATACGGTGACAATCAGATCTGTCCCTGATTCCGTAAGATTAACGGTCAAATAGCGCCTGTCTTTTTCGTCTCTTATTCGACTCACCAGGTTCTGTCTCTCAAGGTTGTCGATCACCATTGTAATATTTCCCGAACTTTTGAGTATCTTTGAGCCGATATCACGTTGGCACAATGGGCCCTTATGATAGAGAGCTTCAAGTACTCCAAACTGGCTGATGGTGAGCTTCGGGGTTGTCAAAACACGATGCACTCTGCTGGTTACCGATTCAGCCGCCCGCATCAGCTTAGTATAGGTGTTCAGGGCGAGGTATGTTGATTTTTCTGTAAGCTTCATCGCTTACCTCAGTGGACGTAACGTTGTATGTATCAAAATCATATAGCTTAATATTAAGCTATATCGCTTGGGAAATGCTGTCAACCGTTTTATATATGTGTTCACTCGTGGCCGGAATTATTTCATAATAATTTCTAGTTGCTTCGATTTTTCCAACGTTGTTTGTGAAGGTCGGCAGTTGATGGTCATCTGAATCTGGTTGACCTCACCCTTGATGTTGAGGCCGATGATCTCCTTGCAGACGCCTTCGGCGGTGCCGCTGTTGATCGCCCCGGAGATGTAGATGATGCCGTAGTCCTTGAGTCCGTTGTCTTTCTGCTGCTTGTCGGTGTCTGCTGCCATGGTGTGCCTCCTTTTGTGATCGTAATGATCCAGGAGTACACCCGGGGTGTGACAATTTTGGACATTCCTGAAATGACACGAGTGATATATCAAAGTTTTGCTGATTTTCTCACTAACCAGAGTTGTTCAGAAAAAACATCAATCTGAAAGTGCATGCCCTGGGGAGCGAAGCTGAAAAGCATGAGCATCTGTCTGAATAACTACCCCTGGCGCACCGGCAAACAGACGCACTATCTGGTGGAAACTCAACGCAACTCAGTTCCTTTCATGGGGAAATCGTCCTATAACTTACTGCCTTTACTTTCAGGTTTAACTGTCCCATAATTGCCTTGCATTTCATACTTCAGCTATCTAAAGCAGCAAATGGGGTGACCATGTTACGTTCGATCGAGCGCCATCTTGAGCAATGGAAGATTGACCCCGTCCGCAAGCCGTTGGTAATCCGTGGAGCCAGGCAGGTGGGCAAGACCTATTCTGTACGCCAGCTCGGCAAGACGTTCACCCATTTTGTGGAGGTAAACTTCGAGAAGGATCGGCAGCTGGCCGGGCTGTTCAGCGGGTCGCTTGATCCCCGGCCGATCTGCGAAAAGCTGGCGGTCTACTATCGTACTCCCATCATTGCCGGGAGTACGCTCCTGTTCTTTGATGAGCTGCAGGCCTGCCCCGATGCCATCCGTGCCCTGCGGTTCTTCCATGAGGAATTTCCGGAACTGCACTTTGTCGCCGCCGGTTCACTGCTTGAATTCGCCCTGACCGAAATCCCTTCCCATGGGGTGGGACGTCTGGCCAACCTGTTCATGCACCCGCTCTCGTTTCGCGAGTTTCTCACTGCACTGGGCGAGGAGGCGCTTGCCCAGATGGTTATGACCGGATCAGCAGCACATCCGCTTGTTGACCTGTTTCATCGGCGACTCCTTGAGCTGTTGCGCGTGTTCTTGATTATCGGTGGCATGCCCGAGGTGGTGAGGCACTATGTCGAACAGCGGGACATCCTCGGTTGCCAGAGATTGCTTGATGACATCATTCTCACGTCGCGTGATGACTTTGCCAAGTATCGCCACCGTGCCCCGCTTGGCCGACTGGATGAGGTATTTCATGCCATCGCATTTCAGACCGGCTGCAAATTCAAATATTCCGGAATTGACCCGACGGTCAAATCGACGCTGTACAAAGAATGCCTCGATATGCTGACGCTGGCGGGGCTTGTCCACAAGGTACAGCACACCGCAGCCAGGGGGATTCCGCTCGGGGCGCAGATCAAGCCGAACATGTTCAAGGCAATCCTTTTCGATGTCGGCATTCATCTGCGCTTGCAGCGCAACGACATCTCTGCGCTGCTAACCTCTCCGCAGTTCGACGACATCAACAAGGGGAACATCGCCGAAGCGTTTGTCGGCACCGAACTGGTTAAACATTCTCCCCCGAATCTACAGCCCGCGCTCTATTACTGGCATCGTGAGGCAAAAAGTAGCAATGCCGAAGTGGACTATGTGCTGCAAAAAGGTGACAACATTGTGCCGTTCGAGGTCAAATCAGGAAGCAAGGGGAGTATGCAGAGCATGAACCTGTTTTTGAAAGAGCGGAACCTGCCGTATGGTGTCCGGATATCCACCGAAAACTTTTCTGCCTACGATGCCATCCAGGTTGTGCCGTTGTATGCCGTGGGAAATCTTCTGTAGGGAATCCAGAGTGTCGACGTAATGTCCCTTTAGGAAAGAGTACGGGTGTGTCATATTTGAACATCATGAGAGTTTTTTTAGAAACGTAGATTGATATAGTTGATATCATAGTCTATTGTATAGTCATGAAATGGAGGCTAAGCCATGCAGACATTAACAACAATGGATTTACGAAAAAACCTGGGACATATCCTCGATATGGTGGCGGAAAAGAACGAGTCTGTGACTATTTCCCGTGCCAACAAACCGTTGGCGGTTATCCTCTCCATTACAGAATATGAGGAGAAGGTTCAGAAGAAAAACCGCGCTCAACGGCTCGAAGCGCTGTCCGGGTCTATGGATGCCTGGCGGGAGCGTAACCGCACAGCCACAACCGGTGTAGATGCTGTACAGGCGGTACGGGAAAGTAGAGATGCACGATGATTGTGCTTGATTCATCAGTCGCGCTGAAATGGATTTTTGCTGATGAAGTGTGTGCGGAACATGCCGAGCATGTTCGCGTTGAGCATATCTCCGGTAAAAATGAGATTGCCGTTCCGAGCCTGTTTTTCTACGAAATTGCCAATGTTCTTACCACCAAGGTCAAACTATCGCCAGAAGAAGCATTGGAGGCCTTCGAGCTTATAAACGCCTTTGAGTTCAATATTCACGAACTGGACAGCTTAGAATACATGGAGGCCATGACTCTTGCCATGAAACACAAGGTCAGCGTCTATGACGCCAGTTATCATGTGCTGGCATCACGACTTGGTTGCCGTTTTCTGACAGCTGACCGGAAGTTTTGGGAAAAGGCTAAAGGGTTGGGTGTGGTGGAATTGTTAGGAGAATGATTTCCGCTGTTATGCCAACGGTTCCTGGTTTCCTTTGTAAGTTGCACCAAGTCAGATCGTAAATCAGAGCACATTTTCATGTGATCGTCTAGCTCCGTATCTCCTCCGGAATCAATCGAATGGCAGTGGTCTCAATAATTTTCCTGAACTCTTCACTCGTTTCCACCCAATCCACCAGATCCACCTGAAACGGCAGATCGCTGTCATCAAAGGAGTCACGCAGGATTCTCATAGTTGTTAGCGGGAGTGGATCATCTCCCATTACTACAAGGTCTATATCGGAATTTGGCTTGGCAGTGCCGGTGGCGCGGGAGCCGAAGAGGCGAACTTCACGGTCGGGCAGATGGGTGGCAAAAATATCGCAGATGATGCGGCGGTGCTCCGGTTTCAGATCCATCAATTTTCCCCGGAACGGGACTTCAAGCGGGACATCAGTTCAGTCGCATGTCCTGCAAAAGCGGGCAGCGCCTCAAATACTTTGGCTGCCTTCTCTTCATCGTAGGTATGGGAGGTGATGTTGCGACGCTCACGATAATCAAACCACGCCTCCACATCCAGAACCATTGCCCGTTCGGCAGCTATCCTGAAGAGCTGGCGGTAACTGTAACCGTCAACCTCAGCCGGGTTTGGCAGTTCCAACTCCAGTTGGCGCTTCAACATCTTCCAGCAAAGCTCAAACGTATATTCGAACCTCTGGATGCAGGCATCGCGAAGCTCTTCATCGTCAGGTACGGAGAGCGCCCTTGCAAGGGCACGGTTCAGGCTATTGATGGCTTTCTCCAATGGCGAAAAATCTAGCGACATATATTCTCCAAATCTGTTTGATATTTTATCGAGTAAATCTACCATTATTCCGGCGTATTGCAATCCGGAATTGCCTCCTCCAGAATTGCCTCCGAAATTAGCGGCATCCTTGATAAGTTTTGTCAAGGGGAAAACGGAGATGCCGTTTAATGCAATAACAGTGCAACCTCATAGGTTCTTTTCCGGCAAATGCCCTATTCACATACCTTCGGTAGTCCGTGAAATCTCATCATCTTCCGCTGTGAATCGACTTTTCAGCTCCTTCATATACTTGTCGATCTTGAAGGTTTCACGCTCCAGTTTCTGCAGCATCAGTCGCTCACCAGTATAGATATCGTCATTGTGCCGCGCCATGATAGCGACAAATTTCGCAATGCCCTCAAACCATGGCCCGATTGTTTTGATGAATCGCCTGAACCCCCTGTCATCTGGAAAGTATCCCATGGTGTCCCCCTATCCGTAATTGCTCATACACTGAATACAGGCTATATTCACGCAGCGTCAAATCTGGTCACAGATACCGGACAGAAATGAGGTAGCAGATATGGATAAGAAAGAGCGGAATAAAGTGAAGAAGAACAAGGGGTGCGACACCATCTCCTTCCCGGATGATCTGCCGGTGAAACGGGTTGAGCTGGATATCCCGGAGAGTGAGAAAATCTGTCCTGAGTCCGGAGAA
>DUZX01000013.1 GCA_013349325.1 Desulfuromonadales bacterium
CAGATGCAGCAAACAAACGCCGCATCCGCTCATCAAGAGCCCACTCAATATTTTGAAAACGCTCTTTGACTGCTGATTCAATATCCATGCACAACAACTAACACATTGAGTTAAAAAAGTCATATTATTATTTTACAGACTCAAAGCTGCATGGTCTCGGCCGCAAAGCCTTCTTCAAACAGACGATCCAGGCTGTCCAAAGCATTGTTGATGCCGTCGGCAAAATCACCCATGTTGTAGTAATCAACAAATCCACTGGTATGAAACGCGCTGCGAAGCCCCTTGCGATAAGCGTTCAGATCAATGCCGACAGCTTTTTCTTTGGTTATTTTCAGTACCAGTTCTTCCCGCAGTCGCCCGTCAGTTGTCACTTGCACCATCAGCATGTCCAGAATGGTCTTCGTATCCTGTGATTCCAGCCACGAACGGATATCATCATCAGAAATCTTTTTAGTGGTGGTCGATGCTGACGGTTCGCTGAATTCGGCTATTTCAATATCGGCAGTTTTTTCCAGCCACGCCAATCCCAGCGCAACGCAATGTTTGCAGAAATCGCCGTCCTGTCCGACCGGGCAGGTACAGGTGTAGTCAAGTTTCGCTTGCTCATTCTTGCCCTGTGTGACTTTAAGTCGCACGTCGTAGGTACGGGTACCGTGAACCTTGGCGGAGATGACGCCGCCTTTTTCGGAGACCGGCCCAACTGCCCCCTCGTCAAAATACTCTTCGCCTCGCATAAAGGAACGGAGGCCGGCAAGAGCACGCAGGTTTTTTGGCGTAATCAACTCTTTGATGTCATTTGTTGCCATGCTTTTCTCGATTCTTCAGGAAATTAATGAGGGAAACCGATACGATCACCTTTGGCAACCACGGGGAGCTTGTCCTGTGCGCCCGCCAGAGATAACCGCAATCCTTCTTCACCGGCGAGCATCGGGCGTTTTGGCATTTCATCGAGAAGGCGTAAAAGCTTTCCTTCATCGAGCCAACGAACGAGATCGTGTTTATCTTGGGTTTGTGGCATCTGCCCTGGCTCCAACAAAACGTGCAGGGTCTGGGCGATTAACTTACGCTTGTCTCCTTCAGGCAAAAGCCCTGCAAAAAATGGACGGGTGGCACGATCATCAAACGCCTGTGATTGAAGAGGCAGTGATTGCGATAACGGGATCGAATTACTCGTATTAAGCCAGTCACTCTCATAGGAAAAGTTCAAGCGGCCATCAATCTGACTCAATGTTCCTATGTGTGTTCAGAACAGCCAGACACTCAGTTCACGAGTCATAATCTAATCCTCCTGACCTTTTGCCAGGCCTTCAACACACAGACTCCCGCCCAGCGCATGAAGCACACGGAGAATGTTTTCCAGGCGGAGTGTTGGTTTGCCGGCTTCCAGTTCGACAATGAAACGCACACCGACACCTGAAGCCAGAGCCAGTTGCGGCTGCGTTAAGCCGAGGCGTTTACGTGCGGTTCGTACTGCCAGGCCAAGTGAAATTGGAGTGTCTGTTTTTGTGATCATAAATATTTCCCCTTCGGGAATTATTACTCCGATAATGACATAAATCAAGCGATATTTACTGATCGGGAAATAATCTGAGAGCTGGTTTGGGTACGATGAAATATTTACCGAACGGGAAATGTTCTCGTCGAATGCATGCAGCTATAAATCTGAGGTGGCCTCTCCTTTGGAACTGCGGAAAAAGGCCTTGGATACAGTTGTCGGCTCGTATCCGATGATTTCCTCAAGTGCTGACTTTTCACGCAAAAAGCGGGAAGAAATTGAGCATGAAGAACGGAAGCTTAATCCATGAGATACGTTCTTGATGTCTGCGCTATTATCTCTCTCGTAAAAAATGAGGATGGTGAGCTGATTGTTCGGCAGGCACTTGAATCCGAGAATAATGTCAGCTTTATGGCATACGCCCTGGTGGAAATATCAACATTTTCGGCTATTGCAATGAGGGCACAAGCATTGCGCCCCTGCGAAAATGTTGATATGAAACGGTAAATCGGCAATTTCCTTATCCCTTACAGCTTGAATCGACCTACCAGTTGTTCAAGATCGCTTGCCAGGCAGTTGAGTGCTGATGCCGCTTTGGCCGTATCATGGCCTCCGCTTGCTGTTTCCTGGACAACATCCGTTATCTGGTTGATGTTGGATGAAATTTCACCGGTAACGGCAGTCTGCTCTTCAGCTGCAGTTGCTATCTGGTGAACTTGCACAGTGACATCATTGATTGCATCTAAAATCTGCTGTAGAGCCTCACCAGATTTGCGGGAACTTTCCATGCCTCGCTCAACCTCTGTGACGCCATTTTCCATACTCGTTACTGCCCCGCTAGTTTCTTGCTGTATTCCCTTGATCATTGCTCCGATCTCTTTGGTCGCCCTCGTGGTACGTTCTGCCAGGGCTCTAACTTCATCGGCAACGACAGCAAAACCCCTGCCTTGCTCTCCCGCACGAGCGGCCTCAATTGCAGCATTAAGCGCTAAGAGATTGGTCTGGTCGGCGATGTCTTCTATTGTACCTACTATTGCGCCAATTTGATCTGAACGAGCTCCTAAACTTTCTACGGTATGAGCAGATTCCCTGACCCGTTCGGCAATATTTTGCATGCCTACCAGAGTCTGCTGCACTACATGAGCGCCACCCTTTGCATTGTCTGTGGCACGGTTGGCAACTTCAGCAGCCAATGTACAATTGTGTGATATGTCGTTTGATGTTGCTGACATCTCTTCGCTGGCTGTCGCTACTGTGGTTGATTGACAGGCGACCTCTTCTGCGGCAGTTGCAATCTGTTCAGCAGTACTATGCAGTTGGGCTGCAGAAGTTGTTACCTGCTGTGTTGTGCTGGAAACCTGTGAAATAATGCTATGCATGTTCTCAACAAATTTGTTGAACCAGTGACATACCTCACCAAATTCGTCATGTCGATTTTCATCAAGACGGTGCGTAAGATCTCCCTCACCCTCTGCGATATCCTTCAAAACAGAAACCATATTTTTCAGCGGTCGCCTGATACTGACAAACAGCATAAAGCCGATTGCTAAGGCAGCCAGTGTCATGGTCAGCGCAATGACAATACTGATCCCTAATGATCGCTTAGCCGATGAATCCAGTTCATCAGCCCCTTCAATGAGGTGTTTGGAAAGATGATCTTCCACTTCTTTCATGGAGTTGATTTTTTCAGTAATCGTTGTGAACCACGTTTCCGGTGCGATCCCAAATTCACCAGTTGAAGATTTAGCCAGAACTGCTGCACGCATCTCATCAACCTTGGCTGCAGCAGGTGTATTCAGTTTTTCCTTCGTATAGGTGAGTAGTTGCTGGTGAGCAAACTTTGAGAACATGGCAAAATGCTCATTCTGAGCGGCAATGACTCCTAGGAAGCGCCGATAGGTTTCGTCTTCAAAATGTCCGGCGCTGAGAACTGCATTTAATGTCGCTCGTTCACGGCCAGCCTGTTCTTTCAGGTTCAGAAAAGAGAAGTAAGTTACAGCGTCAGCTACAACATCAGCCTGATTACTTGTTGTGGCAATTGAAGAAATAATATCCACATAACTGCCGATAGCTTGCGTATAGAATGCAAATGATTCCTTGCCTTCCAGCTTAAGGCCGTCAGCATTATTTCTGATATCAGAGAGTCTTTCCAGCTTACTACCTGCTTGGCCAAGTGACGATTTAACGAGTTCCAGTCGAGTAGTATTTGCGGTAACAAATTCATTCAGCTTTTTTACCTTGCTATTGGTTTCCTCCCGCTGTTTAGACAATTCTGTCTTGAATTTCTCACCCTTGGAAGCTAGGTATCCGGCTGTCATGCCACGTTCTTTCTGAAGTTCGTGAATCAAGGAACTGGTCGCTACAGCGAGTGATGCCTGAATTTTCGATGATTCTGAATTTTTAGTGACGTCATATCGTGAGGCAACATCCTTTGCGGCAAAATAGAGCATGCCCACAATCGGCAACAGCAGCATGATCAACATTTTAGTACCGATTTTAAGGTTCTTAAGCATGATTCAAGACTCCTTTGTCTTTTTACAATTATCCGGCATGATGTTGGCGTATAGTCTTCATTAAATTTGAATTTATACACCAGATCTTGGTGATTTTAAAGTGGAATTTGAAGTGATCTATCGAAGGATATGAGTTGGAGTTTTTATTATACCGATGGGAATCTCTTGTTGCCCCTCAACGTTGAAATAGGCAATTTAAACCCGTATTTAACATCATCTAAAAATAACTATTGTGATATAAACAAGTAACACACTGCCTTGAATGGCAGTGCTGATGCACTGGTTACCTTTAACACCAAAGATTTTGCTGCCGCCGCCGACCGTTTTTCACTGAAACTGGTGACACCGGCTGAATGCATCAAAATGACAGGAGACATAGCATGAGTCAATACGCCCTCCGCATCCCCGATTCACTTGCCGGTTATGCAAAAGCACTGGCACGTGAAGACAACGTATCGCTGAATCAGTTTATCGTATTAGCACTGGCTGAAAAAGTATCTGCCTTAAAAACAGAAACCTTTTTCAGGGAGCGTGCTGAATGGGCTAATCCTGAGAAGGCATTGAACATTCTTGATTCGATAAGGAAACTTCAACCAGTTCCTGGAGATGATCTTCCTTTGTCTGAACCATGATTGGTGGGATTTTATGATTTACAAGATTTTCCTTCCCCTCCGTCGTTCTGTCTTGAGATAGTCACAGGCCTTCACTCACCGCCGCATATTTCACTCCGCCGCCCGCACCTCGACCGTCACATCATACAGCGTACTCCCGCGACCGCCGTCAGTCAGGCGCTGCGAAGTCAGGGCGTTTACACCCCGTTCTCCGGCGATAAACTCACGCCACCAGACCCCTTCTGTTACCACCGTCCCGGCTGGAACCTGCTCCGAAATCCGCAGCGTAAACGTAACCTGTCCACGATCATTAGCGGCGATCACCGCCTGTTCATCAGCCAGGCCGCGCAGTTCGGCATCACTGCGGTTCATCAGCAAGTGCATGCATGCCTGCCGCGTGCGCAGATCATCGCGCTCATAGAAGCTTGAGTTTAGTGCGTAGGGGGTTGTCGCCGGCTGGAGCCGCAGCGGAAATCCGTCAGTGGCGGCGTGTGTCGGCAACGGGCGCGGTAATGGCTCGGCCTCGCGCTCATTTTTGATCTCGATCCGCCCGGAAGCGGTCAGCCAGATTCGCTTGGGATCGGTCGGCAGATTTAACAGAACTGGCACTCCTTGTCGCAGCTGTTCGGTGGTGGATGCATCTCGCCAGGCAGTATCGTATGTGACCAACTGTTCGATCAGGTCAGAAGCGCTCTGCCGGAAAAAAGGGTGGTTCCACCCCATGCCGACAGCCAGCGATCGGAAAACATCCCAATTGCTCTTTGATTCACCGATTGGCGCAATGACCGCATCGCAGCGCTGGGCATGGTAGCCACCATAGCAGCGGAACAGATCGGCCTGTTCCAGCGAACTGGTGGCGGGGAGCACGATATCGGCATAGCGGGCGGTGTCGGTCATGAAGCGCTCGTGTACGACAGTGAAGAGATCCTCCCGTTCCAGGCCGCGTATGACGGCATTCTGATCGGGGGCGATGGCGGCCGGGTTGGAGTGGTAGACGTAGAGTGACATCACGCGCGGTGCATCAAGTTCCGTCAGCGCATCCCCCAGCTGGTTCATGCTGACCAGCCGGGTAGGTTCCGTCATGAAATCCTCACGGGTGACACGCTGCAGCGGAAACGCCGCACCGGTAGATGTGCCGATGAAAATGCCGCCCCCCGGCTTCGTCCAGGCGCCTATCACTGCCGGCAGGCAGCTGATCGTGCGCACCGTCATGGCCCCGTTACCGTAGCGGGTCAGGCCGCTTCCCAGGCGGATGAAGGGTGCCCGGGCAGCGGCATACTCACATGCCATTCGTTCGATGATTTCAGGCGGCAACCCGCAGAGCGCCGACATCAGCTCCGGTGTACAGTCGGGTAGAATCTGTGCTGATAGCTCTTCAAAACCGGATACGTTGGCGGCAATGAAGGCGTTGTCCAGCAGACCGTCCCGTTCGATCACATGCAGCATCCCCAGTGCCAGAGCGCCATCACCACCCGGAGTAACGATAAAGGCTTCATCGACAGCCTCACAGGTGGGGGTGCGATAGGTGTCGATCGCCCAGACACGGGCACCGCGTCGGCGTGCCTCCTGAGCATCGCGCATGGCGTGGATACTGGTTGCGGCGGCGTTGATGCCCCACAGAATCACCAGATCACTCTCGCCAATTTCGTTCGGTTGCATGGCCGGAGTATCGCCCATAATCGCCTTCCAGCCGGCATCCTTGGCCGGTGAGCAGATGGTGCGCTCCAGTCGTGATGCACCCAGCTTGTGAAAGAAGGGGTGGCCGCTGTTGCGCTGCACGAGTCCCATGGTGCCGGCGTAGGAATAGGGCAGGATGCATTCCGCCCCGTAGCGGGTAATCAGCTCCTGCCAGCGCGAGCAGATCAGCTTAATGGCGTCTTCCCAGGATATCGGCTCAAATTTTCCCTCCCCTTTTACTCCGCAGCGGATCAGCGGTGTCTTCAGGCGGCGTGGCGAGTGGACGGTCTGCTCATAATGCTTCATCTTGCTGCAGAGCAGGCCGCGCGTAACCGGGTGAGCCGGGTCGCCGGCTACAGAGACGGCACACCCCTCCGCAACGGACACCAGCAGGCCGCAGGTGTCAGGACAATCGTAGGGGCAGACGGATCTGTGGCTGGTTGTAAGCATGGTTCCTCCCTGTTTTTTTGCTCGTACCGGGCAAAGTGTTGAATTGAAACCCCGTATCTGTTATTTTTCAAAGCGCGCATATCCGCTCTATTTTTCGACGCAGGAAAGGCTCTCGTATGGCGGTACTCTTCCAGGCTGAACTTGTTTTCATGCCGCTTCATGACATCCTGCAATGGATCGACATGAATCGGATGTCATGCGTTGTTGCAATCCGGCATGGCGAAGAAGAAGAGATGACCTTTTTTATGGAGTCGGGAAGGATTATCTACGCCACATCCCCCAAACCGGGCAGAAGACTGGGCGAATTTCTGGTCAGGTCCGGCGCGCTGACCGGACCGCAGTCTTTCACCTCATTGAACGAAAGCCGTAAAGCGAACACTTCCTTCACCCGCTACCTGGTTGAGCATGAGATGATCACCAGCCAGGAGTTAACGACGGTTTTCGCCCAGTTGATCGAAACACTGCTGATTGATGTGTTTTCCAACAAGAGCGGTTCTGTCCTGGTTACCAGCCCGCTACCCGATGCGGTTTTGGAAGGGCCGATCCAGATAGAGACCGGCCGTGCAATATTTGATGCCGTACGGGTAATGGACGAGCGTGAGCGGGATACCCGCAAACGGGACGAAGCTATTGAAGCGGTCAGTCACCGTCTGTACAGCGAAAACTTCCAGTTACCGGTCATGCCGGGTGTCATGACACAACTGGTAGCCCTGCTGGCGGATGAGAAAAGCAGTTTTCATGATATGGCCAAGCTGATTATGACCGATCAGGTGCTGATCTCCAATATCCTGAAAATAGCCAACTCATCATTTTATGGTGGTTCCGGCCAGGTGGATTCGCTGCAGTTTGCCATCGTGCGGCTGGGGATGCGCGAAATTGTCAATATCGTTACGGCGCTTCAGATCTGTTCGCTGAAATCAAAGGATGTCCCCCAGGAGCAGATGCAGGCCATTCTCGACTATTCTCTGAAAGTCGCATTTGTCGCCAGTGGACTGGCCCGCGAATGCCGCCTTGATTCGGAAGAGGCTTTTCTGGGTGGATTGCTGCTTGATCTGGGAAAAACGGTGATATTGAGTGTCGCCAAGGATTACCGCATCGAACAGGCCTTACTGGATGAGCTGCTGACAGCCCGGCACGCCGAAATAGGAGCCATGATTGCCCAGAAATGGAATTATCCCGAAACTATCCAGAAGCTGATCCGCTATCATCACAACCACGGATTCGGTGGTATCAGCAATCAAATGATTGATCTGTTCCAGGTTGCCGACCAGGTTGTTCTGACAAACGCCGACGGAGAGCTGGATGCCGATCAGATGCTGTCACTCAACCTTTCATATGAAACGGTGCTGGATGCCTATTCCAGGGCCATGGATACCTTTGACCAGATCAAGTCACTTTAAACCTGCCGGTGTCCCAGGTAGCCTTCCAGAACATACTGCAGGATGCCGCCGGATGTGAAGTAGGCCACTTCATTGGCGGTGTCCAGGCGACAGTTGAGGGTGACTCTGACTTCCGAACCGTTCCGACGTGTTATCACCGCCTCCAGCTGCAGTCCTGCTTTAAGTTCAATTCCTGCCAGTTCCAGCTCAACCGTTTCACTACCGTCCAGCTCCAGCGTTTTTCTGCTTTCCCCTTCCGTAAATTGCAGCGGCAGAATGCCCATACCGATCAGATTGGAGCGGTGGATGCGCTCGAAGCTCTCGGCAATGACCACCCGCACGCCCAGCAGCAGCGGTCCCTTGGCCGCCCAGTCTCTGCTTGAGCCGGATCCGTACTCTTTGCCGGCGATAACCACCAGTGGCACTCCGCCTGAGCGATACAGTTCGGCCGCATCGAAAATAGTCATCTGGGCCCCATCGGGCTGATGCCGCGTAAAGCCCCCCTGGATCTCGGGGGTCATTTCATTTTTAATGCGGATGTTGGCAAAGGTGCCGCGCATCATGACTTCATGGTTGCCGCGCCGCGAACCGTAGGAGTTGAAGTCGGCGGGTTCGATCCCGTTCTGCTGCAGATAAAGCCCGGCCGGCGAGCGCGCCGAAATATTTCCGGCCGGTGAGATGTGATCGGTAGTAATCGAATCTCCGAAGAGCGCCAGAATTGACAGTTTTCCGCTCAGGCGACTCTGCGCGTCTGTCCGCTGTTCGCTCAAAAACGGCGGCTGCTTGACGTAGCTGGAAGCCGCTTCCCACTGATAGGTGGCCGAACTGCCGCTGGCCAGCACTTTCCACTCTGACGTGCCGTCAAACAGGTCACCGTAGCCGTGGCGGAACATGGCCGGGGAAATCTGCCCGACCAGCTGATTGATTTCGGCCTGACTCGGCCAGATGTCCGCCAGAAAGACCGGCTGACCATCACTGCCGTTGCCGAGCGGTTCTGTGGTAAGATCGATCCTGGTTGTACCGGACAGGGCAAACGCCACGACCAGCGGTGGTGATGCCAGCCAGCTCAGCTGGGCCAACGGGTGAATACGTCCCTCAAAATTGCGGTTGCCGGAAAGAACGGCAGAAACAGAAAGATCTGCTGACGTGATGGCGTCTTCGATCTCCCGCTTCAAGGGGCCCGAGTTGCCGATACAGGTGGTGCAGCCGAAGCCGGCCAGATTGAAGCCGAGTGCAACCAGATACGGGTACAGTCCGGACTGCTGCAGATAGCCCATAACAACTTTTGAGCCGGGTGCCAGCGAGGTTTTGACCCATGGCTGAGATTTCAATCCCGCCTCGACCGCTTTTTTAGCCAGCAGCGCCGCCGTCAGCATGACCCCCGGATTGGAGGTGTTGGTGCAGGAGGTAATGGCCGCAATAACCACGTCCCCATCGCGCAAATCAATGTCAAGCCCCGCAATGCGCGACGTTCTATGCTCTTCGAACTTGGGTACCGCTTTTGAAACCACCGCCGGCAGCTCCGGCAGCGACACACGATCCTGCGGTCGTTTGGGACCGGCCAGGCAGGGCACAACCTGCGCCAGATCCATCGTCACTACCTTGGTAAAGAGCGGATCGGGGGAATCGGCAGCGCGCCACAAGCCCTGTTTTTTTGCATAGGCCTCAACCAGCGCCGTCACCTCTTCACGACCGGTGAATCGCAGATAGCTGATCGTTTCGGCATCAATCGGAAAATAACCGCAGGTAGCGCCGTATTCAGGCGCCATATTGGCGATCGTGGCGCGGTCTGCAATCGTCAGAGCATCGAGACCGGCACCGTAGAATTCGACGAATTTGCCGACGACGCCGGTTTTACGCAGCAGTTCGGTAACCGTCAAAACCAGATCGGTAGCGGTGACTCCCGGCTGCAGTTGGCCGTCAAGCCGAACGCCGACTACATCCGGAATAGTCATGGAGACCGGCTGCCCCAGGAGGGCCGCTTCCGCCTCAATACCCCCGACACCCCATCCCAGAACACCCAGACCGTTGATCATGGTGGTGTGGCTGTCGGTTCCCAGCAGGGTATCGGGGTAGACCACCGCCATGCCGCTTTCTGCGTCCGCCTGCCAGACGACCTGCGCCAGATATTCCAGATTGACCTGATGGCAGATGCCGGTTCCGGGGGGGACAACCCGGAAGTTGTTAAACGCGCTCTGACCCCATTTCAGAAACACGTAGCGTTCCCGGTTGCGTTCCATCTCGAACTCGACGTTGATCCGGAATGAGTCGGCCGAACCGTAGCTGTCAATCTGCACCGAATGATCGATTACCAGATCAACCGGGATCAGCGGATTGATCGACTGCGGATCGCCACCGGCTGCAGCCACCGCATCCCGCATGGCGGCCAGGTCGGCTACCGCCGGTACGCCGGTGAAATCCTGCATGAGGACACGGCCGGGACGAAAGGCGATCTCCCGGTCAGAACTGCGTTCACGCGCCCAATCAGCCAGGGCCAGGATGTCATCCCGCGTAACCGTATCACCATCCTCGCTGCGCAGCAGATTCTCCAACAGTATCTTCAATGTACGCGGGATACCTGCCAGCGGGCCAAAACCGGCCCGCTCGACGGCATCAAGAGCGTAGATGCGATAGTCTTTGCCGCTTACAGAGAGAGTTTCTGCAGAATCAAAAGTGCCGAGCAAGCTGTTTGTTACGGTAGCTTTCATGGTTTGTGTCCCTTCTGGATGAGGTTAATGATGAAATCTCCCTTTGCGCTCCTTGTGGGCCGGGGTGGGGGTTTTGTGGCAGTCAAAACAGGCCATCTCTTCAACCTTCTTGGCATCCAGCGGTGACTTCTGCTGGCCTGTGAGCGGCTGATTATACTCGGGTGTCTGGAAGCTGAGCCGGCCGCGCTCATCACTCACATTTACCACCTGATAGGTCGCTTTCCAGTTGGTTGTGATCTCCAGGGTATGACACTGATCGCAGCCTCCCGGCGGCGGAATGCTCTTCCAGGCCGTGAACATGGCACAGCCGCTGATGGAAAAAACCAGGCAGGTGATTGCTAACAGGGCATAGTTCATAGTGTTGCTCCTTGTATGGTGTGCGCTACGGGTAAGGTGGTGAATAGTAGCACAGTTGCAGGAAAATACAACTTCTGCTCAAACGGCATCCAGTCTCAGAATCCGCCTGGTAACAGCCGAGGTGGCGACGCACAGTGAAGCACACGGGATTCCTCGCAGAGCCGCCACACAGGAGGCTGTTTCCGTGATAAAAGCCGGACGGTTGGGTTGACCGCGATAGCGCTGCGGCGTCATATCCGGTGCGTCCGTTTCCAGCACCAGTTGCTCAAGTGGCAGCTCACGCGCCAGTACAACCGGCCTGACGGCGTTAGCCCAGGTTACCGTGCCGGAAATCGATATGGCAAAACCGAGCCGGATAAACTCACGAGCCATCTCCAGCGAACCGGAGAAGGCGTGCATGATGCCCCCCACCCTGCAAGCCTGTTCTTCCTTCATGATGGTCAGCGTCCGCTTAAATGCCTTCCGGCAGTGAATCAGCAGCGGGAGATTCAGTTCTACTGCCAGCCGTAGCTGCCGACGAAAAGCCGATTCCTGAATCTCCAGCGATACCGTATAGGCCGGATCAAGGCCGATCTCTCCGATTGCCACACCCGACGGCGCAAAAAGAGCCAGCTGCTCGATGGTCACGTCCGTAACAAGGGCCGCGTGCATGGGGTGAATCCCGAAGGCCGGCATAATGCGGCCATCACCGGCCGCCAACTCTGCCATCCGCTGCCAGCCGTCCGGATGGACACCCGCTACGACAAAGCCGGTCACACCGGCAGAATCAGCCTCCTGCAGCAGTTCCGGCATATGTGAGACCAGCGGCTCCAGATCGAGATGACAGTGACTGTCAATGATGCCGACTCTCTCTATGGGTTGCAAATATGTCTGTTTGGGATACACTGTCACCCTCATGCCTACCCTGACGCCGGACATATCAATCATCGTACCGATCCTGAATGAAGCCGATCAGCTGCCGGAACTGCTGGCGTCGCTGGCCCGGCAATGCGGAGTTACGCTGGAGCTGATCATTTGCGATGGCGGCTCGCAGGACGGCTCAGCAGAGGTTATTGACGGGCTGTCGGAAACAGTCCCCTTTGCGGTGCTGTTCCTGAAGACCGGTCGTGGCCGGGGACATCAGATGAATGCCGGTGCAGCCGCAGCTGCTGCCGATCTGCTGCTGTTTCTGCACGCCGATTCACGCTTTACCATCTGTAGCGCCCTGAAGAGTGCCGTAAAACTCTATCGCAGTCAGACAGCCGAAGGTTCCGCCCGCTTTGCCGCCCGCTTCGGCCTGCAGTTCCGGCGCAGTGATGCATCGCCGTCACTCCCCTTTTTCTTTTACGAAGCCAAGGCCCGCCTGCCGCGAGCGGAATGTATTCGCGGCGATCAGGGTTTTCTGCTGAACCGGGTGACACTGGCAGAATCGGGCGGTTTCGATGAATCGCTGCTGTTTCTGGAGGATCTGCGCCTGGCGCTCGATTTGGGTCGGCGCACAGAATGGCAGCTGGTTCCGGCCCTGCTCAGTACCTCTGCCCGACGATTTGAATCCGAAGGGCTGCTGGAACGTCAAATCCTGAATGCCATCATCGTCAACAATGCCCTGGCGGGTTGGACTCAGTTTTTTCAGGAGTTGCCCGATCTCTATGTCCGGCATGATGCCGGTGGCAGATTGCAGCTGCGGCCGATTCTGGCCGGGATCAGCCGCATGATCGACGACAGCAGCACAGAGTGGCGGCGTTCCTTTTGGCTGACCACCGGTCGCCATGTGGCCGGCAATATCTGGCAGCTCTTCTTCTGGCTGGATGTCCGCCGAGCTTTCCGTGCGGGCACTGAACCGGGAGAGGTACGTCCTGATTGGCTCCTTTTTTACGAACGACGATTAACTCTGCTGTTTGAGAGCCGCGCTGCGGCCTGGCTGGCGCACGTTCTGGTACGGCTCTGGCTGCGCCGGATGCTTACAAAAACCAGCTGAAAAGGCCGACAATCCGCTCCATGATCCGGATCAGCGCTCCGCGCCGCTCATGAACATCCAGCTCCACAGTGTGTGAACCTTCGATCTCCTCCAGCAGCAGCTCCCGGATCTGCCCGCCGAACTGCACATTGTCCACTACACAGTTGATCTCAAAGTTGCGATGAAAACTGCGCTGATCAAGGTTGGCCGAACCGATCACGGTTCGTTCGGCATCGATCAGCATCACCTTGGCGTGCAGAATCTCACGTTCCAGTTCAAATATTTTGACACCGCCCCGCAGTAGCGTCGCGTAGGAACTCCGACCGAGCAACAGCATCAGCGGTACATCACTACGGGCCGGCAGTAGCAGCCGCACATGTACCCCCCGGCGGACCGCCCGCAGCAGGGAACGTATGATGCGCGGGCCGGGTACGAAGTAGGGGGTAGCGATCAGAATCTCTTCGGCTGCCGAAGCGATATTAACCTGGAAGGCGTCGCGGATGTAGGAGCGGCGCTGACGCGGGCCGCCGCTGATGATGTTGACCGCCGCATCACCGCTTTTGACGCCCTGCCTCTCCCACAGTCGTCCCGGTGACGCCTGTGGGAGAGGCAGGGCCCGTTCCATGTGCCAGCTTTCGTAGAAAATCGTCACCAGCTCACTGACCGCCTCACCGCAGATGCTGAAACCCAAATCGCGGAAATTCTGACTGTCGGCCAGACAGCCGGTATACTCGTCGGCAATGTTGAAACCACCCAGAAAGGCCAGCCGGCCATCTACGATCGTCATCTTGCGATGGTCGCGCTTGTCGAACCAGTAGACACCGCGCTGGAACGAGGGTTTGTTGAACGGAAACAGCCGAACTCCCTGCTTGGACAGATTTTTGAAGTAGGCGGCCGGGGTTTCCAGGCAGCCGATGTAATCGTAGATCAGCTTGACTTTGACACCGCGTTGCACGGCAGCGGCCAACTCCTCAGCCAGACCGCTGCCGATGCGGTCATTGTGAATCAGATAGTATTCCAGCAGCAGGGTATGCTTTGCAGAACGGATGGCGTCAAACAGCGCCTCGAAAAACTGCCTTCCTCCCTGAAATAGTTCGACGCTGTTGTGCCGGTGAGTGACCGGCAACTCCAGCGGTCGCAGTCGCTTGAGCAACCGGGTAAAGCGGGTTCGCCGTTTACTATGCTTGAGGTGATTAACCGGCATGTTATCAGGCAACAGATATGGTCAGGTGCCCAACCGAAGCAATATCGGCCTCCATGATATCTCCGGGCTGTACCCGCCCGACTCCTGCCGGGGTACCGGTCAGGATCACATCGCCCGGTTCAAGGGTGAAGATGGCGGAGATATGGGCGATAATCTCAGGAATGCGGTTAATCATATCTGAAGTACAACCATCCTGGCGGAGCTCACCGTTGACGGCCAGCTTCAGGTTCAGCGTATGAGGATCAGCGACCGTTGCAGCCGGAACAAAATCGGACAGCGGGCAGGCGGTGTCATACCCTTTGGCGATTTCCCACGGCAAACCGTTGGCTTTCAACTGGTTCTGTATGTCACGCAAGGTCATGTCAATGGCAACGCCATAGCCGACGACATGCTCCCTCGCCCTGTCCACACTCACGGAGCAGGCCGCAGATCCGATCAAAAGCGCCAGTTCAACTTCGTAGTGACATTCCTGTGAATAAGCCGGGATCACGGTCGTATCGCCGTCGCCAATTACCGACGAAGCCGGTTTCATGAACAGCACCGGAGCAGCCGGTGTCTCGTTGCCCAGCTCTTTGGCATGCTCGGCGTAATTGCGTGCCAGGCAGATGATTTTGCCGATGTTGAATTGCCGGTTGGTACCGATAATTTGTCTTGAAACCATGATCTCCTCCGTAGGGACGCTCTGTTTTCGGGATGTATAGCATACTTCACCGATGTTCATCAGATTAAATAACCACCTTTCGCTTGACAAAGTCGGCTATATCGCTTTAATTATGAAAAAGTTTCGTTAAATGGGGGTATTATGCCATCCAGCATGCGAGTTGTTGTGGCACTTTTGACGCTGTTTTACCTGGGCGGATGTGCTGCCAGCGACCTGACGGTCAAGCGTCAATCTGAGGCTGAATCCAAGATAGAATATTTGATTCAGTCCGCCAAAAAGAATGAGCAGCGCTCGAATGATCTTGCCTCGCAGCTGCAGATTTACGAAGAACAGCTTCGCTCATCACTGCTGCAGTTGAAACAACTCCAGGAGTCAAACAGGGAACAGCGTGCCGTCCAGGAAGAGCTTGCAGCCCGTATGGCACTGCTGTCCCGACAGGGAGGAACTCCGCGGGTCGAGGTGGTGAATCCGGCGCCGTCGCAAAAGAGTTCTCGTGAGTCCGGTCCGCCGCCGGAGTATCTGAAAGCTTTCGGTATTTACAGCGCCAATAATTTTGCCGAGGCGATCACCGCTTTTACCGCCTTCATTACGCACAACCCACAGAGCGATTACGCTGCCAATGCGCTCTACTGGATTGGCGAATGCCATTACACCCTGTCCGATCTTCCCAAGGCCAGAGACGCTTTTCTCAAGGTATCGGGCGCCTACCCTACGAGCCCCAAAGCTCCGGATGCCATGCTGAAACTCGGGTACACCTTGACGGCTCTCAAGGAAAAAGAAAAGGCCCGTGGTATTTTTGAGAGCTTGATCACCGCATATCCGAGCAGTTCAGCGGCTGCCAAGGCCCGTGAGCGCTTGAGCGCCAACTGAACCTGCCTTCCCCGTTACGACCAGAAATACACGAGGTGTTCGCTATGAAAACCAGGTTGTTAGTACTCATTTCTTTTGCAATCCTTATGATCCCCTGTGTTGTCACAGCCGCTGATCAGGAGGAGCCGACTATTTATGTCATCAAGCAGGGTGATACTCTCTGGGGAATTTCAGAACGCTTCATTAAAGATCCTAACTACTGGCCGAATATGTGGTCTAAAAACGGTCAGGTTACCAATCCGCACTTCGTCTATCCGGGGCAAAAAGTACGTGTGTTCCCGGATCGTCTTGAATTGGTGAACCCGGTAAAGGCTTCCGCTGCCCCTGCGCAAAAAGGATCAACTGAAAAGGAAGCTGACAAGCTTGCGGAAGTAGCTGCTGAGAAGAGCTATACCGTGTACGGTACGGAAGGTTTTCTGCTTGAGAAGGATGTCCAACCGGCTGGCTCCATTGTTGGCGTACAGCATGACCGGATTATCGCCGGCGACGATGACATTGTCTACACCGATATCGGTGCGCTGCATGGCGCCAAAAGCGGCGATTCGTTCTCCATCTTCCGCAGGGATGTTACCGTTACCCATCCGGTAACCAGCGAGGTTATGGGAGTTAAGGTCACACCCCTGGGAACCCTGCAGGTGACCGATGTAGAAAAGAAAGCCTCCCGTGCGATTGTCACCAAGACAACCAAAGAGATCACACCCGGATCGTATCTGATGCCGTATCAGCAGAATCGCCGCCATGAAATACCGCTCAAGACGACCAGCCGCGATCTGAAGGGGTATATCGTTGAAAGCTATAGCGGCACTTCGGTGATTGCCGCCGGCGATATCGTCTATATCGACCTGGGGAGCGCTCAAGGGGCAGAAGTCGGCAATATGCTCTACATTATGCGGGATGTGGTGCTTGACCAGCGCTATGTGGAAGGGCGCGTTGACAAGCTGCCCCAGGAACTGCTGGGGGCTCTGGTGATACTGGAAACCGGCAAAAAAGTGGCGACGGCTCTGATCGTAAAGAGTATCGACGCCATTTACAGAGGGGACCGCATCGTCAGCCTGACAAAATAAACAACCTAAGCGCAGTACATGACCGGCTTCGGGCCGGTCTTTTTTTGCCTGTAGGGCGGATTGTTATGGAAGATTATTACTGGATAGGTCTCAAAGCGGTTCCCGGAATCGGCGCGGTTGCTTTTCGGCGGTTGCTGGAGCGTTTTGACACGCCGGAAGCGGCTTTGGCGGCCACTCCCGCTTCACTTTCCCCTGTCCGGGGAATTACGCCGGCCGTGATTGATGCCATCAAAGCCGGCGCCTGGAAGCGTTCTGCCGAAGAGGAGTGCCGCCGGCTCGAGTCCAGCCGTGCGCATCTGGTAAAATACACCTCGCCCGACTACCCGAAGTCGCTGTTTGAAATTCCTGATCCACCACCTTTTCTGTACGTCAAGGGAACGCTGCGTTCGCGGGAACTTGCCATCGCCATTGTGGGGTCGCGCCGGGCGACATCGTACGGGCTTTTGACGACCACCAAACTATCCGGGGCGCTGGCCGGGCGCGGCATCTGTATTGTGTCCGGTATGGCGCGCGGTGTCGATACGGCCGCCCATAAAGCGGCGCTTCATGCGGATGGTCGCAGCATCGGTGTGCTGGGGTGTGGCATCGACCAGGTCTACCCGCCTGAAAACCGGAAACTCTTTGAGGAGATGGCTGAGAAAGGGTGTCTTGTTTCGGAATTTCCGCTGGGAACGCAACCGCTGGCGGAGAACTTTCCCCGCCGCAACCGGATTATCAGCGGCATCGCACGCGGAGTGCTGGTGGTGGAGGCGGCTGAAAAGAGCGGTTCATTAATTACTGCCCAGTATGCGCTCGAGCATGGGCGCGACGTGTATGCCGTACCGGGCAATATCTCCTTTGTCACGAGTCGCGGTTGTAACCGGCTGATCAAGCAGGGTGCCAAGCTGGTGGACTGCGTCGAAGATATTCTGGAAGATCTGCCGGGGGGCGAGTTGGCTGCGCTGGATACACCACTCCTGCAGCCATCGCCACACAGCTTCGCCCTCTCGCCGAAAGAGGCGGCCATCTATGAACTGCTGGCCCGCTCACCGCTGCATATCGACGACATCATTACCCAAACTGAATTGACAGCCGGTGAGGTTTCCTCTATGTTACTGCACCTCGAACTCAAGGGGGCAATAACGTCGCTGCCAGGAACGCACTACGCCGTGCTGAGTTAACGAAATGATGAAGAAATTACAAAATTATCTATGTATGTTTTTCGTAGGGGCGCAATGCTTGCGCCCTCGCTGCAATAGCCAAAAATGTTGATATTTCCACCAGGGCGTATGCCATACGCCCCTACAAAGAAATGGTATTTTGACGTTTTCAAATACCTAATAATGGTTGTTATGAAATAATTTGTGTAAGGATATTTCCTATATGTCAAAAAACCTCGTCATCGTCGAATCCCCTGCCAAGGGGAAAACTATTGAGAAATTTCTGGGGCCTGACTTTAAAGTCCTGGCTTCGTTCGGCCATGTACGCGCCCTGCCCAGTAAGCAGGGTTCCGTGGATATCGAAAAGAGCTTTGAGCCCAAGTACCATGTCCTGCCCGAGAGCAAGAAACATCTCGATGCGATTAAAGATGCACTCAAGGGGGCGGATCGACTGCTCCTCGCGACTGACCCCGACCGTGAAGGAGAGGCGATCTCCTGGCATCTGTTGGCAGCGCTGGGTCTTGACAAAAAGAGTCCCGGCATCAAGATCCAGCGCGTCGAGTTTCATGAGATTACCAAAGAGGCCATTCTGTACGCCGTCCAGAACCCGCGCGATATCGCCACCGATCTGGTAAATGCCCAGCAGGCCCGCTCGATTCTGGATTATCTGGTCGGCTTCAACCTGTCCCCCTTTCTCTGGAAGAAGATCCGTTACGGCCTTTCCGCCGGTCGGGTTCAGTCGGTGGCGCTGCGACTGGTCTGTGAGCGTGAGAAAGAGATTCTGGCCTTCAACGAACAGGAGTACTGGACCATTGCCACACGTCTGGGTGTAAACGCTGGACAGGAGTTCAAGGCCGGTCTGATGGACGTTGGCGGTAAAAAACTCGGCAAGTTCGATATTCCTGGTGAGGAGATAGCAACAGCCCTGAAAACGGCTCTGCAGTCAGGCAGCTACTCCGTCGCCAAGATCACCAAGACCGAGAAGAAGCGCAACCCGTCACCCCCCTTTACCACCTCGACATTGCAGCAGGAGGCTTCCCGTAAGCTCGGCTTCTCGGCCAAGAAGACCATGTCAACCGCGCAGAAGTTGTATGAAGGTATCGATATCGGCGAGGAGGGCACGGTCGGTCTGATCACCTATATGCGTACCGACAGTGTCAATCTTTCAACGCTGGCCTTGAAAGATGCCCATGACGTTATCTCTGCCGCGTATGGACCCGAGTATGCTCTGGCCAACCCCAGAATTTTCAAAACCAAATCCAAGAACGCCCAGGAAGCACATGAAGCTGTCAGGCCGACCTATATTGCCAAAACGCCGCTGGAGCTGAAAAAGCATCTGACGCCGGATCTGTACAAACTTTACGAACTGATCTGGAAACGAACGGTCGCCTGCCAGATGGCCGAAGCGCTGTTGGATCAGACCTCGGTTGATATCAGTGCCGACCTGGCCACTGTGCCGACAAGCGGACCGTTTGCCGGGGCCAAAAAGGCCGGGCTGCGGGCGGCCGGCACGGTGATCCGCTTCCCCGGTTTCATGAAGCTCTATATCGAGGGGCTTGATGATCAGGATGAAGAGAAGGAAGGGTTGTTGCCGGCCATGACCGAAGGTGCTCCGCTCAAGCTGCACGAAGTTCTGCCTGAGCAGCACTTTACGCAGCCGCCTCCGCGCTATACCGAGGCTACGCTGGTCAAGACGCTCGAAGAGTACGGCATCGGGCGTCCGTCAACCTTTGCTTCGATCATGAATACGCTGGTGGAACGCAAATACGCCCGTCTTGATAAGAAGCGCTTCTTTCCGGAAGATGTCGGCATGGTGGTCAGCGATCTGTTGACATCACATTTTCAGACGTACGTCGATTACAATTTTACCGCCGGTCTGGAAGAGGAGCTGGATCAGGTTTCACGCGGTGAGAAAGAGTGGCAGCCGCTCTTGAAAGCGTTCTGGGAACCGTTTATTGCGCTCTTGAAACAGAAAGAAGGGGAGGTCAACAAGTCCGATCTGACCACCGAGGCCACCGACGAAAAGTGCCCGGAATGCAGCAAACCGCTGGTCGTCAAGCTCGGCAAGCGCGGTAAATTTATCGCCTGCTCCGGTTTTCAGGAAGGGTGCAAATATACCCGCAACGTCGATCAGGATGGTGAAATCGTAGAGCCGATTGTTTCAGAAGAAAAATGCGAGAAGTGCGGTTTGCCGATGCTGATCAAGGATGGCCGTTTCGGTAAATACCTGGCCTGTTCCGGCTATCCGGCCTGCAAGAATATTCAGCCGCTGGTCAAGCCGGTCAGCACGGGTGTCGTGTGTCCGGAGTGCAAGGAAGGGGAGCTGACCGAGAAAAAGTCGCGCTTCGGCAAGTTATTCTACTCCTGCAACAAATACCCGCAGTGCAAGTTCGCCCTCTGGGATCTGCCGGTGGAAAGCCCCTGCCCGAAATGCGGCTTCCCGCTGCTGGTCAAAAAGATCTACAAGCGCAAAGGTGAGTTTTTGAAATGCCCCAAAGAAGGTTGTGATTACAACAGCAGCGAGTGATACATACAATATCCAGCTTTCCAGAGGCACGGGTAAAGTGTGATGTCGGATACCGGTCCGGGATTAACTCTACTGCTCGTGCCTCACTGTTTTTACACAAGGAAAAACCATGTCCGAGAAAAGCATTACCATCATCGGCGGCGGGTTGGCCGGCTGCGAGGCCGCCTGGCAGGCGGCGCAGCGCGGCGTATCTGTTGCTCTGCATGAAATGAAACCGACGAAATATTCTCCGGCTCACGAGCTGCCCGGTCTGGCTGAGCTGGTCTGCTCCAATTCGCTGCGCGGCATCTCGCTTGATAACGCGGTCGGACTGCTGAAAGAGGAACTGCGCCGGTGCGGATCATTGATCATGATGGCTGCCGAAGCCACGTCTGTTCCGGCAGGGGGAGCGCTGGCGGTCGATCGGCAGCTTTTTTCCGACTACGTTACCGCCAGAATCGAAGCTCATCCTCTGATCCGCATCGAGCGTGGCGAGGTCGATGCTGTTCCGGGCGACGGGATCGTGATTATCGCCTCCGGTCCGCTTACCAGTGATGCCCTGGCGGCCTCGCTGGCAGAGCTGGCCGGAGACCGCCTGTACTTCTATGATGCCATCGCGCCGATTGTCGCGGCTGATTCGCTTGATATGAGCAAGGTCTTTGCCGCTTCGCGCTACGGCAAAGGGGATGGTGACGATTACCTGAACTGTCCGCTGGATGAGGCTGATTACGTGGCTTTTATCGATGAACTGAATCGCGGCGAGAAGGTTCCGGCGCATGATTTTGAGAAGACGGTTCATTTTGAAGGCTGCATGCCGGTTGAAGAGCTGGCGGCCCGAGGCGTTGAAACACTGCGCTTCGGTCCGATGAAGCCGGTTGGTCTGCTTAATCCGCATACCGGGCATGAGGCGCATGCCGTCATCCAGCTGCGCGCCGAGAATCGGGAAAAGACGATGTACAACCTGGTCGGTTTTCAAACCAAGCTGACCTGGCCGGAACAGCGACGGGTCTTCAGGACGATTCCGGGGCTGGAGGTGGCCGAATTTGTGCGGCTTGGCTCGATGCACCGCAATACCTTTATCAATTCACCGGCACTGCTTGACGTGACCCAGCGTTTGAAAAGTGATAACCGTATTCTTTTTGCCGGCCAGATTACCGGGGTGGAGGGTTATGTCGAGTCAGGCGCCAGCGGGTTTTTAGCAGGCATTGCTGCAGCAGCTCTCATTCAGGAACAGCCGATTCTACAACCGCCACCGGAAACAGCCTTGGGTGCCTTGATGAGGCATATTACCAATGCTGATGTGAAACATTTCCAGCCGATGAACGTCAATTATGGACTTTTCCCGGAGCTTTCGGGGAAAATCAAAAAGAAGGAACGACGCCAGAAACTGGCCGAGCGGGCTTTAGATGCGTTGGAAGTGTGGAAGCAAGGCTTATGAAACACAGAGCAACGGGGCAACAGAAAAAGACAAAACCGGATATTTTTATTAAACTTGAAAACCGGCCCTCTGTTTGTTTACTATACATATTGTGAGCTTTCTCCTCTGTTGCTTAGTTGCTCTGTGATCAATAAGGATTTTCAAAATGACGAACGAAAACATTGATCCCCTTAAACGGGTTGAAGAACAATTGAAAAAATGTGTCAAGTGCGGTGCCTGCCGGCAGAATTGCCCTGCATTCACTGCCTTCCAGCGTGAACCGGCCGTGGCACGCGGCAAGGTGGCCCTGGCGCAGCATGTTCTCACGGACGATATCGAACTGGATGATGCCACCTATCAGGCTATGTCGCGTTGCCTGCTCTGCGGCAGCTGCGTTGATAAATGTCCCAACAGCGTGCCGACCGATGAAATCGTGATCGCCGCGCGTGAATCGCTGGCAAAAAAACGTGGTCTGACAACGTTTCACTCCGCAGTCGGCCAGGTGATCAAGAGCCGTAGCCGTATGAAAATGGGGGCCAAGATGGCGTCGGTACTGGGGCCGCTTTTTTTCAAGAAGGTACCGGAAACATCCGGCTTGCGACTGCGCTTTCCGATGCCGTTTGTCGGCACCCAGCGCTTTATTCCCGAAATCGCCGCCTCCAGTTTCATGTCGCGGCATCCGGAAGTCATTCCGGGTGAGCCGGGCAAGCTGCGTATCGCCTTCTTTGTCGGTTGCATGACCAATTTTGTCTATACCGATGTCGGTGAGGCCGCCCTGGCGCTCTTTCGGCATCTGGGCTGCACGATAATCATTCCCAAAGACCAGCAGTGCTGCGGTCTGCCCGGTATGTCGGGCGGTGATATCGGTACGGTGCGCGAGCTGGCCGAGCAAAACCTGATCGCCATGGAAAAGTACGAGGTCGATTACGTCATGAGTGCCTGCGCTACCTGCGGCGGCGCGCTGCACCGCCTGTATCCACTGGTGGTTGGCAAGCGGAATCCGGAGCTGCGCGAACGGCTGGATGCGCTGGCTAAAAAAACGGTTGATGCCGCTCAACTGCTGAAGCAGCTGGGACTCGATCCGACCGCAACCGGTGCCGGTGAAGACATTCGCATTACCTACCATGACCCCTGTCACCTGCGTACACGCGGAATTTCGAAACAGCCGCGTGAACTGCTGAATGGGGCTCCCGGTGTCGAGCTGGTCGAGATGGAAGGGGCTGATCGCTGCTGTGGTCTGGGAGGCACTTTTAATGTCTATCACTATGATTCTTCGATGACAATTAACGATGCCAAGAGCGAAGCCATCCTGGCAACCGGAGCCACGGCTGTTGCCACCGGATGCCCGGGCTGTATGATGCAGCTGGCGGATGGCCTCAAGCAGCATGGCTCGAATGTTGAAGTTTTACATACCCTGCAGCTTCTGGCGCGCAACCTATAAACAAGGAATTTAATTTAGATAAATTACGTTTATTGAAAGTAATATTATTTGCTGGCGATAAATGAATTTTATTGACAATGTAAGTCAAATTGTATACAAACCCCGCACGGAAACCGAGTTATATTTACACGAGCAGGGGTTTGGATGCGCGAATACAATATCGGCTCAAAAATAAAGAAACTTCGTCTCGCTAAAAAGCTGACTCTTCAGGCTGTCGCCAAAGAGACCGGCTTTTCTCCCGCTCTTATATCCCAGATTGAAAACAATAACGTTTCACCTCCCATTGCTACCCTTTCCAGAATCGCCAAATTCTTCGATGTCAAAATAGGGCTGTTCTTCTCCGAAGATGAGGAAGAGTGCCGTTTTGAAGTCGTGCGTGCCAGCGAACGCAAGGCGATCCCGCGAGTCATCTCCAAAGCTGGCACCAGCCAGGGCTACTCATACGAATCACTTTCATTCCACAAACAAAACAAGAAGATGGAACCGTTTCTGCTCTCGATAACCGAGAAGGCAGCGGAAGAAAACACCTACAGCCACGATGGCGAAGAGTTTCTTTTTATCATGAAAGGGACTGCCGATCTGCTGCTGGACGAAAAGCGGATTGTTCTCGAAGAAGGGGATTGCGTCTATTTTGACTCTGCTTTGAAACACCGCCTGCTATCCCATGATGGCAGTGAAGTCAAGGTGCTTGCCGTTGTAGCTCGCTGAATTATTAATCGATGCGTAATATTTTACTGAAAGGAGGGTGAAGATGTCTAAAACTGCAATTAAACCATCGCTGAACAACCCGTTTGCGCCTGCCAAAACCGTCGAGTTTACCATTCCGGGGGAAATTCCCGGGAAAAAAGGTGGCTATGAAGAGGCGATGAAGGAGGGCTATGAGCTGATCCAGCGTCCGATCAAATCGGTTAAAATCGAACAGATCGAAAAACAGCATTTTAAAAAAAGAATGACGGTCTGGGAGCGTTTGCGCGTTCTCTCCAGCAAAGAGCCCAATGTGCTTTTCCAGAACTGGGGTAAGAACCTGGATGGCGCTTCGCTGGTAACGGCTGTTCTTAATATCGGTGGCCGTGATGTCGCTGTCTATGGGCATGATTTTACGGTTCGCGCCGGTTCGATTGACGCTACCAATGGCAGCAAACTTGCCAAACTGTTCAATATGGCCGCAACTCGTGGAATTCCGGTTATCGGTATGAATGACTCTGCCGGTGCCTTCGTTCCGGCCGGTGTCGGCGGCCTGGATGGATACGCTGAAGCGTTTACGGCGCTGCGCCGCATGAGCGGCATCGTGCCGTCGATCATGTGTATGTTCGGTTTTAATGCCGGCGGCGGTTCCTACCTGCCGCGTCAGGGCAGTTTTGTCATTCAGCCGAATGACACCTTCTTCGGTTTGACCGGTCCCGGTGTTGTTAAATCGGTACTCGGCGAAGATATCACCCCGGAAGAGCTGGGTGGACCGAAGGTTCACAGTAAAACCGGCGTGGCTGATATTACCGTTACCGATGAAGTCGCTGCGCTGCGTACGGCCGTTCGCCTCTTGTCGTATATTCCGGACAACAACAGTGTCGGAGCGCCCTTTCAGGAAACCAGTGACCCGCTGGACCGTAAAACCTGGGAGATAAACACGCTGCTCAAAAAAGCGTTCAACTCGCCGACCGGATTCAATACACCCTTTGATGTGTCGATCGTTATCCAGCAGATCTGCGACCATGGCGATTATTTTGAACTACAGCCGGAGCGCGCCCGCGAAGTTGTTACCGCATTTGGTCGTCTTGGCGGCCAGGTGGTCGGCTTTGTGGCCAACAACTCAGCGGTTTCTTCCGGCCAGATCGATTGTGATTCGGCGGTCAAGATCGCCCGCTTTGTGCGCTTCTGCAATATTTACAATATTCCGATCATCTTCATGGAAGATACCACCGGCTTCCTGCCGGGACGTGAACAGGAATCGCGCGGCATCGTCCAGGCCGGTCGCTCCATGCTTGATTCGATCGTCGATGTCCGTACACCGCGTATTCTCCTGATCCTGCGCAATGCCTATGGTGGTGCCTACGCATCCTACAACAACTACCCGACCGGTGCCGACCTGGTACTGGCTCTCCCGACCACACGGCTGGCTGTTATGGGCCCGGCCGGCAAAGAGTTCGTTTACAAGGATGAATTGCGTAAGATACGAGCTGCTGTGGCGGAGATGATTAAAAAGGGCACCGAAGAGCGGATCAAATCCGGCTCTGATGGTGCTATTGCAAAGAGTGACGCCGAGAAAGAGGCCGCAGAATATCTGAAGCTTCAGGAAACTGCGTTGAACCAGCGCTACGAAAAAGAGCTGATGAATCCGAAAGAAGGCCTGGCACTTGGTTCGATCTCTTCGATCGTTATGCCGACCGACCTGCGCAAAGTGCTTGGTGAAAATATCGCCTTCCTGATGCGGCACTACAAACCGGGTCCGATGATGGGGCCGCAGCGCGAATTCCATTAATGACGGATTTTAAATATCCACCACAGAGTCACTGAGAGCACGGAGAAAACAATAAGGCTCAACAGATACGGATATTTGCTGTAACCATTTTTTCGCCTTTTTCTGTGTACCCTGTGCCTCTGTGGTAAGAATTTATAGAGATTTTCATTTAATAGAGGAATTGGAGATAGAAACATGACCGACTTCTACCGTAACAACCCCTTGATTCATCGCGATCGTCGTCTTGGCGCGTCCACTTCCGAGTGGGTACGTTCTTTTGCCTGCGAAGACCTGAAACCGCTGATCGTCTGCCGTGGTCCAATCCGTAAGGAAGCCATGGATGTCTTTACCGAAATGGGGATCAGCCATTTTGGAATTCTGCTCTCGGAAAAAGATTCGATCGTCTACCCCAACGCATTGGCGCCCGAATTGCGCCAGCTGACAGATTCCAGTCGCGTTCATCGCGTGCCCGATTACAGCGGCGCCAGCAAGGAAGAGCGCGTCGAGCGCATCAACCAGATTATTCAGATTGCCAAAGATAATAATTACGATTCTGTTTTTGCCGGTTACGGATTTATGGCTGAAGATGAAGAGTTTGTGGCTGCCATTGAGGAGGCCGGACTCTCCTTTATTGGCCCCAATTCCCTTACTCAGGCGAATGCCGGTAAAAAAGACGAAGCTAAACGTACGGCACTTTCAGTCGGCGTCAGCGTAACCCCCGGTATCAATAACGTTACCGCCCGCACGCTGGTTAAAAAGTATGGCACCCGCGACAAACTGCTGGCACTGGTCAAGACCCACGGACTGGATCTTCCGGCAGAGCTGCTGAATGACAAAAAACTCTCGCTTGAAGACCTTGCTGATCAGATCCTGTACACGTCCTACGACAAGGGGCTGGATCTCTATACGATCGAAGAGCTTTCTGATCAGGTAAAAATGGAAGTGGAAGCGATGTTCAAAGAGTACCCTGCCAGCCGTATCCGTCTCAAGGCGATCGGTGGCGGTGGCGGTAAAGGTCAGCGTATTCTCGGCGCATCACTGCTGGGGATCAAGAAACCTTCAGAAAAACAGATTCAAGAGGCCTCCGCCGATACCGCCACGCTGGTACGCGAAGTTCTGAATGAAGTCAAGGCCAACGGCGTCGGCGACAACAAGAACGTCCTGGTCGAGCTGAATATCGAGCAGACCCGTCACAACGAGATTCAGCTGGTCGGTAACGGCGAATGGTGCGTCTCGCTGGGTGGACGTGACTGTTCGCTGCAGATGCACGAACAGAAACTGCTGGAAATTTCTGTTACCCAGGAATCACTGGTGCTTGCAATTGATAAAGCGAAGAAAGCCGGTCGCAAAGCTGAAGTCAAGGCGCTGGAAAATGATCTGAATGTTCTCAAGCGGATGGAAGACGATTCGACCAAATTCGGTGTGGCTGTCGGCCTCGACTCTGCTTCCACCTTCGAGTGCATCGTGGATCGCGACCGCTACTATTTCATGGAGGTCAACACCCGTATCCAGGTTGAGCACCGCGTATCCGAACTCTGCTACGCGCTTAAATTCACTAATCCCAAAGATAAAAAAGATTTCTTTATTGTTGAGTCGCTGGTTGAAATGATGGGGCTCCTGGCGCGCCACAAAAAACGGCTCCCCAAGCCGGAGCGGATTCCACGCTACAGTGCCGCTGCCGAAGCACGTTTGAATGCTACCGACTGTTCTCTTTCACCGCACGCCGGCGGTATGATCCGTTTCTGGTCAGCGCCGATCGAAGGAGAAATTCGCGACGATCAGGGTATCTGCATGGTCAACCCTGATACCGGCATGTTCATGCGCTATAAAGTTGCCGGCGCGTACGATTCCAACATCGCTCTGCTGCTGACCAAGGGCGAGGATCGACTGGCCAGCTATCAGCATCTCTCCAAAGTTCTGGGAAAAACCATCCTGCGTGGTACGGACCTGGCGACCAACCTTGAGTTCCACTACGGACTGGTAAACTGGTTCCTCGGCCAGAACGTAATGGCCAAGCCGACCACCCGTTTTGTCGTACCTTACCTGACATTGATGGGGTTATTGAAAGAGGAAACCAGCAAGCTGGATACGGTCTTCGCCTTCTTCCAGATGAAAAAGGCCTACGCCAAAAAAATGGCTGAACAGTTTCCGGAAGATCCGAAGGTGGGCAAGGAGATGTCCGCCATTCTTGACCGCAAGGGGACTCTGGTTACCCGTCCGATGGACAAGCTGATTGAAGATCCGCATCTGCTCTCCGGCTGGCTGTCTCTCAACCGGGCAAACTTCAGTATACAGAAAGGAAACGTTGTCTGGCATGGCAATCCTTTCATCATTCTGGCTGATACCTACGAATACCTCAATATGTCCTGGAACCCCCAGGCTCCTGCGGCCGAAGTTATCTGGGAGCATGATAATGAGCTGCTACAGAAGGGTATCCGCTTTTACAGCACCCTGTCGGAGCGCTTCAAACTGGGTATGCATGAATTCGACAAGCTGTCTGCCCTGGTTGCCAAAGATAAACCGCAAGCCGGTTTCAGTGCTGAAGAGTGGGAACAGATTCGTCAGGCGCACACCGGCTTTGAAGCGGGACTTGAACTGCTCGGCATGTTGTTCAGCGTGGCTGAAAAAATCAAATTCTGGGATTTCAAGATCGAAGACGATCTCGAGGTTACCATTCCTGAGTACCTGCATGATACAGAGCTGCAGGCCCGTATGAAAAAAATACTGGTTCCGCCGCCCTCCACCAAGGCGGATGAAATCGTCGCCATCTGCGGCGGTATGTACTACGGTCAGGAAGCACCCGGTCTGCCGATGTTTGTCAGCGAAGGTATGCATTTTGAAAAGGGACAGGCGCTCTACATCATCGAAGTTATGAAAATGTTTAACACTGTCCGGGCTGTTTTCTCCGGTACAATTGACAAGATCATCATGCAGGGTGTTGACGGTTCCATCGTTCAGAAAGGGCAGCCGCTCTTCAAGATCACGCCGGATGAAAAATTTGTAGATATTGATCCTAAAGAGCTGGAACGGGAAAAACGGGAGCGCACCTCAGAGTATCTGCGCCAGGTTCTGTAAAAAACGAGGAGGTTACTGTGAGAAAAGGCAAGCTTATTGTTATAGAAGGTATCAACGGTTCCGGTCAGCAGGTGAAAGCGGGTATAGTTGCGATACATAAGGCCCTGACTGAAAGTGGACATGAAGTTATCGAGTGTGCCAACCCGGATTCCGGGCGTGCCAAAGAGCTGGGCATCGAAAATGTATTCAATTGGCCGTTCGGTTCAGATGCACGGGCAGATTTTTTTCTCGAATGTGCGGTGCGTACGCAGATTTTTAAAAATATTGTCAGGCCCGCCTTGGATCAGGAAAAGATCGTACTGTGCAAACAATCCGGAATTTCGTCGCTGGCAAACGCCTGGGTTAGCGGTGCTACGCGTCAGTTTGACGTGATGCGGCATCTGGAAAAAATATCGCGCGGATTTCTGTTTGAAGAAGAAATCTATCCGGATTTAACCATCTTCATGGATTTCCCGCCTGAAGAAGCTTTCGAGCGGATCGAGGATGTCCTTCAGATTCATCATGATGGCGGTTTGGAATATTATCAGCGCATGCAGGAGTTTTATCTCAAAGAAATCAAGCGCTGGCATGGACTCAGGGTGGATGCCTCCGCTCTCAGGCCACAGGAAGAAATCGCCGCCGAGATGTTGGCAGCGGTAAAAGCAATTCTGTAAAATATATTTTGTTCTTTTCCAATCCCCCTTTTATTGCAAAGGGGGACTTTTTTTATACATTCATATAATCGCAACAATGGATACAGAAAAAACAAATTCGATGTAGGGGCGATGCCGTTGGCTCGCCCCAGCCGCAATAGCAAAAGTATTGCATGTTGCATCGGGGCGACCCGCCGGGTGCGCCCTACAAAAAAATCTATGCCGTATGCACTATTGTTAATTATCAAACCGCTAGATCAACGGAGAAAACACCATGAGTATTCAAGAAAAAAAACAGAAATGGAATGAAAAGGTTGCCAAGAGCCTTGCCAAGTCGCCGGAGCGTATGGACCCCTTTCTGACTTCATCCACTATCGAATTTGAGCGCTGTTTTACCCCCGATTTCGAGTATCCCGGTTATGACGAAACGCTGGGACTGCCTGGTGAATACCCCTATACCAGAGGTGTTCAACCGACCATGTATCGCGGCCGCTTCTGGACCATGCGTCAGTACGCCGGTTTCGGCACCGCCAAAGAGTCCAACGAGCGTTATAAATATCTGCTTTCAGCCGGTCAGACCGGACTCTCAATCGCCTTCGACCTGCCGACCCAGATGGGGTATGACTCCGATGCCGGTATGAGTCTCGGCGAAGTCGGCAAAGTCGGTGTCGCCATCGACTCACTGGCCGACATGGAGATCCTTTTCGACGGCATCCCGCTCGATAAAGTCTCCACCTCAATGACGATCAACTCAACCGCTGCCATCCTGCTCTGCATGTACATCGCCGTTGCAGAAAAACAGGGCGTTTCGGCCGACAAGATTTCCGGCACGATTCAGAATGATATCCTCAAAGAGTACATGGCCCGTGGCACCTACATCTACCCGCCCAAAGAATCAATGCGCATCATTACCGACATCTTCGCCTACTGCAAAGACCATGTACCCAAGTGGAACACGATCTCGATTTCCGGCTACCACATCCGCGAAGCCGGATCCAGCGCCGTGCAGGAAGTCGCCTTCACGCTGGCCGACGGCATTGCCTACGTCGATGCCGCCATCAAGGCCGGGCTTGAGGTCGACGAATTTGCGCCGCGTCTGGCGTTCTTCTTCAATTCCCACAACAATCTCTTTGAAGAGGTTGCAAAATTCCGTGCTGCCCGTCGCATCTGGGCCAGGATCATGAAAGAGCGCTTCGGCGCCAAGGATCCCAAGTCCCAGATGCTGCGCTTCCACACCCAGACGGCCGGCTGCACATTGACTGCCCAGCAGCCGGACAACAACATCATGCGCGTCACTATTCAGGCCCTGGCGGCCGTACTGGGCGGCACACAGTCGCTGCACACCAACTCGCGCGACGAAGCGCTGGCGCTGCCGACGGAGGATTCAGTCCGTATCGCCCTGCGTACTCAGCAGGTTATCGCCTACGAATCGGGCGCCGCCGACAGCGTCGATCCGCTGGCCGGTTCTTTCCTGATCGAGTCGCTGACCGACCAGATCGAAAAAGCCGCTCTGGAATATATCGAAAAGATTGATTCTTTGGGAGGCGCAGTCGAAGCCATCTCGCGCGGTTTCCAGCAGAAGGAGATCCAGGATTCTGCCTATGCCTATCAGAAGGATATCGAAAAGGATCAGCTGATCATCGTCGGCGTCAACAAATTCACCGTCGAGGAGCCGCCTCCGGCCGGTCTGCTGAAAGTCAAGGAGGAAGTGGAGATTTCACAGAAAGCGTCACTGGCAGCAATGAAAGCCGGCCGTAACGAGCAAGCGGTTCAGGAAGCACTGGCACTGCTGCTGACAGCAGCCAAGAGCACGGACAACCTGATGCCGCACATCCTGAAAGCGGTCAAAGCCTACGCCACGCTGGGCGAGATAGCCGACGTGTTCAGAGGGGTATTCGGCAAGCACACGGAGACCGTGGTTCTTTGATTACAGTTAAGGCCAACTTCTCACCACGGAGTCACAGAGGACACTGAGAAATCATGTATCCAAATGGTGAACTGACAGGATTGATTATTGAAGCAGCTATTGAGGTTCATAGACATTTGGGGCCCGGTTTAATCGAGTCTGTTTATGAAACCTGTTTTTCGTACGAGCTTCATGAGCGGAACCTCAATCATGAACGGCAAAAAGAAATCGCTTTGATCTACAAAGGTATTTCTCTTGACAGCACCTGTCGGCTCGATTTGGTTGTCGAAGGAAAAGTAATTGTCGAGTTGAAGAGTGTTGAACAGCTTCATCCACTGCATGAAGCTCAAATACTAACCTACCTTAAACTGACGGGGATAAAAACAGGTCTGCTGATAAATTTTAATAGCCGACTTTTAAAAGATGGTATCAGGCGATTTGTTTTATGATTCCCCTGTGTCCTCTGTGACTCAGTGGTGAGGTTCTGAAAGGTAAATTTAATGCTAGAGAAAATCAATCACATCGGAATTGCTGTCACATCGCTCGAAGCTACGCTCCCTTTTTATCGTGATAACCTCTCCATGCCGTTTGCCGGTATTGAGGAGGTGTCGGAGCAGATGGTGCGGGTCGCCATGCTGCAGGTTGGCGAGTCCAAGATCGAACTGCTGGAGCCGACGTCACCTGACAGCCCGGTTGCCAAGTTTATCGAAAAGAACGGCCCCGGCATCCATCACATCGCCTACGAAGTGGCGGATATCGAGGCTGCCATCGCCAAGCTTACTGCTGATGGTGTGCGTATGATCGACGCTCAGCCGCGCGCCGGTGCACACGGCACCCGCATCGCTTTTCTGCACCCCAAGGCAAGTAACGGGGTTTTGACGGAATTGTGCCAGTGTGGCCACTGATTGTGTATACAGGTAGTGTATACAGGCATTACGGCCAGAATGATCCGTAGTTCCGGTTGGTTACAAAAATCAATTATCTTTTTTTCTTGACATCGTTTGATTTGTGCTCTATTTTGCACAACCAAATAGAACAGAAATACTGAAACATACGATCCTTCTAGTAGCTAACCGACTGATATTACGGTTAATCAGCACAAGCTGAGCCGCACAACCGGGAGCGAAATGCACTGTGAACGTTTCAGCAGCACACAAATTACGTCGTAGTCGTAGCTATACCCTTGGGTAGTCCGGTTTGTATGGGCTGTTCAGGGGTATTCGTGTTTCAACTGCATTAAGTTTGAAGTTTTAAACAGGTGTCATCGCAAATCCAACATGAAAGGTGGTGAAGAGCGCACACAATTAAAATCTGACAGGCACGTTAACCGCAGTAGCAGCACGTATCTTATAAAAATTGAGGGAGGCACACACACATGAATTTGAAAAAAACCGTAGCAATCGCAGCAGCAGCAGGGGCACTGGCAGCAATCTCCGTACCGGCCATGGCATTTGAGAACGAGTTTCACGGGATTTTTAACTTTAAGACATATCTGTCAAATTTTGATAATGCTGGAGCAGGTTTTTTCGATCCGAACGCTACGAAGTCTGACAACAGAGCCAGCAATTATTTTGAACAGCGTACGCGTCTACAGTACACCGCCAAGGCCAGTGACGATCTGAAACTGGTTACGCAGTTTGAGCTTGATTCTACCTTTGGTGGAAATGGAGCTACAGGCTATAGAGGGATTCCGGGCGCCACAACTGCTGCACAGGGAATTCAGAGCAGTAATAATGCCGGTAACCTGGATGCCGACAGCATCACGCTTGAAACCAAGCACGTGTATCTTGATTTCAAAGCTGGGCCGACTACGGTTAAAATTGGTATTCAGCCGTACAAAGATGCATTCAAGGGCATTTACCTTGATGCAGACATTTCAGCTCTGGCTACCTCAACAAAATTGGGCGGCTTAACTGTAGGTGCTGCGTTCTCACGAGTAAATATTGCTAACGATAAATCGGTAAATAAGCAAATTAACGTAATCTACAACGAATTTAACCGCGATCTGTTCTTGTTGGACACATCGTACGCTTTGAGCAAAGATATTAAAGTCGGCGGCTCCTACTACCTTGACGTTGATTATACTACTCCAAATGGTGAAACCACCATTCATACGCTTGGTTTGAATGCAGATGCTAAAATGGGACCACTGAACGTTAGTGGTTTTGCTGCCATGCAGCTTGGTAACAAGAAAGCAGCTGGTGGTAATAATTCATACCATGGCTATGCACTCAATGCCGCAGCTAAACTTGCTGTTGGCCCAGGTACTGCCAAAACAGCAATTCTCTTCACCTCCGGTGATGATGGCAATGACAAGAGTATCAACTCATGGCAGACTCCGCTGAGCACCTACAGCGAATCCGGAATGATGATTCTGAACAGAAATGTTGCCGATGACGGACTGACAACTGATGTTGCCCTTGCTCACACCACAAACAATAAAGATCGCGGCCAGATCCTCTATACACTTGGCTATGATGCTAAAATTGGTGCAAAAGCTTATGCCAACGCTAATGCAGGTATGCTGTGGGTTGCCAAGTCAACAAATGCTACCTACAACCCCAAGAAAAATGGTGGTGATCTGATGGCTGCTGAACTCAATCTTGAAGGTGGCTACAAACTGTATGATAACCTGACCGCAAAAGCACAGGTTGCATATGCAGTACTGGGTGGCTATTACAAAGACGGCGCTAAAAACGACGCTACTAAAGATCCAGAAAACCCCTACACGGTTCGTCTTGGCCTGAGCTACGCATTCTAAACTAAGTAACACCTGAAGTCCTGAAGGGCGGGAGCAATCCCGCCCTTTTTTTATTGCACTGCGTAACGACTTAGGTTACAAACAGACATGATTATGAGCTTCCGACACAAAGGCTTGGCCTCTTTTTTTAGTACGGGCAGCAAGTCAGGTATCCAGGCGCACCACGAAAAAAAGTTGCGTCTTATACTTGGTCGGCTTGCTGTTGCACGAGAATTACGTGATATGAATTTGCCCGGATTAAGGATGCATCCGCTTTCGGGTGATTTGAATGGATACATTGCGCTCGACGTATCCGGCAATTGGAGGATTGTTTTCCGCTTTGAGGGCAATGACGTTGCTGATGTTGATTATCTCGATTATCACTGAAACAAAAGGAGCAGGAGTATGATGTTCAATCCACCACATCCGGGTGAAATAATTCGTGAACTTTGTCTTGAACCACTCGGAATATCCGTTCAACGTGCCGCGCTTGCACTTGGCGTTAGCCGAAAAACACTTTCTGAACTTCTGAATGGTCATTCACGCATCACGACTGAAATGGCGTTACGGCTGTCAATTGCATTTGACACAACACCCGAAAGCTGGCTTTCACAGCAAATGCAGTATGACCTCTGGTGTTCGCGAGAAAAAACCGGCACCTTAAAAGTTCAGCGACTCGCGCTTGCTGCGTAGCAGGGCTCTAAAACAGTCCATAAATAACCAGCTTTGCCCGTTTCAGGTCCATGCCTGTTAATAAAAAAGCCGTCTTAACAAGACGACTGTCGCAAAACATAAAGGCGGTTTTATAAAACAACAATGATGTTGACAACTGTCAACCTGTGGTATAATAAGGACAGCCAATGCAGCCACCAGCAACCTTAAAAAAACCGTTTAATCCTCTCAAAATGGTACGTGCTCGCATCAACAGCAATGATTTCAGGATTCAACAGGATGCGCTTGAGGATGCTCACAACGATTTCAACTGGACAGGCGTCGAAATCAAAAAAGCCATTTTGAAGTTGAATGACAGATATTATTTCGATAACAAGCTGAAGAATCATTACTACAACACCAAGCCCCATGAAATCTATCCGGCAGAGAATACGTTCATCGACTACTACCGAGCACACAACCTGCTTGATGGTGAAAGCGTCTATACGCACTTTTACATTCGAGAGCACCGAACAACTGTCATAATCAATAGTTTTAAGGAATTACATCATGTCCCGGAAGACTAACTGCGAATACTGCGACGGCACGATAACAACGGTGAAAACGATTCTGTTTTTCAAGAGTAAGGCGCTCGGAACTGTTCGAATCCCTGATATCGAGCAGCATAAATGCTCAAAATGCGACAATACTTCTCTCTCACTGGATGAAGCAAACAAGGTTTCTCAATTTGTCCGGGACAAAGAGCAGCACATTATCGATAATCTGCCTGCCAGTGATTTTATCTCCCTCAACCAGGCGGCAGACCTGCTCGGAATCAGTAAACAGGCATTCAGCAAGCATCCGCGTGTAAAGCGGGGCTTCATTTACTCCATAACCATTGATAACAAGAAATTCTTTTACAAACGTTCTGTTGAGGCATTCAGGGATACAAAGGATGGCAGGGTGTCTTTAAGCTGGCCGTCAATCATCAACCAGATTGAAGTAAGCGTAAAACCAGAGCCACCACGGGAAGTTTCTTACAGCCATCTCCAGCAGCAGATTCTTGTCAATAGGGCGTCCAACTTCGTCTACGCGCAACAGAAAAACAATCCGCTGCACATTGACACCAATGCAGACGATCTCTTTATTCCGGCGACGATGTACGATCAGCAGTCTTGTTATCCCCGATACACAACAACTCGTTAACCACTTCACTATCTTTAGGGGGAATATATGTCGGAAGAACAGAATCAACAAGTACCAAAGATGCTGCACTTATCAAACACCCCGACCGCTTTTACCGATGGCATCAATATAGCGTGCAGGATAGACGGGTGTGTTTTGCTACAATTTATTTCAGACACCCCATCCGTTGCCATTGAAAATTTCCGAACCATCATGAACAGGGATAATGCCATCCAGTTGATTGACAATCTGGCAAAGTCGCTGAACTATTATCCTATGCCGGATGCAACTCCACCTGCCGAACCATCTCCTGCTAAAAAGAAGGGTAGCGCAAAAGCCTGAGAGCAGGCCAGATTTTACTGAATCTTTAGTGTATATGATGTCCACGTGACGGTAGTGGAGGTTCGTAATGGCAACCATAGCAGGGACACACATCAAACCGGAAATAATTGAGTCTTTTTGCAACCACTGGAATATACGAGAATTATCGCTGATCGGATCTGTATTACGCGACGATTTTAACGATGCCAGTGATGTCGATGTAATGGTCTCGTTTCAGAACGATTCGAGATGGTCACTTCTTGACCATGTTGCCATGCGCGATGAGCTCGTCGCAATCTTTGGTCGAAATGTTGATCTGGTTACCCGTAAAGGAGTTGAACGTAGTAGAAACGCGCTGCGACGCTCTTCGATACTTGAATCGGTCAAGGTCTTTTATGCTGCTACGTGATATGGCTTCCCTACGTAGTTTCCTAAGCACGGCCGTTCTTGAACCACAGAGCAAATGTGATCTTTAACCTGTATTCTTCTTTGTTTTCGATCAGTTGCTCAGTTGTTTTGTGTTTCAAATGATTTTTCCCGGTTAAAACATCAACTCTTTCTCCACGATTTCAATCGCCTGGCGCGGCAGATACACCTTGTTCAGCTTTTCTGCCAATACTACGACGCCTTCCAGCTCGATCGACTTTCCATGTACCAACACAATATTCTTGGAAATTGGCAAGCGGGCCTGTGAACCACCCTTTTTAACAACCAGCACAGGATTAGTTGCATCATTTTTATCGATGACGGTAGAAAATCCGGCTGCCTGAAATGCCGATGACGCCTCAACGAATAGGCGGCTGTTGATTTCCGCGAAGGTAAACCCCAGCTTTTTCGCAACATACCTGCCGATATCGATATTTTCCCACAAGCCGCTGATACGCCCAGGGCCGAATGAGAACAGAAAGGGATCGCCGCCGGTGTGCCCGTTGGTGGTCCAGCCGATTCGGGCGCGCTGTGAGAGTATGGCAACTATGACATTCTGTTGTGCCACTCCAAACGGCGCCAGCTGGATGGAGGCGATTTCAGAACTGCTCAGATCCGTAATTCCCCATTGTTGTGCAAAGATCTCCTTGATAGTGGCTTGGGAGGCGTCTTTTCCGAGAAGCCGGCCAACACCTTCACCACTCAGCCTGGCCTTTCGCAGCGGTCCAACGACAAAATCATCGTCAGTTGTCGAATAGTTAGGATCCGAACGTACGCCGATGGAGAGGCCGCCGGTTGTGTGATCTGAAACACAGATCAGCAGCGTGTTGCCATCTCTTTTGGCGAAATCAAGTGCGACCTTGACGGCCCTGTCATAGGACAAAAGCTCACTCACCACAGCGGCCGGATCGTTGGCGTGGGCGCCCCAGTCGACTTTTGAACCTTCAACAAACAGGAAAAAGCCCTTTTCACTCCCTTGTACGCTTTTGGATAACGTATCCAGAGCCGTAGCGGTCATTTCAGCCAGTGACGGTTCGCCGGGAGCAAAGGTGGTGCGGTCGATATCGTAGGCCATGGCATCTTTTGCAAACATGCCGAAGATCTTGCGCCCCGAAGCAGCCAGCATCTGATCACGGTTTGTTACGTATGTGTAGCCCCGCGACGTGATCACCTCGACCAGATTTTCTTTATCCGTGCGCACGCCGGTGCCGGTCCCGGTGGGTAACAGATACTGCTCGCCGCCGGCCAGCAGCACATCGATATTCTGGTAGACCTGCTGTTCACCAATTTCAGTATAATCACTGCGGTCGTGAGTATGGGCCGTGAAGTCAGCCGGTGTGGCGTGTTGCAGATTGGATGTCGCGACGACACCCGTGGCACGCCCCGTTAGCCGGGCACCTTCCAGTACGGTTGCCAGCGGCACGTACTGCCTGGCGGCATCAAACTCTACCCCGGCAATGGTCACATGCCAGGGAGAGACGGAAATACCCTTGTCACTCCCCTTCTGTCCGGTCGCATAACTGGTGGATCCGGGTGCCGAGTCGGTGATAATCGAGTCGGCACCGTAGGTACGGATGGCGCCGCTCAGGATTTCGTCGGAAGCGAGCCGCTCGCCTTTAACCCAACGTGCCAGCGGCCAGGCCTCGTTGGTCGTACCGTCACTCAGCATGAAAATCACATTTTTTACCTGACCAGCATCACCGTTTCCTGTTGCCAACCGCGCCGGGCCGGATGCACAGGCTGATAACGTCAGGCAGGCACTGATCAGAAACGTGATGTAAGTGGCTAGCTTCATATGTGTTTCCCGTGAAATTCGCAGACATTCTGAAAGCGGGTAACCAGATAGATGCTGGCAACCTGAACCTGCAGCAGGGCGGTATCGGGTGAGTTGGCGAATTCTGTTAAACCGGGGTGCTTGTCAAGGAAGTGAGCCAGTGCGGACTCTCTGGCCTTGTCATGCAACTCTGCGGCGACACCGAGAACTGTGGCGGCAGCTGCCTGGCTGAAGTCGTCAGATGTGTTGTGGCGATTATCGATCAGCAGCGATACATGACGGTTGGCTTCCAGATACGACCATTTACGCGTGCTGCGTGCTGTTACGAAATAAAAGGTATGCAGGTCGGGAGTTGTGGCAAACGCAACTAGACTGGTGTAGGGGGCCTTTCCGGCATTGGTTGCCAGAACAGCCAACTGCTGACCGCTGCACAGCTCGTCAAGAATAATTCTGTTTTCTGCTGTTTCATTCATCGTATCCGCTCCTCCGTAGGTCCATTTTATATGAGCCTGTAGTTAGTACCATGACCACTATCGGTGGTAAACAGTAAGATTATGAGAGATGAGAGTAAAAAAACGTTTCCATGAAAAATTTATGGGCTATAATCGCGTCCGCATGACTGACCGGGAACAAACAGGGGGAGCAACTCATGAGTAAGAAAGTAATTCTTGCCGTTGATGACGAGCCGAATATTCTGATGTCCATCGAGTTTATCCTTGATATGGAGGGGTATGATGTTCACACGGCATGCGATGGCGATGAGGCTTTGGAAATGGCCGACCGCGTCAAACCAGACCTGATTTTACTGGATGTCAATATGCCGCGCAAAGACGGCTACGAGGTCTGCCGCATTTTGCGCCTGCGGCAGAATATGGCACACACGCGTGTCATCATGCTGACCGCCAAGGGACAGACGCTTGAAAAGAAGAAAGGGTTGGAAGTCGGTGCCGATGAATACGTAACCAAGCCGTTCAGCGCAGACGAGCTGCTTCAGACGATTAGAACCTGCCTGGCTTTATGACAGCCGGCACGGAAAACAGACCTGTCCGTAAAAAGAGGAGACTGCGCCGCAGGATGATTGCGTCAACGCTCAGCCTGGCGCTCTTGCCGCTGCTGATAGCCATGACCGGGCTCTTTTTTGTTATCAGTGAATATGTCGCTGAATTCCAGCGACTGCAGCCGACATCCCCGCTGCACGATCAATTCATATCGGCGGTCATTCAGATTACATTTCTGCTGGCACTGTCCGGAGTGATTATCACAATTCTGGTCTGGCGCATGGCAGACCATTTCCTCAAACCGATCCTGCAGATCCGGCGGGGCGCTGAGATTGTCTCCCGTATCAATCTTGATCATCGCATAGAGATAAATACCGGTGATGAACTTGAAGATCTTGCCCTGGAATTCAACCTCATGGCCGGGAATCTGGGCAAGGCCTATAACGTGCTTGAAGAGAGGGTAACCGAGGCGACACGTACCGTTCAAGAGGAGCGAAATCGTCTGGCGACTGTACTTCGTACCATGGTCGATGGCGTGATCGTTGCCAACGAAGCGGTCGAGACGATCCTGATGAATCCTCGGGCACGGGTTATTCTGGGCCTGGGGTATACCTCCGGGATCGGGACCCCTCTGGCACGGATCTTCCCTGGCGATCGTCTTAACTTTCACATTAAAAGGGTGCGTCAACGTTGGGAACAACGCCGGGAGTCGGTGGAAGAGGTGATCTTTCCGCTTCAGGATGGCAAGCTGCTCAGAGGGTCACTTTCGGTGATACCGGGACCGGAAACGGAACTATCCGGTTTTCTGCTGGTTTTCCGCGATCTGAACAGTAGTGGCGATGAAGAGCGGACGTTTGAAGAGACGTTGAGGGAAATGCCACAGCTCTTGCGGGGGCCGCTGGCAGCATCCCGCTCATTGGTCGAGACGTTGCGGCGGCATCGCGAGATGCCGGCGGAAAAACAGATCGCATTTTTGACTGCGGTTGATGAAGAGATGAACCGTCTGAACATCCGGGTAACGGCCATTGATGAGGCTGCCACTGCCGCACGCGGTTCGCGCTGGCCCTCCATAGTGTCAGATGCCCGCAACCTGATCAGGGAAGCACTGCTGCTGGTTCCGGGGGTTCCAATCGCCTTCGAGGACGATGAGACCCCGATCCCGCCGGTACTGGTTGAGCCGTTTTCCTGGGTTGCCTCGCTCTGCTGTGTGCTTGAATGGCTGATGAGGTCGAGCACGGAGCGTCATACATTGAATATTGAACTGCAGATTGAGGATGGTACCGTTGTCACCACCTTTCAGATTAAGGGCTCCTTTAACGGTGACCCGGCAGAGCTGGAATCACGGATGATCTCTCCGGTCGGTGAACAGCCGGTTGCTCTGGGTGATGCAGTGCGCAGAAACCGTGGTGAACTCTGGACCAGGACAACCGAGGATGGTATGGAGGTGCGCCTGGCCCTGATGCAGGCCAGCGCCGCTTCTGAGGGTGGGCAGGCCGACAGATTGCTGGATGGTGAACCGGAATTTTATGATTTCGATCTCTTTCTGCCGAGGCCGGTTGTAGAACGGGTGGATCAGCTGCAGGCCGATCTGGCCGATCTGGAATATGTCGTCTTCGACACCGAGACCACCGGAATGCGCCTGTCTGACGGTGATAAGGTCGTCAGCATCAGTGCCGTCCGCATTCGACGCGGGCGCATCCAGAACGCCGATATCTTCCACACGCTGGTCAATCCCGGCCGGCCGATTCCTGCCGAATCGATCGTCTTTCACCATATTGAAGATCATATGGTTGTCGATGCGCCCACCATCAGCCAGGTCTATCCGCAGTTTGTCGAATTTGTAGGTGACTCTGTTCTGGTTGCCCATAATGCGGCTTTTGATAAAAAATGTCTGGAGCTGGCGGCTGCCGAATCAGGACTGCCGCTGGTCAACAACCCGATTCTCGACACTCTGCTGCTCTCCTTCGGTATTCATGAGGGGACCGAAGGGCACAGTCTCGATGCTATCGCCGAGCGTATGGGCGTCGTTATCGAAGGTCGGCACACATCGCTGGGGGACGCACGGGCCACGGCGCAGGTGTTTCTGGGGCTGATCTCGCTATTGCCGGGGCGGGGTGTGCACACGCTGGCCGAGGCAAAAGCGTTCTGCGACCGGCACCTGCTGCTGCGCTGGCAGTCGTCGCGGTTCTGATTCCACTCGGCATTCACGTTGCTGGAATAATGTATTGTCTTGATGCACAGTGGCATGATTCTTCGGAGGGGAGGTCGGGATGGATAAGATATCGCGTCGGCTGGCGGCGCTGTTTGTCATAGGCATCGCGGCACTGTATCCGCCCCTGCTGGGGGCGTTTAACCGGCCGGGGAGTTTTCTCGGTATTCCGATTCTGCCACTCTATCTCTTCACCGCCTGGGGTGCGCTGGTTGCCATTGGCTGGCTGCTGGGCAGAGGAGATGAGTCGTGAACGAAACCTTCTGGGTCGCCCTGCTGGGAATAGCCTACCTGCTGCTTCTGTTTGCAATCGCCTATGTGACGGACAAGGTCCGTGAGAGCGGTCGCAGCCTGGTTGACAACCCGTGGGTCTATACCGTATCTCTGGCGGTCTACTGTACCTCCTGGACGTTTTACGGCAGCGTGGGACAGGCCGCTTCCACCGGACTCGGATTTTTGCCGATCTATCTGGGACCGACACTGATTTTCCTGCTGGGGCCATCCCTGTTGCAGCGACTGGTATCGTTCTGCAGGACCGAGGGGGTCACCAGTCTGCCGGATCTGCTTGAGGTCCTCTACGGCAAGGGCTGGGCTCTGGGCGCACTGGCCACCACGATCATGGTGATCGGAATCACTCCGTATATCGGGCTGCAGCTGAAAGCGGTCGGCTACACTTTTGATCTGCTTACCGGAAGAAACGCAGCACCCGGCATACTGGTTGATGCTTCCTTCTGGGCGACTTTGGCCCTGGCAACCTTTGCCGGGTTGTTTGGCGCGCGCAGCCTGGTCGCCTCGGAACGGCATGAAGGTATGGTCGCGGCGATTGTCTTTGAAGGGGCGGTCAAGCTGGGTGTCTTTCTGGTCCTCGGCCTGTATATTACCTACGGCATCGGTGGGGGATTCGGTGCCGTTTTTGAAAAGGCGCTTGCTGATCCGAGCCTGTCACAACTGTTCCTTTTGGGGGAAGGCTCGGGATTGGCCATGCCGACCTGGGTCTCTCTGAGTATCCTCTCTGCTTCAGCCGTCATTCTGCTGCCGCGCCAGTTTCATATGCTGGTTGTCGAAAACGTTCAACTGCGTCACCTGCATAACGCCTCCTGGGCTTTCCCGGCCTATCTGCTGCTGATCAATATTCTGGTGCTTCCGGTTGCTCTGGTCGGACGCCTCTACGGTGGCGATCTGATCCCGGATTTCTACATGATCTCCCTGCCGCTAACGCGCGGGCATACCGGCCTGGCGTTTCTGGCTTTTCTGGGTGGTTTTTCCGCAGCGACCAGCATGGTGATTGTTGAAGCCGTGGCGCTGTCAACGATGATTCTGCATCATCCCGGACTGGCACTGTTGGGTGGACTCTTCCCCGGCTTCCGCGATGCGGAGCACCGCGACGTCTCGGTTGAGCTGCTCTACACCAAGCGGGCCGTACTTTTCGGCGTCGTCCTCTTGGGGTACGCTTTCAAGCGTACAATCGGCGATTCGCATACCCTGGTTGCAACAGGACTGCTCTCCTTTTCCGCAATGATACAGTTTGTTCCGGCGGTACTTTTCGGTCTCTGCTGGCAGGGGAGAACCAGAACAGGCGCGCTGGCCGGGCTGGCGGCCGGGTTCGGTATCTGGATTTACACCCTGTTACTGCCAAGTTTCGTCGATTCCGGCTGGATGAACGAATCGTTCCTGTCGCAGGGGCCCTGGGGTATCGAGCTACTGCGACCGCGGGCCCTTTTCGGCCTGCAGGGGTATGACACCTGGACACATGCCGTGATCTGGAGCCTGGTGTTTAACGTAGGCGTCTATTTCACCTTCAGTCTGCTGACGACACAGCATGCAGAAGGGGGTCAGCGTTCCGACCTGCCGGCCGCCTGGGCGACCAGAACCGAGCTGGAAGGATTGCTGACCCGCTTTGTGGGGGCCCGTCTGGCCCAGGACGTCCTGGGAGCGCTGCCGGAACGCGCCTCGCCCCAGCTGCTGCTGGAGGCGACGGAACGCTGTCTGGCCAGCGCCTTGGGAACGCCATCGGCCAACATGATTATCAATAGCGCGCTGGCCTGGCCTCGTGAGCATGCCGTCGAAATTCTGGATGTTTTTGGCGGTGTTTCTCAAACACTTGTGGATAGCCGCAATGCGCTGGAACGGCGGTTGCGGGAGTTGATGGTTCTGCACGAGGCTTCCCATGCCCTCTCCCGGAGCCTCGATATCGAGACGCTCCTGCAGGAGGTGCTACAGCTGATTCGCCGTGAGTTCGGCTTCGAGCATCTTGGAGTTCGTTTGATGGACGAGGATGGCATCCTACGGATACACAGCCACGTCGGGCTCAGCGGCGAATACGTGGCAACATCTGCCATGCCGCCGTCACGGGAGACCTATTTCGGCAGCTGTTTTCTGGATGCCAGGCCGGTCGTCGTCGGGGATACCCGTGAGATAGATAAGCCGCTGCTGGTTTCCAAGCTTGTATTGGCGGTGCCGGTCAGCGCCTTTATTCATGCGCCGATGATTTATGAGGGGCGCGTGATCGGTGTTCTGACCGCCTATACGACACGTGGCCCCATGCATTTTACCGACGAATTTGTCGAGCTGTTCGCGGCCCTGGCCAATCAACTTGCCATGGCAGCCGTCAACGCCCAGCTCTACGCGGAGGTTCAGGCCTACAGCCACGCCATGGAGGAGAAGGTAGCCCGGCGCACGGCCGAACTGGAAAAGGCCAATGTCCGTCTGCTGGAGCTGGATCGTCTCAAAAGTGACTTTCTTTCCACCGTGAGTCATGAACTGCGCACCCCGCTGACTTCGATCCGTTCTTTTTCCGAAATCCTGCTGCGCTACGATGTTGATGACTCTGAAAAGCGCAAGAAATTTCTCGGCATCATCCACAATGAGGCTGAGCGTCTGACCCGCATGATCAACGACCTGCTGGATCTCTCAAAGATCGAAGCCGGACGGCTGGAACTGTTTCCGGTTACGTTGGAGCTGGAAGATGTCTTTTCACGAGCGATCGGCACTGCTCAGCCGCTCTGCGCCGAAAAATCAATCCAGGTTACCAGTGAAGTCGAAGCCGGTCTCTCGCCGGTGTTTGCCGATGCCGACCGGTTGCATCAGGTGTTGACCAACCTGATTGCCAACTCGGTCAAGTTTTCTCCGCCGGGGGGGGCGATCCATCTGTGCGGATGCGAGAAAGATGGCTGCGCGCTGATCAGTGTTGCAGACCAGGGCCCCGGGATTCCTCCCGACCGTCTGGAGAAGATCTTCGAACGTTTTCAACAGCTGCGTGTTCCTCAGAAGGCTCAACCGCTCGGTACCGGACTGGGGCTGACTATCTCCCGCGAAATCGTGGAGAGCATGGGGGGGCGCATCTGGGTCGAGAGTGAATTGGGAGTAGGAGCAGTGTTCTACTTCACGGTACCTTTTTTCACGGAACCGCACTGAGTTACAGACAGGACTTGCCATGTCGAGCTTGAAAAGCAGCAACGAAAAAGCTCTCACGCTCTATCAGGATATTGGTGCCGCCCGGAGTATCGACGATCTCAAGGTCATCAGCCGGGGAGTACTCGATGCTGCTGCTGATGCCATCCGTTCTGATACCACCACGCAGGGTGTTGTGCAGCTTATATCCCGGCTTAACAACGCAATTACCATGCAGCTGATTTTGATTCTGGAGAACAGAGAGGGAGTTCGACTTCCTGACGGGGCCACGCTGCTGGCGCTCGGCAGCGAGGGGCGCGGCGAGCAGACCCTGCGAACCGATCAGGACAGCGCCATTGTGTACAGCGACGACTTTCCAACGGAAAATCTCAGTTATATTGAAGGTTTTGCAATTCGGCTTGTTGAAGCTCTTGAGGAGATCGGTGTGCCACGCTGCCCGGGCAATATCATGGTCAGCAATCCTGTATGGCGTCACAGTCTGACGGAGTGGAAGCGGCTTGTGAACCGCTGGATCAGTACTCCCACCCCTGAAAACATGCTGAATTTCGGTATATTTCAGGATCTGCTCCCCCTGCATGGCTCACGTTCTCTGGGAGTTGAACTGCGGGAATACATCAGAGTTACGGTACATAATTCATCGCATTTTTTTCCTAACATGGCCTGCCATGCGGTGCGTTTTCCGACCGGCCTCGGCATGTTCGGACGTATTCGCGTCGAACGTCGCGGCGAGAACAGAGGGAAGATAGACATAAAAAAAGCCGGTATCTTTGCCATTACGGTTGGTGTGAGTCTTCTGGCGCTTGAAATCGGCTGTAACAGTGGAACCACTTGGGATAAGCTGGCATTCCTCGAAAAACGGAAAATACTGATGCCGGGCGACCTGGCTATCATCGAAGCAGCGTTCGACTGTCTGGTGCATCTGCGGTTACAGCTGCAGCTCCAGGAACTGCTGGCGGGCGGCACACCGACAAACCATCTTGACCCGCTCGATATGAGCAACAGCGATCGCAAGAAATTCCGGCAGGCTCTCAAGGGGGTCAATACGTTTCTGCACATCTTCAATAACCACTATAAACTGCATGCTATTTCGATGTAGCGGAATGTTTTATTCAGGTATCCATGCAAAACGCTGCACTTCCACTCCATGTACGGTGACAGTCTCCAGAAACATGCCGAGCGGTCTGATCCAGAGCGAACAATCACCGTACAACTTCCTATAGACTACCAGCTCTTCCTCCGTCTCGCTGTGGCGAGCGATGCCGATAACTTCGTACTCATTTCCCTTATAGTGCCGGTAGCGACCGGATTGAACAGCTGACATGGTACTGCTCCTTACGAAAAAACGCTCCGCTCAGCACGAGCCGAGGGAGCGTTTTACCGTGTGATTTTTGAGAGATGAATCAGACCCCGATAACTTCCTTGACGCCCGGAATCTGGGCCTTTATGGCTTTTTCAATCCCCATTTTAAGAGTCATGGTGGACATCGGACAGCTGCCGCAGGCGCCCTTCAGGCGTACCTTGACAATACCGTCTTCGGTTACTTCAACCAATTCAACATCACCGCCATCAGCCTTCAGGCCGGGACGGACCTGCTCAAGAACCCTCAGTACTTCTTCTTTCATCTTTTACTCTCCTTTGTATGTAGTGATGCTCACGTTCTTACTTTGGTAAGCCCGGTTTTGTCAAATGTTCCGGCTGCATGATGGTATCCAGCTCTTCTGCCGACATCAGCTTTTGCTCCAGCACGATCTCACGGATACTTTTTCCGCTGGCTACAGATTCTTTGGCGATGGCGGCCGAGGCGTTGTAGCCGATGTAGGGGGCCAGTACCGTCACCAGACCGAGTGATTCTTCAAGATAGCGGCGGCAACGTGTTTCGTTTGCCGTAATCCCGCTTATACAGGAATCGGTGAATTTCTGCACGCAATTCCTGAGTAATCCCAGTGAAAAGGTCAGGTTCCAGGAAATCAGCGGCATCATGACATTCAACTCCAGCTGCCCGGCCTGGGCAGCCTGCATTATGGCCTGATCGCAGCCGATGATCTGAAAACAGACCATGTTGGTCATCTCGGCCATAGAGGGGTTGATCTTGCCCGGCATGATCGATGAGCCGGGTTGAATGGCCGGCAGACGGATTTCATCCAGACCGGTGCGCGGACCGGAAGCCAAGAGGCGCAGGTCATTGGCGATACGCCCCAGATTGACCGCTGTGCGTCGCAGTGCTGATGAAAGCGCCAGGAAAGGATCCATATTCTGCATCGCCTCGAACAGATCTGTACTGGCGGTCAGCGGGAAACCGGTAGCTTGTGTCAGCTCTTCAATCATGGCAGAAATATAGGCCGGTTCAGCGTTCAGGCCGGTTCCGACGGCGGTGCCGCCAATGCCCAGTTCCAGAAGCGCCGGAATGCACCCCTCAAGTCCTTCGCGATTGATGCGGATGGCGGCTGCGTAGGCGCCGAACTCCTGCCCCAGCCGGATCGGAACGGCATCCTGCAGGTGGGTGCGCCCTGACTTGAGGATATGGTCGAACTCGTGTGCCTTGGCAGTCAGTGCCAGCTCCAGCTCTTGCAGAGCTTCCAGCAGTGGATCGAGCATCTCCAGCGCAGCCAGACGGATGGCGGTCGGGATAACATCGTTGGTCGATTGGGCCATGTTGACATGATCGTTGGGGTGCAGCGTTGAAAAGTCGCCCCGCTCCCGCCCCAAAAGTTCCAGAGCGCGGTTGGCCAGCACCTCGTTGACGTTCATGTTGTGCGACGTTCCGGCTCCTGCCTGAAAGGGGTCAACCACGAACTGGTCGGCCAGTGCTCCGGCCAGCACCTCATCGGCCGCCGCAATGATGGCGTTTCCGGTCTCGGCGGATAATCTGCCGGTGGAGCAGTTGGCAGTGGCGGCAGCCTTTTTGATGATTACCGTAGCCCAGACAAAACCTGGATGCGGTTTCAGACCGGAAATCGGAAAATTCTGCAATGCCCGCGCAGTCTGGGCTCCGTAGTAAGCCCCGGCCGGCACGGTCATTTCTCCCATGGAATCTTTTTCAATGCGTGTGGTCATATCACATCTCTTCTCTGAAAATACGGATTTGTCAAGCACGCTACTATATATGGACAGAAGCACACTTGTAAAGTTTGAATAACGAAGAATTGAAACGAGAAACTTGACAAACGCTTTCCACTCGTTAATCCTGCCGGGAACTGTACGTATGAAGGAGGAAAATCCTCCTGCGACAGTAACGCTCTCACAGTCAGGACACGTGTATGCTTCGCTATGATAAAGGCGTAACTACGGAAATCCCGGATGAGTTTCCGGCCGAGTTTCCGATCAAATTGTCGGTTAACGGTCGCGAAATAGCTACTCTGGTGGCTTCACCGCATGAACTGCGCTTTCTGGTGGCCGGTTTTCTTCGTACTCAGGGTTTTGTGCGGGAAATCGGCGATTTTCTGGTTATGGGGGTCTGTGATGAATCCGGCGAGGCCAATGTCCGCATCCGGGGAGAACTTCCGGAACGCTTGACTCCGGTTTTGACCTCCGGCTGCGGCACCGGAATCACGTTTACCTTCAATGCGGGGCCGCCAAAACCCGCGTCGCCAGAGGTCACGTTTTCGGCGGAGTCTATTTTTGCCGGCATGCGCGAAATGTCGAAACTTTCGGAACGGTATGGCCGGCATGGCGGTATCCATTCTGCCGCGATCAGTGACGGCTCGCGCATTCTGCTGCACGCCGAAGATCTGGGGCGTCATAACACCATCGACCGCTTGGCGGGACAGGCACTTTTCTCCGGCGTAGATCCGGCCGGATCTCTCATGCTGACTTCCGGTCGCGTATCTTCCGAAATGGCGGCCAAGGCCGCTTCGCTTGGCGTGGCGCTGATCGCCTCGCGCACCTCTCCTACCGACATGGCGGTGCGAATCTGTCGTGAAGCGGGTATCGGGCTGGTCGGGTATGTACGTGGTGATAGTTTCCGGCTGGCGGCCTGTCCGGAGCGGGTACGAATCAGTCTGCAACCCCGGATTACCGGCGTCATTCTGGCCGGTGGTGAGTCTCGTCGCATGGGGAGCAACAAGGCACTGCTGACGATTAACGGTGAACGGATGGTGGAGAGCGCTTACCGGCGCATGGCTGGGCTGTTTGACGAAATTCTGCTGATTACCAACACACCCGAGCGCTACGATTTCATCCCCTGTCGCAAGGTTGGTGACCTGTACCCCGGCATGGGGCCGTTGGCAGGAATCCATGCCGCACTCACCAGTTGTGCCACCGAACGAGTCTTTGTAATCGCCTGTGACATGCCGAACCTCAAGCCGCAGGTTGTCCGCATGTTGTGCTCACTGCCGGGTGACGTAGTCGTGGCCGGGACGCCAGGTGGATTGGAACCGCTGCACGCCGTATATTCCAAAAGCTGTCTGCCGTTAATGGAAGTGATGCTGAAAGCCGGTGAGCGCAGCATACTCACGCTCCTCGACCGCGCCGACATCAATCTGATACCGCAGGCACGGATCGCAGAGCTTGACCCCGATTTTTCATCATTCCGCAATATCAATACTCCTGAAGAGTACCGTCAGCTGATACTGAGCGGTACACACACGTATGAACAAGCCGATGCAGCTGACTGATTCCCATGGAAGAAAAATAAATTATCTGCGCCTGTCGGTGACTGATCGCTGTAACATGCGTTGTGTCTACTGCATGCCGCCTGAGGGTATTGCCAAAATCCGGCATGACGCGGTGCTTTCCTACGAAGAGCTGCTGTTGATTGCCGAGGCCTCGGTCTCGTTGGGTATCGAAAAAATCAGAATCACCGGCGGGGAACCGCTGGTGCGCGTCGGGATTGTCGGTTTTCTGGAAAAATTGAGTCGGATTTCCGGCTTGCGTCACCTGGCATTGACCACCAACGGATTGTTGCTGGACCACCTGGCCGATGATCTGCATCAGGCCGGAGTCCAGCGTTTGAATGTCAGTCTTGATTCACTCAAGCCGGATACCTTTCGGGAGATTACCCGGGGCGGTGATCTTGCCAGAGTACTGGCCGGTCTGGATGCCGCCGAACGGGCCGGGTTTCCGCCCCCCAAGATTAACTGCGTCATCATGCGCGGTATCAACGATGACGAAATTCTTGATTTCGCCGAACTGACCCGCCGACGTGGTAGTGCAGTGCGTTTTATTGAATATATGCCGACATTGAAAGTGGATGGGTGGCAGCGCTACTGTATCAGCGGTGACGAAATCCTGGAGCGTATCGCTGCGAGATATGCACTTGAGCCACTCGATAAAGGGCGTTACGCCGGACCGTCATGCGATTTCCGCATCACGGGATCTTCCGGCAGCATCGGCATCATTACCGCCGTCTCGGGGCACTTCTGCAATCAGTGCAACCGCATTCGGGTGACGTCTACCGGTCAGGCCAAGGGGTGTCTCTTTTCGGATCAGAAGACGGATCTGCTGCCATATTTACGACCACCGGACCGGGAGCGTCTGGCCGAAGTTCTACGGGATATTGTTTCCGGCAAGCCGGAGCGCCACGATATCTCCAGCCAGGGGTATAAACACAATAATTTTACGATGTCGCAGGTGGGAGGATAACCATATGGCTCAGGTCGAGGCGGTCTGTATCAGTGAAAAAAAAGGTGAGCGCAAAACGCCGGTCGCATCGGTACTGCTGCGCGAACAGCATGGAATTGTCGGCGACGCCCACGCCGGTGACTGGCACCGACAGGTGAGCCTGCTGGCACAGGAGAGCATTGACAAGATGGTCGCGATGGGACTGGATGTGAGCGCCGGTGACTTTGCCGAAAACATAACAACCAGCGGTATTGATCTGGTCTCACTGCCGATCGGCAGCCGGTTGCAGATCGGAAAAGCTTTACTGGAAGTAACCCAGATCGGTAAAGAGTGCCACACCCGCTGCGCCATTTTTTACCAGGCTGGCGACTGCGTCATGCCCAAAGAGGGCATCTTTGTCAAGGTTCTGAGTGGCGGTGAGATCAGGCCGGGAGATGAGATACGGACGGTTAAAGTAATGCCTTAAATTCTTTACATTTACGGAATCGAAGCTGCAACATTCTTTGTGTACCCGTTCTATTGGGATTTTATTCTGTAACTTGTTGACGGTTCGCACGTCCATCAGTATGATGACTCCCTTTTATCAGTATAAGCAACGTTCAGAATGTGAAGGGGTTTTATGATGCAGATAATTATTCGCGTTTTTGTTCTTATGTCAGCACTTGCAATGATCGCCGTTGCTAGCGCCTCTGCAGTGCGTGCAGCGGAGAGTGATGCTCTCTATCCAAAGTCTACGAAGAGTAGCGGAACCACCACTTTGTCGAAAGACGAGTTGATGATAAAGGTACTTGAAGAACGTGAGCTCCAGAATGAGTTGCAAAACCCTGCTGAGAGCCCTTCTGAACTTGAAATGCTAACCGGAGAGCCTCTCGCGGAGAAAGACACTCTTAAAGAGAATGAATCTCTCAAGGGCGCCACACCACTCAGTCGACAGAAGCAAAAAAAGAGCGGCTTGGTTCTAAAGAGCGAACCTGGTGACGGTCTTGTTCGACTAAGCTGGAAGCCGTTTGGGTGGATGAGCCGTAGTGACGACCGGCAACTTCGGTTTACCATCCGTTACGGAATCGAATCAGAGAAACTGACCAAAAATATTGCGGTCGGCCCTGGCACGGAGTATATCCTGAGGGAGTTAAAGAACTATCAGCCCTATTATATTCAGGTGATAGCCCTTGATCGCGAACAAAAGGAAATGCTGAAATCGGATGAAATGCGGATTACGCCGCTGCCGGCTGATGAACAGGGATCACGAATCGAGCGGACGTTTTCACGCAAGAGCACAACTCTGTTCGACAAAACAGAACCCGTTTCTATGATTCGTGAGCTAAAGCAGTTTGGCTATGATTTTTTCAAAAACAGCCTTCAGCTGACAAGTGCCATTGATGCCATGCCGGTCAGTGCTCACTATATTCTGGGCCCTGGAGATGTTGTCAATCTGACCGTCTGGGGAGCGGTTAATCTCCGTCAGGAGTTAACCGTCGGTCGCAATGGCGAACTCCTGATTCCCAAAGTTGGTTCGGTGCGAGTCTGGGGTTTACCGTTTGAGCAGGCAAAAAAAGATGTGAATACGGCTATGAGCCGCTATTTTCGTAACTATGAAATGAGCCTGACGCTGGGTAAATTACGGTCCATTCAGGTGTATGTTGTGGGAGAAGTAGAAGCACCCGGTAACTATCCGGTCAGCTCTCTGGCAACTGTTATTAACGCTCTGGCCGCAGCCGGTGGTCCGTCACACAACGGTTCGCTCCGGAATGTAAAGGTTACTCGTGGCAATCAAACCCTGGCAATGGTCGACCTGTACGATATGCTGCTGTCAGGAGACCGTAGTAAAGATCTGCAGTTGGAAAATGGAGATACTATTTTTGTGCCGGTCATCGGAGCGGTGGTGGCGGTCGCAGGTGAGGTGCGACGACCGGCTATCTATGAGTTGAACGGAAAGACTACGCTGCCCGAACTGCTCAAGATGGCGGGAGGGGTGGCTGCCAGCGGTTCGTTGGGGCGCATTCAAATTGAACGTCTGGAAAACAACAATAGCCGTATTGCGCTCGATTATTACTCAAAAGGGGGCGATCTGCAGGCCGAACTGGGGGCCGTCACGTTGCAGGATCGTGATATGCTCAAAGTGTTTCCGATACAGACAGCAACCCGACAGATTGTATCGTTACAGGGAAATGTCCAGCAACTGGGGGATTATCAATTTCGTCCCGGCATGCGCCTTACAGACCTGATTCCCTCTACTCAGGCTCTCCTGCCGGAATCATATCTTGACTCAGTTGAGATCAGCCGTATGACGCCGCCCGATTACCAGCGCCATCTGATTACCGTCAGTCTCAGACGGGCGCTGGCCGGTAACCCGGTGGATAATCTCCTGCTACAGGAGCAGGATGCGGTCAAGGTGTTTTCGCGGTGGGAAATGGAGGAAAAACCTCGGGTGGCTGTCAACGGCGCAGTGGTAAATCCTGGCAGGTACGATTTTTTCCCAGGTATGGCGGTGCGTGATCTGGTAACAGCTGCCGGAAGCGTCAAACGCAATGCTTTTTTTGACCAGGCTGAACTGAGCCGGGTTGTCATAAGCGGTGACAGAGCACAGGCCACCAGGCTACAGCTGAATCTCGGCAAGGCTCTGGCAGGTGATAGTGAGCACAACCTGCCGTTGCAGAGTGATGACGTCCTGATTGTGCGTGGCGTTTCTGACTGGCAGGATGCAACCGATAAATTTGTGACTCTGAAGGGTGAAGTGCGTTTTCCCGGTGTTTATTCGCTGGCACGCGGGGAACGACTGAGCTCGGTGATTACTCGGGCGGGCGGTTTTACGGAAAAGGCCTATCTACGCGGGGGCAAGTTTACACGGAGATCCGTGCAACAGTCACAGCAGAAGCGCATGGAAGAGATCACGGTCAAATCTGAAAAAGATATCCAGCAGAAACAGGCGGCTTTAGCGTCCCTCTCTGCATCCAAAGAAGAGCTGGAGGCAACCAAGTCGGCTCTGGAGGGATTGTTAAAGGGAGTGGAGCGCATGAAGTCGCTCAAGGCGGAAGGGCGAGTTGTGCTGCGTCTGTCAGCTGTTAATGATCTTAAAAAAGGGAACTATGACCTGGAGTTGGAGGGTGGAGACCAACTGGAAGTTCCGCCGCGCCCCGGTGTCGTAAGCGTACTGGGTCAGGTGTATAACCCGACCTCGTTTATATTTCTCGCCGATAAGGACGTTGATCACTACCTCCAGAAATCGGGTGGGGGTGTCAACGATGCCGAGCTGTCAGAGATGTATGTGATCCGGGCAGACGGTACGGTCTTCAGTCGACAGCAGTCATCGTTCGGGATTCAATGGAGTGAAGAAGGGGGGCATTGGAGCTTTGGCAGTTTCCTCTCATCTCCGCTGGAAGCGGGTGATACGCTGGTGGTGCCGCAAAAACTGGAACGAACTGCCTGGATGCGTGATATCAAGGACTTCACCCAGATCCTTGCCAATGTTGCGCTAACCGCCGGTACTGTTATGATTGGCCTCAAATAGGGGGGGATATGAGTGAAACTAATGATAATCGCCCTCTCGTTGAGGATGAGGAAGAGATAAATTTACTGGAGTTGTTGCGCGTATTTGTCTTCAACCTGCCGCTGATTGCCAAAATTACCGGAGCGGTTGCCCTGCTATCCGTTATGTATGCTCTGACCATGCAGAATGTCTATACCGCCAAAGCAACATTGCTGCCGCCACAAAAGGATTCCGGTGGCGGCGCGGCGGCTCTCTTGGCATCCATGGGAGGTGGATTGGCCGGTATTGCTGGTGGTCTGGGTGGCGGGAGTGCTGATCTCTATCTGGGAATTCTGAAAAGCCGCACGGTCGCTGATTCCGTAATCAAACGGCTTGATCTGCACAACGAGTTAAAATCAAAAAATACTGACGATACCCGTAAAAAGCTGGAGGGATTAGTCAAGTTTCAAGCGGGTAAAGATGGCATCATTACAATCAGCGCCGATGCAAAAGATCCCCTCAAGGCAGCCCTCCTGGCCAACACCTTTGTTGATGAACTGCAGAAGAAGAGTGTCAAGCTTAACCTGACCAAGGCCGGAACGGAGCGCAGCTTCCTGGAGAAGCGTCTGACGGTGGTTAAGCAGGATCTGAAAGCAGCTGAAGAGTCGATGAAGGCTTTTCAGGAAAAATATAAAACCATTAAAGCTGATAGCCAGGCGGCGGTCGCGATAGAAGGTATAGCCAAGCTCAGGGCAGAGTTAATAACCAAAGAGGTGCAGCTGGCGGCGCTGCGGAATTCGATGACCGATGAGAGTACGGAAGTACAAACTCTGCTGGCCGGTATTAAAAAACTACGCGCTCAGTTGGGCTCGATGAGTGGTGCAGGTGAATCGGGTGGAGTGATACCTTCTGTTGGTAATGCCCCTTCGATCGGTATTCAGTACGTTCGTCACCTCCGTGAATTCAAGACGCAAGAGGCGCTGTTCGAACAACTGACCAAACAGTTTGAATTGGCTAAAATAAATGAGGCCCGTGATTCTTCGTCACTACAGGTTCTGGACGAAGCTGTGGCCCCACTTCGTAAAAGCAAGCCCAAGAGAGCGTTGATCGTGATCCTTGCCACGGTGACCGCCTTTTTTTGCTCCCTATTCATTGTTTTCATCAAGGAGTATTTGAGTAAGCTTTCGCCGGAAGACGGTGCCATAGCGGCCGACATGAAAACCATGTTGACCAGTATGCTGCGCCTGCGTCGGACGGTTAAGCTTCGTGAATAAGCGCCTTGCCAACAGTACGATCTGGCTTCTGCTCTGCGTGGTAGTGACAATGGCGATTCTCTGGCTATCATTGATGCCGGGCGCATCGGCGCCCAGCGGATTAGGGTGGGACAAACTCAACCATGCAGCGGCGATTGCGGCCGTAACCTTTCTGGCCTACTTTGCCCGGTACCCTGCACCCCGAGCAGGTTTGGATGCTTTTTTGTATGGCGTATCTCTTGGCGCTTTGATTGAAATACTCCAGGGAACATTAACGACCACACGCAGCGCAGAATGGGGTGATCTGCTGGCCGATCTGATCGGTGCCGGTTCTGTTCTGGGAGTCATCTTCATATTCAGTCTGTATAGGAAACAAACATGCAAAATTTTATAGCGGTACTGTTGGTAACCTGTGTGCTGGTAACCTCCTCGACCGGTGTGGCAACCGCCGCTGAGTCGGCGCCTTTATCGGTGTCTCATGAGTTCAGACAGGTCGGGGCGCATCTTGCGGCGGAGACGGCGGATTTTGCGAAAACACCATTTCAGATCGAAAATGGCAACCTGCTCGTAACGCTGGGTGTGGTGAGTGCCGTTGGTCTGAGTTATGTTTTTGATACTGATATCAGGGACAAGGTACAACGCAATCGCTCCCATAGCGTGGACAAGGCAGCCGATATTGCTGCTGGAGTGGGGAACCCCTACCTGCATCTGGGCTTGGCGGCACTGGTTTACGGTGGCGGAATCGCAGCCGATTCAGCACGTTGGAAGAGTACCGGTGAGATGCTGGGGGAGGCGTTGATTCTGGCAGACGGCGCCACACTGATCCTCAAAGAGGCGACCGGGCGCGGTCGGCCGACGGTTACCGATCACAAGGGGGATTTTCATCCCTTCGGTTTTAAAAACAATTACGACAGCTTCCCCTCCATGCATACCGCCAGCTCTTTTGCGGTTGCCTCGATTATGGCTCGCACCTCCGGAAGTCTGCCGGCGTCCGTGCTCTCCTACAGCGCCGCAGTCCTGGTCGGCTTATCCCGCCTGAACCAGGATAAACACTGGGCCAGTGATGTCGTTCTGGCAGCAGCGCTCGGAGAACTGGCAGGGCGGGTCGTCACCTGGCAGCATGCCCGCCACAGTTCAGTGGCTCTCGTACCTACTGCACTTGAAGGTGGCGGGGGAGTGGCTCTGGCAGGGCACTTTTAAGAAACCTGCCGCCTATCCCGTCCCGATTTCCATCCTTGCCATACCCGTTACAAAAAGGCATAATGCCCCACATTTTATGATGGGAGTTTCGTTCAATGCCATTGCGAGTCTACAATACCCTTACCGGTGAAAAAGAGATATTTGTTCCACTAACTCCCGGAAAAGCAGGCATGTACGTCTGCGGAGTGACGGTCTACGACTATTGCCATATCGGACATGCCCGTGCGGGCGTTGTCTTCGATATCATCTACCGCTATCTGAAATACGTCGGCTACGATGTCACCTACGTTCGTAACTACACTGATATCGATGATAAAATCATCAAACGGGCCAATCAGGAAGGGACTGATTACCGTACGATTGCGGACCGCTACATCCAGGCTTTCGATGAAGACATGGCGCGCCTGGGTCTGGCCAAGCCGACCGTAGAGCCGAAAGCTACCGATCATATTGATGGTATTATTGCCATAATCGAAACTTTAGTCGAAAAAGGGCACGCTTACACCTCAGAGGGTGATGTTTATTACGCCGTTGATACCTTTCCCGGGTACCTGAAGCTTTCCGGCCGGGCCATGGAAGAGATGCAGGCCGGCGCTCGTGTCGAAGTTGGCGACAGGAAACGTAATCCGATGGACTTTGCCCTCTGGAAAGGTTCCAAGCCGGGTGAACCGTACTGGTCGTCTCCCTGGGGAGAGGGGCGCCCCGGCTGGCATATCGAGTGCTCTGCCATGAGTATGAAGTTCCTGGGAAAGACGTTTGATTTTCATGGCGGCGGCAAGGATCTGGTCTTCCCGCACCACGAGAACGAAATTGCCCAGTCGGAAGCTGCTAACGGTTGCCAGTTTGTCCGTTATTGGCTGCACAACGGCTTTGTGAATATCAACGCCGAAAAAATGAGTAAATCGCTGGGTAACTTTTTTACCATTCGCGATGTACTTCAAAAATACGATCCGGAGACATTGCGCTTCTTCATCCTTTCTGCGCATTACCGCTCGCCGATCGATTTTTCCGACCAGAATCTGGATGAATCCCAGGCCGCTCTGGAGCGGATCTATTCCTGTCTGGCAGCCATTGACGAGCTGTTGCAAAGTAACGCTGTGTCATCTGAAATGGCGGTTGTTGAGCATCTCTCACCGGTTGGCCAGGAACTGCAGGAAAAACTTACTCAGTTGATACCCCGCTTTGTTGATGCCATGGATGATGACTTCAACAGCGCCCAGGCGCTGGGCGTCGTCTTTGAAACGGTACGCTCCACGAACCGGTTTTTGGCGGAAACGACGGAGATGACACCCATCGCCCTGTCGCTGATTGCGCGTGTGCGCCACCTCTGTAATGAGATCGGTTCCGTATTGGGGCTGTTTAACTCAAAGCCGTCGGTCTGGCTTGATGGCATCAAACGGGCCAAGGCCGACCAGCTTGACATGACACCCGAGCAGATTGAGCGATTGATCGTCGAACGGGCTGAAGCTCGTGCATCCCGGAATTTTAAACGGAGTGATGAGATTCGTGACCTGCTGTTGACTCATGGAATTCAACTGCTTGATTCCGTGCAGGGTACCACCTGGAATGTGAAGTAGCTCTACTACCGACACTAATCTGACGAGGTTCAGCGTGGAATGGGAATGTTGCTGGAACAGGGATGCTATTTCAGTTGGAGAGTGTCCGAATATCCAGGCGGGCGAAGATGATCTGCTCACTTCCAAACGCCGCCGAATACTTGAAAAATGTTCTGACTGCAGTAACTTCAAGCACGACCTGATCCGAATCGAGAACGAATCAGATCCTGTTGCCACGCTTGTCTCCCTCTTTCATGGTGAGTCTCAACGTCAAAAAATACAGATCCAGTCATTAGCCAGCTTTCTTGATAACAAAACCCTTCAAATCCGCTTTTTACATGAACTCGGCTATGTTCTGCAGAACTCTGTTGACCTGGAAGAGGTCCTTTCGGTTGCCTTGACCGCCATCACGGCCGGCAAAGGTTTCGGCATGAACCGCGCTTTTCTGTTGCTGAAAGACCGCGAAGCCGGGCAATTGAAGGGGCATATGGCCATCGGCCCGCGAAATTTCGAAGAGGCCGTTCATACCTGGGACGAAATTATCCAGAATGACATGGATCTTAAAACGCTGGCCCAGAACTTCCGTCAGAATAAACTCTCCGCCGAACGGGCCAAATTTCACGATATCCTCGAACAGTTGACTTTTTCAACAGCCAATAAAGATCATGTCATTATCAAGGCGCTGGACAGCAAGCGCCCGGTCCTGATCGAGGATGCCTTCCACCATCCGGATGTGCCTTCCGAGTTTGCCCGCCTGTTGGGGGTGGATACCTTTCTGCTGATGCCGCTGGTCTCCCGCAGTCGCCGTGTCGGCATGATCATTGCCGATAATTGTATTACCCACCGCCATATTACCGAGGAAGATATGCATTCCCTGGAAAGCTTCAGCTTTCCGGTGGCGTTTGCTATTGAACGGGCCTCACTGTACGACAAACTGCAGGTTGAGTTGGACCGCGTTACTGAGGCGGGTAAAAAGTTGAAGGAACAGCAGGAGCTGATCGTCAGAATGGAGAAGATGGCCCTGGTCGGACGGATCACTTCCAGCATTGCACATTCCGTCAGAAACCCGCTGATGATCATTGGCGGCTTTGCCCGCTCATTGCTTAAAAACTGTAATACTGCCGACCCACAGCGAGAATTCATGGAGTCAATCGTCGCCGAAACCCGCCATCTTGAGAGTGTGCTGGATGAAATCCTCAATTATGCCGATTCGCTGTATCCAACGCGTGATTTCTGGGATGTCGGCCAACTGATCGATACGGCGCTGCGTGACGCTTCCGACCAGTTGACATCGCTTGGTTATGCCACCGTATGTACATCAGATGACAATCTACCGCCGGTATATATTGATTTAAAACAGATTTCGTACTGCCTGAGGACCATGCTGCAGAGCGATATCGATGGTATCGGTGAGGATAAAACTATCGTTATCACCGCGTACCGTAGCGGAGATAGTGTTGTACTCCGCGTGGAAGACCGTAGCCGCAGGATATCGCAAGAAGATCTGGATCGTCTGCTGATACCCTTTTCAGAAACACGCGACCTGGGGGCCGGATTGGGTCTGGCGCTCTGCAAGGCTATGCTTGAGAAACAGGGGGTTCCGTTTGAGGCGTTGGCGGACCCGCTCAAAGGAACCGTTTATACAATCGTACTACCCACCCATAAGGAGGAACAGCCATGAGTAGATTATTGGTTGTAGATGACGAAGCCAACATCCGACTGCTGTATTCAGAAGAGCTGATTGACGAGGGGTATGAGGTGGTGACAGCCGGGACGATCACTGAAGCGACTGAAAAGCTGCAGGCCGGTGTTTTCGATCTGGCAATATTGGATATCAAACTCAAAAACGAAAGCGGCATCGAATTTCTGCAGCAGCTGGTCAAAGAGCGCCATGACATGCCGGTCATCCTCTGTTCAGCCTTTTCCTGCTACAAGGATGATTTTTCTGCCTGGCTGGCGGATGGCTATGTCGTAAAGTCCGGTGATCTGACCGAATTGAAACAGGAAATCGCGCGGGTACTGGCCAAGAAGGCAGCGAAGGCAAGCAAGTAAGTAAGAATTCTGAAGTCAGGAGACAGAAGTCAGGTGAAACAGTCAATCCTGTCTTCTGACTTCCGACTTCTGAATCCTGAATTCTCACAACAAAGGAGTATTTCCATGAAAGCTGTCATCATGGCGGGTGGTTTTGGTACCCGCATTCAGCCACTGACCGGCAGCATGCCGAAGCCGATGATCCCGCTTTTCAACCGTCCGATCATGCTGCATATCGTCGAGCTACTGAAAAAATACGACATTACCGAGCTGGTCATGCTGCTTTATCATCAGCCCTTTTATATCAAGAATTTTTTTCGCGACGGCTCCGATTTCGGCGTCAAGATTACCTACGTTACGCCGCTGACCGATATGGGAACTGCCGGGGCGGTTAAAGCTGCCGAAAAATATCTGGATGGGCGTTTTCTGGTTATCAGTGGCGACCTGCTGACGGATTTTAACCTCAGAAAAATCCTCGATTTTCACGCCGACAGCAAGGCTAAAGCCACCATTACCCTGACATCGGTCAAGGATCCGCTGCAATTCGGCGTCGTCATCACCGACAAGGCCAAGCGCATTACCCAATTTCTGGAAAAGCCGGGCTGGGGCGAGGTCATCTCCGATACGATCAACACCGGTATCTATGTGCTCGAACCGGAAATCCTCAAGTATATTCCGGCCGGGGAAAACTTCGACTTCTCGCAGGATCTCTTTCCGTTGATGCTCAAGAAGAAGGATGCCCTGTTCGGCTATACGGCCAAGGGATACTGGCGCGATATCGGCAATACCGATTCCTACCGCGAAGCCTATCACGATATCTTCAAGGCGCGTATCAATCTGCGTATTGACGAGCCGAAGCAGGATTTTGTCGGTAAGGACCTGCGCATCGGAGCCGATGTCAAATTAGGACAGCCCTCTGGCCTGGAAGGGACAGTTGTCATCGGCGACAACAGCCAACTGTTGGGAGATGTGCGCATCAAGGATTCGGTCATCGGGCGCAACTGCACGATCGAAGCCGGTGTCAAACTCAACCGTTGTATCATCTGGGATAACTCCTACGTTAAAAAAGGGGCCAAGATCACTGATAGTGTCATCTGCTCCAACGTGCGGGTCGGACCGGGGGTGGTTATCGAAGAGGGTGTCATCGTGGCAGACGAAACTTCCATCGGCGATGAAGCGACCATTAAGGCGGATGTAAAGATCTGGCCCAAAAAGACGATTGAGGCCGGTGCCACCGTTACGACTAACATGATCTGGGGCGAAAAATGGAAAAAGGCGCTCTTTGAAGGTGCTATCATCAAGGGGCTTTCCAATGTCGAATTGACCCCCGAATTCTGTGCTAAACTGGGGTGCGCCTATGGTACCTCGCTCCCCAAAGGGAGTTTCGTACTGGCCGGACGTGATTCCAACCCTTCATCCCGAATGCTCAAGCGCTGCTTCGTGGGCGGATTACTCTCGGCCGGCGTCAACGTGCGAGACATGAAGATGACCTCGCTGCCGCTTCTGCGCTACAAGCTAAAAACCTTTGGTGAAGTCGGCGGTGTCCATTTTCGCCAGGCGCAGGATGATCCGGCCCTGCTGGAGATTGTCTTCATGGATGGCGACGGTCTCGATATTTCCAGTAACATGGGGAAGAATATCGAGCGGACCTTCTTCAAAGAAAATTTCCGCCGTGCCCATCACACTGAACCGGGCGTGATTACCGATATCAACAATGTCGGTGATTTCTACCGGGAAGGCTTTCTGCGGACTTTGGACCGCGAGGCGCTCAAAAAAGCCGCCAGTACGGTGGTTGTTGATTTCAATTTTTCACCGGCCAGCCAGATCCTGCCTCAGTTGCTGAATGTGCTCGGGTTCTCGGTAATTGCACTGAACGCCTACGTTGATGAAGGATATGGTGTGCAGGTCAAAGAGAAAAACGAGGCGCTGAAGCAGCTGGCGACAATCGTCTCGTCACTGGGCGCCCAGTCCGGTTTCTGGCTTGACCCGACCGGGGAGGGGATTGCACTGGTTGACGAGTCTGGCCGGATTTATAGCGGTGTTGAGCTGCTTTCGGTTGTTGTGGCTTTGCTGTTGAAAGCCGGGCAGAAGGGTACCATCGCCATACCGGTACAGGCGCCGGCTACCATCGAACAGATGGCGGCCCTGAAACGCTGCGATGTGATCCGTACCAAGAGCTCAGACCGGGCCATGCTGGAAGCGGCCACCTCATCAGAAGTTATCCTGACCGGCTCGATTGACGGTCGCTTTGCCTTCCCCCGTTTTCAAAGTTCGTTTGATGGATTGTTCACCATCGCCAAACTGATGGAGCTGGCGGCCATTAGCAATACCCTGCTTTCACAGGTGCTTCCGGCCGTACCGGCCAGCTCGTTCCTACAGACCAACCTTCCCTGTCCCTGGGAGATGAAGGGGGGCATCATGCGCAAGATGAGCGAAGACAGTCTTGAGCACGATGCCAGCTTTATTGACGGTATCAAGGTTACCTTTGGAGACGACTGGGTCCTGATTCTGCCGGACCAGTACCTGCCGGTGGTGCATATCGTGGCCGAGGCCAAAGACCCAAAAACGGCCCAGAAGCTGCTGAGCGAATATCAGAAAAAAGTTGTGGCCTGGAAAAAGGAGATGGTGTAACGCATGCCATCTACCCCTCTCGATGTGGTCATCGTATGGCACATGCATCAGCCGTACTACAAAGATCCGCTCAAAAATGAATACATCCTCCCCTGGACCTACCTGCATGGCATCAAGGATTATTTTGACATGCCGGCTATTGTCGAGGACACCCCCGGCGCGCGGGCGGTTTTCAATCTGGTGCCCTCCCTGATCGAGCAACTGCTCGAATATGCCTCCGGTACGGCGGTCGATCCCTTCTTGATAAAGGCAATGACGGCTCCGGTCGATCTTTCTCTGGACGACAAGCTCTTTTTGTTGGAGAATTTTTTCTCGGCCAACCGGCAGCATATGATCGAACCTTCGCGGCGCTATCTTGAGCTGCTCTATATGGCCGGAGAAGGGAAAGCGGGCAGTGCCCGTGATCGCGTCAAACATTTCTCCGATCAGGATCTGCTTGATCTGCAGGTCTGGTTTTTTCTGGCCTGGACCGGTGAGGCGGCCCGCCTGCGATATCCGGCTTTCGGTGAGCTGGTTGCCAAGGGTGAAAACTACACTGCCACCGATAAGGAACTGCTCTTTAGCACTCAGCAGACCCTGCTGCAGGCCATCATTCCGCTCTACAAGCGTCTGCATGAACAGGGGCGTATCGAATTGTCCGTCACCCCCTATTATCACCCGATCCTGCCGCTGTTGTGTGAAAGCCGCACCGCCCTGACCGCCATGCCGAGGGTCACACTGCCGCAGACCAACTTCCGGCACCCCGAGGACGCCCGCGCTCAGATAAAGAGGGGGATCAATTATTTCCGCGAAATATTCGGCTTCACCCCGACCGGCATGTGGCCGTCAGAGGGGTCGGTCAGCAACGAAGCGCTGGAGATTATCACCGAATGCGGCATCGGCTGGATCGCCACAGATGAGGAGATCCTGGCACAGAGCATGGATGGCGGGCTGGGGAGTCATAAGGAACGGCTCTATCGTCCCTGGCGCATCGCAAACAGTCATGGGGAGCTGGGCGCTTTCTTTCGTGATCACCAGCTTTCCGATCTGATCGGTTTTACCTATTCGCAATGGGATGCCGGACGGGCCGTGAGCGACCTCTGTAGCCGTCTGAACAGCATCAAAGCGCGAGTCGGCGGCGAGGGGCGCGTCGTGCCGATTATTCTGGACGGCGAGAATGCCTGGGAATATTACCCCGGTAATGCCTATGACTTTCTGCAGGGGATGTATCGTGGTATTGCAGAATCGGCGACTCTCAATCTGACGACCTGCTCGGATGTGTTGAAACATACCCGTTTTGACGGACGCCTGCACAGCATATTTCCCGGTTCCTGGATTAACGGCAATTACGGCATCTGGATCGGGCACCCTGAAGAAAATCTGGCCTGGGATTTTTTGGCCCAGGCACGCCAGGCGGCAGTTGCTGCCAATCCGCTGGTGGCAGCTGCACTGGCAAGCGGTGAGCCGTCCGCAGACGCGACCGCCGAACTGATCTGCCGCTCGCTGTACGCTGCCGAAGGGAGTGACTGGTTCTGGTGGTATGGTGATGATCATTTTTCACCGCACAGTGATCGATTTGACCGGCTGTTCCGCCAGCATCTGATAAATTTGTACCGGCTGCTCGGCCAGGATCCACCCTATGAACTGCTGGAGCCGATCAAGAAGAAGAGTCCGGCCGGCCTAATTCGGGAACCGGCGGCCTTTATCGATCCAACCATTGATGGCCGCATCAGCGATTATTTCGAGTGGCTGGCGGCCGGGCTGTATGATCTGACGCGTCAGGGGTCGGCCATGCATTCCTCGGACCGGATGCTGCAGAGTTTCTATTACGGCTATAACAAGAGTTCGCTCTTCTTCAGGATTGACGGCGTACAGGAACTGTCCCGTCTTCTGAAAGATATGGACGTGCTCAATCTGCACCTGATTTCCGAACGCGAATATCGTCTGCCGCTGCAGATACGAAACGATGAAGGGCTCCTCTTGGTCAGAGAAAGCGGCATCTGGACGCCAACGCGGGGCTATTGCAGCTGGAAGATTGCGAAAATATGTGAAGTCTGTATTCCGCTGGAGATCGTCAACCCTGTTCCCGGGGGCAAGTTGTTTGCGTCGATGACGCTGGTGCGTGACAACGAAGAGATCGGCCGCTGGCCGAACGATGCGCCGCTGATGCTACAGTACGCCGGCGCTGATATTGAACTGGATAACTGGTTGATTTAAACCTGGAGGCTACATGTCTGAACTTCGCTGGGACCCGATTAAATTACACTGGGTCATTATCGCAACCGAACGTGGCCGTCGTCCGCGAGATTTTCAGGTACAGGATGAGCATCGTGCCATGACCGCCTGTCCATTTTGTTACGGAAATGAGGATAAGACGCCACCGGAGATTTTTGCAATCCGTCCCGGCGGTCCCGCCAATTCTGCTAACTGGCGGGTGCGTGTCATCCCTAACAAATACCCGGCCCTGCGCGTGGAAGGCGAGCTGAATAATCGTGCCTACGGCATGTATGACGTCATGAACGGTATCGGTGCTCATGAGGTTATTATTGAGACACCCGATCACCAGCGAACGCTGGCCGATTTGACCACCAGCGAAATTACCGATGTCCTGATCGCCTATCGCCACCGCTATCTTGATCTGCGCAAGGATTTCCGCTTCCGTTTCATGGTGCTCTTTAAAAACTACGGTAGCAGCGCCGGCGCGACTCTGCAGCACGCGCACAGCCAGCTGATTGCCGTGCCGCTGCTGCCGCCGGTTGCCAGCACGCAGCTTAAAGTGGCCCGCAACTATTACAGCAGCAAGGAACGCTGCATCTTTTGCGACCTGATCAGCTTTGAGTTGAACGAAGGGGTCCGTGTTGTCAAAGAGTTTTCCAACTTCGTTACGTTGACACCCTACGCCTCCAGCTCCCCTTTCGAGCTGCGCCTCTATCCCAAGCGTCACAGCCACGACTTTGCGCTGATGAATGATGCCCAGCTGGCCGAACTGGCCGTTGCCATGAGGGACATGCTGCTGCGGATCAAGGTTGTGCTGCGTGACGCCCCCTACAACTTCATCCTGCACACAGCCCCACCCATGCATCGCCGCCCCGGTAAACCGGGACACTGGAATTCGCTGGAATACGATTTCCACTGGTACATCGAGCTGGTTCCCCGTCTCAGCCAGGTAGCCGGATTCGAGTGGGGTACCGGTTTCTACATCAATCCGACCTCGCCGGAGGACGCGGCCCTCTTTCTGCGTGAGGCGGATGTCTGAGCTGAAAGTGATTCTCGAGCGGGTCTATGCGATCCGCTCCCGGCAGTATCTGGTCAACGATCCGCTCTCATTCTGTCATCGCTATGACGACCCTCGCGATCGGGAAATCGCAGCTGTCATTGCGGCCGCTTTTGCCTATGGCGGGATTAAAGTCATCCTGCGCACGCTGGAGTCAATCTTTGGCGAGCTTGGGGTGTCGCCGTGGCGCTACGTGACGGATTTCAATCCACGGCAGGGGCTGCAGACGTTTGCCGGCTTCAGGCATCGTTTCAACGATGGCCGCGACCTGTGCGCCCTGTTGTGGTCGATTCGTCAGATGCTCGCACAGGCCGGTACGGTTGAAGCTTTCTTCCTGCGCAGCCACGATGCAGAAGCCGAGGATGTCACCGGCAGCCTGAACGGCTACAGCGCCTCCGTCCTGGCGCTGGATTATGAGCCTGTCTTTGGAACCCACCAGATCCCTGACGATTCATACTTCCCTTTTTTATTCCCCGCACCCGTTTCGGGCAGTGCGTGCAAGCGGCTCTGCATGTTCCTGCGCTGGGTTGTGCGTCCGGATGACGGCATCGACCTGGCGCTCTGGCACGGGGTTGCGCCCGCGCAGCTGATCATTCCGGTTGATACGCATATCAGCCGCATCAGTAGATATCTCGGTCTTACTACCAGGAATTCCGCTGATTGGCGCATGGCTCGCGAGATCACGGCAGCGCTGCGCGCCTGTGACTCAAATGATCCGGTAAAGTATGATTTTGCCCTGGCTCATCTCGGTATCAGCGCCGGTTGCGATGGGAAAGATCCGGCCCTCTGTCTTACCTGTCCTATAGCAAAAATATGCTCGCAACCCGCCGTCAACTACGGGAAATCAGCGGCGTAAAAATTTGACACCCCCCTACCTTTCTGCTATACGACTAACGGTGTTTCATAGAGTTCCGCCGATTACCGCGAAATAAGCTGTCATCAACGGGGAGTCGCAGATGATAATCAAATGTGAAAAATGCCTGACCAAGTTTCGACTTGACGATGCACGCGTCACTGAGAAGGGTGTCAAGGTTCGCTGCGTCAAGTGCAAGCATGTTTTCGCAGTGCGCAGGGAGCAGCCGGCAGTCGATGCCCCGGAATCCGCTGCTGCCCCGGAACTGGCTGTAGCTGCGCTGACACAGGCGGCCCCTGTTTCTGAACCATCAGAACCGCAGCAGCCGGAATCTGAACCATCATACGCATTTTCATTTGAGAGTCTGAGCAACAGCACGCCTCAAGCTGAAATGGCTGAAAATAGAGAGATACCTGAAGCGGTACCGCCGCGTGATGCCGAAAAGGATGCGGTCGCGCCAGAACCGGAAACAGAGGGGTTCACGTTTGACGCTGAAGAAGCATGTGTCAGCGCCGCTCCTGAACAGGATGCTGCCATAGCACCCCCCACTGCAGACGAAATCGACTTCGATAGCTTTGATTTTGGCGACAGCCTGCCGGAAACTGCTCCGGCCGCAGAATCAAGCGCAACTCCGCCAGCTACGGTTGAGCCCGGCAGCGAAACAGGTGCTACCGGCAGATCGGATGACACACCGCACGGGCTCGATTTTTCGGATGACGACATGTTTGGATCGGTGGTAACTCCGAAAGCGGAGGAAAGTGACGAGCCGATTACGTTTGATTTTGATACAGACAGTTTTGCAGAATCCATCGATACCGGGATTCCCGATGCGGCCGGAGGCAAGGAAAACGCCATCACTGCCGGGATAAACAGTGAGACCCCCTTCACCCTCGGGGATATTGATTTTGGTGACGAACTTACCTCCGTAGCGGTGCAACAGGTCAATTCTGAAGCGCTCAAGCCTTCGCAGGAGAATCTTTTTGCACCGTTAGCCGAAGCCCGGCAAGAGCCGGCTGATGTACCGGAGGCGTTGCCGACTCAACCGGAAGCATTCTTCAGTAGTAGTCAGCCGGAATCGGAACTGCCGCCGCTCCCGATCGCGTCCCGGCGCAAGCAGAGCCCGCTGTTCGGAGCGGTTATTGCCGTCGTAGCATTGCTGGTAGTCGGAACGCTTGGCTATTTCGGTTTTTCCGCGTTTAAACCTGAAAAGGGGAAGGGTCTGGAAGAAACCGGTAAAATCAGTGTCATTGGCGTCAAAGCCGGTTTTGTTGAGAGCAAAACAAACGGCACCCTGCTGGTAATTACCGGTGAGGCGCGTAACGATTATTCCAAACCACGTGCGGCTCTACAGGTAAAAGGTCTGGTGTACGGTGCCGCCGGGCAGGTTCTGGCCAGTAAAGATGCATATTGCGGAAACCGATTGTCAAACGAACAGCTCGCCAGTTTCCCGCTGGAGCGGATTGAAGCGACCATGGCCAATCAATTCGGAGACTCGCTGGATAACATGGAGGTCATGCCGGGTAAGACGGTGCCCTTTATTGTCGTCATCCCCTTTACACCAGCAGGCGCCAAAGACTTTGGTGTGGAGGTCATCGGTTCTACGGTCGCTGCCGGCAAACAGAAGTGACGGAACTCCCCTAATTACACTCCATCCCGCCTTGAATCCAGGCGGTTACGTCTGCTTCCCACTGTTTCAGTCCCCCCTGGACGAGCTCTTTTTCGACTCGTCCCTTCGGTAGTTTACCGCTCTTGGGGGTCGCCCCGGCAATGCCCCACAGAACGCGCGGACTCGTCAGAAGGTGTTCGGTCATATCCCGGGCAGCTTTTCCTCTGTGTTTAAACTGTACGTGCATCTCCCGCTTGATGGTTTCGCAGGTTTGCAGTGCATTCATATCCGACGTGTACAGACCGGGGCGCGCAAACCAATCGTCGGCACGGGCAAATCCGGTTACCTCCTTATCGTGGCATTCGACGCACTTTTCAGCTGTAAGCTCACGGTGAGTCGTGAGCGCCAGTCCATCCAGCTTTTTCTCAAAGAAGTCGTGGCAGGTCGTACACCCTTTGGATTGAAACTTCGGAAAGAGGTGCGTGCTGAACATGACAGCCCTGTTTGGTGCCCGGCGCTGCAGAGTTGCGAACAGCAGAACGATCAGAATAATGGCACCCACACTTAGTGCAGCGGTGTAACCTTTCATCCCTTCAACCTCCTGGTAGTGAATCTATTCACTCTGTTTCAGAAAATGTAGGCGTTCAGCCAGCCACAAACGCCCGTGCCTTCTGAATCCTGCTGATAGTTTCTTTCAATCCCAGAGCGACGATAATTTCACCGAGTCCGGGCGCCTGGGCGCTGCCTGAGAGTGCGATTCGTACCGGTTGACCGACCAGCCCCATCTTCAACTCCAGATCAAGGCTGATTTCCTTTAAGAGCGCTTCAACACCGGCTTCGTCAATGCTGCTGACAGCGCTGAATTTGGCAACAGCTGCGTCATAGACCGCCAGCATCTTCTCTTTGTCATATTTGGCCAGGGCAGCTTCATCATAGCTGGTCGGAGCTACATAAAAAAACAGGGCGCGATCGGCCATCTCTTCCAAGGTTTGGGCGCGCTGCTGCAGAGTCTTGACTACCAGCGTCATGTCCGGTCCTCCTGCGGTGGAGACGTCGCGCTTCGAGAGGTGCGGCAGCAGCAGATCGGCCAGTCGCTGCGGATCGCCGCTCTTGATATAGTGGGCATTTAACCAGTTCAGCTTTTCAGTATTGAAAACCGACGCGGAACGGCCCACTCCGCTGATGTCAAACTTCCGGATCATCTCGTCGCGGCTGAAGATTTCATCGTCGCCAGAGCTCCATCCGAGTCGGACCAGGTAGTTCGTCAGCGCCTCAGGCAGATAGCCCATGTCACGGTAAGCGATCACGCTGGTGGCGCCGTGCCGCTTGGAAAGACGCGCTTTGTCTGAGCCGAGGATCATCGGCACATGCGCAAATTGCGGCACCGGAAAGCCGAGCGCTTCGTAGAGCTGCACCTGGCGAGGTGTATTGTTGACATGATCATCACCACGGATAACGGTCGTGATGCGCATCGTGGCATCGTCGATCACCACGCAGAAATTGTAGGTGGGGGTGCCGTCCGTGCGTTGGATGATCAGATCGTCCAGCTCCTCATTCGGGAAGGTTATCTTCCCCTTGATCAGGTCGTCAAAAGCGGTCACTCCCCCCCGTGGTGCACGGAAACGGACCACGCAGGGTTGACCCTCCGGAAGATCGCTGCGATCGCGACAGGTGCCGTCATACTTGGGTTTGCGACCTTCCTGCATGGCCAGATTGCGCTTGGCATCCAGCTCTTCGGCACTGCAGTAGCAGCGATAGGCCTTGCCGGCATCCAGCAGTTTCTGGACGTACTCCTTGTAAAGAGGAAACGAGGCCGACTGATAAAAGGGTCCTTCATCCCACTCCAGCCCAAGCCAGGACATCCCCTCCAGTATTGCATCGACCGATTCTTTGGTGGAGCGCTCCACATCGGTATCTTCGATACGCAGGATAAAGGTGCCCCCCTCCTTTCTGGCCTGCAGCCAGTTAAAAAGAGCGGTACGGGCGCCACCTACATGCAGGTAGCCGGTGGGACTGGGGGCGAAACGGACGCGAAGTTCGGACATGCAGAATCTCCTTGCTATGGACGGAAGCGGTAGTGTTAAAAAGATGGACGGGACTATAGCACTGTCAGGCCGCCCCGAAAAGGCATTTTCTGCCGAACGCTGTTAGCTTTTGGCTTTGACAGCACCGGTCTGCATCGTGTTAGTATGCGCACTCACTACGGTATACGGAGCTGGTATGCAGACAATTGTTTCTCTTCTTGGGGAAAGCTGTCGACGAAACAGTGACCGGCAGGCGCTCCGTGAAAAGGTCGCTGGCAGCTGGCAGAGTATCAACTATGGCGAACTCTGGAAGCTGTCAGGTTGCATTGCGGCCGGGTTGGTTGCGGCCGGTTTCAAGGCCGGTGAGCATGCTGCGCTGCTGGCGCCTTCGTCACCTGAATGGGTTGCTACCTATCTTGGAATTCTCCGGGCGGGCGGCGTGGTGGTGCCGATTGACAAGGAGTTGAAATCTGCTGAGTTACGACATATTCTGACAGATAGTGACGCCCGCTTTGTGTTCAGTATCGCACCGATTCTCGATAAGTTATTGGAAACATCTCCTGATTTGCCGGGTGTAGAGTTGATCATTCTCTTTGATCCGCATACAGAACATCATAACCGGTTTACACGCGCAGGGCGCCTGATCTCTCTAGATCAGTTGTGCCGCGATAAAGAACCGCCGGGACCTGCACGTAGTCCCCATGATACGGCGGTGATCCTTTACACGTCGGGAACGACCGGGCGTTCCAAGGGGGCCATGCTCAGCCATGACAATATCGTTTCAAATCTCCAGGCGGCAGCCGGTCACTTTGGCCTTGACCAGAACATTCACACGCTCTCGTTCCTGCCGATTAACCATGTCTTTGAGCAGGTCTGCGGCGTGCTGCTTCCGCTTTCATTGGGAGGACGGGTTTCTTTCTGTGAATCGCTGAAAAAACTGGGAGAAAATCTGGCCGAGGTCAGACCGACTTTCTTTCTGGCTGTGCCGGCCGTCTACCGCATGATTCTGGATCGCATCACGAAAAAGATTAATTCCCGGAAAATGACGCGGTTGCTGTTTTCAGTGCCGTTGACGCGCCGACTGGTCACATCAAAAATTCAGCGGGCATTTGGCGCCGGAACCATCTTCATCAGTGGCGGGGCGGCGCTCGACCCGGCCGTCGCCGAGGGGATAACCGCCCTTGGACTGTCAATTTATCAGGGGTACGGCATCACGGAGACATCACCAATTATCAGTGCCGAACGGCCGGGTGTCACGCGGTTGGGCACGGTCGGACGACTGCTGGAAAGGGTGCAGGTGCGTATCACCGAACCAAATGAGGACGGAATCGGCGAAATCCTCGTCAAGGGGCCGAATGTGATGCAGGGCTATTACAAGAACCCGCGCGCCACTGCGGAGGTACTCTCAGACGGCTGGTATCACAGTGGTGACCTGGGCTCGTTGAGTCAGGATGGTTTTTTGACCATCAGTGGTCGGCTCAAGAACCTGATCGTCACTCCCAACGGAAAGAACGTCTACCCGGAAGAGGTCGAAATCGAACTTCTCAAAAGCCCGCTTATTGCCGAAGTGATGGTGTATGGCCACAAAGTCGGAACGGCTGAAGAGGTTCATGCTATCATCTATCCGCAGCAGGAAGCACTCGACAACCACGGTCGGATTACGGGTAACTGCTCGATGAGCGAGGCCGATGTCGAGGCACTGCTGCGGGAAGAGGTGCAAACCCGTTGTCGGCAGCTGGCAGATTTTAAACGGGTCAGGAAGTTCACGCTTCGCGAAGACGAATTTCCTAAGACAACTACCCGAAAAATCAAGCGCTTTGCGGTCGAAGCCAGCATCTTAACCGGACCGTAATGTAAGCAGTTGTTTCATTTCAGCTCGTGACTACTACACAAGGAGTGTACCCATCCCATGAAAAAAGACGGCATCATCGCCAGCAGCACCCAACTCTGCGCCGTGATCGGCAACCCTGTCTCCCATAGCCTCTCTCCGGCTATCCACAATGCCGGATTCAATGAACTCGGCCTCGATTTTGTTTACCTTGCCTTCCCGGTAGAAGACTTGAAAAGCGCGCTCTCCGGCATGCGAGCACTGAAGAGCTTTCGCGGTATGAGTGTTACCATTCCGCATAAAGTTGAGGCACTGCAGTATGTGGACGAAGTTGCTGAGGTTGATCGGTATATCGGTTCGATCAATACGATTATTAATGAAAATGGCAAACTCAAGGCCTTCGGCACGGATGGCCCCGGAGCCCTGAAAGCGCTTAAGGATGCCGGAGTTACCCTGGAGGGTGCGAATGTTCTCATGCTGGGAGCCGGCGGTGCGGCGCGCGCTATTGCCTTCACACTGGCCAGTGAAACGCGTCTTGAAGGTCTCACTATTCTGGATGTGAACGAAGCTGTTCTGCTCGGTTTGGCAGATGATTTGAAAAACGGCACCCCGGCACGTATCAATGCTGAAGTTTTTGGTGAGGACTCCCTGGCGCAGGCGATGGAGAAGGCGCATGTCATCATCAACTGTACCCCTATCGGCATGCACCCTCATCGTGACGCCAGCCTTGTGCCGGTCCGACTATTTCGCACCGGTCAGGTGGTATTCGATATCATCTACAATCCTCTGGAAACAAAGCTGCTTGCCGATGCGCGTGCACATGGACTGAAAACGGTCTCGGGTGTCGAGATGTTTATCAACCAGGCCGTGCTTCAGTTCAGGCACTTTACGGGTGAGGATGCGCCGATCGAGGTGATGAGGAAGGTGTTGATGCAGAACCTGGGGTGCTGAATGCCGTAGGGGTAGCGATTGGGTGCCGAGACATAACAAAACGGGGCGCTTCAGTATGAAAGTGCCCCGTTTTGTTATGATAAAGGTTGAGTCTTAGTTGCCGAGCGCCGCATGGGCTGCTGCCAGCCGGGCAATCGGAACCCGGAACGGGGAACAGGAGACATAATCAAGACCGACCTTGTGGCAGAAGATAACCGATGAGGGGTCGCCGCCATGTTCGCCGCAGATGCCGAGCTTGATCCCCTTACGTGCAGAACGACCCAGTTCGCAGGCCATCTTGACCAGTTTTCCGACGCCGCTCTGATCAAGCGAAACAAAGGGGTCTTCCGGCAGAATGTTATTTTCCACATAAAACGGCAGGAATTTACCGGCATCGTCGCGCGACAGACCGAAGGTGGTCTGCGTCAAATCGTTGGTTCCGAACGAGAAAAACTCAGCTTCAACCGCGATTTCGTCAGCCGTCAGCGCCGCACGGGGCAGTTCGATCATGGTGCCGATCAGGTACTCGACTGTAACGCCGTAACGGGCAATAATTTCATCACAGATGACGACGGCGTTCTGTTTGAGAACCGACAGTTCCTTGGCAGTTGCGATCAGCGGAATCATGATCTCCGGCACGATACTGAATCCCTCATTTTTTACCAGCTCGCAGGCTGCCTCCATGATGGCTTTGACCTGCATGTTGTAAATTTCGGGATACGTAATCCCAAGTCGACAGCCGCGATGCCCCAGCATCGGATTGAACTCGTGCAGCGTCTCGACCTTGTGCTTGAGTGCGCTGACCGGCACTTTCATGGTTTTTGACAGATCAATGATATCCTGCTCCGCCTGAGGCAGGAATTCGTGCAGTGGCGGATCAAGCAAGCGGATGGTAACCGGCAGTCCCTTCATTTCACGGAACAACCCGATAAAATCACCTTTCTGCATCGGCAGAATCTTGGCCAGTGCCGCTTCGCGCCCTTCCAGGTCATCAGACAGAATCATCTCGCGTACCGCAGCAATGCGCTCCGCATCAAAAAACATATGTTCGGTGCGGCAGAGGCCAATCCCCTCGGCGCCGAACTGGCGTGCAACTTTGGCATCGTGCGGTGTGTCGGCGTTGGTCCGCACCTTGAGGGTACGGAATTCATCAACCCACCCCATCAGAGCGCCGAAATCTCCGGTCAACTCTGCAGATACGGTCGCTACCCCCCCCAGCATGACTTCACCTTTGGATCCGTCCAGCGTAATCATATCGCCCTTCTTGACGACGGTACCGTTTTTGGCAGTAAAGGTCTGGCCGACATAATCGACTTTGATATCGCCGCAACCGGCTACGCAGCACTTGCCCATTCCGCGTGCGACTACGGCAGCATGCGATGTCATGCCGCCGCGGGCCGTCAGGATGCCTCGGGCAGCATGCATGCCGTGAATGTCTTCCGGCGAGGTTTCGATGCGGACCAGAATTACTTTACGTCCGGTTTTAGCCTCGGATTCAGCTTCGTCAGCGGTAAAAACAACGGTACCGGAGACAGCGCCCGGTGAAGCCGGCAAACCTTTGGCGATGATGTTCTTTTTGGCCTTCGGATCAAGCGAAGGGTGCAGCAGCTGGTCGAGCTGTTCAGGAGCCACGCGCAGTACAGCGGTTTTTTTATCGATCAACCCTTCGGCTACCATGTCAACGGCAATTTTGATAGCTGCTGGCGCGGTACGCTTGCCGTTGCGGGTCTGTAGCATGAACAGTTTCCCTTTTTCAATGGTAAACTCGATGTCCTGCATATCTTTGTAATGTTTTTCGAGGATGTCGCGGATGGCGGCCAGCTGACGATAGCATTCCGGCATGACCTCTTCCATCGGCGGCAGGTTGGTCTCCTTGGCCCGATTAATCGGCTGCGGCGTACGGATACCGGCGACGACATCTTCTCCCTGGGCATTGACGAGATACTCACCGTAAAAATAGTTTTCACCGGTGGAAGGGTCGCGCGTGAAAGCTACGCCGGTAGCACAGTCATCTCCCATGTTGCCGTAAACCATTGATTGCACATTGACGGCAGTGCCCCATTCTGCCGGGATATTATTCAGTTTGCGATAGGTGATGGCGCGCTGATTCATCCAGGAACCGAAAACGGCACCGATTGCACCCCACAGCTGAGCCTGCGGATCTTCAGGAAATTCCACTCCCAACTCTGTTTTAATGGCAGCTTTAAATTCCGCGACAAGTTCTTTCCAGTCGTCAGCACTTAAATCAGTGTCAAGATGAACACCTTTTGCCTCTTTCTTCTGTTCCAGAAGGTGGTCCAGTACCTCTTTTTCCATACCCATGACAACGTCGGCGTACATCTGCACAAAGCGGCGATAAGCATCATAGGCAAAGCGCTGGTCACCGCTCTGGGCAACGATTCCCAGAACGGTCTGATCATTGAGACCCAGGTTGAGAACCGTATCCATCATGCCAGGCATGGAGGCGCGGGCGCCAGAGCGTACGGAAACAAGCAGGGGGTTCTTCGGATCGCCAAAGATGCGCCCCATCAGCGCTTCAACCCTTTTAAGATTGGCAGTCACGTCAGCAGCGAGCGAAGCCGGGTAGGTGTTGTTGTTCTTATAGAATTCAGTACAGACTTCGGTCGAGATAGTAAAACCAGGGGGGACTGGCAAGCCGATGCTGGTCATTTCGGCCAGATTGGCTCCCTTGCCTCCCAGCAGATTTTTCATGTCAGCCCGTCCTTCTGCTTGTCCGTCTCCAAAAAAATAAACAAATTTCTGTGCCATTGTGCTGCCTCCTCTGGTTTATGAGATAATACGCGGGTGATTTAGACTCGCTAAAAACGTTTATTTATAATAAAAATAATGAGTTAGCGCGGTAGACTATAACGTAGTTTCGAAAAATATCAACTATATTCTGTGGCGAGTTCAATAACGCCGGATTTCTCTGCTCAATGTGAGATGGGTGGCTAATGACAATTTAAATGTGCTCAAAAATTAACTCATAAAAGTAGATTAAATACTCATTATTGAAAGAGTGTTTACGCGCTGAACAGGTGGCCAGTAGGCTGTCAAAGAAGCTGTTGCCTTGTTTGGTAGCGACATCTGAATAAAAATACAGCAACAATAATGTGCAGAATAGAACTTGCTTGCATAATGCACTTTTGTGAGGCATATATGCACAAAATAAATGCAGAAACTGCCTGCAAAATAATCTGTGTGGAGGATTCAAAACATGGTCGATCAGAAAATTGAAGTGATGTACCACGGCGTACTGAAGCGTAACCCCGGTGAAACCGAATTTCATCAAGCTGTTCTGGAGGTCTTGGAATGCCTCGGACCGGTCGTTGCCAAACATCCGGAGTATCTCGATCGTAAAATAATCGAGCGTATCTGTGAGCCGGAACGCCAGATCATCTTTCGGGTACCCTGGCAGGATGACAAAGGGCAGGTACATATAAACCGCGGTTTCCGGGTCGAGTTCAATAGTTCACTGGGACCATACAAAGGTGGTTTGCGTTTCCACCCTTCGGTTTACCTTGGCATTATCAAGTTCCTCGGATTTGAGCAGATCTTCAAGAACTCACTGACCGGCCTTCCGATCGGCGGCGGTAAAGGTGGCTCCGATTTCGATCCCAAAGGGAAGTCGGACGACGAAATTATGCGTTTCTGCCAGAGTTTTATGACCGAACTGTATCGTCATCTGGGTGAGCACACCGATGTACCTGCCGGTGATATCGGAGTTGGTGGTCGTGAAATCGGCTACATGTTCGGTCAGTACAAACGCATTACCAATCGTTATGAGCCGGGCGTTCTGACCGGTAAAGGCCTGACCTGGGGCGGTTCGCTGGTGCGTACCGAAGCAACCGGTTATGGCGCGACATTCTTTGTTAACGAAATGCTCAAGGCCCGCAAGGACTCATTTGAAGGCAAAACCTGCCTGGTTTCGGGATCCGGAAATGTTGCCATTTACACAATTGAAAAGATCCACCAGTTGGGTGGAAAATGTGTGGCCTGCTCCGATTCTAACGGTGTAATTTTTCATGAGAAGGGTCTCGACCTGGATCTGATCAAGCAGCTGAAAGAAGTTGAACGCCGTCGTATCTCCGATTACGTTGCCGTGCACAAAGAAGCAAAGTACATTCCGGGCGGAAACATCTGGGATATTCCCTGTCAGGTCGCCATGCCATCGGCAACCCAGAACGAGATCAACGGCAAAGATGCCGCCACGCTTGTTAAAAACGGCTGTATCGCAGTCGGCGAAGGAGCCAACATGCCGACCACGCCTGAAGGGGTCAAGGTCTTTTTGGAGGCTAAGATCGCTTATGGTCCCGGCAAGGCTGCCAATGCCGGTGGCGTTGCAACTTCGGCCCTTGAAATGCAACAGAATGCTGGTCGCGACTCTTGGACATTCGAATATACCGAGAAGAAACTTGAAGATATAATGATCAATATCCACAACAACTGTTTTGAAACGGCAGAAGAATACGGGGCGCCGGGGAATTACGTGCTGGGCGCCAATATCTGTGGATTCATCAAGGTTGCCAATGCAATGGTTGCCCACGGCTTGATTTAATCTGAATACTATGTATATACTCTGCTCACACGCTCGGCCTCCTGGTCGGGCGTGGTTTAATGAGACCAACCGGCAAAATTTTTACCAGGAGCATGGTATGGCACGCGTTGTACAGAAATACGGCGGTACTGCCGTAACAACACCTGAACAGATCAAGAAAGTCGCACAGCGCATCATTGACTCATACAATGACAACAATGATGTGGTTGTCGTTATCTCCGCCAAGGCGGGCGAAACAAACCGTCTGATCGAAATGGCTCATGAAACCTGCCCCGGTCAGGAAGGGTGCGAATACGACCTGTTGATATCGGCCGGCGAGCAGGTTTCAGTCGGGCTTCTGGCGCTCTGCATCACATCCATGGGATATACGGCCAGGCCCTATCTCGGCTGGCAGGTACCAATCATAACAGACTCCTGTCATTCCAAGGCTTCCATAGAAACTATTGATCCGACAAAAATCAACAGGGATCTCAAGCTGGGAGCCATCGTCATCGTCGCGGGTTTTCAGGGTATTGATCGGGACGGCAGCATCACGACACTCGGTCGGGGAGGCGGCGACGCCTCTGCGGTAGCCTTGGCACATGTGCTAGAGGCTGAACAGTGCGAAATTTATTCGGATGTGGATGGTATCTTTTCCGCTGACCCGGATATTTGCAGCAATGCGCATAAAATCGAAAAGATATCCTATGATGAGATGCTGGAACTTGCCAGTCAGGGCGCACGCGGCGTTCAGATCCGTGCGATTGAATATGCGAAGAAACATAATGTTACGATTCACGTGCGTTCGAGCTTCAGTACTGCGTCCGGCACGCTGGTAACCAGGGAGGATTCGACGATGGAAGGAGTTTTAGTTACAGGGATTGTGTCTGACAAAAATGAGGCCAAGATAGCGGTACTGGGCATACCGGATAAACCGGGTACCGCAGCGAAAATACTGACCGCACTGGCAGATACGGATATTTCGGTCGACATGATTGTCCAGAATGTCAGCCAGGCCGGATTGGCCGATCTTACCTTTTCAGTCTCAAAGTCCGACCTGGACAAAGCAACCCTGATTACAGAAAAAATTGCCACAGAGCTTCAGGCTCGTGAAGTTATTGCTGATAAAAACATCAGCAAGGTTTCCATAGTCGGCCTCGGTATGAGAAATCATGCCGGCGTAGCGGCACGGATGTTTACCGTTCTGGCCTACAACAATATCAACATCCAGATGATCTCTACCTCCGAGATAAAAGTGTCCGTTGCGATCCACGAAGATTATACCGAATTGGCTGTACGGGTTCTGCACGAGGCATTTAGAACGAGTTGATACAGGTACATCAGATAAGCACCACGGAAGAATTCACAAACGCCCCGCACAGCCCTGCGGGGCGTTTGTTGTACTGATAAGATCTTGGATACATTTTTGTCGAGATATTTGATTTTGGTCAACGACATGCTGAAACAGGGGCGTATAGCTGGAGAAGTTAAGGCAACCTCACACTCGCACTGATCGGCGTGCAGGGAGCGGTGGGGCCGCAATTTATCCTGGTTCCGGTGCTGGTGTCTTGATACTGCTGATAGTGGCAATCTTCATGAAAAATGTCGTTTATCACAGTTCGTATCCCAAGCATTGGTTCTAGGTTGGTGTGCAAATAAAAATCGCCCTAAAAAAGCGAACTCTTTACGGCGATAATGGTTGACAAGCAATAATCCCAAATGGGTACGGCTTGGCTATTGGATAATCGAGGTCAACGACATATTTAGTGTGGGGATGGACGCTGGAAGGCAATCCGTTCCTCCCGGTTTTGGACCGTTTCCGGCACCTTGCCATCAAGCCTGCTGCATGTTGTACGATTGAATAATATTTTATTGAAACAAAATTATTATTCATTCGTCCAAGGTACGTAAAATCATTTACTCAGTAGCGACACTAACAATTCTGTTAGTGATTAAACATGGCACGGAGGTGCAGTATGTCAGAAGTCAAAATTGAAGATTTACCAAAAAACGAGGAAATCAGTGAAGACGAGATGGAGCATGTTGCAGGGGGACTGACAACCAGTTTACCAAATTTGAACACCGGCATTCTCAAAACGGGTATTAGTACCGGCATCAGTACCGGCATCAGTACCGGAATAAAAATCGATGGTTTTAATGTCGGTAGCACACTAAGTACCGGTGGTTGTGGATGCGGTCATATGGGACAAGACCCAGAGGGCGGGGGAACAGGAAAACTGTTTTAGTATTTCAATGAGGTTGTTACATCAAAAAGCAAGGGTGACAGATGGCCCTTGCTTATTTTAATTTTTACCGGGTTCACATAAAGGACATTCAGTGCACAGTCCACGTAAAAATCCCCCTGCAACTCCGGACTTTTCTCTACCAATCGACGCCGGTGGCAGAATCATATACTTCAGCATACAGGGTAACCGATATCTGCTGAATGGACATACAGGAACTTTTCATGCCGATTTACCTCTTTGGACTGAATCAGCTGCTAAGGCTCTTGATTTTCCACGAGCCATTCAGGCTTCGGCATTACGAATGCTCTATCGGGACGAATTGGGGAGTAAAGAGTTTATACAGGAATTGAGGCTACTGAAAAACGGATTTCATCATGTGCTACGTGAGGAACCGCGTAAATTGGAATTTGACCGGAGTGTTTACCCCCGCATTATCAATGTATATCTTTCCCACGGCTGTAACCTTGCCTGCCGTTACTGTACAAACCAGCAAGGGAGTTTTGGCGGACCTGTCAGTTTTATGTCTGTGGAAACGGCACAATGTGTAGTGAATTTTATCTCACGAATAGTTTTGAGTGAGCAGCATGATTTTATAAGTGTTAATCTGTTTGGTGGTGAACCACTGCTTAATCCAGAGGCAACTTTGACCATTGCATCTGGTCTGCAGAACCTGAATCATATAAAATTAAAGACGAAAGTCCATCTTATCCTCTCCACTAACGGCACCATCTATAACAAAAAAATATTTGATATTTTTGCTGAATACCCACAGTTTTCTTCCGTTCTTATCAGCCTGGACGGCTCTAAAACGGTACATGATCTAAACCGACCGTTCCCCGACGGGACAACAGGCTCATATGACACAGTTGTCGAAAACCTTAAGGAAATAATCCGCACAGCAGTACCATATTCCGTCACTTGTGTTGTTTCATCGCCACACGATTATATTTCAGCGGCGGAGGAATTGCATAAAATCGGTCTGAAACGCGTTGAGATTAAACCACGCCTTGACCATGTGCATGGCGCAGGGGCTTTACCAGATGCGGTTGACAGCGAATTCGAGCTATGGAGACGCAATTACCTGGCATATACCGAATATTACTTGAACCACCTTGATACACCATCGCCGGTAATGCATGTAGACAGATATTCACTTATGGGTGAATACATTAATCTTATCGGTACTTCTAATGATCCTCCGACGACATTGGCGTGTGGGGTAGTAGCAGTGAAAATAGGAATAACTGCTGATGGAACAATCGTCCCCTGCGAATTTTTACAAGGTGATGAAAAGTTTAAGTTGGGAGATGTCGGACGTGGTTTTGATGACAAGAAATTTTACGAGTTTGAACAATGGATATTCAAAAAAGGACAGCATAGAACGGACGTTGAAAAATGCCGAAACTGCTTTGCCAAAAGAGTCTGCGCCTGTGGCTGTTATGCCGTCAGTTTTGACAAGTCAGGCCAACTTGTACCCTGCGAAGACTCCATGTGTCGAGTCATAAAGGAAAGAACTAAAATCGACCTTTATTTTATATCTGAACTAAAAAAACGACATCCGAAGTTTTTTGCCAGGTTTACAGGAACACCTGTTACGTGAGAACACCCTCAAGCCAGTCCTGATACATCATCCTGCTGATAGCGCCCTGAATTTCCGGCGAAGAGATGTACATGTCCTGGCTGGTAGAATCCTCCAGATACTCCGTAAACATTTTAATCAGCAGGCTCTCCTCAATGTAACGCCCTACTTCCGAAACGGTAATGTTATTTACTTTCATCCACGATTCTGTGCATACGGCAGTATGCAGTCCGTTTATCTGACGAAACAGATCAACCGCCTGCTGCAGTTTTTCTGGAGAGATTTCCATCCCTTTTTGTCGGGCCTGTTCAACCGTAACTTTTCTTTCAAGGACCTCTCTCGATACGGAATCAAAGCGTCCCGTCATCTTCAGATGGTTGATTAACTCCATGCTGCTTACGGACAAATCATCAGACTGAGTCATAATTATCTGCCCTCCACTGGTACAAGAATTCTAAACTGATACAATTTTTTAATTGTTTTTTCAGTAAGTCTTACATTCAGTTTTTCATGGCACCGTTTACAGACATTTGCCGTCATATGAGCACCATCAAAGAAATCAAGACAATCATACAGGCGTTTGCTGACTTTTGAAGGATCAAAGGGAGAATAACTGGACAGAAGATATTCAGAATCAGAGATTTTTTCTACCAATAATCCAGGATTCTTTTTCAACAGTACCGGTAGCGGCTTATCCATAAGTTGCTCGTAGGCTTTTTCAAGTTCCTTCAGAAGGATTTTCTGTTCGATCCCTTCCAGATTAGCAAAATCTTCCTGCCGCAACTGACTAATTTGAGAATAGCATTCCCGGTAGAACTCTTCTTCCCTCCCTACCCATTCTCCCCACACACGATCATACAGATCAGGCAACGGCGGCAGTTCATCCAGTTCCTGAATCGAAAGTGGTACGGCCTCATCAATTGACAGACCGGCGACCAACGGGTTCGCACCGACCTTCAGCAAGGCGTAGCGAGTCAGGATTTTCTCCAGATTCTCCAGATATTTCCGTAATGTTCGCCAGAACTTTTTGCCATCCTCCCCGGCATCGTGCTTGCAAAACCACGTCGAACAGACCGCATCCCAATGAGGGGCTATCGTACAGCTACCGCTGGTGTGTTCATAAAACGGGCAACGCAGCGTAATACTCCTGCCAAAATATTCATGAGCCGTGTTCTTGATCAGCAAGTTATATTTTTTTGGGCGGAGAACACCCAGCGGGGTGATACTGGTGCGTGCGGCGATTTTATCTCTTACGCGGCGCCTCCCAGTTTCATGGCCGTGATCAGCATCACCCAGAAGAGCACCGACGAGATAATTAGGTAATTCCGGATAATGGGTACAGCATTTCGTCTCAGCAGAGAAAAATTTAGGAGAATTCGATTGAGATTCCGCTTTCGCCAGCATGACACAGTCCATGCAGGTTGCTGACGTCTCAACCGGTATAAGGTTTGAAAAAAACAGGGGCAGAAAGTGAGAGTAGATGACGGGCAGTTTATCGATAATTCTGACATGTATCATTGTGCATCCTTGTGTCAAAAGATAAGAATAGGGGGCTCATTGCGAACCCCCTATTTTAGGTTACAGACACCATCAGGCATACGTATCGTATTTATTTCTTTGACAGCCCATCGATTTTCAGAAAATTAGTAGAAAGAGTGTCAACGCCGGTGTTGATTTTAATAAACTTGTCTGCATTAATAATATTAGTGTTTATGCCGATACCACCGCTCACTTTCTCCAGCTCTTCGTTGCTAATCTCTGCCGGCTGCAACTTGTCCTTTTCCATTGTAATCCTCCCCTTTTCGTTTAACAGATGTAAACCTAGTACCAAGTAACACTTAAATAATCGTACAAAAAGCTCCCTCCCCCCTGGCGGGGGAGGGTTAGGGTGGGGGGGAGGTTGCCATGAAAGTACTCCGTTGCAGCTTCCCCCACCCCCTG
>DUZX01000014.1 GCA_013349325.1 Desulfuromonadales bacterium
GCATCCGCTCATCAAGAGCCCACTCAATATTTTGAAAACGCTCTTTGACTGCTGATTCAATATCCATGCACAACAACTAACACATTGAGTTAAAAAAGTCATGTTATTATTTTACAGACTCTTAGCGTTAACTAAGTGCCTTATGCTTTGAATCATTTTATTAAGTGATTTCGATGTGTTTAGAGCTTATGAACCCGACGAGTTACCAGACTGCTCCATCCCGCGTCAAGTCGATCCAACTTAAAGCAAGTCAGGTCTGTGGTTGTCAACATTAAAAATAAAAAATGATATTTCCTCTTTATGACCCGTTAATCCTTGTCAGGAATAGCCATGGCACCTTTACCAAGCTTGGTGGCCAGCTCTTTGGCTGCCTCCTGATCAAGACGTTTTCCGACGCGCACTCGGTACCAGGTGCCCTTATCCCCCAGATGTGATTCCGTAATGTACACGTTGTATCCCTTGGCAGCCAGCTTGCTTTTGAATATCTCTGCTTCTGACTTCAGGCTGTAGGATGAGACCTGGACAGTGTAGAGGCCGTTTGTATCCTGTCGACCGGCAGGTTTTGCAGGGGCGTCAGCTGCTGGTTTCGCGGAGTCCTCAGAGCTTTGAGGTTGGGACTGTTTGGTTACGTTGGACGGTATCACCGCTTGAAGCGGCTGTTTGGCAGTCTTGTCCTGCGTATTGATGCCGCTCCCCAGGGCATTGTTTTTCTGGCCGCTCGGCAGGGTTTTATAAAAGCTGAGTGGCTGGTCGACTGGTGGCTGCTCTGTCGGTGCTGAAGACGGAGGTTGCGTTCCACCTGGCTGGGGCGGCTGAGCAGCGGGTGAAGGGACTGCTGCTGCGGGTTTTGGAGCCACCTGTTTGGCAGTCGACTGATCTGGTGAGTTTTCGAGGCTCTGCTGCTCCATTGCCGCTTTGAACCCCTTTTTGGCTGACCGTTGTGAAAGCATCCAGCCGCTGCCAAAGCCGATCGAGAGTGACACGAGGCTGGCAACAATGATAACAAACGGGCCGCTGCCTCCGGACGATTCTTTGCGTGGACGGCCCTGGCTGGCGAGAGGCGGGGTAGATGTGTATGATTTTTTTGGTTCGCTGTAGTCGATACGCATGGTGGTCTCCGCTACATCCGTTCCGGTGCTGATATGCCCAGGATGGAGAGGGCGTTTTTCAAGGTTTGGGCAGTACGTTTCAGCAGATAGAGTCGTGCTGACGTCAGAGCGGGATTCTCCTCGCTGATGACGCGGTTTTTATTGTAGATACTGTGGAAGCAGCTGGCCAGTTCGGACAGGAAATAGGTCAGACGATGCGGTTCAAAATGCAGGGCGCAGTCGTCAACTGTCGTGGGCAGGACGGACATCAGCTTGATCAGCTGCAGCTCTTCCGGTGTTGTCAGGCAGGCCAACAGCTCGGCGGACGGATTCTCCGGCACTGGAAAACCCTTTTCGGCTGCGTTTTCAAAGATGCTACAGATGCGGGCGTGAGCATATTGGACATAGTAGACCGGATTTTCATTGGTCTGCTGTTTGGCCAGGTCGATGTCGAAAACCATCTGGGCATCCGGCTTGCGCATCAGAAAGAAAAAGCGGGTCGCATCGCGGCCGACTTCGTCGATCAGGTCACGCAGGGTGACGTAGCTGCCGGCCCGCTTGGATATTTTGACCTCTTCGCCGCCGCGCATGACCGTCACCATCTGGTGCAGTACATATTCGGGCCAGCCTGCGGGAATGCCGATGTTAAGAGCCTGTAGACCGGCTCTGACACGGGTGACCGTACTGTGATGATCTGAACCCTGTTCGTTGATGACACGCGTGAACCCGCGCTCCCATTTGGCCTGATGATAGGCGACATCCGGCACGAAATAGGTATAGGTGCCGTCGGCCTTGCGCATGACGCGATCCTTGTCGTCCCCGAAGTCAGTGGAGCGGAGCCAGAGCGCATTGTCCTGCTCATATGCCTGCCCGGCGGCGATAAGTTCACGGACAACCGCGTCAACCCGCCCCTCACTGTAGAGACTTGATTCCAGGGTATAAACATCAAAGCGCACATCAAATGCTTCAAGGTCAAGATCCTGTTCGCGGCGCAGCCAGGCTACCGCGAAGCAGCGGATATCCTCCAGGTCCTGGGGGTCGCCACAGGCGGTTGTGTGCTGGTCACTGGCTTCAACGGTTTCCTTGGCCAGGTAGGCTCGGGCAACGTCCTTAATGTACTCCCCCTGATAACCACCTTCCGGCCAGCGTGGATCATCAGGTTCAATCCCCAGGCAGCGCAACTGTACCGAAAGAGCCAGGTTCGCGATCTGAACTCCGGCATCGTTATAGTAAAATTCGCGGGTGACATCCCATCCGGCGGCATCCAATACGCGGCAGAGGGTATCGCCGATGGCGGCTCCGCGACCGTGGCCGATATGCAATGGACCGGTCGGGTTGGCGCTGACAAACTCCACCTGGACCTTTTTCTGCGCACCGCTGGCGGTACGGCCATAGTTTGCACCCTGCGTTTCAATCTCCAGCAGCGTGGCTTGCCAGGCGGTCGGCGATACAAAAAAATTGATGAAGCCGGGACCGGCGATCTCGGTGCGGTCCAGGAGGCCGCTCTCATCGTGCAGATGGCTGATAATGATTTCGGCTACCTGGCGCGGGGCCTTGCGCTCGGCTTTGGCCAGCTGCATGGCGATATTGCAGGAAAAATCACCATGCCCGGCGTTGGCCGGGGTTCCGATGATGACATCAGGCATGGAGGTGGTCGTCAGTGTGCAGTCGAACAGTGCGGCGTTCAGGGCGGCTTCAATCAGAGGGGCAATACGTTGTCTCATCATTTTTTTGACTGTTCTTTCTGGTCGGTTGGGTGGTCTGAATCTTCGGCTGTCTCCTTGATGCTGACATCCCGGGTAAAGTCGGGACAGCGGGCGCCGCCATCGGGGATACAGAATCGTTTGGAGCAGTTTTCGCGCCAGGCACAGACGGCGCAGCTTTGACGTGGCATGTTAAAATCCTATGGCTGTTTCTTTTCCTGCGGGAACTGGTAGATGACTTCGTTGCTGCGCACCAGTCCGAAATCCTTGCGGGCTATACTTTCCAGATAGCGTCGATCAGATTTGAGAGCGACTATTTCAAGTTTCAGCTTTTCGTTGTCATTTCTGGCTTCAGCCAAACGAGAGTCAATTTTGTCTTTATCCTGCCTCAATTCTACGATGCGCAGCAGTCCCTTGTCACCAAAAACGGTGAAGAAGAGAATAAATGCCAGGCATCCTGCCGGGATAACGTACATCCTTTTTTTGAAGGGCAGATTCACGCTGTTACCTGTTTCCAATTCTCGCTGCAAAATAGGCAGCGGTCTGTTCCAGTCCATCTTTAAGTGCTATCTGCGGCTGCCAGCCCAGCTTTTCTACCGCCAGTGCGATGTTGGGCTGACGCTGCTTGGGGTCATCCTGCGGCAGCGGGTTGAAGATTATCTGCGATGGCGAATTGGTTATTGTAATGATTTTCTCGGCAAACTCAAGAATTGTATTTTCCACCGGGTTGCCGATGTTGACCGGACCGATAAAACCGTCACATTCCATCATCCGGACCATCCCCTCCACCAGATCGGAAACATAGCAGAACGAGCGGGTCTGGGAGCCATCGCCATAGACGGTAATATCCTCACCTTTGAGAGCCTGCAGGATGAAGTTGGACACGACGCGACCGTCATTTTCAGCCATACGCGGCCCGTAGGTGTTGAAGATACGGATGATGCGGGTGTCAACGTTGTTCTGACGGTGGTAGTCCATCATCAGCGTTTCGGCGACGCGCTTGCCTTCATCGTAGCAGCTGCGGATACCGATCGGATTGACGTTGCCCCAGTAATCCTCGGTCTGCGGGTGTACCTGAGGATCGCCATAGACTTCCGAGGTGGAGGCCTGCAGAATGCGGGCCCTGACCCGTTTGGCCAGTCCCAGCATATTAATGATGCCCATTACGCTGGTCTTGACGGTTTTGACCGGATTGTACTGATAGTGTACCGGCGAAGCGGGGCAGGCCAGATTGTAGATACGATCGACCTCCAGCAGGATCGGTTCGGTTATGTCATGGCGTACCAGCTCGAAATGATGATTATCCATGAGGTGGATGATATTGGCCTTGCAGCCGGTAAAAAAATTGTCCAGACAGATGACGTCGTGTCCCTGCCCTAAAAGGCGTTCGCAGAGGTGTGATCCGATGAATCCGGCGCCGCCGGTGACGAGAATGCGCATGTTATTTCACCATCCCGCAGGTAGCAGCGTTGCTGCGCCCCAGTGGGGCGTATATGAATCCGCTGCTTGCCATTCGCTCCGGTCGGTAGAGGTTGCGGCCATCTACGATTACCGGCGTTTTAAGAGCAGCTTTAATACGCTCAAAGTCCGGGTTGCGATATTCGTTCCAGTCGGTGATGACCGCCAGCGCGTCAGCACCATCTAAAATGTCATACTGGTTGCTGCTGTATTCGATCCTGTCGCCAAAAACCTTTTTAGCTTCCTTAATTGCTTCGGGATCGTGGGCCCGCACAGATGCCCCGGCGGCCAGCAGTCGCTCGATGATCGTAATGGAGGGGGCTTCGCGCATGTCGTCAGTACGTGGCTTGAAAGAGAGCCCCCAACAGGCGACGATGCGACCGGTCAAGGGGCGCTCTTCGTCCGGAGAGCCAAGCAGTGAGATCAATTTGGTGGCTAGAACCTCTTTCTGCATTTCATTGGCTTCTTCGACCGCTTTCAGCAGTAGAAAATCATAGTTGGCTTCTTCAGCAGTCCGGATCAGGGCTTTGACGTCCTTCGGGAAACAGGAGCCGCCGTAACCGGGGCCGGGAAAGAGGAAGTCGTAGCCGATGCGTGTGTCTGAGCCGATCCCTTCGCGGACGGCCATGACGTCTGCTCCCATCCGTTCGCAGAGTCCCGCGATCTGGTTCATGAACGAGATGCGGGTAGCGAGCATGGCATTGGCAGCGTATTTGGTCATCTCGGCGCTATGGACATCCATGACGATCATGCGGTTCTGCTTGCGCATGAACGGATCGTAAAGTTCCTTCATTATTTCGGCAGTACGGACGTTATCGCAGCCGATCACGACGCGGTCCGGTTTCATGAAGTCGTCAATGGCGGCTCCCTCTTTGAGGAATTCCGGATTGGAAACAACGTCAAATTCCAGGTTGAGATCACGGGCCGTCAGCTCTTGCTGAACGGCAGTTCGCACTTTGTCGGCAGTTCCGACCGGAACGGTCGATTTGTCGACGATGATCTTGAAGCCGTTCATGGCACGACCGATGTCGCGGGCCACACCCAGTACATACTTCAGATCGGCGGAGCCATCTTCACCCGGTGGGGTGCCGACAGCAATGAAGCAGACCAGTGAAGCCTGGACCGCTGTTTCCATATCAAGCGTAAAAGTGAGTCGCCCCTCACTGCAGTTACGCAGTATCATCTCTTTCAATCCCGGTTCATAGATCGGGATGATGCCCTGCTGAAGGCCATCAATTCTGGCGCGGTCAACGTCGACGGCAACGACCGTATTCCCACTTTCGGCAAAACAGGCGGCGGCTACCAGGCCGACATAACCGGCTCCAAAGATACAGATTTTCATACATGCCTCCCACGTCGAAATAGTTGATACTTATAGCACAGTATCCCATTGTAATTCCATCATTATGTGATCAATGTGCACCGATTTCTGATTGTTGCGCTTTCCGCTCTTTGCAAGCGTTACTTCATAAGCGTTTTCAAAGCCTGTTTCAAGAGTTCCTCCACGCCGGCGCCTTCGGTGGTCTGCAGGCCACTCAATGCTCTACGGACCTGCGGCTCTTTGTACCCCAGGTTCAACAGGGCAGAAGTCACATCCTCCATGGCTTCATCGGCCGGTCTGTGCTGGATGTCTGCTGCTGGTAACGACGACATGTCCAGTTTGCCGGCCTTGTCCTTCAACTCAAGTACCAACCGCTCGGCGGTTTTTTTGCCGATGCCGGGGATGCCGGAAAGTTTGAGCAGATCTCCCTGTAAAAGAGCCTGGGAAAGCGGGCCGGGCTGGATGTTGGAGAGTATGTCGCGGGCCAGTTTGGGGCCGACTCCGGTGACTGAGATCAGCAGCTGGAAGAACGACTTTTCCAGGCGGGTGCGGAAGCCGTACAGCTGAATGGCGTCTTCGCGTACCGAGGTGTGGATATGCAGGCTGGCGCTGCCCCCCTCTTCTGGAAGCTCGTAATAGGTTGAAAACGGGATCAGTACACGATAGCCGACCCCGTGCACGTCGAGAATGATGTGATCGGGCGATTTGTAGGCGATTAAACCGGACAGGAGTGCAATCATAGTTTCATATCTCTCCAGGATGTTTTTTGGCGCTTGCTGCCGGTACCGGTAACTTTGGCCAGGCCGTACGAGTTGATATGGCAGATTGCCACTGCCAGTGCATCCGAAGCATCAGCCTGGGCGATCTCCGGCAGGCCCAGCAGCGCCTTGAGCATCTTCTGTACCTGTCCCTTTTCGGCCCGGCCTTGGCCGACGACGGCCTGTTTTACCTGCAAGGCCGAATATTCAGCCACCTGCAGGCCGCAATGTACGGCCGCCACGATGGCAGCGCCACGGGCCTGTCCCAGCTTCAGGGCGCTCTGGGCATTACTGGCAAAGAAAATGTTTTCGATGGCCGCCCCATCAGGGCGATAGAGGGCGATAACTTCCGACAATCCGTCAAAAATCTGTTTCAGGCGACCGGGAAAGTCGACCTCCGTATCGGTGAAAATGGCGCCGTTATCGATATGGACCAGGCGATTGCCATGCTGCTCGACGATGCCGTAGCCGGTGATGCGCGAACCGGGATCGATGCCAAGTATTCTCATCCTGAATGTTTACCTTTTGATCGCGGAAATCAGAAGCCGCAGCCGCCGCCATGCTTCTGATGGTACTTCTGGTGATACGCTTCAGCTTCCCAGAATACCGCAGCCGGAACAATCTGCGTGACGATCCGGCGGCGCAGACGACCGGACAACTCCAGGCGATCCCGTGCTTCCTGAGCCAGCAGGCGCTGTTCTTCGGAATGATAAAAAATGGCTGAACGGTACTGGTCGCCAATGTCAGGCCCCTGGCGGTTCAGTTGGGTTGGGTCGTGGCATTCCCAGAAAACGTTCAGCAGTTTCTGATAGGGGAGGGTGGCCGGATCGTAGGTGACTTCAACCGCTTCGGCGTGACCGCTATCGTGGGCACAGACCTCCTGATAGGTCGGATGTTCAGTGCGTCCACCGGTGTATCCGACCCGGGTCGACACAACGCCGGGAAGTGTCAGAAATGTATCTTCGACTCCCCAGAAACAGCCGGCTGCAAAGGTGGCTTTTTCGGACATTTCAGTTTTCTCCGGACATAAAAAAGGGCCCCGCAGGGCCCTTGGATGCGTTACATCAACTGCTCCATCTCTTCTTCCGAAATATCAAAATTGGAATAAACGTTCTGGACGTCGTCGTTGTCCTCAAGCTTATCCATCAGTTTGAGCATGCTTTCGGCCTGTTTGCCCTCCAGAGCAACCTGAGTCTGGGGAATCATGGTGATCTCGGCTGAAATGTGTTTGAAACCCTTGGCTGCCAGTGCCTCACGAACCTCGATAAATGAACCGGGTTCGGTAGTTACCTCTATTTCGGTATCCTCTTCAGCAACATCATCAGCACCGGCTTCAATGGCCGCTTCAAAGAGTTGATCAAAATCGACGGATTTGGGATAAGTAATGATACCTTTTTTGCTGAACATCCAGGCCACGCAGCCCGCCTCACCCATGTTGCCGCTACTCTTTGAAAATATACTGCGGATATCAGAAACGGAGCGATTACGGTTATCGGTCAGCACCTCTACCAGAACAGCCGAGCCGCCCGGACCGTAGCCTTCATAGACGATCTCCTCGTAGGTGACCCCTTCCATGCCGCCGGCGCCTTTTTTGATGGCGCGCTCGATGTTGTCCTTGGGCATGTTTTCAGCTTTGGCCTTGTCTACAGCGGTTCTCAGGCGTGGATTGGCTGCCGGATCGGCTCCGCCCAATTTGGCTGCTACAGAAATTTCCTTGATGAACTTGGTAAACAGCTTGCCGCGCTTGGCATCGGCTGCGCCTTTTTTATGCTTGATGGTACTCCATTTATTGTGACCCGACATCGCTTCCGCTCCTTTGAAAAAGTGTAGGCACTGCGTTTTTCTGTTGCCTTAAAAGGGTGCAGATACTACCATGCAGCCTTTCAGCTGTCCAGAGAGAAATTGTTTTCCGAAAGGAACGAGATTACGCATGAGATCGCTGCATATCATCAGGAAATTCTTTCTTTTAGCCCTGTTGGTGGCATCTGTCCTGACCGGCTGTGCTCTGCTGAATATGAACTCTCAGGGAGAGTATCCGCCGTTTTTATCGCTGGAAGAGCTGAACAGCCGCCCCTATGCCCGGCTTGGCCGGATTCAGGTTACGCGTGAAGCATACGGTACCGATTCGGTGCTGATGCCCGATATCAAAGCCTGGGGAATGGAAGCTATTCGCCAAGAGGCCGAAAAGATGGGTGCCGATGCCATCATCCAGCCGGAAGTCACGGGTCGGACAACCAGCTACGGACTGCTCCCCTCTACGGAATATCGTGCGAGCGGAGTGGCGATAAAGTTCAAATAGGGATTGACAGCGGCAGCAGATTTCGCTATAAGACTCTTCTACATTATGACTCTCAGCATGGCGCGTTATCCAAGAGGCTAGGAGCCGGTCTGCAAAACCGTTAACGTCGGTTCGAATCCGACACGCGCCTCCATATTCAAAACAGTGCTGTTAAAACGAAAGCCCTTGTTTTTTTCAAGGGCTTTCGTTTTTTCGCAATCATGCTAAAACTCAGAGTGTATCTATCCTACCTTAAAATGCTCTTCGCCTGAAGCGGAAAGTGCAGGTCGCTACCGTAGCGGTCGAAGACGTTCAAGCGCCGCAGCGTCTCGGCAGCGGTTCTGGCGCGCTGGCCGTAAAGTCCGTTAAAACTCCCCAGGTCCCCTTGAAACGAACACCCCAGATCACGCAGATATTCCAAAAGCGGATTGCCGGTAGACTCCGTCGTGAAATGTTGCTTTTCCTGCGGCCGCTTCTGCACATGCAGCAGGCGGCGCAGTGAGCTCCAGATGTTACGTCGTTCTGTCCGTTGCAGTGCCGGTTCCAGCAGAGGACAGCGTTCGGGATGGGCAATCACCGGAGTGAAACCGGAGCGGACGATGCCGTAAAGAAGTTGACAGGCTGATTCGGCGGGAATGCTTGACGGAATTTCGATCAGCAGCAGGCGGCTGTCACCGAGGGGTAACGGATCTCGCAGGAGTTCCGGAAGGCGTTCATCAAGATAATATTCGCGTCCCGGTTGCAGCAGGAGCGGGATGCCATGCCGGGTGATCGTCTGCTGTAGTTGTTCGACTCCTTGGCGAACCTGCTGGTTACTGGCCTCGAAACGGCCACGCATCAGATGCGGCGTACAATAAACGGTGCTGAAGCCGGCCTGTGAAAGCAGACCGGCCATGGTAAGCGACTGCTCCGGGTCGCTCGGGCCGTCGTCGAGCCCCGCCAGAATGTGGCAATGCCAATCGATCATTTCTGGTTTTCATCAAGTACATAATTGAGAAATACGACGATATCGCGGATCTCTTTTTTATCCATATCGGAATTCGGTTTACGCAGCATCTTAATGCCGTAGGCCTTGACGGCCTGCTTGTTGAACGGCTGGCCGGTGATCGGCGCGCGTCCGGTCTGGACCGCAATGACAACCCGCTCCATCGTATGACACTTGATGCATTTGACGCTCATCAGGTTGAAAGTCGGCTTAAAGCTCTCCTGGATACTGTCAGCGTCAAAGTTCATCTTTTCACCGCGTCCCTTGGTCTTGATGCGGGCCTCGGACAGCGAAACCGTTACGATGATTATGAGTGCTACCAGCAGTGACAGTCGTTTCATAGAGGGTGCCTCCTGTATATATTCATTTCCTGGGGCGAAAGGCGTGCGTCCTTAAAACCCGAAGGTCAGCCCCAACGTGCCAAGGCGATTAATGGCACTGGTAACCAGTTCGTATTTATATTCTGCCACCAGTTTCAGATTTTCATAGGGGTTGTATCCGACGGTTGCTATATAGCGACGGATGTACTGGTCGCTGAAACCCTGTTTCTGCGGAGAGGCTACCTGCTGCAGGTATTCGTAGCGACAGGCGGCCAGCAGGTTACTGCGCAGTGCATACTCAGCTTCAATCGTTCCGCTCTTGGAGATGACTCTGGTCCACTGGTTGACGGCGATGGTATCAACTTTGTCATCGTCCCCATAGCCCCCCAGAAGACGCAGCCGGAGTGATTTGTAGAGCAGTTCGCTATCCAGGCCGACGCGATAAAAACTGTTTTTGGGATCATTCGAGTTGGCGCTGCCGTTTTTACCAACATATCCGTAGCCACCGATATTTATCGTCAGGAAATCGAGAATACTCTCTTCCTTGGCCAAGTCGATTTCCGGTTCATTGGCCAGATAATCGGCGCCGCCGAATTTGTAGGAGACATGACCGTAACCCTCTTTGCTGTTCTGTCCTTTGCGATTAACGGCTCCGACCGCAACAAAGAAGCGCTTGCCCAGAATGGAATTCAATTCCAGAGCATCCTGGGTTTGGTCAATCCGGAATACGGACTGCTGGCCGGTAGACTGCCCGCCGACAGTATAGGTATAAGGGAGGTAATTGTTGGTGACGGAGAGTTTGTTGTTGGTTTTCCAGAGACCGAGTTTGGGCTGCATGCGGCCGACCTTCAGGTTGACGGGGGTGTCCAGCAGATGCCGCCAGGAGACGAAAAATTCGGTCAGATCGGTTTTATTGTTGGTTGAAATCACACTCGTATTGCCGGTGCTGGCGGGGGGCTGTTCGCTGTAGGCCACGTAGGTGGCAAAGAAACCGACTGTTTCGCGGAAGTGACCACCGGCGTGCAGTTTAAAAGCGCGGGTCGAAAAATCGAACTCATTGACGGCTTTGTTGTCATAAACAATGTTGAGAGCGCCGGTAAACGAGATCGGAAGTTGTTCCGGGATAGCTGATAAAAGCAACCCTTCAGACTTCTGTTCTCCGGCCGGTTGCGGCGTCTCTACTGCCGAAAGAGTTGCTTCGGGAGCGGGGGGCTGCGCCGGTTCTGCCGTTTCAGTGGTGGTCATGGCACCATTTTTAAGTTTACGCAAAAGCTCATCATCCCCAGCACCCTGAATGTCCGGCGAAGCGCCGACCGGTGCCGCAGGTGACGCAACCGGTTTGGGAATCGTTACCGCTTTGGCGATCGGTGCTGGGGGCGGCTCCGTATCTTTGGCTGTTTTTTTTACTTTACTGACAAAGACATACGAATTTTTCAGGAAGGCGTCACCATATTCATTTAACTCCGGAAAAATGGTGTGGCAGGTACTGCATTCCACCTTGTAGGAACGAGTAAAAGCTGGAATGGCATGGGCGCTGTCCGGTGCAAAAGCAGCTACCAGAAGTGCAAAGAATAACAAGAACGGAGATGCGTGCATAAGGTTACGTATCATCAGATATTTCCCTCCTCGATGTTCATTTACGGTGCCGGTCGGTGATCGCTGGTATAGCTTTTAATAGTACCGTCTGCATTATTAGCGGTTACGATGCTGCCGCAGAGGTAGTAGCTGGCCTGCTTCAGCTCTTCAGAAGTCAGATATGCCGCATACTGGAATGTGTCATTCTCTCCACGGATTCCTACCCCTGCATAAGTATTGAGACGGGGGTACTGCCTGTTTCTGCTGTCGTCGGCGCGCGTAAATGTTTCTGCCGGATCGCAGACCGATTTGTTGAGTGTGCCATCGTCGAGCCAGTCCATGGAATCAAAGATCAGCCGCTTGACGTAGCGGCGGTTATGGGCAAACGCACCCGGGTCGTAATAGAGCATGTAAAAATTGTAGACCGATCCCATGGTGTAAGCGGCAGAACGAAGCGGATAGGTTGCGCCGGTGAGCGGATCCGTAAATTGCGCGCCGAGAATATAAAAAACGAGTCCGTTTAGTGGCTTATCGCTGTCGTCGCTCTTCGTACTGCTGCGGAGCCAGGGCTGAACTTTTACTCCCGTTATATTGCTCCCGTACCAGTTTGATGGAGTACCGGGGCGCCCTTCTGCATCTTCAATTACGCGGGCCGTCCTGGAATCAACCGCAAAAGACAGCAGGCGAGCGAAGGCCTTGGCAGCCGCCTTATACTGAACTTTCTGCAGCTCAAGCAGGTTATAGCTGCTTCCGCTGGCCGGATCGATGCCACTGTCATTCCACTCCATCTTTCCGGCGGCATCCGTGTGGCAGGCGGCGCAGGCTTTGCTGGTGACGCCGGTGATCGGATCTGAAGGTGTTGACCCGTTACGGTAGGTTGAGCTGGCGTTGCGGTTGACCGGCAGGAAGGTGTGTGAGGTGCCGTCATTACCCTTGGCATTCATGTGGCAGCCAACGCAGGGGCCATAGCCGCGACTGTCTGCCGCCAAACCCTGCGTCCCTTCGGGTGAACGCAGCGGATTGGTGCTGCCGGTACCGATAATGTCGTGTGTGAAGTTTACGTTGCTGTAGCCCTGCAATTTGGAAGAACCGCTACTGTAGAATTCAAATCCGGCACCGACGATCGTGCCGTTTTTATCAGTCGGACGGAAAATGAGTTCTGCTGCACCCCGGAAGTGATTGACAATCCGGCCGGCTTTGTCGAGTTCAAGCCCCCGGATGTCGGCCATCTTGACATCCAGACCGGTCATGCGTCCTGAATGGCAGGCGACGCATATGTTGGAAGCGCCTACATCGGGGAAGGTCAGGCCGAAGCTGCGGATAGCACCGCCCTTCATGGCAACTCCCGCTCGTGAGGAAAAATTGTAGAAGGTGGTAACACGCGGGACACTGCGTAGTTTGTAGCCATAGGCACTGCCGTTGCCGTTATCATGGCAGGCGTTGCAGTTGGTCAGTTCCTTGCTCTTGTCGGAGGATATCTTGCTCCTGAAGCCGGTCACTCCGGTCGGGTAGTCATCCATGCGGAACGGTTTTCCGGTTTTCGGGTCGTTGGCCCCAAACGGGCTCAGGTCGCTGAAGCCGGAACTCACGTACTGAATAAAGCCGGTAGTAGTGTGACAGCGCAGGCAGACCTGGTATTGTCCGTTGTTACTGTCACTCAGTGCCTGGGACGCTTTCAGGGTAAAGGAGCCAGCTGTCTTGAAGTCAAAGTCATCGCGCGTTTTGGTTCTGAATTTGCTGAAGCCGCTGACCGTGCCATGTCCGCTGGTGGCCCAATCCCTAAGGTTGTTACGGGCACTGGTGGTATCGTGGGGATTGTGGCATTTACGGCAGTTGCGCTCATACTGCGATGAGACATAGCTGCCAGGATAGTTGACGGAGGTGTTGTTGTTAAAGTGCGCCTCTTTAACCCCGGCTGTCGGAAAGAGTCCGTTTGTCCGGGCGTGACATTTATCACATTTTCCGTCGCGGTCAGGATTGGTGCTGACGTGATTGACGGTAGTTGGTGTCCCGGCCGGTGTTCCGGCGTGGCAGCGGTTGCAACTGGCCGGATGCCCTGCTTCCGGTTCATGGCAATCGGCACAGCCGGCGGCGTTCATGCTGTTGTGATGGGACAGCTTCCATTCATCGACAATATTTACTCCGCTGCCGGGACTGATCGCCCCCTGGTGACAATCTATGCAGCTGTGAGAAGCCTCCAGTTTGCTGCCACCGGGCGCTGCCACAGTCTTTTCACCGCAGCCTGAGAGAGCGGATACAGACAGAAGGAGTACAATCAACAACCGGGAAAATGGTGTGAGAGAAGGCATGAGGGCTCCTTATCAGTGGGCGTTGACTATTTTAACAGACGATACAGATAGGTGAAGGTGCCGCCGACGGATATACCTGACAGCAGGCCGGCGTAGCGACTGACTTCCTGCGAAAATTGGACCCGCCCTGAGAATTCAGCTATATCCGTTGATTCATCCGTCATCAAGGCGATGATGTCCTGCCAGTCCTTGTCCCACTGGAAGATCTGCAGGTAGAGTTCAGAGCCGCGCCAGAGCAGGATGCAGACAAATACCACCCCGAAGGCGATGAAGCCGCGCGATATCTCGGAATCTTTGATGGCAGCATAAATTTTTCTGACCAGCTCGATATTCATGAGGCAGAGGAAAACCCAGATGGCATTCTCAACCATTCTGATGTTTCTGATGGTGTTGGGGCTAGGGACCGGATTGAGCAGGAGAAAACCGGCCGAAAGCGCAAGGACAACAACGGTGCTGAGATACACAATCAGTTTATTGCCGGAAATTTCGAACGTGCGGCAGAAAACGTAGTATTCGAGAAATCCATGCGTGATGGTCATGATTGCAATGGTACCGACGATGTAGTGATAGGCGGTCAGCTTCTGATAGTTGGACCACGGATTGATGCCGTAGGCCTGGCTGATGAAAATCAGAAAGAAGCCGATCGAGATACTCGTCCAGACACGGGCATTGCCGATGCTGAAGTAGAAGCTGATGGCCCCCGCCAGACCCCAAAAAATGACTTGGACGAGATCGAAGGTGTTCATTTGGGCCAGTAGTTCTATAAACTTGTCCATATATCCTCCCGTTTGTCCCGATTAAAAATTTGCTTTGGCAGTTGTAATGACGGAGTTGAGCTTTTCCATCATCAGTCGTATGTTGGTGCCGCTGATCAGGAGTTTTGCAGCCCGTTCGATATCGCTTACAAAAAGCACTGCACCCTGTTCGTTAAGCAAACAGCTGTTTCCGCCATAGTCTGCCAGGGCTTTATCGACAATCCCGCGCCCAACCCGGCCGACGTATTCGCCGACAATTGTGCGTACCTGTTCCTCCAGTTCGCCCAGTTTCAGCGCGGCATTCTTTTTTTCACGCTCCAGGCGCTCCAGACGAACGCTGTCGAGTTCGGACTGGTGCCGGTTAACGCAGTTGTCCCAGATACTCTGTATGTTCGCTACTTCCAGCAGGTTGATACCCATCAGCTCTTCAACACTCTGAGTGGAAAAGAGGTCAATTTTTGCACCCGGCAGGCTGGCTATCTTCTGGGATTCCGAGGAAGATGTTTCGATCTCGCTTGAGCCGTCGTGAAAAAACCCGAGCGGAGTTCCCTCTTTATAAAAAATCATGGCGGAACGTTGGTCGGTGTAGATGCGCAGGCAGCCGTTCATACGGTCATTGCGAATCTTTTCAAGCAATACCTTGATGTCGACCAACTTCAGATCCTGGGCTTTATAGAGCGTTTCGCCCTCGAGCAGGGCATGGATAGACATGGTGAGGTCTTTGGAAAGTTTATAGACATTCAGGGCGCCGCTGCCTGAAGTTACCATCAGTTCTGCCAGCGAAGAGATAGCTTCAAAACCGGTCCGGCGGGCTCCGACGAGCCCTTCAAGCAGGGCGCTGATCAGTTTGCCCGCTTCAAAAACAAGAATAACGGTACTGTTCTGAAATACGAAGCTGGCATACCCGGTAAAACTGCCGTTGGCAAGTTTTGTAAGAATCTCCGGAAGTTTCAGTTTCGAAACAGCCAGATTTTCAAATAAGGGGTTGCCCTTGGGGAGCAGGAACATATCACAGCCTCCTGGAAACATCGGATGCAAAATTTGGATAACCTACTGTTATTTCCAAGCCATGTCAAACCTTTAGGTAATTAATTGACTTGTTTCCCGAGATTACGGTATTGTTCCACGCTCATTATCCGTTAAATCAGTACAATACTTAATGTGGGTGGGTGACCGGCATGATTATGATTGATCGTTTGATAGAACAGGCGCTGCTGGAGGATATTCACACCGGTGACATTACGACGCTGGCTGTCGTACCGGGGCGCCGCCCCGCTACTGCACGCCTGATTGCAAAAGAGGAGCTGGTGGTGGCTGGTTTGGCAACGGTCGAGCGGGTTTTCAAACGGCTTGATCCCGATTCGGCTTTTTCGACCGGTTTGACCGATGGAGATCGGGTGCCGGTCGGAACGATTATGGCGGTTGTAGCGGGAGACGCCGCCACTCTTCTTCAGGGAGAGCGGGTCGCGCTCAATCTGCTGCAACGCATGTGCGGTATCGCTACGCTGACCTCCCGCTTTGTGTCGTCGGTAACAGGTACCCGGGCCAGGATTGTCGATACCCGTAAAACCACGCCCGGATTGCGCCAGTTGGAAAAGTATGCCGTGCGGGTCGGCGGCGGTATCAATCACCGCACGGGTCTCTACGATGGTGTGCTGATCAAGGAAAATCATATTGCAGCCGCCGGTGGGATTACGGAGGCGATCCGGCGCGCACGCGCCTATATCCCCCATACGCTGAAAATAGAGATTGAAACCGAAACGCTGACGCAGGTTGACGAGGCGTTGGCAGCCGGTGCCGACATCATTATGCTTGATAACATGAGTCTGGATGAAATCCGCACGGCCGTTACCGTGATAGCCGGACGGGCGCTGATAGAGGCCTCGGGAGGGGTCAATCTTGAAAGCGTACGGGCGATTGCTGAAACCGGTGTGGATATTATCTCGGTTGGTGCTCTGACCCACTCACCCCGGGCGATGGATATCTCCATGCTGTTGGAGTGATAATTTTGCAACTACACGGGTTATAATATATGCATCAGAAATCCAGCGAAATCCTGCGCCTGTTCCGCTCTGAAAGCGGTTTTGTTTCTGGTGAAGCTATCAGCCGCGAGCTTGGTGTGTCTCGAACTGCCGTCTGGAAGCATATTTCGACGCTGCGCAGGGCAGGTTACCGCATCGAAGCGCTTCCATCGCGCGGCTATCGCCTGCTCTCTGCGCCGGATATCCTCGTTGCGCAGGAGATAACGGCTGTATTGGACGGCAGTCGCATCGGGAAATATCTGGAATGCCTACAGCAGACCGCTTCGACCAACGCTGACGCCATGCGACTGGCAGAGGCGGGAGCCGTTGAAGGTACTGTCGTCATTGCCGACGCTCAAACGGACGGTAAAGGGCGACGTGGGCGGGTCTGGTCATCGCCGGCCGGTGTCAACCTCTATTGCTCGATCGTACTGCGGCCGCAGATTCTACCGCATGAGGCGCCTCAGTTGACATTTCTCTCGGCTGTAGCGGTTGCTCAGGCCATTGAACTGAACTCCTCATGTACGCCGACCATCAAATGGCCCAACGATATTCTGATCGACGGGAAGAAAGTTGCCGGACTGCTGAACGAGATGAGTGCCGAGACCGACGGTATCAACTGTGTCGTACTGGGCATTGGCGTCAACCTGAATATGACGGTCGACCAATTCCCGGCTGATCTGCGTTCTCCGGCTACCTCCCTGCTGATCGAGTCCAGAGTGCGGGTTGTGCGGTCACGTTTTGCTGCCAGCCTGCTGAATGCGCTTGACCGGCTGTATAATGATTTCCTGGCATCCGGTTTCGGGCCGGTGCGTGAAGAGTGGCAGCGGCGCTGCAATGCCACCGGGCGGCAGATGGTGATGAGCGAGGGTGGTGTTGATCGTGTCAGCGGCCTGTTTGCCGGTATTGATGCCGATGGCTCACTGCTGCTGCGCACAGAGGAAGGTGTTCTTGAGCGAATTATCAGTGGTGATGTGAGGGTGATTTAATATGCTTCTGGTTATTGATGTCGGCAACAGTAATATTGTCCTGGGGGTCTACGACGGAGTTCAGCTCGTTCATAACTGGCGCCTCTCAACAGTTACGTCACGTACCTCCGATGAATATGCGGTACTGCTGCACAGCCTGTTCGATCAGGCCGGGCTGGCTTTTTCTGAGGTCAAGGCAACCATCATTTCATCGGTTGTCCCACCACTGACCGGTGTTATGGAGGCTATATCGCGTGACTTTTTCAGTCTGAGCCCCTATGTCGTCGGTCCCGGTATAAAAACCGGCATGCCGATCCAGTACGATAATCCGCGTGAGGTTGGTGCCGACCGGATTGTCAATGCGGTGGCCGGTTTTGAAAAACACCACTGCCCTTTGGTAATTGTTGATTTCGGTACGGCGACCACCTTTGATTATGTGAACGGTAAAGGCGAATACTGCGGCGGAGCGATAGCCCCCGGTCTGGCAATCTCGCTGGAGGCGCTTTTTCAGCGGGCCAGCAAACTTTCGAGAGTTGACATCATCAAACCGCCGCATGTGATTGCAAAAAACACCGTCAACTCGATGCAAGCCGGGATCTTCTACGGGTATGTCGGTCTGGTGGATGGCATCGTCGAGCAGATCCGCAGCGAGACGCCGGAAAAATTCCGGGTGGTCGCCACGGGTGGACTCGCAGCTCTGATTGCGCCGGAATCAAAGAGTATTGATGAGGTCGATGAATTTCTGACATTGGATGGATTGCGGATACTGTACGAACGGAACAGGTAATTCCAAAATTTCAATCAAAGGAGGAGAACGCTATGGGACAGTTTGAAACCAGCAAAATTCGCAACCTGGGTATCATTGCACATGGTGGTGCCGGAAAAACCTCGCTGGCCGAGGCGATGCTCTTTGATACCGGCATGATCGATCGGTTGGGGCGCGTTGATGATGGCACCGCGACGATGGATTTCGAGCCGGAAGAGATCAAACGCAAAATATCGATTACGTCGGCACTTGATCACTGCGAATGGAAAGGGCACTCGCTGCATATCGTCGATACACCCGGCTATGGTAATTTTATCGCCGACACACGTGCCTGTCTGCGTGCTCTCGATGGTGCCGTGATCATTCTCTCGGCGATTTCCGGTGTTAAAGCCCAGACGGAGGAAATCTGGGCCTGGGCCAATGAGTTCGAGATTCCGCGCATTGCGATTGTCAACAAGCTGGACCGTGAACGGGCCGGTTTTCTGCGGGCTATTGATGACATGGAAAAATCACTGGGTGCTCGCGGCGTGGCCATCCAGATGCCGATCGGGCTGGAAGCCGATTTTAAGGGGATTATCGATCTGGTGCGCATGAAAGCTTATTTCTACGCAACCAATGGATCGGGAAAATTCAGTGAGGGGGCCATTCCGGCCGAGTATGCCGATGAGGCCACCCGTCTGCATGAACAACTGGTCGAGACGGCGGCCGAAGCCTACGATGCGCTGACTGAAAAATATCTGGAGAGCGGGGAACTCACCGAAGAAGAGATTATGGACGGTTTGCGGGTCGGCACGATGCGCAATACCTTTACGGCGGTGCTCTGCTGTGCCGCTACGGCCAATATCGGCGTGGCGCACCTGCTGGATGCGGTCTGTGACTACCTGCCGTCACCGCTTGATCGTACCCGTGCCGTCGGGATACATCCAAAGACGGAAGAAATTATCGAACGGGGACCGTCCGAAACCGAGCCGTTCTCGGCGCTGGTGTTCAAGACAACATCTGACCCCTATACCGGAAAGATCACCATCTTCCGTATCTACTCAGGGGTACTCAATTCGGACTCGACGATTTTTAACTCCACCAAAGCGGTTGAGGAGCGCATCGGTCAGATCTATGAGCTGGAAGGTAAAAAACAGCGTGCCATCAAGCAGGCTGTGGCGGGTGACATCGTTGCCGTGGCCAAACTGAAGGAGACGGTAACCGGAGATACGCTTTGTGATTCAATCAAGCCGATCATTTATGAGCCGGCCAAGCAGCTGTTGCCGGTCATATCCTACGCCATCGAACCAAAGACCAAGGCTGATGAAGATAAAATTCATAGCGCTCTGCACCGTATGATCGAGGAAGAGCCGACCCTTGAATCGCATCGCGACAGTCAGACCAAGGAGTTCATCATCTCCGGCATGGGGCAGGTTCATCTTGAAGTCATCGTTGAAAAGCTGAAACGTAAATTTGGCGTCGACGTGATTCTGAAGACACCAAAAGTTCCTTATTTTGAGACTATTCGCGGAAGTGCCAAGGTGCAGGGCAAGTACAAGAAACAGTCCGGTGGCCGGGGACAATACGGTGATTGCTGGATTGAGATGTCGCCGAACGGTCGCGGCGAAGGCTATGTATTTGAGGATAAGGTGGTGGGCGGAGTTATTCCGAGGCAGTATATTCCTGCGGTCGACAAAGGTATTCAGGAGGCCTGTCTGGATGGATTTCTGGCAGGTTTCCCGGTGGTAGATTTCAAGGTCGCGCTCTATGATGGCTCCTTTCACACGGTTGATTCGTCTGAAATGGCCTTCAAAGTGGCCGGATCGATGGCTTTTAAAAAAGCGATGGAGATCTGCAAGCCGGTCTTGCTGGAGCCGATAGTGACGATGAAAATTACGGTTCCGGATGAAAACATGGGCGATGTCATCGGCGATCTCAATGCGCGCCGCGGCAAGGTGGTCGGTGTTGAGCCGAAGGCCAATTCACAGATTATCCGTGCTGTTGTGCCGATGTCCGAGGTGCTGGTCTATTCCAATGATCTCAAATCGATGACCAGTGACCGGGGTCTTTTCAGCACAGAGTTTTCACATTATGAAGAGGTCCCGTCGCATCTGGCCCAGAAGGTAATAGCAGAGGCTCAGGCCAGTCACAAGGATTCACATAGCGGGCACTAATAAGGGAGGGTGGATATGGATTTTAAATTCAGCAAGGATTCAGATGAGCAGCAGCTTCAGGCGGTTGCGCCCGAAAAGAAGAGTCAAGGGGCTTTGGCCGTTTTACTGGTGATACTGGTCGGTGGTTTTTCGTACCTCTATTTTTTTACGGATCTGATCAGGCCGCAGAGTGGCGGTCAGCCGGTTCCGGCGCCTGCAGCCGCCCCGCAGGTGGTCAAGTTGCCGTTGCCGCCCCGTGCGGGTGATGTGGCTGCTGACGCGGTTAAAAAGCCGGAACCACCAAAAGAGGTTGCAGCTCCGCAGCCAGCCCCCAAAACGACTGCGCCGCCCGTTGTTGCATCTGCTCCTGTCGCGCCTCCGGTTGCAAAACCGGCGTCCAAGGTTGTTCCTCCTCCGGCCAAGCCAGCTGACAAAAAAGCGCTTCCCACTCCCCCGGCAGCAAAACAGGAACATGCGACAGCAGCCGCTTCTGCCGTACCTGCTGCTGTGGGTAGCACAAAAAAAACTGCCGCTCCACCGCTGCCTGCCAAGCCAGTAACGGTGGTCAAAGCGGTTGTCATTCCACAACCGGTGGCACGTGCTGACGCCAAACATGCAAAGAGTGATCATGAATCCGTAGCATCGACAGACGAGGGTATCTGGAGTGTGCTGGTTGGAAACTACGTCTTGGAAGAGACGCTTTCAGCAGACATGGGCCGCGTACGCAAGGCAGGGTTGGTTCCGGTCGTCAAGAGCGCTGCACGCAAGAAGTCACAGATGAACCGTCTGCTGCTCTCCGAATTCAGCGATCGAGCTGCCGCCCGTGCGGCTTTTGAAAAACTGAAAACTCACACCTCAGATGCCTTCATCCTTGAAAAAGGGGGTACGTATTCCGTCTATGCCGGCTCATATCTTTTGACGGAACGGGTTGCCTCCGAGAAAGAGCGTCTACAGGCGGAAGGTTTTCCGGTAACGTTGCAGCACAGTGAAGTCTCTATTCCTGCCCAGAGCCTGACGGTGGGGCCCTTCACCAGTAAAAAAGCTGCTGCTGCAGCGGTAAAAACCCTGAAGGGAGCCGGAATCAAGGCTTCTTTGAGTCGACACTAGTCATTTTGAATGGCTGAAAAAATAAAATTTACCATATCTCCGGCTGTGGCGGCGTATGTCCGGGCCGGTACCACTGCCGAAGTGCGTCTGGCCGGCTGCTCTGCGGCGTCAGACCTGCCACCGTTCGAGCGGATCACGCTTCTGTTTTGTCTGACAAAAGATGCCGAGCCGGCGGTTAGATCAGCCGCCGCTGTCGGCATGCTCTCCCTGCCTGAGGATGTCATCAGCGAGTATCGAAGTTCGACAGAGGCGCACCCGCTTGTGCTGGAAGTTCTTGACCGGATAAAACCTGCTGTTCAGGAGTCTCCTGTTTCGGCCAATTCAGACGTGTCCGGCCAGTCCGACCAGTCTGAATTGTCTGAAGAAATGGAAGATGATGAACCGATCGACGAGCAGAATGAGGAGTTTCAGAGCAAATACAAGATAGCTCTGATGATGGGGATTGCCGAAAAGATCAAGATGGCGTTATCAGGTGACAAAGAGTGGCGGGCGATTCTGATTAAGGACTCCAACAAGCTTGTCTCAAGCAGCGTTGTAAAAAATCCTCGTTATTCGGATGCAGAGGTTTTGGGCCTGATCAAGGCCGGTATTCAGAACGATGAGATCATGCGTCTGATCTGTGCCAACAAGGAATGGATCAAGAATTACCAGATTCGAAAGGCGCTGGTTGAAAGCAGTCGTACTCCCGTTCAGAACGCAATGAGATATCTGAGCACCATGAACGAAAAAGATATGGCTCATCTTGCGAAAAGCAAAAATATTCCTTCCGTCATTTCGACGATGGCAAAGCGGTTGCTCTTGAGTAAAAAACGGTAGATCAACAGAGGAGCAGCATGGCGGTTGTCAACCATTCCAAAAAAGAAATCAATGCCAAGATAGTGTATTTCGGTCCGGCTGAAAGCGCAAAAAACGATGCTTTGCAGTTTATCTATGCGCGCATCAAACCTGCGTTACGCGGAGAGCTGAGACATGTTCCGGCGGGCGGTGACTCACTGCTGCTGTTCGATTTTACCCCTTTTGATGCACCACTGGCCGATGGCTATCGGGTGCGACTACACGTCTATACGCTCAGCGGCCCTGTCGTTAATCCAGCCACCTGGAAAATGACCCTGAAAGGGTGTGATGGAATTGTGCTCCTGATGGATGCCGATCCGGAGCGGTTGGCTGAAGCGCGGGCCAGTGTGGCGCAGTTGCGTGAGCTTCTCTCTGCATATGGAGTCAGCTTGTCTGATAGTGCGGCCGTGCTTCAGATTGACAACACTGGTAGTGAGACATCGGTGCCAGACGTCACCCGATTGGCTGCAGAGCTTGATCTGTCCTGGATGCCGGCCTGTACTTCCAGAACATCAAGCGGTCAGGGGGTCTTGGAGGCTCTCTCTACGCTTTCCCGATTGGTTCTTGACCGGATTCGGCTTGATCTTGCTACCGTGGAACATGCCGAGCCTCCCGCTGAGACTGACGGGCTTGAACCGGAAACGCCTGAGTTGCAGGCTCAGCGTGTCTTTGAGACGCAACTTTCCTCGCCGGTTGTAGAAACGGTGCTCGAAGAGACGGAGTGCCGTCCTCGTTTGGTCATAGCCTCTCCCGAGCTGAATGATTCCGGCACGGTTATCAGGATTCCGCTGGAGCTTATCTGCGGGTCCGTTTCCCGCCGCCTGGTTGTATCGGTTGCTGTAACAGCCGATACGATCGACTTGTATACGCCATAAGAACGTGGTATAAGCGCATAAATCTGAACGTCCCAGGAGGGTAGTTAATGGCAATCATTACAGTATCGCGTGAAATGGGAACGGGTGCATATCATATTGCTTCCGAAGTGGCTAAAAAATTAAAATATACGATGATTGACGGTCCCCGGATCACGTCTCTGGCAACTAAATACGGGCTGACTACTGAGATGCTGCAGATGGTAGACGAAAAGCCACCTTCATATGTAACGGCCGAGGATCGTAAGCGTGCCGCAGCATTAAATGAGATTGAACTTATTATTCTTGAGCAGTCGCGTAAGGGTAATGTCGTGGTGTACGGTCGTGGCGCGCAGGATCTGATGATCGGGTGCAATAATGTTCTGCGCCTGCGCTTCATTGCCGATTTCGAGGAGCGTGTGGAACGATTTGCTGAACGGGAATGGATTGATCCTGACATGGCTCGTTCGCTGATCCGGCGCAGTGACCATCAGCGCGGCGGCTTTATCCATTTTTATTTTGACCGCGACTGGCAAAACCCAAATGCCTACGATATGGTTTTCAATACGTCGCGACTTTCCGAGGCGACAATTGTCGATTGCATTATAGCTGCTGTCAAAGAGCCTTCCCTGAAAGATGCTGATAAATCTGCCGTTTCTGTGATAGATACCGCTATTCTGACCAAACGGATTGAAACCGCCCTGTTATGTTCGCCGGCTCTCCACGACTACCGCCCGTTTACGATAAAAATTGAGAAAGGCACTGTAACATTGAGTGGATATATCGTTTCAGAGGAACAGAAAAAAGCGGCTGTCGCTATCGTGAAGACAGTCAAAGGTGTTACGACCGTGAATGAGGACATTCAGGTTGTTGATTACAAGGCATACAAGGAACGCATGTAATTCCAATTTCAGATCAAGGATGATGTCAAGGCGGCGAGGCCTACATATCCGTACGTTGAGCAGCCGACGACGAGCCTACAATAGATAGGGCCTTGATATGGAATTGGTATAAGGCACTCATTATCGATGTAGACGCTCATACAGGGGGGCGAGCAGTGAATCTTCAAAGCGGATTCCTGCTCGTCCCCTGCCTATTTCAAGCCCCTGCTCATTACCGTGAAAATCAGATCCTGCCGTCATGATAAGACCGAGATCTACTGCTAATCGCCGTAAAAACTCCATCTCATGTGACCAGGCCATGTTGTTGTACACTTCAAGGCCGTCAAGTCCTTTTGATTGAAGCGCGACTATCATCTTCTGTAATACTGGCAGATCCTTGCTGATACTAGTGGGGTGCGCCAGTACGGCTACTCCGCCGATTCGGTGAAGCGCAGCAATGGCGTCGTCGATAAGCCAGTATTGTTTGGGAACCGCACAGGGAATAAGGTAGCGCTGAAAAGCATCTTCCATGTTTTCGACATAGCCACGCTTCAACAGAGCCCGGGCTATATGCGGCCGTCCAAGTGCACCTAACGCGGAGGACTCAACCTCGTTACGGCTGATGACAAGTCTTCCTTCAGCGCCCAAAACATCATTAACACGAGCCAGAATCTCCCCGCTCCGTCCGGCACGGTGCCGCTGGAACGCATTCAGTTGCTCTAAAAACGAGACGTTACGGTAATCAATACCATAACCAAGCAGGTGTACATCAGTCCAGGACTCAAACTGCACCGAAAGTTCTACCGCCGGAATGACGGTGATCCCGTATGCAAGGGCGGCGGCCGAGCCGTCAGCTACTCCGGCAACGGTATCATGGTCGGCGATGGCAATTACGTTAACGTCATGGGAATGTGCGAGCGCAACAAGTTCTGCCGGGGTGAGGGTACCGTCAGAAAAGCTTGAATGTATATGAAGGTCTATAGCCATGGATCGACACTCTACAGGTAAGTGTGGAAAAAGTAAAACCCGCTCTTGCGTGAACATCAAGCTTCGATTACTATGCAGCCATGAAACTCTTTGATATCCATTATGCGATCTCAGTCTTGCGCGAGGAATATCGCGCCTGGCGGACCCCGGCTGTAACTATTGTTGCCGAGTGCGGTGCAAATCCCTTCAAAGTTCTGGTCGCGTGCATCATTTCCTTGAGGACTAAGGATGAGGTGACGGCACAGGCATCGGCACGTCTCTTTGCACGAGCAGCAACACCCGATGCAATGCTGTCTCTAGCAAAGGAAGAAGTTGCGGAGTTAATCTATCCAGCCGGTTTCTACCGTACCAAGTCTTCCCAGATCATGGAAATCTCCCGGCTGCTGGTGACAGAGTATGGCAGCTGCGTTCCGGACGAGATTGATGGTCTGCTGCGTTTTAAAGGGGTGGGGCGGAAGACCGCCAATCTGGTAGTAACGCTCGGCTTCAATAAACCGGGAATATGTGTCGATACCCATGTACACCGGATCTGCAACCGCTGGGGCTATGTTACAACAAAGACGGCTGACGAAACAGAACGCGCCCTGCGTGACATCTTGCCGGCGGAGTACTGGATACCGATTAATGACCTGCTGGTAGCCTTCGGCCAAAATCTCTGCCACCCAGTTTCGCCCCGTTGTTCCACCTGCCGGTTGATTGAAGTCTGTTCCCGCAGAGGTGTGACGTTGACACGATAACCGCCATGTCGCTCTATTTCATGCGATAATTGTCATTACTGTTGCCAATGGGTAAAAATATCTATAAAATAAACATCTTTTTTATTCAGCATATACACAGGAGGAAGCACATGATCCAGAAAATTGGTTTTATCGGATTGGGAACTGTCGGGAAGTATATGGCATCCAATCTGACTAAGGGTGAGTTTGAGTTGACGGTGTTTGACAACGACCAAACGGCTGTCTCTGATCTGGCAAAATTGGGCGCGATAGCTGCTTCTACAGCCCTTGAAGCGGCCAAAGGTCGCGATCTGGTAATTGCGATCGTCCCGGAAGGGGATGACCTAGGTCCGCTGTTCTGTGGCGAAACAGGTATTTTAGCAGGGATTAACGCCGGTACTATTCTGGCAGATATGGGTTCTCATTCGCTTGAGGCAACCATGAAGCTTTCAGAGGAGTGTACAAAAAAACAGGTGCTCTACCTTGATGCTCCGGTTTGGGGAAGCAGAGAGCATGCTGCCAACGGCCTAATAACGATAATCGCCGGTGGCGATCCCGCTTTGCTTGGTAAATGCAGAGAGCCGTTTTCCTTTTTCGGACTCAATACGATCCATGTCGGTCAGGTGGGCGATGCCACCAAGATGAAGTTTATTGTCAATCTGGTGCAGTCTGAACTGGTGCAGGTGCTGGCTGAGGGTGTCGTTTTTGGTGAAAAGATGGGCTTTGCTGCAGACAAGATTCTGGAAGTACTTGATACTCGCGGAGTCGCCTCGCCGCTCTTCCATCTTAAAGGTCGCGCTATGGCTCGTAATGACTTTACACGCAGCCTGGCGCTCAAATACGTCAACGAGCAGCTGCATATTGTGATGAATGCGGCCCGTTTGACCGGTCTAACGCTTCCGGCGGCTGAAGCTGCCACGAAAGTATATCAGGCCGCCGTTGATGCCGGTTGGGGGGAAGAAGATTTCTCTGCTGTTATCAAAGTTCTGCGCAAATAATCTCTACCCGCATTTATCTGATATAACAAACAAGAAAGGCCGGAAGTTTTAACTTTCGGCCTTTCTTGTTTGTTTCTTTCTTTCTTTAGCGTGTTTCCCTTTTCAGGTTATGCAGCTTCCAAAATATCATCTTCATCCTCTTCATCCCGTTTGATTACCTCTGGCGCTGGTTCCGGTTTGGCCATAGTTTCCGCATGCAGTCGTAGATTACGGTAGCGAGCGATACCGGTACCGGCAGGAATCAAACGTCCCATGATGACGTTTTCTTTGAGTCCACGCAGGTAATCAATCTTACCTTCGATGGCTGCCTGGGTCAGTACCTTGGTCGTCTCCTGGAAAGAGGCGGCCGAGATGAATGACTCCGTGGAAAGTGACGCTTTAGTAATACCGAGCAGCAGCGGTTCGGCAACTGCCGGGCGTTTGTTTTCAGCATAGGCTTTTTCATTTTCCTGCTCGAACAACCAGCGTTCGATCTGGTCATCAACCAGCAGGTTCGTGTCGCCGGTATCCTTGACACGTACGCGTCGCAGCATCTGGCGAACAATTACCTCGATGTGCTTGTCATTGATCTTGACGCCCTGCAGACGATACACCTCTTGAACTTCATCGACCAGATACTTAGCCAGTTCCTTGACACCCAGAACGCGCAGAATGTCATGTGGATTGGAGGAACCGTCCATCAGCGGTTCACCCGCACGAACGTGATCACCTTCGTGTACGCTGATATGTTTACCTTTCGGGATCAGGTACTCTTTCGGTTCGCCCAACTCAGGTGTAACGATGACCTTACGTTTTCCCTTGGCATCTTTACCGAAGGATGTGCGTCCATCAATTTCGGTTATAACTGCAAAATCCTTAGGTTTACGAGCCTCGAACAGTTCGGCGACTCGCGGCAGACCACCCGTAATATCCTTTGTCTTGGTGGTTTCCCGAGGGATCTTCGCGATGATATCACCCGCACTGATGATGGTATCGTCAATAACAGAAATATTGGCACCGGCCGGCAGGAAGTAACGGCCGATGGTTCCGCCGCCCCCCTCTCCGGAAGCATCTTTAATCGCAATACGCGGACGTTTGTCAGTGTCTTTTGTTTCGATGATGACCTTACGCGAAAGACCGGTAACATCATCGAGCTGCTCTTCCATGGTGACACCTTCGATGATGTCGGCAAACTTGATTCTGCCGGCAACTTCGGTAAGAATCGGCATGGTGTACGGATCCCATTCAGCCAGGGTAACACCCTGCTTGACTGCGCCACCCGGCACAATCTTGATTTTAGCACCGTAAACGACGGTGTATTTTTCGCGTTCACGACCTGTCTCGTCAATAACAGCAATCTCACCGTTACGGTTCATGACGATGTGATGCCCCTCATTGTTAATTACCGTATTAACATTGATATACTTGAGAATACCGTCTGCACGGGCTTCAAGTGAGGTCTGTTCTGCATGACGGGAAGCGGTACCACCGATGTGGAAAGTACGCATGGTCAGCTGGGTACCCGGTTCGCCAATTGATTGAGCGGCAATGACGCCAACCGCTTCGCCCATGTTGACGCTGTGTCCGCGTGCCAGGTCGCGGCCGTAGCATTTCGCGCAGATGCCGCGCTTGCTTTGGCAGGTAAGAACAGAGCGGATCTTGATTTTTTCAAGACCGGCATCCTCAATGCGTTTTACGAGATACTCATCAATCTCCTGATTTGATTCCACCAGAACTTCGTCGGTCAGTGGGTCGTGAATATCTTCCAGAGCTACACGCCCCAGAATACGATCGCCGATCTGCTCGATTATTTCGCCCCCCTCGGTAAGCGAAGAAACGACCAGCCCATCCAAAGTGCCGCAATCATTTTCAGTAATAATGGCGTCCTGAGCAACGTCAACCAAACGTCTGGTCAGATAACCGGAGTTAGCTGTCTTAAGCGCGGTATCGGCCAGACCTTTACGGGCTCCGTGAGTAGATATAAAGTACTGGAGAACGGTAAGACCTTCGCGGAAGTTCGCCGTAATCGGAGTTTCAATGATTTCGCCGGAAGGCTTGGCCATCAAACCACGCATACCGGCCAGCTGGCGGATCTGCTGTGCAGAGCCTCGGGCGCCGGAGTCAGCCATCATGTGAATGGCATTAAAGGATGGCATTTCGATTCTGCTGCCATCGCGGGCGGTGACAATTTCTTTTGAAAGGTTGTCAAGCATCTCGGTAGCGATCTCTTCGGTCGCCTTGGCCCAGATATCGATGACTTTGTTATAACGTTCGCCGTCGGTAATAAGACCTTCGGTATACTGATTCTGGATTTCGGTGACTTCTTCTTCGGCTTTGCCGATAATAGCATGTTTTCCGTCGGGGATAACCATGTCATCCAGACAGATCGAAATACCGGCCAGGTTTGCATACTTGAAGCCGATATCCTTGAGTCGGTCAGCCAGAAGAACGGTCTCTTTGCTGTCGGAAAGTCGGTAGCAGGTGTCAACCAGATTTGAAAGCTCTTTCTTGGTCATAACTTTGTTGATGGCAGAGTAAGGTACCGAATCAGGCAGTACATCCCGTAACATGATCCTTCCGGTTGTTGTGTCAACAAGTTGAGGGCGCTCATCGGTTACCAGGTTTTTCATACGGACTTTGATCTTTGCCTGAATATCAACTTCACCAGCATCAAATGCAATGCGGACCTCTTCAGGGGACGCATAGCAGCCGGAGACACTGAGGCCGTTTGAAAACTCTGCTTCCGTCGGTTTGTAGTACTCCCCTTTGACATTGATTCTGTCACGCGTCATGTAATACGCGCCCAGAACCATATCCTGTGAAGGAACGATGATCGGTTTGCCACTTGCCGGTGAGAGGATGTTGTTGGTCGACATCATCAATACGCGGGCTTCAACCTGACTTTCGATCGAGAGCGGCAGATGAACAGCCATCTGGTCGCCGTCGAAGTCGGCGTTGAAGGCGGTACATACCAGTGGGTGCAACTGAATAGCTTTGCCTTCAATCAGAACCGGTTCAAACGCCTGGATGCCGAGGCGATGCAGGGTCGGAGCACGGTTGAGCATGACCGGATGTTCTTTAATGACCTCTTCCAGTACGTCCCAGACTTCCGGACGCTCTTTTTCAACCATCTTCTTGGCGCTCTTGATGGTGGTAACGTAGCCACGTTCTTCCAGCTTGTTATAGATAAACGGTTTGAAGAGTTCCAAAGCCATCTTCTTTGGCAGACCGCACTGATGCAGCTTCAATTCAGGACCGACAACAATTACTGAACGACCGGAATAATCGACACGCTTACCGAGCAAGTTCTGACGGAAACGGCCCGATTTGCCTTTCAGCATATCGGACAGAGATTTAAGAGGGCGCTTGTTAGGGCCGGCAATAGCACGTCCGCGACGACCGTTATCGAACAGTGCATCAACAGCTTCCTGCAGCATGCGCTTTTCGTTACGGATAATAACTTCCGGTGCCTGCAGTTCGCAGAGTCGTTTTAAACGATTATTGCGGTTAATGACACGGCGGTACAGGTCGTTCAGGTCGGAGGTAGCGAAACGGCCGCCATCCAAGGGGACCAGTGGACGAAGTTCAGGGGGAAGAACCGGAATGCATTCCAGAATCATCCACTCCGGTTTGTTGCCGGAATGACGGAATGCTTCAACTACTTTAAGTCGCTTGGCAGTTTTCTTCCGTTTCGCTTCGCTGGTCGATTCAACCATATCCGAACGCAGTGAAACGGCCAGTTCTTCAAGGTCAAGCGCCCGCAGGCACTCACGGATGGCTTCAGCGCCCATACCGCCGCTGAAAGCATCACTGCCGTAATCCTGCTGCATTTTGATATATTTATCCTCGGACATGACTTCGCAGAACTGCAACGGAGTGTTCTTTGGATCTGTGATGACAAAACCCTCAAAATAGAGGACTTTTTCGAGGTCTTTCAGCGTAATATCGAGTAGATTGCCGATACGCGACGGCAGGGATTTTAAAAACCAGATATGTGCAACCGGAGTGGCCAGGTCTATGTGACCAAGTCGCTCACGACGGACTTTTGAAGGTATTACCTCTACGCCGCACTTTTCGCAAATGATACCGCGGTGCTTCATACGTTTATATTTACCGCAGTTACATTCATAATCCTTGGTCGGGCCAAAAATCTTGGCGCAAAAAAGGCCGTCCCGCTCAGGTTTGAAGGTACGGTAATTAATAGTCTCCGGTTTCTTTACCTCACCATGCGAACGTTCGCGAATCTTTTCCGGTGATGAAATAGAGATACGTATAGCTGAAAAGTGGAGTGGATCTTTGGGTTTATCAAAAAAGCTGAAATAATCTTCCACGATGCTTTCCTCCGTTAGTCTGAAGCCTGGTAACCGTTGCTGTAGCGGTTACCAGGCTAAATCGTTATATATCTTCTTCGCCTTCAAGCAAATCGACATCCAGACAGAGCGACTGCAGTTCTTTAATAAGTACATTGAACGATTCCGGCAGACCCGGTTCAAGGGTATGCTTGCCCTTGACTATCGCTTCATACATACGGGTTCTTCCGGAGACATCGTCCGATTTTACCGTTAAGAATTCCTGCAGGGCATGCGCGGCGCCATATGCCTCCATGGCCCAAACTTCCATTTCGCCCAGTCGCTGGCCGCCGAACTGCGCCTTGCCGCCCAGCGGCTGCTGAGTAACCAGACTGTACGGCCCGATGGAACGTGCATGGATTTTATCATCAACCAAATGATGGAGTTTAAGAACATACATAACTCCAACGGTGACTTTATTGGCAAACGGTTCGCCGGTACGGCCATCAAAAAGCGTAACTTGACCGGATGAATGAAAGTTCGCTTTTGCCAGCATGGATTTAATCTGGGCTTCGCTGGCACCTTCGAAAACCGGAGAAGCCATGGCAACACCGCGTTGCAAGCGGCGGGCGACTTTTAATAATTCATCCTTATTGAGGTTGTCAATAAAAGCTCCCGCCTCTTCGTCGCCATAAACATCCTTCAAATATGCTTTCAGATTGTCTTCCGAGGTATGTTTCTCAAGCATATCCTCGATCTTCCAGCCGATACCTTTGGCTGCCCAACCAAGATGTGTCTCTAGAATCTGTCCAACGTTCATACGTGAAGGAACACCGAGCGGATTAAGTACGATTTCGACTGGACGACCGTCATCCATATAGGGCATGTCTTCTTCAGGCAGAATTCGTGAAACAACACCTTTGTTACCGTGACGCCCGGCCATTTTATCACCGACCTGAAGCTTACGTTTGATGGAAATGTAGATCTTTACCATCTTGATAACGCCAGGTGGAAGGTCATCGCCACGTTTGATCTTTTGGATCTTGTCTTCAAATACATTATGGATAAGGTCTATCTGACGATTCAGGGTATTCAGTATCTGATGTACTTTTTCGTCAGTTTCACCATCATCATTGATTGAAATGCTGCTCCAGTCAGTGTTAGAGAGAGTCTGCAACGTCTCTTCTGTAATCTGGGCACCTTTTGCGAGGATCAGATTGCCTTTGTTATCTTCAAGTTTTACTGCCAGAACTTTGTCGAGCAACAGTCGTTTGAGCTTACCGATAGCCGAATCACGAATGATGCGAATCTCGTCCTGCTCATCTTTCCGAAGTTTATCTTCTTCAGCCTTTTCAATCAGTTCCGTGCGTGAATCCTTGTCATTTCCCTTACGGGAAAATATTTTTGCGCCGATGACGGTACCTTCGACACCCGGAGGAACGGTAAGGGAGGTATCCCGCACGTCGCCCGCTTTTTCGCCAAAAATAGCCCGTAGCAGTTTCTCTTCCGGTGAGAGTTGTGTCTCACCTTTGGGAGTAATCTTACCAACCAGGATATCGCCCGGCTTAACTTCAGCACCGATACGAATAATGCCTGATTCATCGAGATCTTTAAGTGTTTCTTCACCCAGATTTGGTATGTCTGCGGTAATTTCTTCTTTACCAAGCTTGGTGTCACGGGCGACGCACTCGAACTCTTCAATGTGGATGGACGTATAACGGTCATCCTTGATGAGCTTTTCCGAGATCAGGATGGAGTCTTCGTAGTTGTAGCCGCCCCACGGCATAAATGCGACGACGATGTTCTGACCAAGTGCCAGTTCACCCATGTCGGTAGAAGGACCATCAGCAATGACGGCACCTCGTTTGACTTTGTCACCGACCTTAACGACCGGCTTATTGTTGATACAGGTGTTCTGATTTGATCGTGCAAACTTGATCAGGTTGTATATATCAACGCCGGTACCGTTTTCATCCAGTTCGTTTTCATTGATCTTGACAACTATTCGACTGGCATCAACGGATTCGACTTCACCATCATGACGGGCAATAACCGACACTCCGGAGTCTCTGGCAACGATGCGCTCCATACCGGTTCCAACAAGCGGGGAATCAGCACGCAGCAGAGGCACCGCCTGACGCTGCATGTTAGAACCCATCAGCGCTCGGTTGGCATCATCGTTTTCCAAAAAAGGAATCAGAGCTGCAGCAACGGAAACGAGCTGAATAGCTGCAACGTCCATCAGTGCGATTTCATCCCGATGTACCAGGATAAATTCACCGCTCTTTCGGGCAGAAACGTAATCATTTACAAAGCGGCCATCGGTATCCACTTCGGCATTTGCCTGGGCAATGGCATGTCCTTCTTCTTCAAGAGCTGAAAAGAAACGAACTTCATTAGTGAGTTTACCCTCTTGCACGATACGATAGGGTGTCTCAACAAAACCGTGGTCATTGATACGTGCATAGGTTGAGAGCGATGCAATCAGACCGATGTTTGGGCCTTCAGGTGTCTCAATCGGGCAGACACGACCGTAATGAGTCGGATGAACGTCCCGGACTTCAAAGCCGGCGCGCTCACGGGTCAAACCGCCTGGTCCCAGAGCCGAAAGTCGGCGTTTGTGGGTAACTTCGGAGAGCGGATTGGTCTGATCCATAAATTGTGATAGCTGCGAAGAGCCGAAAAACTCTTTAACAACCGCAGAAACCGGCTTTGAATTGATCAGATCATGCGGCATGAGGTTTTCAACCTCCTGCAGACTCATGCGTTCCTTAATGGCACGCTCCATACGAACAAGGCCGATTCGGTACTGGTTTTCCAGTAATTCACCGACTGCACGGACGCGTCGATTGCCTAAATGATCGATATCATCGATAGCACCACGACCATTCTTCAGTTCAATCAAGTAACGAACTATTTCAAGAATATCGTTTTTAACTGCAATGCGAATATCTGAAGAATAGAGATCTTCGAAGACCATTCTGTTGCGGCGCAGAGTCTCGATAGAACGTCGATTTTCATCAAAACCACCCTGATCGATGGCATCAGTCAGTTTTACGGTCGCTTTTGAAAGGTTTAGCGAAGCAAAAACTTCTTTCTGGAAAAAGTCTGCATCACGGATCAGGTTGTTCAGTTCGAGAAGCAACTGGTCGCGAAGTTTGTCAGATACTGATTGACCGGAATCGTGTTTTTTAATTGTTTTTGAAAGGTCAGACGGCAATTTCATCATCAGATACTGTGAAAAAGCATCATCAGAAACTCTCAATTTGTTGACGAGTACGTCGAAACTGGCAACATCCTCGCTGCTGAGCATGCAGGGTGCGTTAAGTACCATGCAATCCTGCCATACTTTAAGCCCAAGTTTATAGTTGAGCTTGAGGCGCCCGACTGCTGAGAGATCATACCGTTCAGGATTAAAGAACAGATTGTCAAACAGAGCCAGCGAGCTCTTGAGGGTTGGTGGATCTCCAGGACGCAAACGACGATAAATCTCAATTAGCCCTTCATCACTGCTGTTGATCTTGTCAATCAGCAATGTGTCCCGGAACGATGACGTGATGTGAAGGTTGTCTATATAAAGGACTCTGATGCTGGTAACGCCTCTGGCCTTGATTTCATCGAAACGGTCTGCTGTTATCTCCTCATTACATTCAACAAGAATCTCACCGGTAGTCGGATCAACTATATCAGTTGAAGCATAACGGCCAAGGACGTCTTCAATGATCGTCGGGACGGCTTTAATGTTATGCTCCTGCATTTTCTTGATTGATGATTTTGTATATTTACGATTAGCCTTCATTAGTACTTCGCCGGTGGATGGATCGGTAACATCCATAGGGGCTTTCTGAAGAGTAATCAGCTCAGGTTCTATGCTTTTGGTTATGTTCTCTGAAGTGATGAAGATTTCTTCGCTTTTGTAATAATAGTTAAGCAGCTGCTCTACAGAATAACCGAGTGCTTTCAGTAATACCGTTGCCGGCATTTTTCTGCGACGGTCAATTCGAACGTACAGAATGTCTTTGTGATCAAATTCGAAGTCAAGCCATGATCCGCGATACGGAATAACACGGGCTGAATAAAGTACCTTGCCGCTGGAGTGGGTCTTTCCTTTGTCGTGATCAAAGAAAACGCCGGGCGATCTATGAAGCTGACTGACAATGACGCGCTCGGTGCTATTGATGATAAAAGTTCCGTTATCAGTCATCAACGGTATTTCACCAAAATAGACCTCTTGCTCTTTTATATCCTTAATCGCCTTGATACCGGACTCTTTACCGGAATCCCAGATAACGAGACGAACCTTTACTTTCATCGGGGCAGCATAGGTCATACCTCGCTGGTGACATTCATCAACATCATATTTTGGTTTGTTGAGAGTGTAGGATACGTATTCAAGAGAAGCGCTCTCACTGAAGTCCTTGATCGGAAAAACGCTCTTGAAGACGGTTTCAAGGCCGATATTCTGACGGGATTCAACCGGTACTTCCTGCTGAAGGAAACGACGATAGGAACTCTTCTGAATATCTATAAGGTTCGGGATTTCAATTATATTCTTTATCTTGGCAAAGTTTTTACGCAAGAGGTGATTATTGGCAATAGAATAAGCCATGGCTTCTCCTTTGGCGGGTATCGTGACTACGTCCAGTGGTTGTAACGTGCTGGATTATCAGAAGTTATGCATGATTAAAATATGCAGAAACAGCACAAGCCAAGGCCGCTCCAGGCGACCTTGGCTCTCATAATGACAACAAGACAGGTTGCTATTTGATAGATGCTTCTGCGCCAGCTTCAACGAGCTGTTTAACGGCATCATCTGCTTCCTGTTTTGAAACGCCGGTTTTAACAGTGCTTGGCGCGCCGTCAACAACGTCCTTAGCTTCTTTCAATCCGAGGCTTGTAAGAGCACGAACGACTTTAATAACGTTGATCTTGTTAGCGCCACAGGTTTTGAGGATAACATCAAACTCAGTCTGTTCTTCAACGGCTTCAGCTACAGCAGGGCCGGCAGCAGCAGCAACTGCAACAGGAGCAGCAGCAGAAACACCGAACTTTTCTTCGAGTTCTTTAACGAGTTCAGCAAGGTCAAGAACGGTCATTTTTTCGATAAAACTGATTACATCTTCTTTAGTGATAGACATTGGGTGAATCCTCCGAATTAGTATTTGAGTATAGGTGTTAAATTAATTGACTCTGTAACGATTAATTTCCGGATTTCTGTACGCGGATAGCGTCGAGAACGCGTACGAGTGCGCCAGGTAGTGCGGCAAGAACGCCGACAAAGTTTGTAGCTGGTGCCTGCATAGATCCGAGCATCTTGGCGATGAGAACCTCACGCGAGGGAAGGTCAGCTAACGCCTGAATCTGTTTGGGATCCAGAATTTTACCACTGAGTACTCCGGCTTTGAGAACAAATTTGCCCTGTGGATCTTTGGCAAACTTGTAGAGTACTTTGGCAGCGTTGGCCGGATCATCATAGCTTATGGCTACGGCGGTCGGACCAGCCAGGTACGGACTGATGCACTCAATGTCAGTGCCTTTTGCAGCCAGGTCAAATAAAGTATTTTTGAATACTTTATATTCGACAGAAGCTGCACGAAGTTCATTCCGAAGCGTTGTGGCCTGCCCTACATTCATGCCGCGAAAGTCAGCTAAAAAAACCGCCTTGGCACGTGTGAGCCGCTCATGCATTTCGGTGACTAATTCCTGCTTGTTATTCTTGTTCAAGCGACTTCCTCCTTTCTATTGGTATCTGGGACAAGGTCCCGGCCAAAGTCAGGAAGCGCATATAAATGCGGTACCTCAAGTCTCGGCAGGCCCGGAGTTTCCCGGTTTAAGCGCCGTTTGCAGAGCGCCTGCTGTCATTGACTTTGGCTAAATGGTTATATGTTTAAATCTTAGCAGTAATCTCGCTGATATCGAGATTTATGCCGGCGCCCATGGTTGAAGAGAGGGATATCTTCTTGATGTAGGTACCTTTTGCTGCAGAAGGTTTAGCTTTAACAAGTGCTTCGATAAGTGCCAGTAGATTGCCTGACAGCAGGTCGGCATCAAAAGAAACCTTACCGACTGGTGCATGGACAATACCGGCTTTCTCAACGCGAAATTCAACTTTACCTGCTTTTGATTCCTTAACAGCTCTGCTGACTTCAAAAGTAACCGTACCAACTTTTGGATTCGGCATGAGTCCGCGCGGTCCCAGAAGCTTGCCGATTTTCCCCACAACACCCATCATGTCGGGGGTAGCAATTGCTGTGTCAAAGTCAAACCAGCCAGCCTGGATTTTGGCAACTAAATCATCCGCGCCAACATAATCAGCACCGGCATCAAGAGCTTCTTTTTCTTTCTCACCTTTTGCAAAGACGAGAACACGGACATTTTTACCCAGACCGTTAGGAAGTACAACGGCTCCACGGACCATCTGGTCTGCATGTCGTGGGTCAACTCCCAGTTTAACTGCAACTTCAACAGATTCATCAAACTTGGCATAAGCGGCCTGTTTGACGATATCCACTGCTGTGCCAAGTGGATATACCTTGTTTCTGTCGATTTTACTCATTGCTACAGAGTGTTTTTTAGTACATTTCGGCATGATACAACCTCTCTATGGTTCAAGTTATAGATTATGTCAGCTCAGCAGGTTATACAATATCAACACCCATGGAGCGTGCAGTTCCTTCGACAGTTCTCATGGCAGCTTCAAGAGAAGCGGCATTGAGATCAGGCATTTTCTTCTTGGCAATTTCTTCAACCTGCGATTTAGTCAGTTTCCCTACTTTTGTCTTGTTAGGGACTGGTGAACCGCTTTTAAGATCGAGAGCTTTTTTAATCAGAACCGGTACAGGTGGTGTCTTTGTAATAAAAGTAAATGAACGATCGGCGTAAACCGTAATAACAACAGGAGTAATCGTCCCTTCATCGCCCTGGGTTTTTGCATTGAAAGCTTTGCAAAACTCCATGATGTTTACACCATGCTGACCAAGTGCTGGTCCGATAGGAGGTGATGGATTCGCTTTACCTGCAGGTACTTGAAGTTTAATGTAACCAGTTATTTTCTTTGCCATTATTCTACTCCTTTATAAGCCGTATCCCTGCCACTCGTTGCCGAATGGCATCGTGTAAATTAGTTTTTTTCCACCTGCATAAACTCAAGCTCAACGGGAGTTGCACGACCGAAAATTGTGACGGTTACACGCAATTTACCCTTATCAGGCTTAACATCTTCAATTACGCCGGAAAAATTGAGAAACGGGCCATCTACGACTCGCACAGTTTCACCAACTTCAAACTGAACTTTCGGACGGGGTTTCTCGGCACCTTCTTCCATTCGACGCGTAATCTTTTCGACTTCTTCATCGGAAATAGGGAAAGGTGTGTTTCCACCGACAAATCCGGTAACCTTGGCAGTCTCTTTAACAAGGTGCCAAGTCTCATCACTCAATTCCATTTTTACAAGAATGTAACCGGGGAAAAATTTTCGTGAAGAAGTTTTCTTTTCACCTTTTTTTAGTTCTACTACAGTTTCGCAGGGTATGAGAATTTCGCTGAAAAACTCATCCATCCCTTCGTTTTTGATGTTTTCAAGTAGATTGAGTCGGACTTTATTTTCAAAGCTTGAATATGTATGAACACCGTACCACTTCATGGACATAGCGGATCCTTTAACCTAGTATCACTCGCATCAGCTTGGCCAAAACAAGATCGCACGCTCCGAGATAAAATGAAATCAGAACTACAATGATAATGACTATGCCAGTAGTTGCCATAGTTTCTTTTTGCGATGGCCACGTAACTTTATCGAGTTCTAACTTTACAGACTCAAAAAAACCGGTAATTTTTTGCACAATGTAGCTCCTGACAGCTAAACTGTCCTTACACTTGGATCTTTAAAGTAATCATGCTTGCAACATTACAGTCAAAAGTATATGGCAGGCCAGGAGGGATTCGAACCCCCAACATCCGGTTTTGGAGACCGGCGCTCTACCAGTTGGAGCTACTGGCCTGTACCGAGCTGTAATTCTTCTTGGATTACTTGGTTTCTTTATGCGGTGTATGCTTGCGACAGAATCGGCAGTATTTGCTGAATTCGAGCTTGCCGGGAGTGGTCTTTTTGTTCTTGGTAGTTGTATAATTTCTCTGTTTGCATTCGGTACAACCAAGTGTGATGATATCTCTCATGAAAGTGCTTCCTTTTGTATGAAATCAGTGGCTTGCAGATTATGCCAGCCTGCTATATTTCATTTACTAGAATTTATTGTACTATTGAAGCTACTACGCCTGCGCCTACAGTACGGCCACCTTCGCGGATGGCGAAGCGGAGACCTTCGTCCATGGCGATCGGAGTGATCAGGTTAATGGTCATAGCAACGTTGTCGCCTGGCATTACCATTTCAATGCCGGCTGGAAGCTCGGCAATTCCGGTTACGTCAGTTGTTCGGAAGTAGAACTGTGGGCGGTAGCCGTTGAAGAATGGAGTATGACGTCCACCTTCTTCTTTTGTAAGAACATAGGCTTCAGCCTTGAATTTAGTGTGCGGTGTGATGGAACCCGGTTTGGCAAGAACCTGACCGCGTTCGATATCTTCACGTTTAACGCCGCGCAGCAGTGCTCCGATGTTATCGCCGGCACGGCCTTCGTCGAGCAGTTTACGGAACATTTCAACACCCGTTACGGTTGTTTTGGCAGTGTTCTTGATACCGACGATTTCGACTTCTTCGCCAACTTTAACGATACCGCGCTCTACACGGCCGGTAGCAACTGTACCACGACCGGAAATGGAGAATACGTCTTCAACAGGCATCAGGAATGGTCGGTCAATAGCGCGTTCCGGATCAGGGATATAAGAATCAACAGCGTCCATAAGTGCATTAATAGCCTGTTCTCCCAGTTCGCCTTTGTCGCCTTCGAGCCCTTTCAGTGCGGAACCTTTGATGATTGGAATATCGTCACCGGGGAAATCGTAGCTGGAGAGAAGTTCACGAACTTCAAGCTCAACCAGTTCGAGCAGTTCTGCATCATCAACCATATCGGCTTTGTTCAAAAAAACGACGATGTACGGTACGCCTACCTGACGGGCAAGCAGGATATGCTCACGAGTCTGCGGCATAGGACCGTCGGCTGCGGATACAACCAAGATCGCGCCGTCCATCTGAGCAGCACCGGTAATCATGTTCTTAACATAGTCAGCATGGCCCGGGCAGTCAACGTGAGCATAGTGACGTTTATCAGTTTCGTATTCAACATGAGCAGTTGCGATTGTAATACCGCGTTCACGCTCTTCAGGAGCGTTATCAATCTGATCAAACGCTTTATATTCAGCCTGGCCTTTACCTGCCAGAACTTTCGTGATGGCAGCAGTCAAGGTAGTCTTGCCATGGTCGACGTGACCGATTGTACCGATGTTTACATGTGTTTTGTTGCGCTCGAATTTCGCCTTTGCCATGATAAAGGCCCTCCTTGATTGGGTGCATTTTTTTGTTGTTCTGTCTGCGGTGGATTATACGTATTAAGTGGAGCCCACATCCGGACTCGAACCGGAGACCTCTTCCTTACCAAGGAAGTGCTCTACCTCCTGAGCTATGTGGGCACTTAAACTGGAGCGGGAAACGGGACTCGAACCCGCGACCCTCAGCTTGGAAGGCTGACGCTCTAGCCAACTGAGCTACTCCCGCGCTACCAGATGATAAGTAGTGTGAAAAATGTGATATTGCTTGTTTACCAGTTCCAGCGACTATAGTCTCCTGGGTTGACAGCAATAACCATTTTTCGATGATTGTATGGTGGAGGGAGGAGGATTCGAACCTCCGAAGTCGCTGACGACAGATTTACAGTCTGTTCCCTTTGGCCGCTCGGGAATCCCTCCAGGGATGATCGGGTGTAACGGTACTATTTGATTCTTATGGAGCCCCGTATCCGAATCGAACGGATCACCTGCTGATTACAAGTCAGCTGCTCTACCAGTATGAGCTAACGGGGCTTGTGTTAATTTCTTTACTATGAAAACAGAACTTGTTTATTTAAAGAAAAATATTCTGAAAGTCAAGGTAAAATTATCAAAAAAAGATGCCGTCGGAAAATAACTACAGGACGGCATCATTTGCGGAGACAATTAGCGCCGGAATTACGCGCCCAGATACGGTATCAGAGCCTGCTTTGTCTTTCGCAGGGCACCTTCTTCAATCTGCCGAACCCGCTCGCGAGAGATGCTGAAATGGGTTGCTATTTCCTGCAGTGTCATCGGGTCATCGGCGGTTATCCGTTGCTCTATAATGAAGCGCTCTTTCTCATTCAAGCGACCGACAACTTCTGCCACCTTCTGCTGCAAATTCTGATTCTCCTGAAATTCTGTCAGCAGCTCTTCCTGATTCTTTTTGTCGTCAGCCAGGGATTCAAGTGCCGTCAGGCCGTCGCTGCCAGGTATGTCGGCATTAAGTGAGCAGTCCCCTTGCATGCGCTGCTCCATCTCTAAAAATTCCTGGTCAGTGACATGCAGCGATTGTGCTGCGCTGGTTGCGTGCGTCTGGTCGTCGCCGATTCCGAGAAGTGAACTCTTGGCCTGTCGCAGCTTGAAAAACAGTTTGCGTTGTGCCTGGGTTGTTCCAATTTTGAGTAGGCTCCATGACGAAATTATGTGGTTCTGGATGTAAGCCCGAATCCACCAGACGGCATACGAAATAAGCCGCACTCCCTTGTAGGGATTGAATTTTCTGACCGCCATCATCAGGCCGATATTACCTTCCTGAATCATGTCAAGCATCTTCAGCCCGTAGTGGCGGAATTCGTAGGCAATCTTAACGACAAAACGCAGATTCGACGTAATCAGTGTATGCGCAGATTCCAAATCTTTCCGTTCAAAAAACGCTACTGCGTGAAGGTGTTCCTGCTCTTCACTCAGGAGCGGGAATCTGCGAATTTCAGTCATATAAAGTCTCAGGCTGTCCGCTACAACCGGTAATTGAGCAACCATGGATGATCACCTCGCATATAAAATTAGCACTCCAGACATCTGACTGCTAAAATATATCAGTTGATTTCTTAAAAATCAAGATGTTGTTTCGCGTGAAGGTGCCATAACTCTGTTCAGTTCTGTCTCCAGTGCCTGCATGCTGTATGGCTTTCTCACAAAACCGGCTGGCGGCTGACTTGTGATTCGTTCGCTTAGTTCATCTTCATTGAAGCCACTGGCAATGATGATTCTTGCCTCCGGCCTGAGTTCGTACATCTTCTCCATGGCTGTTATGCCATCCATGTTTGGCATGGTCAGATCCATCAGGACAACATCTATTTTACCTTCATACTCCCGGAATTTGATGACCGCATCCAGGCCGTCGCAGGCGCTGATAACCGTATAGCCGCAGAGAGAAACCATTTTTGTACAGACCTTCAGAACTGATTTTTCATCATCAACTACCAGTGCGACTCCTGAACGTTGTTGCGTGCTACCCGTTTTCTCTGGCGCAGTATAAACGCGTGGCGCCTGAATCGTGGCCGGAGGGGCTGTCTCCGAGATCGGGAACAGCACCTTGAACGTTGTTCCAATGCCTATTTCACTTTCTACAAACAGAGCGCCGTTGTGAGTTTTCATGATTCCGATCACTGCTGACATTCCCAAACCGCGACCCGTAAACTTGGTGGTAAAGAACGGATCAAAAAGGCGCTTAAGGGTTTTGTCGTTCATACCACAGCCGTTGTCACTGACCTTCAGAAACACAAAACGTCCCGCCTTCGGCTTTTCATCCAGAAGACTTTCGTCCAGACAGTGTTGATTGCACTCCTGTATGCCGGTGGCTAGTTTTATTATGCCCGGCTGCTGTTCAATCGCCTCGGCCGCATTTGTTATCAAGTTCATGACAACCTGCTGGATATATGCTTCATCAGCGTAGATAAAGGGGAGCCCCGGAAAAAGTTGCAACTCGGTTGTTATGGAGCTTGAAGTAGCTGTCTTCAGGATATCGACATTTTCAACTACCAGCTCATTAAGGTTCAGTCCCTTTTTGTGGAGCAAGCCTTTACCGACATAGGTCAGCATCGAACCGGTCAGTAGCGACGCACGTTTGGCAGCATTCATGGACTGTTCAACATATTTATGAGCAGGCGAATCTGGGCCCAGTTTCATTGCGGCCAATTCCATATTGCCGAGAATCGACTGTAGCAGGTTATTGAAGTCGTGAGCAATACCGCCCGCCATTACTCCGAGGCTTTCCAGTTTCTGGGCATGCAGCATCTGCCGTTCAAGATTCAGGCGATCATGTTGAAGACGGCTGTTTTCTTCGCTGCGTTGCATTAAAACTTTTGCCAGATTGTTGATGGCCACTGCCGCCCGGCCTGGTTCGTCGTCGGATTCGATAGCGATTGGAGACGTGAAATCACCCTGTTCCAAGGTCTGGATGCCCTTCATCAACGTGTTGAACGAGCGGGTCAGTTTCTGTAGCATCAGATAACCGAGTAGTGAAACCATCAACCAAAATACCAGAGCGATGCTGGTGGAAATCAGGATGACCTGCCGTATCGCTGCCGTCAAGTCGGCTGTGTCACGCTCGATACGTACATATCCCAACAGGGTAGGTGCGTTGTCATTGGGGTCAAGCATGGATGAGGCCCCTAGTGCATTTACGAGAGGGTTGCTGGGCACCTCAACAGTCTGACTAATCGTCCTGGTGGAACCGGCTGGCAGGGCAATAGCGCCTGGTGCTGTAAACACGGCCAATTTCCTGCCGTCCGCCGCCGAAATTACGACAGAACGGATTTCGGCAGTCTTGGCTGCCTGCTCGGCCATTTGTAGCAGTAACTCTTTGTTCTCAGCATAGAGGGGCAGACGGATGGAAACGGCCAGGTTTTGTGCACGCAACAGGAGTTGCTCGGTGGCTTCGTGGCGTGAACTTTGTGCCTCTTTAAACGTGTAATTGCAATCGGAAACTATGCGTTCCTGGTGGTGGAGGTGAGCAGTTTGTGGAGCTGATTCCGCCCCGGTGGTCGCTTTATCTTCTGGTTGCAGACAAGTTTACTTCTGAATAAACCATGGATGAAATGTCACGTATTACCGCAGCTTGTCGAGTAAAATCATTCCCTTGTGTCATGACTCCCAGAATATAGTGACCCTTGGGATGGTACACGATACCGAATTCATGTAACTGTTTACCGGCACCTGCTTCCTGTGGCTCACTTTCACCGAACTTGGTTGCCATTAATGTGCTTTTGGGCACACCCGCTGCAAAGCCTTGAGGGAAGTCCTCGAACGAAAGCAATTCTAACGCTTTTTCTGACATTGTGCGGTTAAGATACGTGGCATTGTAGAGTATGCGAAAAAAACCGGAGTATCCCGTTACCGAGATTGAGTTGTTCTCGGTATCTGGGATATTATTTACATCCATGCTATCCAGTACTTCGTTCAACTCTTCCGCTTTCAGATTGAAATACAGCAGCGCCGCAGCGTTATTATCGGAGTAGCGCAACATGTAGTGCAGAAGTTCTTCAACGGTATACGGTTTACCGGGAGAGATGGTCTGGGCAGGTTTTATGCTCTGCAGGTTCGTCATATCTTTTTTGCCATCAAAAATATATGTTCGTTTAAGCTCAGTCGGCCTCGTCTCTGCTCGTTTCAGCCAGGCGATCATTACCGGTACTTTCATCATGCTGGCCGGGTTGAATTCCTGATATTCGTTTATTCCAATCCATGGTCCATCAAGCAGATCCCGGTAATAGACGGAAATCTTTTGTACCGCGACTCCGTCAGTCCGTTTTTGAACAAATTCGTTGAGTTTATATTTGAAAGATAGTGGATCGTTATTGATGCCGACCCCTTCTGGAAACCTGATATCTAACAGTGGGCTTGTAAATCTAAAACCTGACTTTTTGACAATATGATGGTTGTAGTTATGTGTTTTGTGATGATACCATTTGTGAGCATACCACCCCGAAGCGACCAATCCGGCAGCTGAAGCAAGAATAACAATATGTCGCAGAGAAATAATGTTCATAGTTTTTCTTATACCTATTTTGAAAATGTAATATTGTATAATCTGAAAAAACACAAGGAGATAAACCATGCGCCTTACGCCCGCAACCGAGCTTGAACACCGCTGTAAACGACTTCAGGATGTGATGGCAGAGCAGAGTTTAGATGCGGTCATTATTGTACAAAATGCTGATCTTTTCTATTTTACCGGTACTATTCAGAGCGGAAATCTGTATGTGCCGGCCCAGGGGCAGCCGCTCTATATGGTTCGCAAGGGTGCCGATCGGGCCCGTATGGAATCCGGGCTTAAAGAGGTCGTGCCGTTCGGTTCGCTCAAGGATATTCCTGCACTTCTTGCCCAGTACAATTACCCGGTCCCGACCCGAATAGGACTTGAGATGGACGTCATGCCGGTCAATTTTTTCGAGCGCTATCGCAAGGTATATCCGAGTGCCGTCTATCTTGATGCAGCGTCGTTGATCCGCCGCGTCAGGATGGTGAAATCGCCGTACGAAATACACCTGATGAAGGATGCTGCAGATCAGACAGACCGGATATTTCAGCGTGCCCGAGAGGTAATCCGGGTTGGCATGACGGATATTGAACTTGCGGCCGAGCTGGAGCTCACCGCCCGCAAGCTCGGGCATCAGGGCTTAACGCGTATGCGTGGTTTTAATTCAGATCTGTTTTACGGCCAGATAGTTTCCGGGGTCGATAGTGCTGTTCCGGCTTATCCTGATACCCCTCTGGGGGGATTGGGGCTGAATACGTCCTTTGGTCAAAGTGCCGGTCTGAAACGTATCGAAGCGCACGAGCCAGTTGTGGTTGATTTTGCCGGTTGTGTGGATGGATATTTGGCAGATCAGACCAGAGTTTTTGCGATTGGTCCGCTTTCCGATCGCATGCAGAGAGCTTATGACGCCATGCTGGCCGTGCAGCAGCGTATGACGGAAATTGCACTGCCGGGTGCACGTTGCGGCGCAGTCTACAGCCAGTGTCTGGCATTGGCTGTAGAGCTTGGATATGCGGATTCCTTCATGGGGGCACGCGGAGCGCAGGTTCCATACATCGGGCATGGAGTCGGGGTTGAAATTGATGAGTATCCGCTTATCGCCAAAGGATTTGACTCGATGACACTTGAAGTCGGCATGGCGTTTGCCTTTGAACCGAAAGCGGTTTTCCCGGGAGAGGGGGCGATCGGTATTGAAAATACTTTTTATCTCAGCAATGAAGGTCTTAAGCGACTGACGTACACGAGTGATGAGCTGGTAATTCTGCCATGATCTGGTATGGCAAAATTTTTGTTGCATTTTGATTAAGCCGTCGAGTATAACTGCCGTACAAATTGTATACAGTATGCTAAAAAAGAGTCCCGTTTCTCCCCGCTAAAGCAGATGGACTAGAAGTTAGGAAGCTTATAAAGCTTTTTATCCGGGTTCGCACCCACACCACGAAAAGGAGAGTAAAACAATGGCCCTGAAAGACACGCTCAAGCTGAAGATCGAGGAACATCGCCCCCGCATCACCAAACTTGTAAAAGAATTCGGTAAAGTCATTATTGATCAGGTAAACATCGACCAGTGCATCGGTGGTGCCCGCGATATCCGTTCACTCGTAACAGATATCTCCTATCTGGACCCACAGGAAGGGATCCGTTTCCGTGGTAAGAACATCCCTGAAACTTTTGCTGCGCTGCCAAAGGCTGCCGGTTCAGCATATCCGACCGTTGAATCCTTCTGGTATTTCCTGCTGACCGGCGATGTCCCGACTGATGCCCAGGTCGCCGAAGTCGTAGCCGAGTGGAAAACCCGTCAGGTTGTTCCTGAGTATGTATTTACCGCTCTGCGTGCCCTGCCGCATGACAGCCACCCAATGGTTATGCTTTCAGTCGCCATGTTGGCATTGCAGAAGGATTCCAAGTTTGCCGGCTTCTATAATTCCGGTAAGTTCAACAAGATGACCGCCTGGGAATACGTCTATGAAGACGCCTGTGACATCGTTGCCCGCATCCCGATTATCGCCGCCTTCATCTACAACCTCAAATACAAGGGCGACAAGCAGATCGCTATCGATCCTGCCCTCGACATGGGTGCTAACTTCGCACACATGATCGGTCAGGGTGATGAGTATAAGGATGTTGCCCGTATGTACTTCATCCTGCACTCTGATCATGAGTCCGGCAACGTGTCTGCCCACACGACTCATCTGGTTCATTCTGCCCTGTCTGATCCATATTATGCCTACTCTGCAGGGCTGAACGGACTGGCCGGTCCACTGCACGGCCTTGCTAATCAGGAGGTGCTCGACTGGACTCTCAAGTTCCAGGAAAAATACTGTAAAGGAGTTGAGCCGACTCAGGAACTTATTAAAGCAGCTCTCTGGGATACACTTAATGCCGGCCAGGTCATACCCGGTTACGGCCATGCGGTTCTTCGCAAGACAGATCCGCGCTACATGGCTCAGCGTGAATTCTGTCTCGCCACTCCAGGGCTGAAAGATGATGCACTCTTCAAACTGGTCGCTATGATCTTTGAAACCGCTCCTGGCGTACTCACCGAGCACGGCAAGACCAAGAATCCGTGGCCGAACGTTGATGCACAGTCCGGCGTCATCCAGATGTACTATGGTCTGACTCAATTCGACTTCTACACGGTTCTGTTCGGTGTTGGACGAGCACTCGGCTGCATGGCTAACATCACCTGGGATCGTGGTCTCGGTTACGCAATCGAGCGTCCGAAATCAGTAACCACTGCAATGCTTGAAAAATGGGCTGCTGATGGTGGACGTCAATTGTCGTAGTAACAGCTCTTAAATAATCTGAATATGGGGGATGCAGAAATGTATCCCCCTTTTTTATTTTCCTGCTTGCAATAAAATACAAGTACGGTATAAAGGACAACATCCGTCGTATTTAAATAATTCAGGAGGAATTATACATGGCCGCTTCAATCAAAGGAACGAAAACGGAACAGAATCTGCTTAAATCATTTGCCGGCGAGAGTCAGGCGCGTAACCGCTATACCTATTTCGCGGGTGTTGCTGCAAAAGAAGGCTTTATTCAGATCGCCGATATCTTTGAAGAAACGGCTAACCAGGAAAAAGTTCACGCCAAACGATTCTTTAAATTTCTGGAAGGGGGCGACCTTGAAATTACTGCCAGCTTCCCGGCCGGAAAGATCGGCACAACGGCAGAAAATCTGCTGGCATCTGCTAACGGGGAGCATGAGGAACACACCCTTCTCTATCCCGGTTTTGCGGCCGTGGCCAAGGAGGAGGGGTTTCTGGCAATTGCAGCTGCCTGGACTGCTATCGCCGTAGCTGAGAAACAGCATGAAAAACGGTATCGTGACCTGTTGGCAAATATTGAAGCTGGCCGGGTTTTTACACGTGATGGCGAGGTCGTCTGGCGCTGCCGCCATTGCGGATATCTGCATACCGGTAAAGAAGCTCTGGAGCTTTGCCCGGCCTGTCTGCATCCCAAGGCACACTTTGAAATTCTTGGAGAAAACTGGTAGAATCGACGGCCTGGTTTCAGGTACGTTATTACACAAACAAAAAAGGAGAACACTACATGGCAAAGCAACTGGAAGTTTACAAATGTGCATTATGCGGCAATATTGTTGAAGTTATCCACGCCGGAGATGGAGGTCTGGTCTGCTGTGGTCAGGATATGGCGTTACTTACTGAAAATACGGTAGATGCCGCCAAAGAAAAACATGTGCCGGTTATCGAAGTCGGGAGCGGATTTGTCAAGGTAACGATCGGTTCAGTTGCACATCCGATGGAAGAGAAACATTATATCGAGTGGATCGAACTGATTGCAGACGGTAAAGCCTATCGTCAGTTTTTAAATCCCGGAGAGGTTGCAACCGCTACATTCAACGTCACCGCTACAACGCTGTCAGCCCGTGAACTCTGCAATTTGCATGGTCTCTGGTCTGCACAGGCATAAGTAGCCGGTCGCAGGAATAATACAGCGGGAACCCACGAAAGGGCTCCCGCTTTTTTTATGGTGCTTTACAGTATATTCAAGCTCATGTATCATCCCGCTTCATGAAACGCATCCTCAGTCTGTACATAATTCGTGAAATTTCCTCACTCTTTTTACTCGGTATTTCCATCTTTACCCTGATTCTGCTGATGGGACGTCTGATCAAGCTGACTGAACTGGTTGTGTCCCGTGGAGTTCCGCTGCTGGATGTCGGGCGAATGATTCTGTACCTGATGCCCTCTTTTCTGGTATTTACGATACCGATGGCATTTCTGCTGGCAGTGCTGCTGGCGTTTGGTCGATTCTCTGCTGATAACGAGATCACCGTTTTAAAGGCCTGCGGTATCAGTCTTGTTCAAATGCTGCCACCGGTTTTTGTGTGCGCCCTGATTGCCACGCTGTTTGCCCTGGCCGCCAGCACGATCGGAGTCCCATGGGGAAATAGTGCGTTCAAGAATCTGACTATCAAGGTGTTGAAACAGAATGCAGCCGCCACAATCCGGGAGAAAGTATTCTGGGATGAGATTCCCGGCATTATGCTCTACACCGATGCTTTCGATGCCAAGCTGAACCGACTGCAGGGGATTGTTATTCACGATGGGCGTAATCCGGAACGTCCCATGACTATATTTGCACGTGAAGGGGTTCTTGAAGGGGGCGGACCGCAATCTTCTTTGCGCGTATCACTTGATAACGGTACTATCCACGCTGCCGGTGCGCGAGGTGAATACCGTCTGATACATTTTGAAGAATATATCATGACGGTCGGTCATCAGGGTGGAGGCGCCGGAGGTGGTCGCAATGAGTTGGATATGTGGATCAGCGAGCTGCAGCAACAGATTTCAAGCCCGGCTGTTACGGTTCAAAATCGATTGAAAATGCTGTCAGAACTGCACAGTCGCTTTGCTTTTCCGTGCGCATCGCTGGTATTTGTATTCATCGCCGTGCCAATGGGTATCCAGAACCGCCGCTCCGGAAAATCAGCCGGATTTAGTGCCAGTATCGGCCTGCTCTTGACGTATTATGTTCTCATGTCGATAGCCCGAACACTTGCCGAAAAAGGGGTCCTGCCGGCGGCAATGGCACTCTGGATTCCAAATATCGTATTCTGTCTGTTCGGCTGGATGCTGCTGCGCCTGGTATCTCTGGAACGAAGCTTTCCGGTCCCTACGTTTAATGGTCTTCGTGCCCTGTTGAGAGTCAAAAGCTGAATGGGTATTTTAAGCCGCTATATAGCTCGTACCTGGGCCCGCTTGATGCTGCTCTGTCTGAGTGGTTTTATCTCGGTCTATCTCGTCATTGATTTGATCGAGAAGGTACCTCGCTTCATACGTTCCGGCGGTACGGCTGGAGATATGCTCCTCTATTTTATCTGCAAGTTGCCGGAGATGCTTGGTCGTACGGCGACGTTTTCAACGCTGATGGCGACCTTGCTGGCGTTGGGCATGTTATCGCGTGACAGCGAGATTGTTGCCATGCGTAGTTGCGGGGTCAGTCTGCCGCGTATAGCCATGCCGATGCTCGCTTTGGGGCTGGTGGCCAGTCTGCTGCTGCTGGTCAATGCCGAACTGGTACTGCCGAAAAGCTATGAGCTGACCGAGCAGATTGATAAGCGTGTTATCAAAAAGCAAGCCGGACGGGCGGTTTTTAAACGAAATAACATCTGGTTTCGATCCGATACCCAGATACTGCAGGCGCAGCTCTTTGATCCGGTCACCAGCACGCTGAGCGGCGTTGTTATCTGGAGTCTGGGTGCTGCTATGAGTCCGCTCAGCCGGACAGATGCCGAGGCCGCCAGATTTGCTGACGGGCGCTGGACTTTATTGAATGCTGTCACGAAAGATTTCGCTGCTGTCGGCGGTTACAATTCCCGCTCAAGCGCATCCTTGGGAATCGATCTGAAACTCAAGGTTGAGGATCTGCGAATTCTGGACAGTGATGCCGATAACATGAGTTTCATGACGCTTAAATCGTATGCAGACAATTTGAAAAGCGGGGGATATCAGGCCTATCGATATCTGACCTTGATGCACAGCAAGCTGGCTGCGCCGTTTGCTGCGCTGATAATGGTTCTGCTCGGGATTCCGTTTGCACTGCGCAGCAGTCGTTCGGGTGGTATTGCACTTGGAATCGGAGCCAGTGTCGCGATTGGATTTGCCTATTTCGTTGTCAATGCCGTGCTGCTATCATATGGTCGCAGCGGTGCTTTCCCACCGCTTCTTGCGGCGTGGGGTGCAAATGGTATCTTTTTGGTCTGCGGAATATGGCTTGCCAGAGAAATTAAAAACTAGATGTTACTGTTGGAATATATGTTTTCTGTAAGGGGAGGGGATGCTATGAAACGGATTATACCAGTGGTTGCGGTAGTGATGCTTGTTACATTGTTATCAACCACCGTGATGGCTTCCGAACGGCCACATCGGGTCATTGCTGAGCTTGCTCCTGTCGCAGCAGCCGCTGTTCCTGCTCCCGTGCCGGTAAGTGTCGTGAGCATTATTCCGGCTCAGGCAGAACCGGGCGGGCGGGTTTCGTTGTTTGGTTCCGGCTTCGGTGAAACCGCCTCTGTTTTTCTGGGCACCGCCGAGATTCCGGTTCTGATCAGCGATGGCAAACAGGCTGAATTCAATGTACCGCTGCAGCTTGAGGCCGGTCTGTATGTGCTCTACCTGAAACGGGCAGACGGCACCGTCGGGCGTCCGTATAATTTCACCGTGTTGCCGCTTAAACCGGTTCTGAGCGCTCTCACGCCCGATCATATCAGTGCTTGTTCGCAGGGAAAGGAACGTGAAGTTGCTGCCCAGGGGCTCAATTTTGCCTCACACGCCCTCTTGCTTTTTGACGGCGCAGTTATCAGAACTCTGGCTGTGTATCCCGATATAATCAGCTTTACCGTTCCGCAGGTGGCGGGCGGGCTCCACCAGGTGTCCGTTAAAAACTCGCCCGATAACGGATCGGTTGCTATGGCTTTGACCATTGAAACAAAGCCGGAAGTAGCGCAGGTTACCGTTGGCAATCAGTTTGTTAATTACTATGAACTCATTGTTACCGGGAAAAATTTCAGTCAAAATTCGTCCCTCTTTGTCGATGGCCAGCTGATTGGCGGTCGGGGAGGGCAGGATATGGTTGACCGCGAGAAGTTAATCTATATCGATTGCTCAAAATTAATCTATCAGCGGCACCCTTACTCACCGACGGCAAAAGATTTCAGCTTGCAGGTAATTAACGCGGGGGGCGAAAGCAGCCAGGCTGTTGCCGTCACTGCACCCTGAAATATCAAAGGAAAATAGAAGACAATGTTTCTTAAAAACCGATTTAACGCACTGGTAACACTCTGGTTATCTCTGATAGCATTTTCAACGACCTGCAGGACGATTCTGCTGGTAAAATCCCTCCCCAGTCTGGAGCTGAAAGCTCTGCTGCTGATAAAAATCTACGCGGTCGGGTTTCTGTTTGACTGCGTGACCTTCAGCTACGTGGCCATCCCGTTTGTGCTGGTGCTGACGCTGCTTCCGGATAGACCCTTCAACAGCAGGGTTTTCAGAATCTGCGCCGGAACGGTTGCGTTCATTTACAGTTACCTGATGCTCTTCAACCTGGTAGCCGAGTACACCTTTTTTGATGAATTTGCTACCCGCTTCAATTTCATTGCCGTGGATTATCTGATTTACACCAACGAAGTAATCAAAAATATCCGCGAGTCCTATCCGGTCAATGGTATCCTTGCTGCTCTCTTTGTCGTTAATCTGCTCGTCTTTATTCCGCTTAAGCGCTCTCTGTTCCACTCATTCGGCTTTGCATCCCGTTTTGCTGCCAGGGCCGCAATCGGAGTGCCGATGTTGCTGCTGCCGATCGTTTCCTTCCTGGCGATCGATCTGGGGCTGTCACAGATTTCACCCAATAATTATGCTAATGAACTTGCCGGAAACGGTTTGTACTGCCTCTTTTCAGCCTTCAGGAACAACGAGCTGGACTTTAACAAATTCTACGTTACCCGACCGGACAGTGCGGTCGTTGCGCATCTGAAAGGGCGCATGCAGAGCACACACAGCCCGTTGGAAAGGCCGGACGGCACTGATATTACGCGGGTCATTCAGCCGACTGGTCCCGAGCGCCGCTTCAATCTTGTTGTCGTTATTGAAGAGAGTCTGAGCGCGGAGTTTCTGACCGCCTTTGGTAACACCAAGGGTATCACCCCGGTCATGGACAAGCTTTCAGAAGAGGCGCTGTTCTTTACGCACCTGTATGCCACGGGAACACGTACCGTACGTGGTCTGGAAGCGATCACACTCTCGATGCCGCCGCTTCCGGGGACATCGATTGTCAAGCGCCCCAAAAATGAAAACTTCTTTTCATGGGGCTCTGTCATGAAAGCCAAAGGGTATGACAACAAGTTTATTTATGCCGGTCACGGTTATTTCGACAACATGAACTATTTTTACGCAAATAACGGTTTTGCTACCGTTGACCGGACTGATTTTGCAAAGGATGAAATCACCTTTACCAACGCCTGGGGGGTCTGTGACGAAGATCTTTTTATGAAGGCGCTCAAGGAAGCTGATCGTTCGTACACGCTTAAAAAGCCTTTTTTCAGCGTGGTGATGACAACCTCCAATCACCGTCCCTTTACCTACCCGGATGGCAAGATAGATATTCCTTCCAAGACAGGACGTGACGGAGGTGTCAAGTATGCTGACTACTCCATTGGTCGTTTTCTGGAGGAAGCCCGCAAGAAACCGTGGTTTCATGATACGATATTTGTCATCGTTGCCGACCACTGTGCCGACAGTGCTGCCAAGCTGGCCCTGCCGGTCAAGAAATATGAGATTCCACTCTTTATGTATGCCCCGGCACTGATAAAACCTCAGAAAGTTGATCGCATGATGAGTCAGATTGACATTGCGCCGACCGTTCTCGGGCTTTTGAACTTCAGCTATCGTTCACACTTCATCGGTGATGACATTCTGAAAAGCGATGTCAGGCCGGAGCGGGCCTTTATTTCAACTTACCAAAAACTGGGCTATATTCAGGAGGATAAACTGGTGGTACTCGGCCCCCAAAAAGAGGCCGGTTTCTTCAGCTTTTCACGGCAGGATGGTAAAACAGCAGAAATGAAGCCGCAGGAGAATCTGCTGCTGGATGCGTTGGGATATTTTCAGGGGAGTAATTATATTTACAAGAACAGGCTGAATCGTTTGGCAAAATAGTCGCAGACACTTACGCCGCTGATGGATTCGTCTTCATCAATCGTCCGATAATCCGCAGAAAATTTTTGGTCAATCCGGGGTGCAGATCGGTACCCATCATACCGAACATCATCGTTGCAATCTCTTTTAGTTCTACCGGTTCGCGGTAGGAACGCCGTGTGCGCAGAGCATCAAAAAAATCTGATATTGCAGTCATATGGCTGCACAAATTCTGTTGCCAACTGTCGGCAACACGCGGATACCCCCTCAGGTTATATTTCAGATGGTGTTCATAGGCTGCGATTGCCGCCAGTCGCGGCACGCCGGGTGTGTCAAGCAGGTGTCGAGCCCCTTTGACCGGATGCTGCTTCATGATATCAAATTCCTCGTCCGTCAGTTTGCCTTTCTTGGTGAGGATCTCCTCCGGAATGTAGAGCTTGCCGATGTCATGTAACATGGCGGCAACTCCGATATCGTTCAGCAACTGGCCTTCAATTCCGAGAGCCATGGCCTGGGCCAGGTTGAGAACGCAGACGTTGGTCGAATGCGTAAAGGTATATTCATCGGTATCGCGTAAGGCGGCCATCGCAAGGAGCGGCCTCGCTTCCTGGCGGAAAACATCAATAAAACCGGATACAATATCAAAAATACCGTTGACTTTGAGTTTGTGCTGCTGCTTGGCGGTTTCATACATTTCCATAAACCGGCTCATTTCTTCGTGCGGCATATCCGGCAGACTGACGCGCGCAGGTTTCGTACCGCTACTGCTCGTGCCCGCATCCATCGAGCTCAGTCGGACCTCAACCCGGCCCAGACGCAAGTGCTCTGAAGAGTCGATAACCCGTTGCCCGCTCTCCTGCTGCAGCGCAATACCGCGAATAAGGGCATCCAGTTCCGCTTTCGTTACTCCCGGCACAATGGTCATTGTGCCGATCGAATTCGCGGTAAAAATCTGCGTGAAGCGGCGCAAAAACAGAGTCAGTTCCTGTGCTTGTCCATCTATGACCAGTTCATTTTCCACAATCATCAACGTAAATTCTGAACGTGCCTGCAGAACAGACATCAGGTTGGTATACGCCAGTGCCGAAAGGCGCTCCACCTGAGGGTGTCCCATACTGTAAAGCGCTGCGTTTGCTACTGCTGAAAGAAGGTGGCGGATAAAGTCCAGGACCGGCATGGTGTGGCTTTTCATGGCATGGCTCCGGTAAGCTTCTGTAAGGAAAGGGTCGCCTGTCGGGCAATATCGCCACTATCACCGGCAAGCCGCTCCAGAATCGGTCTGGCAATTTTCAGCGGATAGCGTTCAAAGGATTGAACGATATCAATTTTAAGTCGTGTTAACGTCGTGGCATGGAGCAGGCTTCTGGATGACAGAATCCTGGCGAGTTCCGGAAGTGCTTCAGTCCGGCCGGATTCTGCCAGTGAATCGACGACAGCTTTTTTTATAAGGTACTCGCTCTGTTGCAATCCCCCTTTACTCAAGAGACCGATCAGAGCAGTCAGAATGGCCGGAGATGAGCAGCGCTCGGTAAGTTTGATAGTTTCCAGAAGACGTTCCTGATCCTGACTTTCCAGATTCTGCACTACCTGTTTTTCGGCAATCGGATCACCGAAGTGCACTAGAACTTTGAGAACCTCCTGATGCAGACGGGGGTCAGGGTTGCGGAGCAGTGGGCGTATCTGTGGTACGACATCCGGTTGATTGATCGCGCAGAGGATAATCAGCAGGTTGCGTAAATAGTACCAGCGGGAGTCTCCCAGTCGACCTGCCACAGCAACGCGGGCTTCCGGGCCGAGTGCTATCAGGCAATCCATAAAAAAACGTCGCATCGACATGTTCGTCTCTTCCGACAGCCGGTCGAGTAACACCTCACAGAAGATGGGTCCCATTTTGAGGATCAGGCGCCGGATATCTTCATAGCGAGGTTTGCCCCAGATGGCGAGGCCATCCAGTATTTCTTCAAGATTCTCACGGCAGGAGTATTCATCAGACAAGAGGGTGCGCAGGGATGCGGGGAAGGTTGCGTCTGCCGTGCGGTCTACCATGGTATGCAGCTGCTCGTATTCGCCGGTCTGCAGTACGTAACGGAACATGTCACTGAGGTTCCGGACGAGCATTTCTCGTTCCTCAAGCGTTTCGCACCCCTCGCGAACCAGATTAAGTAATATCTCGCCGATACTGGCTTCTATATGCTGATTTTCCAGCGTTTCAAGCAGGCTGCCGGAGTCGTCAACCTGCATGCGGGGCAGATGGTCGGCTGCAATGATTGCATTCAGTTTTTGCTGGTATTCATCCGGTACAAATTCTTCAGAGTCATGTTCTCTGAAAATGGTTTTCATTTTTTCGGCTATATTCTCTTCGCTGGAGATATCCTGCTCGATGTTTTGCTGATGGTAGCCATGCCGTCCCATACGCTGGAGCAGGCCCATGACGATCGGCGGAACACTGAGACGGTGCTGGTTGACGTCATCCAGTGTTTCCAGTACCGCAGCGGAAGACAGGTTGCTGATGATTTTTTCTGTGGCGATCTGTCCGGCCGAGTTTCTGACTTCAAATGAACTGCTTAAAAACTGACGGCGCAACTCAGGGTTAAGGCCGCTGATGAATGTTGCCAGTTTCTCGTATGGCACTGTTTTCAGGTAGCCTGGAGATGCCGCCGTGTCTCCCTGACGCATGAAGCTGGTAATAGTCTGGCTGTAGCTGACTTCATTGGGCCCGTTTTGGTCGAACTGCCGGTTCAGAACATCGGCCAGTATATGAGGGTCAAGATCAACATCCGTACTGCCGTCGGAGCTGAGCTCGCCTCGTGTAAGGCCACGTGCAAAGCGCTCCCACAGGCTCTCACCCATGCGGATTGTCCGCTCGGAATTGATGGAATCTTCATCGGTTGTACTGAAAAGATCGTAGCGTATTGAACGGATACCGATGGCCTGTATGCCGGAGTCGCTCCAGAGCTGCTCGATGCCCCCTTGGCAGAGAATATCGTCACGTCTCAGGCTGAGTATGGTGGTGAACCTGTCCAGTTCCTCCAGCGTCAGACCGCTATGTAACAGCAGGGCACCGATGCCGTGGTCAAAAAGAACCCGGGCGAAATCCCGGTAGACGAGATTTGTTTTGTCCAGAAAGACGCCGGCCACCATCAGCGCACTGCTGGTCACTCCCAGAATGATTTCATCCTGCAGCATCATCAGGTCATCGTAAGCGCGCAGAGCCTTGGTAAAGGAAGCGCTTATGACCGGGTGCCCTTTCGGGTAGGCGCGGCAGTTGCGACGCGCTATGTTGAGCTCGATGATCAGGCTGGAGAGCGCTTTCGTGTCAAGGCCGCTCACCTGTATGTCGTCGCTTTGATAGTCCATGGCATCCACGCGAGTTGAGAAGTTTCATAGATATACAGTATACGGGCGAAAAATAAAACCGGTATAATTTCAAGGATATGTTTCACTGAGGCGCATTATGATATCTGCTGTTCTTCCTGCTTGACCTGTCACGCTATTTACGATAGCTTCCCAACGTTGAAGCTATGAGGTCGTATGCGTGTAATTGCGGGAACATATCGTGGAACCAGATTGTCGGCGCCTTCAGGCATGGCGACACGTCCAACTTCTGATCGTGTAAAAGAGTCACTGTTCAGCATCATATCGTGCCGGATGTCGCTTAACGGCATTCATATTCTCGATATCTGTGCCGGAACCGGCAGCCTGGGAATAGAGGCGCTCAGTCGTGGTGGGGCTGCTGCCACGTTCATTGAGCGCGACCGAACGATGCAGCCGTTCCTGAATAAAAACATCGCGGCGGTTCACTGCCGTGATCGTGCAGAAATAATTATCAGTAGCGCAGAGCCTGCGGTGAGGTCGCTTGCGGCCCGTGGGAGGCAGTTTGAGCTGATACTGTTTGATCCACCGTATGATTCAGAACTGTATGAACCTGTCGCGGAGTTGCTGTCTACTCATGCTCTTCTGAAAGCCGGGGGGCTTCTGGTTATGGAATGTTCGTCCCGAAAACAGCTTCCGCCTGTAATCGGATCATATTTTCAATATGATCGCCGTGTCTATGGTGTGACGGCTCTTGAATTATTTTCATGGGAGGGAGTATGAAAAAAATTGCCGTATATCCAGGCTCATTCGATCCGATTACCTACGGCCATCTGGATATCATCAAGCGTGGCCTGACAATCTTCGACGAAATTATCGTGGCGGTTGCCAATAACTCGCAGAAAAATTCATTGTTTTCAACCGAAGAGCGTGTGAAGCTGATTCAGGATGTTCTGAAAGAGGAACGGAGGGTCACGGTTGACACATTCAGTGGACTTCTGATAGATTACGTGGCTTCAAAAGGTGCACATGTAATCATTCGGGGATTGCGGGCGATTTCTGACTTTGAGTACGAGTTCCAGATTGCGCAGATGAACAGCAGCATCGGACGTGAGATAGAAACACTTTTCATGATGACCTCACTGCAGTACGGCTATCTCTCCTCTTCAATCGTCAAAGAGGTCTGCTCGCTGAACGGTGATATCGATAGTTTTGTACCGGCGGAAATAAAATCAGCCTTAAAAGCCAAGTACGGCCTGGCTTAACCCGGGTCTACCATTTTTGATGTTTGAAGTAGCCAACAAACGACAGGAGGAATACCAGATGAAATTAGCAGATCGCGTCAACAAGATTCAGCCATCACCAACACTTGCAATCGATGCCAAAGCCAAGGCACTTAAAGCCCAGGGTGTCGATGTTATCGGTTTTGGAGCTGGAGAACCAGATTTTGATACACCCGTTAATATTCGTGAAGCGGGCAAAAAGGCCATCGATAACGGCTTTACGCGGTACATGCCGGTTGGAGGCGCTGATGATCTTAAAGATGCCATTATAGCTAAAATGAAGCGCGATCATGGTCTGGAATACAGTCGTGACGAAATATCGGTTGCCTGCGGTGCCAAACATACCCTCTACAACATCTCTCAGGCTCTGATTCAGGAGGGTGACGAAGTCATCATTCCGGCGCCGTACTGGGTATCCTACCCTGACCAGGTCGTGCTTGCCGGCGGTACACCGGTGTATATCGAAACCGGTGAAGAGACCGCGTTTAAAATTACGCCCGAGCAGCTCGAAAAAGCTGTGACGCCCCATACGAAGGCGCTGATACTGAACTCCCCCTGCAATCCTACCGGCACCAGTTATACGGTTGCAGAGTTGAAGGCACTTGGTCAGGTCTGTCTGAAATATGATTTCCTCATTATCTCGGATGATATCTACGAACGGCTTATCTACGACGGACTTGAATTTGCCAACATTGTTCAGGTCGTACCTGAGCTTAAATCGCGTACTGTCGTTGTCAATGGCGTTTCAAAAACGTACGCCATGACCGGCTGGCGAATCGGCTATGCCTGCGGTCCCAAAGAGCTGATGGCAGCCATGACTAAAATGCAGTCACAGTCTACGTCTAATGCGACCTCGATCGCACAGAAAGCTTCTGTTGAAGCGCTCAACGGTTCTCAGGATGCGGTTGTTGCCATGTGTGTTGAATTCGAAAAACGTCGCAGCTATATTGTAGAACGCCTGAACGCCATGCCGGGTGTCACCTGTTTCAGATCAACCGGCGCTTTCTACGTCTTTCCCAATTTTTCCTGTGCATACGGAAAAACAACTCCCGGCGGTGCCAAAATTAACAATTCTTCTGATTTCGCCGCCTACCTGCTAGAGGATGCCAAAGTTGCTCTGGTTCCCGGAGTGGCATTTGGTGCCGATAAGTATGCCCGTCTTTCGTACGCAATAAGTATGGAAAACATAACCAAAGGCATGGATCGTATTGAACAGGCGATTAAAAACCTCGTATAAAAAGTATGGTATGAGGCGCCGAAAGGCGCCTCATTTTTTTTGAATGAGAGGTCATCGTGATAACTCAAGATATGATAATTTCAGATATTATCGCACAGTATCCAGAGACTCTGCCGATTTTCAAGTTTTATAAACTTGATTGCTACGAATGTCAGATTGCCGATCTTGAAACTCTGGAACATGGTGCCGGTGTCCACAAGGTTGCTATTCAGGAATTACTTGTATCTCTGAATGCGGCGCGCAATGATGCAACGTGATGTGCCGTTCGGGAGCCTGACCATTGAGTGATATGGAACAGTATAGCCGGTATTTTTCGGTCGGCATGAAAGTTGGTGTCAGCATACCGCTGCCGAACGCGAGCGTATTCAGGGACTGGGCCATTGTCCAGGACGTTGACGAAGACCTGATCGCCCTGCAGCTGTCGCGCGACATGCTCCCGGCCCATGTGACGTTGCGCTACGGTCAGATTCTGGAGTTGCGCTGCGGCGGAAATAACGACAATTACTGTTGCCGGGCAATGATTGTGTCTGAGAGTGATGCCCGACAGTTGATGCTGCGACTGATCGGTGAAATAGTCTCCGATGACCTGCGCGAATTTTACCGGATAGATGCGTTCCTTCCGATCAAATACTTCGTCAGTCGCGAGCAGAATGTCGAACGGCTCCGTTTGGATTGGGAAGAACGGCGTGTCTATCGTTTGCGGCAGAAAAATCACAGCTGGAGCGGAAAGTTGCCGGCTGCAGATGCTCAACTGCCTCACGAACGACTGCAGGAGCGAGAAGAGGCCGAGACGGAGTCGTCAGAAGAGAGTAAACCTACAGAACCAACTACATACGAACCGTGGAACACTATCATCCCCCTGGCAGCAAATATTAGCGGTGGCGGTCTGCGATTGATCACGCACCAGGGTTTTGAAGATGGTGAATACTGTCTGCTTGAAATCTTGGTCCCCTCACCACAGAGGGTGGTAGACGTTGTCGCCCGTGTCGTTTTTGCCAATCGCAATTTTGCCGCCGGGACAGACCGGGAATATTTCAATACCGGCATGCAGTTCCTGTACATTGATGAACGTGATCGTGACGCCGTTGTTACCTATATTTCAACCATCCAGCTGATGCGAAACCGCCAGTTACTGGAAGAATATATGTTTCGTGACAAAGGTGGGGGACGGCATCAGGAAAAGGCAGCGGACACGTCCGGTGTTAGCGTCAAAAGAATTGCAATCCTGGTCGCAACTGCGGTTACCATTTTATTAATAGCCATCATGATGTTCAATTTTTTCTGGGACTATGTTCACGGACACCCTAAAGGCGAAATCGAACAGACTTTTGAAGGGGGAATCAGGAAGTATATCGAGCAGCGACAGCGTTAAGTGCTACAGGAGCGTTAGCTTGTAAAAGAGCCCTTCCATTCCGATTCGTTCGGGTCGGGGAAGGGCTTTTGTTGTGAGGCGAGGGACATTTCGATGTGTTATTTTTGGTCGATTGCCGTCAAGCGCCAGGGATTGTTGCCGACCGGGCGAGTGAAAGTCCAGAATTCTTCGAACTTAACCGGTTCGGTCTTGCTGCCGGTCTGCACTGCTCCAGTCGTATCATCCGTTGTATAATCCAGCAGGTTGGCATAGATCAGCGTCGTAATGTAATCCTGCCCCGACTCCTGCCAGGCGCTCGTAATTTCCACGTTTCTGACGGCAATATTTTCCAGCTTGTTAATCTGCTTATTCCGTATCAGGATATCGATATCCGATTGCATGATGCGCCGCATTTCATCGGTCATGATGGTGACTACATGAGAGAGATCACGATTCATCCAGGCGCTCTGGACTTTGAAAAAGTTGTCCATTACCAGATCATTAAAACGCCCTTCATCAAAGCTCTGGTCAAACTGCCGGATATGATTCAAACCGGTTTCAACATCATCGGCTTCAGGAAGCGCATTCAGGTATCCGCCAGGAAGCGGGGTAATTGTTCCTGTCTGGTATGGCTGCTGATAGAGAGTGTTGTTTGAGCTGTTTTCGCGCCCTTTTTTGATGTAGCGGTAGATAAAATAGCCGATGCCGGCCAGCAGCAAAATCTCGAAAAGTCCTATGCCGCCACCCATCCCGCCGCCTGAACCGCCAAAGCCGAGGCTTCTGAACAACATTCCCCCCAGCATTCCGCCAACCATCCCGCCGGCCATACTTCGTAAAAAACCACCCGAAGCCGGCTGCTGTAGGGGAGGTGTCGGAGTGGCCTGTTGCTGACGCGGGGCTGATTGGGTACTGGGGCTCATGGGACGGGAATAACTGCGCGAACCGCGACTCCCGGTAGATCGGCTGCCTCCGGCACGGGCATGGGCGTTCAGTTCCAACGTGGTTACTGACAGGAATAGTACAGCTGCCATAACGGCAAAAAACTTTATCGCATATCTTTTCATGTAGTTGTCTCCTTATGTACGGTGTGCAGAGAGCGGCAGGTATAAACGCATTGTTCTGAATATGGTCACAGAATACACGAAAATCAAGGGTGTCTGAAAAAAAAGGATTCTCTGCCAGGAAATACTACCCGGTCATCGCAACGACCTCTTCGTACGTCGTTATCCCCTCAAGCATCTTGCGGATGGCAATTTCGCGCAGTGTTACAAGCCCTTCCTGACGGGCAGCGGCAACAATGTCGGCCAACTGAGCGGATCTCGAGACAAGCGTCTTCAGGTGGTCGTTCATTTCAAGAACCTCGAAGAGCCCGCTGCGTCCTTTATAGCCGGTACCGCGACACTGCTTGCAGCCGGCCCCCTCTCGAACGGAATAGGATGGAAGCGGCAGCTGCAGGTAGTCACATTCGTCTTGCGAGAGATCGCGCGCTCGTGAACAGTGTGGACAGATATTTCGAACCAGCCGCTGAGCCACGATGCCGAGCAGCGTTGCTGAAATCAGGAATGACGGGACTCCCAGGTCCAGCAGGCGGATGACCGTCGAAGCGGAATCGTTGGTATGCAGTGTTGAGAGCACCAGATGACCGGTCAGCGCTGCCTGAACGGCATTTTCAGCAGTTTCGCGGTCACGGATTTCACCGATCATGATGATATCCGGGTCCTGGCGAAGGATGTTGCGCAGAATACTGTCGAAACTGACGCCAATCCCCTGTTGTACTCCGATCTGGTTGAACTCCTCCATCACCATTTCGATCGGATCCTCAACCGTGACAATATTGACCTCAGGTGAAGAAAGTGTTCTGAGAGATGAGTAGAGAGTCGTCGTCTTGCCGCTGCCGGTCGGGCCGGTAACCAGAATAATGCCGTTGGGACGTCGCAGGAATGAGGAGTACAGGGACATTTCTCGGGGATAAAAACCCATACTGTCGAGATCCTGCAACAGGATATCCGGATCAAAAACCCTGATAACGATCTTTTCCCCAAAGGCAACCGGAACGGTGGAAACGCGCAGTTCGATGTCCTTGGTGTTGAAGCTGGTCTTGATGCGGCCATCCTGGGGGCGTCGCTTTTCGGCCAGATCCATGCGGGAAAGCATTTTGATGCGTGACACAATCGGTGCGTGGAGCGGTTTGGGGATCACGTGAATATTGTGCATGACTCCGTCGATACGGAAACGGATCAGGGATGTATCTCGCTTCGGCTCGACATGGATATCGCTGGCATGCTGATCGAAGGCATAATTGAGGAGAAAATCGACCGCCGAGACAACGTGCTTGTCGTTGCCTTCAATTTCCTGCTGTCCCTTGAGCTTAAAAAACTGCTCCAGGTTCCCAAGGTCGACCGCTGTTGACGCTTCAGCTTCGGCGGCTACAACCGATGCGCGGAAACCATAGAACTCGCGCAATATTTTCAGAATATCGCTTTTGGAGCTGAGTACCCGCTTGATTTCCAGTCGTCTGGCCGAGGCCAGGTCGGTAATAATGGCGTCATTAAAAGGATCGGCAACAGCAACAGTAATAACGCCGGCAGATTCGGCAACTGCAACCATCAGATTTTTGAGGGCGAAAGGACGCGGGATATGTGCGGTCACAACATTCAGGTCAAGTGCAAGCGGATCGATCTTTAAATACGGAAGACCTGAAGCGGCTGCCAGCGTTTCGGTAATGATATCTTCGGACAGGATATCCCCGGATCTGCCGGGAATTTCAAGATTAAACGAGACGACAACTTCAGTCGGGGAGACCAGTTCTGCGGAAATGTTACTTCTGCGTGATGTACCCGAGTGCTGCAAGGCAAACAGACGGGATTCCTGGGATCTGCCACGGGTGACCAAATTTTTGCGTTGGTCATCCGATATCAGGCCGCGACGTTCCAGCAGTTGGGCGAGGTTTTCAAGGGTAAGTCTTTGAGGTTCCGGCATAGTCTCCGTCAGTGTGTGGCTGTTTGTGGGTAGCGCTAAAAGTAAAAACTGAAATCTTTCATTTCAAATGGGGAATCGTTAAGGCACTCTATGAATACGTCAACGAGAAATGGCTCAAATTGCGTACCTTTTTTCTTGACCAGTTCGAGAAGCGCCGCATCTTTGTCCAGGCCGTCACGGTATGAACGGTTCGATATCATCGCATCGTACGCATCGGCAACCGCAACGATGCGGGCGTGAAGCGGAATCTGGTCACCCTTGAGGCGACCGGGGTAACCGCTGCCGTCCCAATGCTCGTGGTGATGCAGTATGACCGGAACGATATGACTCAGTTCCTCTATGCCGACAATAAAGAGGGTCCCCTTGATCGGGTGTTCGCGCACCAGGGACGCTTCACGTCGATTAAGACTTTCCGGCTTGTTCAGGACCTCTTCTTCGGTCCCGATCTTTCCGATATCGTGCAGGATCGCTCCCAGATACAGATCCCGCAGCTCTTCCGGTGGCAGATTCAGTTTGGCTCCGATACTGAGCGAAAATTCCGTGACTCGCCTGGCGTGCCCCTGTGTGTAGGTATCCTTCATTTCCAGAGCACCGACAAGTGCCTGGATGGTGCTGTTGAACAGGCGAGGACTCCAGATGACCGGCGACGTGGAGGTGGACTGGAAAAGTATCGCTTTGGCAACTGCATCGGAGGTGTGACGGCCTGCCAGCCTGACGGCAAGCTCGAGACCAAAGCTGATGGCGGTTCCCACGCCCTGGCTTGTGATGATTGAGCCGTCGCAGACAACCGGCTTGTCTTCATAGATGGCGCCGTTCAGCCGGTCGCGATAGCTAGGGTAGCAGGTGGCGCGCTTGCCGTTCAGCAAGCCGACAGATGCCAGTATGCTGGGTGCCGCGCAGATGGCTGCGATCAGCTTGTCCTTGGCAGCAAAATCATTAAGCAGAGTATGGACACGACTGTCAGCGTTGAGGTTGTCGGTGCCGGGTTGTCCACCCGGTATGACCAGCATGTCAAAGGAGGCGGTCTTGACGGTATCGATAGTTGTCTCGGGAATAACGCTGATCGAATGCGCTCCGGTTATCGGGCCGGGCTGTAGTCCGGCCATGACGACTTCAATCCCTGCCCTGCGAAGCAGATCAACGACGGTCAGAGCCTCAACCTCTTCGAAGCCCTGTGCAATCGGCATCAGAACCTTTGCCATATGATCTCCTCCCGTAAGCCAGAATCCGGCGATAGTAAACTAACCTGCAAGTATTGTCAAAAGTGACGCAATTTTGTTCAACGGTTCTACATAATCGGCTTTCAGCAGTTGCAGGGCGCTCAGCGGCATGGAGTCCATTTCGGCATCTGCTGGATCCTGAACGATTGTCAGGCCGCCGCAATTTTTGATTTTCAGGAGCCCTTGGCTGCCGTCGGACCCGGCTCCGGTCAGGACGATACCGATCAGCGTCGGGCCGAAGACGTCGGCCGCAGTCTCAAAGAGAACATCAACCGAAGGACGGGCATAGTTGACTGGAGGATCGACGGAGAGCGACAGAGTCCGGTTCTGCTCAATCATCAGATGATAGTTGGCAGGCGACAGGTAGGCCGTCCCGGCAGCCAGTTCCTCCTGTTCATCAGCTTCTTTTACGCGTAGGGCACTATGGTTGTTCAGAAGGAGAGCCAAGCCATCATCGGAATCCGGCGAGATATGACTGACAATCATCACAGGGAGCGGAAATTCAGCCGACAGTTCGCCGAGTATGATCTTGAGCGCCGAAACTCCGCCGGTTGAAACACCGATCACGACAGCTTCAAACGTATGCGTGTTATTGCTAAGCATACCGTTTCCGATAAATCTGTGCCCGTGGCGTCAGCTCCTCATAACGGCCGGAGATCTTACGGTTATCCAGACTTTCCTTGGTGCCGACGCAGAGAAAACCGCCTGCCACCAGACTGCTGTCAAAGAGTTCCAGAACCTGATCTTTGAGCGCAGTTTTGAAGTAAATCATAACATTTCGGCACAGTATCAGGTTCATCTCGCCGAAAGCGGCATCCGCAGTCAGATTATGTGCGGCGAAGACGATGTTCTCACGCAGCGAAGGGGACAGGATAGCGTAATCATAGCGGGCCGTGTAGTAATCGGAAAAAGAGCCGCTTCCGCCGGAACGTTGGTAGTTTCTGGTGAAATTCTGTAGGTCTTTCAGTGGATAAATTCCTTCCTGCGCAGAACGGATCACCGCTTCATTGATGTCGGTAGCATAAATCCGGAAGCGCCCCTGCATCCCCTCTTCCAACAGGAGAATCGCCATTGAATAGGCTTCTTCGCCGGTGGCACAACCGGCGTGCCATATTTTTACAAAGGGGTAGGTCTTCAGATACGGTACCACCTGTTCGCGGATGGCCTTGAAAAAAGATGCGTCGCGGAACATCTCCGAGACAGTAACTGTGATTCCCTGCAAGAGCGTCTCAAATAAGTCGCGATCCCGCAGCAGTTGCGACTGGGCTTGCGAAAGGGTGTCAAAATCGGAGCTGGATAGCCAGTGGAGCAGCCGCCGCCTGAGTGAAGCCTCGGAATAATTTTTGAAATCATAGCCGTAGACCTGATAGACACCCTCCAGCAGGAACTTTATTTCAAGATCTATGAGTGCTGAGTTGTTCATGAATTGCCTTCAGACCAGTTTGAGCTGTCTGGCCTGTCTGATGGCTTTGTTTCCGTCGAATACAGCCAGACACGTAGCAGCGAGAAGAGTTTTTCCATATCCACCGGTTTGGGAATGTAGTCGCTGGCACCAGCCTTGAGGCACTCTTCACGATCACCCTTCATCGCCTTGGCGGTCAGTGCAATGATCGGTAGATTGTGAAAACGGGCATCAGCCCTGATTTTGCGCATCGCCTCATAACCGTCCATTTCGGGCATCATGATATCCATCAGAATCAGGTCGATATCGGGCTGTAAGTTGAGCTGTTTCAAAGCTTCGAACCCGTTCTCGGCTTCAAAAAACAGGATATTCTTTTCCGCCAGGGCGCTGGAAAGAGAGAACACATTGCGCATATCGTCATCAACGATCAGAATTTTTTTCCCTTCCAGGAGAGCTTCTTTGTCAAGCGCAGAGCGAATCATGCGCTGTTTGTCCGGATCGAGAGACGTCTCAATCAAGTGAAGAAAGAGAGACACTTCGTTCAGGAGCCGTTCAGGACTTTTCGCCCCTTTGATGATGATACTTTCGGCGTAATGGCGAAGTTGTGCTTCGTCTTCACGTGTCAGATCCCTCCCCGTATGAATTATGACCGGAATACGCCTGCCCTGATCACGTTTTTTGAGTTCTTCCAACAGCTCAAAAGCGCCCATGTCTGCCAGTCCCAGATCAAGCACAATGCAGTCAATAAGTTCACGGGAGATAACGTCAATAGCCGCAGCGCCGCTTTCTGCAATCGTTATGGTAATGTTTCGTTCCTGCAGCAAAGCCTCCATAGCCGAGGCCTGGGCCGGGTCGTCTTCAACGATCAGCAGTGATTTGGTCGTTTTCTCCAGGGCCGATTCCAGCGCTTCAAAAACGGAATCCATCTGTTCACCGCTGACCGGTTTGGTGACAAAGCCGACCGCCCCCATACTCATGGCCTTCTGGCGCTCTTCCAGGCAGGTGATGAAATGCACCGGGATATGTCGTGTCAGCGGATTATCTTTCAGGCTGCGCATGACGCCCCAACCGTCAATGTGCGGCAGCATGACATCCAGTATGATTGCGCTGGGGCGATAGCGCTCTGACATGCCGATCCCGCTTTCCCCGTCGGCAGCCACCAATGCCAAGAAGCCGCGATCACGCACCATCCTGATCAACACTCCGGCAAAACTCAGGTCGTCCTCGATGATCAGAATGCTTTTGCCCCCCTCGTGTGCCTGCTCACGATCATCCAGGAGCGGCATGGGAAGCGCGGTGAGCGGGGTGAGGTTGGTTTTATGGGATGCTTCCACCAGGGTGGGTTTCTGGCCGGTCTGACCGGTCTGACCGGTCTGGGAAGTCTGATTCGTCTGCCGTATCGGCAAAAGGAGCGTAAAGGTACTTCCTACTCCCGGCTCACTCACCAGTGTTATCTCTCCCCCCATGGAGCGGGCCAACTGGCGCGAGATGGAAAGTCCCAGGCCGGTTCCGCCATAACTGCGGCTGGTACTCCCGTCGGCCTGCTGGAACGCATTAAATATCAGCGAATGCTTTTCCTGCGGAATCCCGATGCCGGTGTCGGTGACCGCAAAGGCAATCGACGGGGTTGCAAGCAGATTTTCATGACTGGCCGGAGTAGAGACGCGCAGTGATACAGAACCTGAACTGGTGAACTTGCAGGCGTTCGAAAGCAGATTCTTCAGAATCTGTAAGGTTCTTTGACTGTCGCTGACGATGGACTGGGGAGCGGAATCATCTAACGTTACTTTGAATTCAATCCCTTTATGTGTCGAAATCGGTTCAAGTATATTGAGAAGCTGATTGCAGAGTTCCGGTACCACCAGAGTCTCGAAATTAAATTCCATATGACCCGATTCAATTTTGGAAAGGTCGAGAATGTCGTTGATCAGATTTAGCAGGTCCCGGCCGGCGCCATTGATGGTTGCCGCGAACTCGATCTGTTTGGGGCTCAGATTTCCTTCACGATTATCTCTGAGCAGGCTGGAGAGGATCATCAGGCTGTTCAGCGGAGTACGTAATTCATGTGACATATTTGCCAGAAACTCTGATTTGTATGTGCTGACCCGCTCAAGTTCAGTGGCTTTGCGCTGCAGGTCGGCGCTGGCCTGCTCTATTTCGCGATTTGTGGCACGAATCTGCTCGCGTTGCTGCTCCAGCATCTCTGCCCGCTCTTCCAGCTCTTCATTGGTCTGCTGCAACTCCTCCTGCTGAACGCGCAGCTCTTCCGTTTGGGCTTGAGTCTGCTCAAGCAGTTCATTGACCTGTTGCCGTGATATGTTGACACTGAGTGCGATAGCCAGTGCCTCCATGATCTGTTTTAAAAACTCGAGATCCTCTTCTCCAAAAGCGGTAAACGAGCCCAGTTCCACCAGGCCGACCAGGGATCCGTTAAAGAGGAGCGGCAGGGCAACGATATGTGCCGGTTCAGATTCACCCAGTCCGGAGCTGATGCGTAAATAACCGGGCGGAACGTCATTCAGAATGATCATCTTTTTTTCAAGTGCCGCCTGTCCGGCCAGCCCTTCACCTAGCGTAATCTGTTCTGCCTGGCGTTTATTTTGAGTGATGGCGTAACTGGCGGCATAGGTAAGTACCGCCCGCTGCTGGTCATAGACATAGAAAATGCCGACGCCGGCGCAGAGGTAGTCCGTCAAAAATGCAAGCGCCTGTTCCGCCAGCTCCGTAATCGGCTTCTCTCCCCGCATGATAATGTTGAGTTTGTTCTGCCCCTCTTTAAACCAGCTGCTGAGAGCTTCCTGTTCGCGGGCATGGCGCAGTGAGTCGGACATTCCGGCGAAGGCGGTGTCCAGTGAGTGTTGCGTTGCACTCGTGGTGACGATCGCTTTTAACAGTGTTCCGACCTCATCATCACTTACCTGCTCAATATCCAGCTGCAATGGCTGGGAAATGATGACCTCCTGGGCCAGATCTCCTGCCGAAATCGCCTCTGCCAGACGCGATTTTTCTTTGACGACCTCCTGTTGCGAAAGAACCGCGTTCAGTATTTTTTGGAGTGGGGTGGCAATGCTGCGCGTAATCAGCATAGCCAGAATCGCTGCCAGCAGTGTGGAGCTAAAAGCGAGAATCAGTAGAATCTGAGCGGACGTTCTGGCCTCCGCGCTGTTCTGGTCGGAGAGCTGCTTGGCTGATTTGGTGAGATATTCAGATAATAAACCAATCTCTGTGATCATGATTAACTCAGTCTTGTAGGCATCCTTCAGAATAAAGCGTGTAGCGTCTGCATCCTGATTTTCCTTTGCCATTTCAATGGTCTGCTTCAGGTGGGCACCGTAGTTTTTACGGGCCTCCATAAAAGCAGCAAACAGTCTTCTGGCTTCGTCGTCCGGCAGCACTTTTTCCAGAATAGTCGCTGCAGCGCCAGCCTCCTCACGAAACATCCAGATCCGCTTTTCACGCAGTGCGATCTCTTCGGGCGTCGTCTCAAGAATAATTTCGCGAACGTTACAGCGTACCCGTTGAAAATTGGCGCTGACAATGCCGATTTTTTCCAGCGCCACAACCCCTTTTTCATAGAGCTTGGCATCAGCTTCAATGAGTTTATTGATCTGAAAGTAGGCGACAATTCCGATAGTCATCGTCAGAGAGACGATAATTGAAAAACCGAGGATCAGTTTTTTTTTGGTGGTGAGGTTTGTGTAAAACGACATGTAGACTTCCCTCTGGGTTCTTTTCTTGGCATTCAGACCGGTCTGAATGCCTTTTCTTACCCGATTACGACCTGGTTGCGCCCGAAGTTTTTGGCGCGATAGAGAGCGTCATCTGCCCGCCGGATCAAGTTGTCCCTGTTTTCACCCTCCTGTAGTTGCACCACGCCGAAGCTGGCCGACAGTTTATAGGGGACGTCATCGCCGACCTTCATTTCAAAGCCGACCCGAATACGTTCAGCCAGAGCGGCTGCCGCTTCGCATCCGGTGTGCGGAAGTATGACGACAAATTCCTCGCCACCCCAGCGGGCAGCCGTATCTTCGGCCCGGATCATTTCCCGCAGCAGGTTGGCAAATAACTTCAGAACTTCATCGCCTTCAGAATGGCCACAGGTGTCATTGATCTTTTTGAAATGGTCAAGGTCGATCATGATCATGGAAAGCGGGTAGTGGTGACGACGTGTCGCGCTGACGGCAGCACTCAGGCCGTCGTTGAAAGAACGACGATTGGAGAGCCCTGTCAGTTCATCAGTGGCCGCCAGGCGTGAAATTGTCTCGTTGGCCTCTTTCAACTCCATGGTTCGTTTTTCAACGATCTGCTCGAGGTTGTTGTAGAAATGCTCAATGACCTTACGCTGCTGATACAGCTCTTTAAAGACCTGTACCTTGCTGCGCAGGATGACCGGCTCGAACGGCTTCATCAGATAATCAACCGCGCCGGTTTCGTATCCTTTGATTTGCCCGAGCAGATCCTTCATGCCGGCGGTTACAAAGATGATTGGAAAATGGTTTGTTTTGGGATTTGCACGAATGAGCCTGGCCACTTCAAAGCCGTTCATGCCGGGCATCTGGACATCCATCAGGATCAGGGCGAAGTCGTTTTTGAGCGACAGTCGCAGTGCATCATTTCCCGATTGGGCGGTTATGACGTCAAACCCCATATCGGCAATAACCTCCTGCAAGGCCATGATATTCTGGGGGAGATCGTCGACTATCAGGATAGGAACTTTTTCATTCATGCGCGGTATCCTCGTACAAGTAGCTCTGCTGGCGTTGCTGTACTCACATTGAACCGCGATAACATACACTAGTTTGTTGGATTCTAACAGCGCTGGTTTTATCAGGATGAAAATAGTTTTTCAATGCAGATTGGAGGTGAATATCGGCAGGAGATCCGTCAAAAAAAGTACATCATGGGAACAGGTCGGCGTCTTTGAACAAGCGGCCCTGGCGGTCTTTGGCGGATACATTCGGAACGGAGGCCAGCGGCCAGGTTATGCCGAGTTGCGGGTCGTCCCAGGCGATGCAGCGTTCATGCTCGGGGGCATAATACTCGGTGGTCAGGTACAGGAATTCAGCAATTTCGGAGGTGACACAAAAACCGTGGGCAAAGCCGGGTGGCACCCACATCTGACGCTTGTTATCCGCCGAAAGCAGCGCTCCGAACCACTGCCCGAAGGTAGCGGAAGAGCGGCGGATGTCAACGGCCACATCAAACACTTCACCAACGACCACCCGCACCAGTTTACCCTGTGGCTGCTGAATCTGGTAATGCAGGCCGCGCAGGACTCCACCCGCCGAGCGGGAGTGGTTGTGCTGGACAAAGTGCAGATCTATTCCGGTTAGTTCGCGGAAACGGTTTTCGTTGAAGCTTTCAAAAAAGAAGCCGCGTTCATCGCCAAAAACTTTCGGTTCCAGGATCAGGACATCGGGAATTGTGGTGGCTGCAATCTGCATGTAAGCTCCGTGATCAGTATAATGTCAGGCTGTTTGATTTTGCGAAACGTAGGCGTTGCTGCGCCCCTGAGCGAACGTCAGATGGTGTGTCATGGCGTCGCGGGCGGCTTCAGAATCCTTCAGTTTGATGGCATCCACAATAGCCTTGTGGTGATTGAACAACAGCAGATGATCATCCTGTGTCAGATAAACCGCTCTCCATACGCTGCGCTGAAACTCCTTCATCGCATCAAACAGGCTCTGCATCAGATGCAGCCAGACGATGTTATGGGTTGCGCGGGCAATCACGATGTGCAGATTGGCATCCAGGTCTTCGGAAGGCTGCTTCAGTTCGAGATTGCGCTGCATGGCAGCAATAATCTCATCCATGCGGCGGATATCATCCGGCAGCGCTCGCTGGGCGGCATAGTAGACGGTCCATGATTCCATGCATTTGCGCACTTCGATGACATCCAGGGCCCGTTCCTGCTGAGAGCGGATCAGTTCCGTCAGCGGATTGGCGGCGGTCGTCTCAACCAGGGACATGACAACTGTGCCGCCCCCCTGATAGGAGGATACCAGACCGGATGATGCCAGTACGTTGATAGCTTCACGTACAGAAGGACGCGAAACGCCGAACAGTTCGGCCAGTTCACGTTCGGGGGGGAGTTTATCTCCCGGAGCAAATTCTCCGGCCAGAATCGAGGCGCGAATCTGCTCGGCAATCTGGGTGGAGACTTTTTTCGGCTTTATCGGTTGAAAATTCATAGTAATTATCCAATCAAAAAGGGGGGTGTCATGCATGACACCCCCCTCTTTTATATGATTTCTTTAAATACTGCAACAGACACATGGTTACTTCGAACCGGTTAACTGACTCCGGCGGTGACGATTTTCAACTATCCGGATTCCTGCCGGTGGTACAGCGGTCCACCAGATAGGCTATGGACTGATAGTTGATGCCGCCGCTATGCTGTGACAGGCCGATTTCGCAGGGGCGACTGTTGGAATAGCCGGTTTTGCATTCAGGCGGCAGGGACGGCTTTAATGCCGCCAGCGCCGATGCTGTCAGCTCCGGAGTATCAAAACCCTTGCTGCCCGCGAAACCGCAGCAGGTGACTTTGGTTGGAGTGACGATCTTCTCGACACAGGCCAGGGCTACGGTCTTGAATTTTTCTGCCAGCAGCATTTTGGTGGAACTGCAGGTGACATGGATTGCCGCAGTTTCCGGTGACCTGGTAAAGATCAAGCGTTGCATGAGGAAGTCATGGATAAATTCAACCGGTTCATAGAGCTTGAGCTTTTTATCCAGTACCTGGCGCATGCGGAAGAGACAAGGGCTGGTATCACACAGCACCGGATATTCACCGTTTCTGCTGGCGGCCATCAGCGCTTTTTCCAGTTCACGGCTCTTGGTTTCGGCAGCTTCAAAGAAGCCTTTGCTGTCAAAGGCCATACCACAGCAGAGCGTGTCCATATCATCAGGCAGGATCACGTCATAACCGGCTTTTTCCAGCACCGCCATGACCGCCTGGTTGAGTGGCCGTTGGTCAGGGTCGCTCTGTGCCGGCCCCATCATTCTGCTGGAGCAGCTGGCGAAATAGACGACTTTCGGTTTTGTGTGCTGGCGCGGCTGTGACACCGTTGGCAGCGATCCACGCTGTGGCATTAAGGGTGTCCAGAGCGGCACGGCATTGTGTGACAGGTCACGGGCTGTGTTGACCATGCGTATCATGACCGGGCTGCCCAGTATCTGATGCACAAAATCAGCAAAGGTGAGTCCGGTGCGTACCAGTGCCGCAGTGCCGGCAAAATGGCGGGCAATGTAGTTGGCGGTGGCGTTGGCCCGCGCACTCTGTTTCTGATTGCGCAGTATCCTGGTGTAATCGCCGGTATTGATGGAGACCGGGCAGGTCGTGGCGCACAATCCGTCCACGGCGCAGGTGGCTTCACCCCAATAGATGTAATCCTGCTCGAGGCGCTGCAACTGGCTTGCATCTGTTCCGGAATGCCGCAGACCGGCTATCTGGCGCCGGGCGGTGATGCGCTGACGCGGTGTGGCGGTCAGGTTCTTTGAAGGGCACATGATCTCGCAGAATCCGCACTCAATGCACTTGTCGATCTTCTCATGCGCCTGCGGCATATGTTTCAAGTTCTCCAGATACACGGCCGGATTATCATTGATGAGAACACCGGGGTTGATCAGGTTATGCGGGTCAAAGGCCTTTTTGATGCGCTTTATGAGGCTATAGGCTGTGACCCCCCATTCCATTTCGACAAAGGGGGCCATGTTGCGCCCGGTACCATGTTCAGCTTTCAGGGCGCCGCCGTAGGTGTTGACCACCATGGAGCAGACCTCCTGCATGAATTTATCGTACTGCTCGACCTCTTCCTGCTGGGTAAAATCGGGGGTCAACACGAAATGCAGGTTGCCGTCCAGGGCATGCCCGAAAATAATGGCATCACCATAGCCGTTGCGGATCATCATGCTGCGCAGCTCAACCGTCGCCTCAGCAAGTCGCTCCAGTGGGAAAGCGATATCTTCAATAATGACTGACGTGCCGATACGCCGCACGTTGCCGACGGCCGGGAACAGCCCTTTACGAATATTCCAGAGTGCCTCGTATTCCGCTTTGACATCGGTAAAGGCAATCGGGAATACCGTTTGTATACCGTCCAGGCGCTGTTTGACCTTTGCCACCTGTTCGTCCAGCACCGCATGGGTTTCGCCCCGTACCTCCACCAACAGGGATGTGACGTTTTCATCCAGGGTTTTCAGGTATTCCGGCATACCCGGTTTGTCTTCAACGGCGCGCAGTGAAATACGGTCCATCAGTTCGGTAGCCGAAACTACCGTACGGTCCAACTGCATAACGCCGTGGCAGGCAGTGGCGATATCGGGAAAGAAAATCAGGGCTGACGCCTTATGGGCATGCTCGATGATGGTGCGAAAGGTGATGTCGGCAATGAAGCCGAGCGTCCCCTCGGAACCGATCATCAGATGCTTGATGATGTCGATCGGGTCGGTGTGATCGACAAACGAGTTGATGCCGTAGCCGGTCGTATTCTTTATTTTGTATTTGCGCGTGATCAACTCCGACAGGGCCGTGTCGGCAGCGATCTCATCCCGGATAGACTCTAGTGTTGCAACCAGGTCGCGGTGACCGGCCAGGAATGCTGCGCGAGACGCCGTATCGGAAGTGTCCAGCAGGGTGCCGTCGTGAAAGATTATCTTCATCTCCATAACGGTCTTGTAACTGTTGTCGGTCGTGCCGCAGCACATGCCGCTGGCGTTGTTGGCGGCAATGCCGCCGATCATGGCATGGTTGATCGAAGCCGGGTCCGGTCCGATCTTGCGGTCATACGGTTTCAGGTAGGCGTTGGCTTCTGCGCCCAGGATGGCAGGTTCCAGCGAGATAGTATCGCCGTTGTCTGAAATAACACATTTCCCCCAGCCGCCGGACATAACCAGCAGAACCGAATCAGTGACCGCCTGGCCGGACAGACTGGTGCCGGCTGCCCGGAACGTGATGGCAATTTTGAAAGCGTTGGCAACCCTGATAATACGCGCCATCTCCTCTGCATTGCAGACCTTGATGACGATTTTGGGTATCATCCGGTATACACTTGCGTCTGTCCCGTAGGCCAAGGTGCTGATCGGATCGCAGAACAACCGTGATTCCGGGATGAAGGTGCTGCACTCACGGTAGAAAGTGCGATACGCTTCCGGCAGGCGGTCAATGTCAGCAGAATTCGGTGGTGTGTTCACGGCATGCTCTCCTGTTGTTATGGTTGTGAGAAATGCCCCCCTCGCTCCCACCTTGTCAGGAGGGAGTTTAAAGCCCTCCCCTGATAAGGGGAGCGGGGAGGGGTTGTCTTTACGGTACCATCCATTGCAGATAATAGGCCTGCAGATAGATAATCACGCCGACGATGACCGTCAGGAAAATCGAGTGTTTAAAGGTAAAGCGGAACAGTGTGCCCTCTTCGCCAACCATACCGCAGGCGGCGGTGGCAACGGCCAGTGATTGCGGAGAAAGCATCTTGCCCATGACGCCGCCGCTGGTGTTGGCTGCGCCGGTCAGGATCGGATTGAGGCCCAGTTGCTCAGCTGTCGCTTTCTGTAGTCCGCCGAAGAGGACGTTACTGGATGTATCGGAGCCGGTCAGGAATACGCCCAGCCAGCCGAGGAACGGAGAGATGAACGGGAACCAGTGGCCGGTCTTGGTGAAGACCAGGCCGAGGCAGTTGGTCATGCCTGAGGTGTTCATGACATAGGCCAAGCCAAGCACGGAGGCGACCGTGACAGCCGGGAAGCGCATGTCGTAGAGGGTTTTGCCGGCCAGTTTACCTACATCGCCAAAACCGACGCCGCAGATCAGGGCCGAGAGGAAAGCGGCTATCAGGATGGCGGTGCCGGCAGCGGACATGAAGTTGAAGTTATACTTGGCCGGCAGTTTGATCGGCAACTGATCCGCAGTTGCTTTTGCCAGCGGCTTGAATTGGTCTTTGGCGGTAATCTTGTTCTTTTCCAGATCATCCTTTACCAACTTCTGGATATCAGAGCTCTTCTTGGCAATACCGTTGAACCCGGCATTGCGCTCTTCTGTCAGTACCGCGCCCTTGCCTACCATACCCTGCTCAATCGGCAGGAACTTTTCTTTCAGTCCTTTCAGCTCATTCAGCATGGTGATGACGTCGGCCAGTTTTGGCTCAGTTGTCGGCAGGCTTGCCAGTAATTTGTCAGCTTCAACGGTAACGGCGGTTATCTTCTTTAATCCATCTTCCGGTTTGGATACTTTTTTGACGATCATGCTGTCAAGACCGGCAACCGTGACGACAACTTTGCTCTTGTCAAGCTCAGCCTTGATGGAGGGGATACCCCACAAAAGAACCATGATGGTCAGAGCCAGGTAGGGAGACCAGGCCTTGAATACTTCGCCGGCAGTGTAATGGTGCTGTTCCTTGGTACCGGTGTGTGTTTCGTGATCAAAAACATAATTCTCTTTCGGCTGCCAGACCTGCAGGAGTACGACCAGGGCGGCCATAGCGGCCAGCGAGGAGATGATGTCAGGCAGATAGGGGCCGAGGTAGCTGGCGGTAGCCCACTGACTGACGGCAAAAGTGACACCGCAGACGATGATGGCCGGCAGCACTTCGATGGTTTTCTTGAAGCCGACCATAATCAGAATAACGTAGAAGGGGATGAAGACCGAGATGAAGGGGAGCTGACGGCCAACCATGGTGGAGAGCTTCATCAGGCCGTCATCGCCGTATCCCATAACGCCGGCCAGTGCGACTACCGGGATTCCGATGGCGCCGAAGGCAACCGGAGCGGTATTGGCAATCAGGCAGACACCGGCGGCATACAGCGGCCGGAAGCCGAGGCCGACCAGCGTGGCGCCCGCAATGGCAACCGGTGTACCGAAGCCGGCGGCGCCTTCGATAAAGGCACCGAAACAGAAGGCAATCAGCAGCGCCTGGATGCGACGGTCGCCGGTGACACCGGCCAGCGAGGCCCGGATAATTTCAAACTGACCACCTTTAACGGTGATGTTGTAGAGAAAGAGTGTTGTGATGACGATGTAGAAGACTGGAAAAAGACCAAAAGCGGCGCCCTGCATAAAGGCCAGTCCGGCAAGTTTAGCCGGCATGCCCCAGACCATGATGGCAATGCCGATGGCTGAGGCGACTGCCAGAGGGCCGGCTTTGTGAGCCTTCATCTTCAATACTGCGAGGCAGACAAAAATGACGACGAGCGGGACAGCGGCGATAAGAGCCGACAACCCGAGGCTTCCTCCGGCGGGTGTGTACGTTTGAATCCAGGGCATGATCTTTCTCCTTCCGTTCTGTGGGGTATACAGCTACTGCAACACGGGTGTCTGATTGTTTGTTGAGGGTATTGCTGTCAGTGTGTGATAAAAAAATAAAAACCAGTTATGTAAACTTGTAATACCAATTAACTGTTTTGAAAAATGCTGTCAAGTTTTATTTTTTGATACGCGCTAAAATGCCTATTGACAAGAGCTATTGAGATGCAATAGGCTGACGTACACTCTGGTTTTACAAATTTAAACAGTATCTTTATTATCTCACTTTCTCGAATATATAAATTGGTATATCAGTTTTAGAGACGCAACTTTTTTTCGTTATTTGGAACAGCGTATCAATTCCAGTCCGCATCAGGAGGTCGCCATGTTGTATGAGCAGTTCAAAGTCAGGGCCGAAGGGGTCAGCGCTGAGGTTTATCGGTATGCGACCAAAATAGAGGCGCTCGACTATCTGATCCGGTTTCTCCGTAAAGAGGGTTTGGCTGAAACACCGGAGGCCTCTGCGCTCTGGGCCGAGGGTTCGTTTCTTGACGGTATGGAGCGGAATCAGCTGGCTGCGATAGCCGGGTTGAAGTTTGATGTTACCCGTGAGTCTGCTGCCACTGCCCGTTTCGGCATCAGTCAGATGGAGTGGGCGCTGGCCGATACCGGCTCACTGGCGCAGAACTCGACCGCCATTGCACAGCGCCTGGTCTCGTCACTCTCCACAATTCATATCGCTCTGGTGCCGACGAGCGGCATACTGCCGGATATGCCGACGCTGCTTGCAAAAGTTCACCCCCGTGACTGCGCCTATCTGGCAATGATAACCGGACCGAGTCGTACGGCCGATATCGAGCGGGTGTTGACGATCGGTGTTCATGGGCCGGAGCGGCTGATAATTATTTTTGTCGACGAATGGGGAGGGAACAACTGATGGGAACTGAATTCAAGGAGTCGATCGCCAAAGCGGTCAATAACGCCAATCTGACCGGCGCGCTGGGCAAGTTCTCTGAAGCCTATAAGGTCAATCGTGCCAAGGCCTACGAGGGCATCGATTTTGAGGCGTTGCGCGGACGGATTGCAGACCTGAAAGGGTATGCCGCCGCCCATCTCGACGAGCTCTCGGATCTGTTTCAGAAGAATGCCGAAGCTGCCGGTGCCACGGTATTCCGGGCGAGTGACCCGGCAAAAGTCAGAGAATACATCCTGAAAGTTGCACGGGACAATGGCGTCACATCAGTCATAAAATCAAAATCGATGGCGACGGAAGAGATCCATCTCAATCAGTATCTGGAAAAAGCCGGAATCGAAGTGGGCGAGACCGATCTGGGTGAATGGATCATTCAGCTTGCCGGACAGACACCCTCACATATGGTCATGCCGGCCATCCACATGACCAAGGAGGAGGTTTCCGACCTGTTCAGCAAAGAGGTCAATGAGCGTCTGACATCCGATATCCCGCGTCTGGTCAAAGTTGCCCGCGAGAAATTGCGCCCGACCTTTCTGGCGGCTGATATGGGTATTTCCGGCGGCAACATCGCCGTGGCGGAGACCGGAAGCATCGTGCTGATGACCAATGAGGGCAATGCCCGCCTGGTCACATCGCTACCCAAAATTCACATCGCACTGGTAGGTATCGAAAAACTGATTGAAAAATATGCGGATGTCGCCACCATTTTAAAAGCGCTGCCGCGCAGCGCCACCGCTCAGCTGCTGACCAGCTACGTTTCGATCATCACCGGCCCGACGCCGAACAGCGACGGGTCGATGAAGGCTATGCATATTATTCTGATGGATAACCGCCGCTCAGAGATGGCGGCTGATCCGAAATTCAAACAGGCGCTGCAATGCATTCGCTGTGCCTCCTGCCTCAACGTCTGCCCGATTTTCCGTCTGGTCGGCGGACATGTCTTTGGCAAGGTCTACACCGGTGGTATCGGTACGATTCTGACGGCCTGGTTCGATGAACTTAAAAAATCTGAAGATATCCAGGGGCTCTGCATTCAGTGCGGCGCTTGCACGGATGTCTGTCCCGGCAAGATCGATATTCCGGAGCTGATCATGGAGATCCGGCGCCGGCTGGTACAGGATCAGGGGCTGCCGCTGCTGCAGAAAGCGATCTATGCCGTCGTGAATAACCGCTCGCTGTTTCACGGGATGCTACGGGCCGCTTTCGTTGCCGGCAAGCCGTTCACCTCGGGAAAATTTGTCCGTCACCTGCCGCTGTTTCTGGCTGATCTGACCGATGGCCGCAGTCTGCCTGCCATTGCGGCAGAACCGTTCCGGGATCGTTTCAAAAAGATCAACCAGCCCAGGCTGAAAGAAAAAGCGGCTTTTTACGCCGGCTGCCTGATCGATTTCGCCTACCCGGAAATGGGTGAAGCGTTAGTCAGGATTCTGAATAAAGGCGGTATCGAGGTCATTTTTCCGGAGGATCAGACCTGCTGCGGTGCCCCGGCACGCTATAACGGCGCCTACGAAGTGGCCGCCAGCAACGCCGTTGATAACATCAAGGCGCTGCTTCGCGAAGAGGTTACCTATGTGGTCTCGGCCTGCCCGACCTGTACCGTGGCGCTGGATCATGAATTTATCAGCACCTTTGAAAGCCTTGGGCAAACGGAATGGCTGCCGCAGGCTAAGATTCTGGCCGCTAAAACGGTCGATTTATCCACGCTGGTCAAAAAACTGGTCGATGAGGGGCGTTTGACGCTGAAGGAGGGGCAACAACTCGGCACAATTACCTACCACGATTCCTGTCACCTGAAGCGGACACTGAAGGTGTTTGAACAGCCGCGTGAACTGCTACAGAAAGCGGGCTACGAGCTTTCTGAAATGTTTGAGTGCGATACCTGCTGCGGCATGGGTGGATCGTATTCGATGAAGCTGCCGGAGATATCCGCGCCGATCCTGCAGCGTAAGCTGCATAACATTAAACAGACCGGCGCAAAAACAGTCGCCATGGACTGCCCCGGCTGCGTCATGCAGATTAGAGGCGGTTTCGATCAGGATGGCGCGTCGATAGCGGTCAGGCACACGGTTGAGCTTCTGGCGGAACAGGTGGAGTAATCTATCAGGTTTCACAAATCCAGCGGACTCTTTGGTTCTTTCACCATCCTGACCGGCACGCAGTGGGTGTAGATCATGGTGGTTTTCAGGCTGGAGTGCCCGAGCATGGTCTGGATTACGCGGATATCATAACCAGCCTGCAACAGATGGGTAGCAAATGAGTGGCGGAAAATGTGCGATGTTACTTTCTTGGGGATCTTTGCTTTGCGAACGGCAGGATAAAGTGCTTCCTGCAATTCTGACTCATGCAAATGCCAACGTCGTCGCTGACCGTTTTCACGAACCAGGGTCAGATTCTTTTGCGGGAAAAACCATTGATGTATGAACTCCTTCGGTGCTTTTGGATATTTCTTCTCCACGGCATCATCCAGAAACACCCCGTCATACCCTGCGGCCAGGTCTTGATCATGCAGTTCACCGATCTTTCTCATTTGTGCCTGCAACTCCGGCAAAATCGACTCCGGAATAGGAACAGTGCGGTCCTTTTTTCCTTTGCCATGAATCGTGAGCTTCCCCGCATCAAAATTGAAATCACGCACCCGCAGTTGCAGACATTCAAACTGTCGCAGCCCACACCCGAACAACAACTTGACAACCAGAGAAAACGGTTGGGAAAGATGACCAATGATGGCATCGATCTCGACACGGGACAGCACAGCCGGAATATAGAGCGACTTTTTCGCCCGTGGCACATCGCTCAATTCACCGAATTCGCGCTTCAGGCCATGTCTATAAAAAAATAAAAGTGAGTTGAATGCCTGGTTCTGGGTTGTTGACGCCACCTGACATCTGACCGCCAGATACGTCAGATATTTCTTCACATCATCGCTGGTCAGCTCCAGAGGCGGCTTATTCTTCAGGAACCTTTGGAACTGCCTGGACCAATTGGCGTACGTCTTCAGCGTCTTGCGGGAATAATGACGGACTTTTATCTCCGTCGCCATGTTGGCAAGAACCGCATCCCACTCAGGCGAATCAGATTTTTCCTGATATCCGGCATCTGAATAATGTGACGCATATCGTCTGACAGTAACTGGCTGAACTGATGGCGAATCAGAAACATCAGCCAACTGTTGAGATTTGTTCTGATTTCGAATCTGCGGCACATCCTCTTGTTTTTGAATCTCCAGAAACACTTTTATCGCATACGCTGCCTGACGGCATTGAAGGTCACTCTGCTTCTTCGCTTTTAGTTTCTCGATAAAAAATGGCAACTGCTCCGCTTGGGAAATTGCTGCCGGATATTTTTCATAAAAATCAAGAAAATAGCGACACCATTTGATGCACTCAGCAAAGCTGGCAGCAGGAACGCCTCGTATTTCAAGCAGTTTCAAGTATTGAGGAAGCATTCGTTTTGGAAAGTCGATCATATCTTAACTCCCTTGAATTTATTAATTTACATCCTACAAAAGTTTACGTATATATTCGAGCAATTATCTATCAACGCGGCAATAAAACGGGATTTGCTTCATGGTGACCTTGCTGAAAGAAATGAAATCTCACTGCCACCTTAAACCAGGGCAGAAGGGAACAAAGCGACTTGTTGAGCAGTATGGCGAATCGTTGCTCTGTGTCCGTTATCGCTATGACGAGACACGCGGTGTACGTCTGAAAACGGTTGAAATCATAGTAGAAGAAAAAACCTGGCAGCCGCCATTCAGCTTTAAAGACGGTGATATTGTACCAATTACGGTAGCTTTTGAAGAAACCGAGCTAAGAGCAAAATTACAAAAGATGCGAGCACGATGGGATCCGAATTTAAAAATCTGGCTGCTACCATATCGCCTTATACGAGGAACAGAGCTTGAAACCAGGATTCCAGCGGAATATTTGAACGGCAGCAAACAACTGTAAAGCATCTTATATAGGAAACCAAGTGGATTTCTTATATAAGAAACAAGCATCCTATATAAGAGACATGTTTCTTATATAGGGAAACCGTTGATTAACGAGTTGAACAACAAACCGGAAAGAGATAAGTACAACTTATGGAACAGAGCAAAGCATGAATTAGCACGCCTCGCTCTGTCTGGTGCTGCAATTTATTTGCCGCAGTTAATTATTTTCTTGAAGTCATTGACTATTTCAATAACTGGTTCCCAAATTGTGATATATCCGTCAATAACTTCAAAAACTTTAGCATGGTTTTTGTGAGAGATTATTTTCATTTGATTGAAGTTTCCTATGAATTTTGCATGGTCACCGAATCGTTTCATAAGTAAAGATTCAGTTATTTTGTTTTCCCCAGAAGATTCAATATCAAGAAATAACTTGAGAATTTTGGTGTTAATTTGATGCGGGCTTTTTGCCCACTTGGGTAGCTTCCTCCGCACTTTTTCTA